>JBEKLO010000105.1:0-21167 GCA_050010155.1 Terriglobales bacterium
GAAGAGCACTATCGCAAAACCGAAGTCGGCTCCAAGGTGCTGACCGGCGAGCCCGGATTTTCAGTACTCTACCGGACCTGGGCGCGTCCGACCCTGGAGGTGCACGGTATGCCCGGCGGTTTTGTCGCTGTGGGTGCGAAGACGGTGATTCCGGCAAAAGCGTCGGCCAAGGTTTCCATGCGCCTGGTGCCGAACCAGGACCCCGACGACATCCTCAAGCGCTACACGGCGTTCGTCAAGAAAAACACGCCCAAGGGCATCGATATCAAGATCAAGGTTTGGAGCAAGGGACCGGCATCCGTGGTGGGCACCGACAACCGCTTCATCGAAGCGGCGAAGGAGGCCCTGCACGACACCTTCAAGAAAGAAACCGTGTTCATTCGCTCCGGCGGTTCGATTCCGATCGTGACCGATTTTCAGGACGTGCTGAAGATTCCCTCGGTCATGATGGGCTTCGGACTTCCCGATGACAACCTGCATGCTCCGAACGAGAAGTTCCACATCCCGAACTTCCATCACGGAATTGAGACAATCTGTCTGTTCTTTGAGAGGCTGGGGTAGGGTTCAAAGTTCCCAAGCAAAGCGAGGGATCTGCAGGTCGCTGCAAGATGCAGATCCCTCGCTTCGCTCGGGATGACAAGACCCTTATGAGTGTTTAGAAGCGCTCTCGCACTCAGCCGGTAATCCCCAATCCCGTGCGTTCAGGTAAAATAGGGGACTGAGGTTGATAGGCATGCGTAAACGGGGTCTAGCGTCAACATTGCTGTTCCTAATGGTCGCGATGCTGTCGACGCCGTGGTTGCAATCTGAGGACGATCCGGGAGTGCCGCATTTCAATGCAGCGCCTCCCTCCGCGGGTACCAAGCTTCCGCCGATTTTGACGAAGGATCAGCTCTGGGGAGCGAACGCACAGTTTCCGTATCAAACCCACGCCTATGAATTGGCGGCGAAGATTCCCAAAGTTCTCTATCAGCAGCCGTGTTACTGCTACTGTGACCGCAGCATGGGGCACACCAGCCTACACAGTTGTTTTTCCGGCACGCATGGTGCCGAGTGCGGAACCTGCCTGAAAGAGCTTTATTACACTTACACCATCTACAAGCAGCACAAGACGGCACGAGAAATCCGCGCAGGCATTATCAAGGGAGACTGGAAGCTGGTCGATCTGACGACAGCGGCTAACATCAATTGAGTGAAGATGCCGCAACATAAACCAGAAGGCACGGAAAGAGGTTTTTCTTCGCCTCTGCGCTGGCGATAAAATTACATTTTCAATTCTGAACTAAAGGCGGTTCGATGCCACTGAAGATAACCCCCAAGAAGCATGCGGTCGAAGATCCACGACACACACAAGCAGTGCAGAGCTACGAGTCCGGGCTCCGCGCCTTGCAGGAGCACAAATTCGAAAAGGCGAAAGGCCACCTGCAAAAAGTCCTGAGCGGGCCAAATAAGTCACTGGTTGACCGTGCCCAGGTGCACATCCTCACCTGCGATAAGCATCTCGAAACCCTCGCGTTGCAGTTCAAAACGACAGAAGAGCATTACGACTACGCCGTGTCGCTCATGAACGTCGGGGACTACGTGACGGCGCGCGAGCATCTCGACAAACTCTTGAAGCAGAATCCGAAGGCGGAATTCGTTCTCTACGGATTGGCCGCACTGCATTGTCTGACGGGTCACGTCGAAGAGTCGCTCACCGCGCTCAACGACGCGATTAAGGCGAAACCGTCCCTGCGCTTCCAGGCAAGGAACGACACCGACTTCCAAAATCTGGCGGAGGACCCTCGCTTCACCGAACTGCTCTATCCGGATCCGGGCGCCGAAGCGGAACCGCAGGAAGAAGAAGCCAGCGCCTATTAATTGAAGGCCAAAAGTGAGAGGTCAGATAGCAGCGGTTAGATTCAGTGCGGACCTAGATTTCGCTTCTGCCATCTACCTCTGACTTCTGCAGTCCCTATGCGCACCAATTCTTCCGATACCGGACACACTGGCCCCGAGCTGCGCGTAGTCGCGATCGGTGGCGGCACTGGCCTTTCCACGCTGCTGAAAGGTCTAAAGCGTTACGTCATGACGCCGGCACTGGCCGTTTCCGGTCAACCCACGATTCGTGAATTGTGCGGTGTTGTAACGGTCAGCGACGATGGCGGGTCGAGCGGCCGTCTACGCAAAGAGTTCAACATGCTTGCGCCCGGCGATGTGCGCAATTGCATCGTCGCGCTATCCGAAGACGAAGCCCTGCTCTCACGGCTATTCCAGCATCGGTTTGAAAAAGGCTCTGGCCTCGAAGGCCACAGTTTCGGAAACCTCTTTCTGGCCGCTCTGACTTCGATCACAGGAGACTTCGCGGAGGCCGTACGTCTGTCTTCGGAAATTCTGCTCACGCGCGGCCGTATCTACCCCGCAACCATGTCGAGCGTGGAATTGGAAGCGTTGCTCGAAGACGGGACACGTGTGCGCGGCGAAACGCGGATCACGGCTAGCAAGGGCAAAATTCGGGAGTTGTTTCTGGTGCCCCCGGATGTCGGACCGCTTCCCCAGACACTCGACGCCATTGCCCATGCCGACCTGATCACTATCGGCCCCGGATCGCTGTTCACCAGCCTGATTCCGAACTTGCTGGTGCACGGGATCGCCGCGGCGATTCTGGACTCGCCTGCGATCAAGGTCTTTGTCTGCAACCTCATGACGCAGGCCAATGAAAGCCTAGGTTTAACCGCGGCGGATCACATCCGCGCCCTCAATGGCCACGCTGGCGTGCAGTTATTCGACTACGCTCTGATCAATCGCAAGGCAGCATCGCCGGAGCTAAAGGCCAAGTACGCTCTCGAAGGAGCCTCGCAAATCGTGAACGATCTGGAGGCGATCGAGAAGCTGGGCGTGTGCCCGTTGCTGGGAGATTATCTGGACGAGGGTGACGTGGCGCGGCACGCCACCGAACGTGTCGCGCACGACCTGATGGCGTTGATGGCGCAAGCGCCAGACCGCCAGACCATCCGAACTTCATAGCTTACTTTCGCGCCACGTTGCTTTCGCGTCAGGGCCTCGCTGTAGTGATGCCGAAATGGGACAGATCAGAGCCCCGCTGAGGGTTCCCTGCGCAGAGCGAGACGCGGCAGCCGATCCTCTACCCGTCTTCGCGGTATATTGACTAAGCATGCCAAAATCACGTGAAACAAAGATGAAGGCTAACTCGAAGTCTTCCCCATCCGGCCGGCAACCATCGCGCATCGCCATCGCGATCATGGCGGCGGGCAAGGGTACGCGACTCAAGTCGAAGCACCCTAAGGTTCTGCATGAAGTCGGCGGCAAGCCGATCCTGGCATACGTGATTGCCACGGCGCTCAAGGTTGTCCCCGCGCGAGACGTCTTCGTAATCGTCGGGCATGAGGCGGAGCGCGTTCGCACGGCAATGGCCGGCACCGGCGTCAACTTCGTTCTGCAAGCCGAACAACGCGGTACGGGACACGCAATCATGATGGCGCGCGAAGCACTCTCGGGATACGACCAGGTCATCGTACTTTCCGGCGACGCTCCGATGATCACCGCTGAAACCATTCGGAATCTCAGCGAGTTCCATAGCGCTCAGAAAGCAGCCATGACGGTGCTCAGCGCCGATCTCGATAATCCTTACGGATATGGAAGGGTGATTCGCAAAGGCACGCGCGCAGAAGTTCAGGCCATCGTGGAAGAGAAGGCCGCGACCGCGAAGGAAAAGAGAATCCGCGAGATCAACTCGGGCTTCTATGCGTTTGCTATACCCGCCCTTTATGAGCATATCGACCGTCTTTCCACCGCGAATGCGCACGGCGAGTACTACCTCACGGATATGGCGGGAGTGTTTCACCGTGCGAACACAAAAGTGGTGGCCATCAAAACTGAAGATGCGGGCGAAGTGCTTGGCAGCAACACCCGCGCCGAAATGATGATGCTGGATGCGCGCCTGCGCCTGGCCAAGTGCCGCGCATTGCTGGACGCTGGCGTGACAATTTTCTACCCGCACACCTGTGTGATCGACAGCGACGTGGAAGTGGGCACCGATACCGTAATTGAACCCTTCGTGCAGTTGCTTGGTAAAACCACCATTGGCGAGGGTTGCCGCATCCGCTCCTATAGCGTGATCGGGAATTCAATCCTTGGCGACCGCGTTACGGTGAAGCCGGGGACGATCATGGAAGACTCGCGCGTGGCCGCGGACGCCGTCCTTGGTCCCTACACCCATATGCGCCCGGGAAGTGAAGTGGGGGAAGGCGCGCACCTGGGAAACTTCGTCGAGACCAAGAAAATCAAACTCGGCAAAGGCTCCAAGGCAAACCACCTGAGCTATCTCGGCGACGCGGAAATCGGCGAAGGCGTCAACATTGGGGCGGGCACGATAACCTGCAACTACGATGGGGTGAATAAGCATCAAACCGTGGTCGAAGATGGCGTGTTCGTCGGCAGTGATTCGACGCTCGTGGCACCCGTAAGAATCGGCCGTGGAGCCTACGTCGCGGCTGCAAGCTGCATTACAGAAGACGTTCCGGCGGATGCGCTGGCCCTCGGTCGCGCGCGGCAAAGTGTCAAAGAGGGTTGGGCGCGGGCGAAGCGCGACGCACAGAAAGAAAAGCTTCGCTAGTGGAGTTAGTGTGGTGCCGGGGCGGCAACGCCCTCACACACAACCGGTCGCTCCGCTTTGGACTACACTGGACCGGAAGTGGAGACTATGCCAACTACACCCCCCACCCAGCAATTATCTCCGGTTCGCTACGACGTTTCCCTGCTGACCGCCGAAGATTTTTATTTATTCAACGAGGGCAGCCACTATCACATTTACGAGAAGATGGGGGCGCACCTCGTGGAATCCAAGGGGACCAAGGGTACGGTTTTCGGTGTCTGGGCGCCCAACGCTCGCCACGTGTCGGTGATCGGAGATTTCAACGGTTGGAACCCGCAATCGCATCAGCTCCAGCCGCGCGGTTCGTCTGGAATCTGGGAAGGTTTTATCGCAGGCATCGGCAAGGGCACGCTATACAAGTTCCACATCGACTCCACCCAACTCGGCTATCAGATTGAAAAAACCGACCCGGTAGGACTTTTCGCGGAGAATCCGCCGAAAACGGCGTCCATAGTCTGGAATCTCGACTACTCCTGGAACGATACGGCCTTTCTGGAAAAACGCGCCGACGCCAATTCGCTGCACGCGCCCATGTCGATCTATGAAGTTCACCTCGGCTCGTGGATGCGCGTACCCGAAGAAGAGAATCGTTCCCTCACCTATCGCGAGATCGCGCCCCGATTGGCCGACCACGTGAATAAACTTGGCTTCACCCACGTCGAACTTCTCCCCATCATGGAGCATCCTTTCTACGGTTCCTGGGGTTATCAGACTACCGGTTATTTTTCTCCCACGGCGCGTTACGGCACGCCGCAGGACTTCATGTTCCTCGTGGATTACCTGCACCAGCAAGGCATTGCCGTCATTCTCGACTGGGTCCCGTCGCATTTTCCTTCCGATGGCCACGGACTCGCCTTTTTTGATGGCACCCATCTGTTCGAGCACTCCGACGCGCGCCAGGGCTTCCATCCCGATTGGAAAACCTTCATCTTCAACTACGGTCGCAGTGAAGTTCGCAGCTTCCTGACGTCGAGCGCCATGTTCTGGCTCGACAAGTATCACATCGATGGCCTCCGCGTAGACGCGGTTGCTTCGATGCTCTACCTCGACTACTCGCGCAAAGAGGGGGAGTGGATTCCCAACAAGTATGGAGGACGCGAGAATCTGGAGGCCATCGACTTTCTGCGGCGCTTCAATCTCGAAGCCTACAAAGAGCATCCCGACATTCAGACCTATGCTGAAGAATCAACTTCCTATCCGATGGTTTCGCGTCCCACTCATCTCGGCGGTTTGGGATTCGGCCTGAAGTGGGACATGGGTTGGATGCACGACACGCTTCAGTATTTCAGCCAGGACCCAATTCATCGCCAGTATCACCACAATAAGCTGACGTTTCGCATGCTGTATTCCTTCCAGGAAAATTTCGTCCTCCCGCTCAGCCACGATGAGGTCGTTCACGGAAAAGGTTCTCTGATCGGCAAGATGCCCGGCGATGAGTGGCAGAAATTCGCCAATTTGCGCCTGCTCTTCGCCTACATGTTCGCACAGCCCGGAAAGAAACTGCTCTTTATGGGCAACGAGTTCGGACAGGTTAGCGAGTGGTCGCACGATCGCAGCCTGGACTGGGACGTGTTGCAGTATCCGGTGCATAGCGGTCTCATGAACTGGGTCCAGCAACTCAACCGCGTCTATCGCAGCGAATCTCCTCTGCACTGGTTCGATAACGATCCTCGGGGATTTGAATGGGTGGATTGCAATGACGCGCCCATGAGCGTTATCTCGCTGCTGCGCAAAGGTCAGGAAGGCGAGAACCCGATACTCATTGCGTGCAACTTCACTCCTGTACCGCGGGTGGGATACATGGTGGGCGTGCCCGTGGGCGGCTATTGGAAAGAAATTCTAAATAGCGACGCTCTCGATTATGGCGGCAGTGGCTCCGGCAACATGGGAGGCACCGAGGCTCTCCCCGAACAAACTCACGGCCGGCCTTATTCTCTGCGCCTCACGCTGCCCCCGCTGGCAGCCCTGTTCCTAAGAAAAGCGTAGCGTGGAGAATATTGTAATTTTTAAAATCGGGCAATCTGGTAATTGAAACCCAGCCGTCTTGTACTTGAAACTCCCACGCGCTGATCGGCGCGAGCGTTTTTACTTTTGTCCTTTTCACCCGCGACCTCGGACGCATCCTTGAACTCGTAGTCCGCAACAGCGCTCCACTGCCCAGCATCGCCGAGGTCTTTTTCTTCACCGTCCCGGTTGCGCTCACCTACACGATTCCCATGGGCGTGCTCGTCGGCATTCTCATCGGACTCAGCCGTCTGGCTGCGGACAGCGAAATCACCGCCATGCGCGCCAGCGGCCTCGGCGTGTGGACCTTCTTGCGCGTGATCTCTATCTTTGTCTTCGTCGCATGGTTGCTCGCTCTCGGCAATAGCGTCTATCTGGCGCCCCGTTCGCTTGCCGCCTTGGGCCAACTCCAGGACAATCTCAAGTCCTCGCAAGCATCCTTTGAAGTTCAGCCCCGCGTGTTTTACGAAGGGTTTCCGAAGAGCATCCTCTATGTGCAAGACGCGAAGGCCATGTCTGGCGGAGCCCTATGGAAAGGCGTGTTCCTCGCCGATTTGACTGATCCATCCGCCCCGCGCATCAGCCTCGCGCGCCAGGGTCAACTGGTCAACCAAGGGACCGATACTCTGGACTTGCATCTAATCAACGGTTCTACGCACGAAACCGATCCTAAGAATCCCGACCAGTACCAGATTTCCACTTTCCAGACCACGGATATCCCGATCCAGGTTCCAACCGGACAAAACAGCCAGGAACACGAGCCCACATCGCTCGGTGAGATCAAGTTTTCCGAACTCCTCCGCGCCGCGCGCACCGCCGACCCCGTCACCCGTCGCTGGAACTTGATCGAATACCATCGCCGTCTTTCGCTACCGACTGCTTGCGTCGTACTCGCCTTGGTCGGAATTCCGCTGGGTCTCTCCTCGAAGAAGGGTGGCAAGTCCAGTGGGTTTGTCCTGACCATTCTCCTGGTATTCCTCTACTATTCGCTTTCTTTGATCGGAGTGTCTTTCGCGCGTCAGGGGCGTCTCTCCCCGGCTGCCGGCGTTTGGCTTGCGGACTTTGTATTTCTTATGGGAGGAATTTTTCTTCTCTGGCAATCGGAGCGCCGCCCGATCGAACTGACGGCCCTCCGCTCCTGGTTTGGGACTTCATGGTTGAGAGTTCCCTGGTTTGGTGCCTCTTCGTCGTCGCCCGCTTTGTCACAGAACGGGGGGTCATCCCGCCGGTCCCGTCGCGAGCCCCGGCGCCGTCGCTTGTTCAATCTTCATTTTCCAACCATCCTCGACGATTATGTGCTGCGTGGATTTGCACTCTATCTCTCCATGATCGTCGCTGCTTTCCTGCTGCTCTTGCTGGTTTTCACTCTATTCGAGTTGCTCAGCGACATTCTGCGGAATCAGGTCTCGCCGCTCACGGTGGGTGAATACTTGCTCAATGTGGCGCCATACCTTCTTTACACCACCACGCCTCTGAGCATGCTACTGGCTGTTCTGATCACGTTCGGCCTGTTGCAACGTTCGAATGAAATCACAGCGATCAAGGCCACTGGCATCAGTCTTTATCGCATCGTTTTCCCTGTTCTGATCGCTTCCATGCTCGTCGCCGGCGTGCTCTTCCTCTCGGACCAACTCTATCTCCCGTACACCAACAAACGGCAGGACGCGCTCCGCAACGAGATCAAGGGCAAGCCCGCGCAAACTTATCTCCGCCCCGATCGCAAGTGGATCTTTGGCCAACACTCCGACATTTATTACTATCAATTCTTCGATCCCGACCGCGATGTCTTCGGCGGTGTCTCCGTATTTCAGTTCGATCCGCATACTTTCCAGATCACACACCGCATTTCCGCTGACCGCGCCCATTGGTCAGACCAGATGCACCGGTGGGTTTATGAGCAGGGATGGGAGCGCAGTTTGAACGGCTCCGCCATCGATAGTTATCGTAAATTCGATGTCGCCACTTACCCCGAACTGTCCGAGGCGCCGGCCTACTTCAAAAAAGAAATCAAGCAGTCCTCGGAAATGAGCTACGACGAACTGCGCCGCTACATTCACGATCTGGAGGAGAGCGGCTTCGACGTAGTGCGCTTACGCGTGCAACTGCAAAAGAAGATTGCCTACCCCCTGATCACGCTGGTCATGGCTGTCCTCGCCATTCCGTTCGCAATTTCCACGGGCAAGCGTTCCGCACTGGCGGGTGTGGCGACCGCAATCGGTATTGGAGTCTTCTATTGGACGATCAACGGTCTGTTCGAGGCGATGGGCAACCTTAGTCAGCTTCCCCCAGCGGTCGCTGCCTGGTCTCCCGACCTGGTCTTCGGCTTCATCGGAGGCTATCTGATTCTTCGGATGCCCACTTGATCTTGGGGAATTCAATCATTGAAGGTCCGAGGCCCAGTAGTTTTCAATGACTGAATGGTTCGATTCCGCAATGACTCCATGTTCAATCTAGTGCACCGCAATCCCGGTCGGTCCCGGCGGAGCATCTACCGTAATCGGACTGCTCATCGTTCCGTTCACCGTACTCAGCCCAAAGCCCGTTATGTTGGCCGAGTTACTGTTCGATACGTAGAGAAACTGGCCCAGATTCCCCACGCTCGGCTGCAGCGCCAAACCCACTGGTTGCGAACCCGTCGGCTGACTCGGGGGAGTAAGCGGAGTCAACGTGCCCGCCGATGTGTTCATGCGAAATCCATAGACCGCGCTTGATCCGCCGTTGCTCGCCACGTAAAGAAAATTGTTCGTCGGATCCACCACCATGGCAACGGGATTCTGTCCCGCCGAAGCGCTGCAAGTTTGCTGCGGTGGACAGGCCACCGGAACCAACAGGTTTTCAGTCACATCCTCCGGCGAGGAGCAACTTGTATCTTGCACCGTGCAGAGTTGGAACGGAGTCACCGCGCCGGGTCCAGCACCGTTGCCCACATACACAAAGACGCCGCCGATGGTAGGCTGCCCGACTGGGCTCGTGTTGACCGCGAGCACCGAGATCGGGTTGTTGACGGGAACAGCATATGGCGAATTCGGAGTTTGCTCGCTCAGGATGCCGGAAGAACTGACCGTGTATACGCTCACGGCGTTGTCATTAGGCGTCCTTGGGCCCTCAACCCCACCCGCCGCAAGGCACGAAACCGTACAAAGATCGTAGTTTTCGGTGACAAAGAGAATTTCCTCGGTCTGACCACTAACAGTGGCTTGAGTAAACGTGATCGCCGAAAGTCCGGTCGGGATTTTACTCAGGTAAAGCGGGCTCTGATAGGTCGAACTTTGACTGACCAGTGTCAAACCGGTCTTCCCCGGCGTCATGGAAAATACGGAGATCGAGGGACAACCCACAAAATTCCCGGCATCTGTTGGATCCGCCGCCGGCGCAGCAAGCAGAGGACAAGACGGAGGCTGCGGATATACACCCTCATTGATCACGAACAAAAATTGTCCGGCGGCATCTCGCGTCATCGCCACCGCCGTGTCATACCCGGTACCGGGCGGCGGCGTACAGGTACCACTCAAAGTCGCGCTGAGGCAGGTGTAATAATTCTCCGCAATAGGGGCTGACAGACTGCCGTCCGAGTTCACCGTATAGTTAACAATCGACGGAGGAGTCGCGGGACCCTCGGACGTCGGAATACATTGAGTACCCTGATAAATGCATGGAATGCCCTGATTGAGAACGAAAGCCGTCCCGCCCGTCGGGTCGAGAAAAATGTCCAAGGGAGCACCGCACGGGGCGTTATTGGCCTGAGTTGCCGCGATCGTGCATGTGCTGGAATTGTTGCTGACTAGCGCCAAGCCGCCATTATTTAAATTGATGGCATAAGAAGTAACGTTGAATCCGATGCCGGGAGTTCCCTGATCGGTGAGGCCCTGGGTCTCGACATATAACGTCCCTGCCGGCCGGGAGTCGGAACTGCCGCAGCTGAGCAGCAATACACTCAGGGCGCACATGCCCACGAACACAACGATACCACATATTTTCTTTGACATCTGTACTCCCTGGGAGTTAAGAATACACGCCGTTTCCCCAATCGGCCGCTTATCGCAGATTAAGGATGCGCCGCTTCCCGTCCGCTGGCGATCCTCGCCAACCTTCACGGAGACTGAAGCTTGTACCTGAAATCAATTTTTGTATCAGGAATGAGCGGGAAGAGCAAACCCCTTAACCGGCGGACCCGCCGGAATCCGGATTTCCACCTGCAACCCACCCTCTTTGCGGTTGGATGCGCGAAGTTGCCCGCCGTGCAGCCTGATGGCCCGATCCGCAATCGACAGGCCCAAACCCGCGCCCCCGGTCTGACGGTTGCGCGCATCGTCCAGTCGATAAAACGGCTCAAAGATCTTGGGCAAAGCCTGGTCGGGAACGCCGGGGCCGCTATCCAGCACTTGAATGACAATTTCGCCTTCTTCGCCGTTCGCCGGTTGCCGCTCCAGTCGCACCTGCACCGTCGTACCTTCAGCAGTATAGCGCGTGGCGTTCCTTATCACATTCTCCACCGCACTTCGGAGCAGTTCCGGATCACCGTCCACCAGGAATTCGTCGTAGTCGTTTTCAGCCGTGTTCGCCGCATCGGTCGCGGCGATAGCAGTGACATGGCAACCCCGCCCTGCGGATTCGTACTCGGCATCGTATGCCACCTGCTCCACCAACTCGCGCAGTGACAACCGGGTCCTATGCAGGCCGTCGGTCCCAGATTCCAGCCGCGAAATTGTCAGCAACCGCTGGATCAGTTGGTTCAGCCGATCAGCTTCCAGTTCAATGCGGTTCAGGGAGTTCTCCACCTCGGGCGTGGCCCGTTGACGCGCCAATCCGAGCGCCACGCTTAGCCGTGCCAACGGAGAGCGCAGTTCGTGAGAAACATCCTTCAGCAGACGCGCTTGCGAATCGACCAGCCCTTCGATCCGTTCCGCCATCCGGTCAAAATCGCGCATCAACTCCGTCAACTCGTCGCCACGGCCGCCCGCTGGTGCGCCTGCGCGGGCAGTCAAATCGCCCGCCGTCAAACTCTGCGCCGCTTGCCGCAATCGCGTCACAGGACTCGTCATCGACCAAGCCAGCAGATAGCACATCAGTCCCGACGTAATGACCGCAATCGCGATTCCCAACCCTGGGATCTCATGCGGCCCAAAAAACACTCGCGGCCCCGGCGGCAGCTCCAGCACCATCGTGTAGCGCTTCCCATCCAGCGTAAGTGCGTGCCGCGTGATCCGGTCGGGCAGAAAATTGTCCATCCACCCGCGGTGGTGCAGTGGGCTCTCACGCGGCGGCTTACCCTGCCGGACATCCTCGATAAAGGGCGGAGCCTGCCGTCCGGTAAGGTCATAACCCGACGGATCGAACACAAATGCCCGCACATGCTGCGTGTGAAAAATTCCTTCGAGATAGTCGTGAGCGGCGCGCTCCCCGCCGCTCTGGTAGGCGTTCACCGTCTCGGCAAGAATTTGCGGAGCCTGACTCTCAATTCCATGCCGTGGATTGAGCGCGATCGTAGCGAGAATCGCCAGCACCAGGAACAATGCCTGGGCCGCCCAGAACGACAGGAATATCTTTAGGAAAAGGCTCTTCATAGCGATTCGCTCTTGGCTGTTAGCTCTTGGCTAAAAGCTAAGAGCTAACAGCCTGTTTTCTACGGAGTCACAGTGATGGTAATCTTGTTCGACTTCACCACGCCGTCCTTATGGGTTGTCCGAGATACGCTTCGACAACTGGATGACATATTCTCCCGGCTGACTGATGTCGTACTGAGGGCTAACACCAGTAACGCTGCCTCCGCTTTCGCCGGGTTTCAACGTCTTCAAGCGAGCGCTCGCGCTCACCACCCCATACTCGGTTTCTAAACCCGGCGGCTGCTTGTTTCTCGCTAAGTTACCTTTGCTGTCGCGGACCTCCTCATCATAGCCAGCGTCTATAAACCCATAGGGCCCCTCAAAATATTCACTGGTTGCGTTTACGTCGTGATTGGAAATATTCGTAATGTGAACCATTATCGACAGTCCTGAGGCCGCCTTTATCGTCGGTGTCTCAGTGCTGATGACGATGGAAAATGGCGGCTTGACCTGCTTCGGCGCCGCGACGGAAACGCCAGCGAGTGCCTGCGCCGCCCAGAATGACAGAAAAATCTTGAGGAAAAGGCTCTTCATAGCGATTAGCTTTTGGCTCTTGGCTGCTAGCCCTTGGCTAAAAGCTAACAGCTAAAAGCCTGTTCTTGCCTTATTTCTTCGCCTTCGCCGCCGGCCGCGCAAACATATACCCCACGCCGCGAATCGTCTTGATGTGATCCCCGTCCTCTTCGGAATCGCCTAACTTCCGCCGCACCTTGCTGACGTGCATATCAATGCTGCGATCAAATGGCATGAACTTCCGGCTGAGGACGGCATTCACCAAGCGCTCTCGAGTCACCACTCGTCCCGCCTCGCGAAGTAGAACTTCCAGCAGATTGAATTCGACAGAAGTCAGATCGACCGGTTGCCCCGCTCGCGATACATTTCGCGTCGCCGGATCCAGTTCCACGTCGCCCACGGTCAGCGTTTCCGGCACCACGTCCGCTGCTCGAGCCGGCTTCGTGCGGCGCAGGATGGCGCGAATTCGCGCCACCAGTTCCCGCGGGTTAAACGGCTTCGGAAGATAATCGTCGGCTCCGATTTCCAGGCCCACGATGCGGTCCACATCCTCGCCGCGCGCGGTTAGAAGCAGCACCGGAGTTTTTGACACGCTGCGAATCCGCCGCAGCACTTCGAAGCCGTTGATTCCCGGCAGCATAACGTCGAGCACGACCAGCGCATACGCCCCGGTCAGCGCCTGTTGCAGTCCTTGCTCGCCGTCATGAACAGCCTTCAGGCTAAACCCCTCGGCCGTCAGGTATTCCTGCACCAGCCCGCACAATTCGACGTCGTCATCCACTACCAATACGTGATCCATTCTCTTAATCATTCAACACCTTTGCAGGTACGCACACGGTAAAGAATTGTGATTAGTCCAAAAAGCGCTTTTAGCTATTGGCTTTTAGCTAAAAGCTAAAGGCTAAGAGCCAATGGCATCTTTTTCGCCTTTACAAAACTTTACCGCGATTGACCGACTCTTTACCTCATCTTTTCTCGAACAGTGTTCTTATTTGCATAGACGTTCGGGTGCGCCCGAACTCCTATAAGAGATCCAACAGACCTAAAGGAGTTCCAATGAAATCAACCCGTATCCGTATTCTCACTATCGGCGCGGTTGTGATGCTGGGCGTCGCAGCCTTGTTTGCGCAAGGTCCGCACGGCTTCGGCGGCCCTGGTGAGTTTCACCACATGCTCAAACAACTCGATTTGACCAGCGATCAGCAGAGCCAAGTGAAGGCTGTCTTTGAGAAAGAGAAGCCCACGATCCAGCCGCTAATGCAGCAGATGCGGCAAAACGAAAAGGCCGTGGACGCTCTTGCGGCCAGCGGTCCGTTCGACGAAGGCAAGACCACCGCGCTCGCTACCCAAAACTCGCAGACCATGATTCAACTGCAGGTCGAGCATGCCCGTATCAAGTCCGAAATTATGCAAATTCTGACGGCCGATCAAAAAGCCAAACTCGCGCAACTCCAGGCCGCCCACGAAGCCGAGAGGGCCAAGCACGCTCCGCCACCGGAGGAATAAGTTCTCTCTGATGTCTCTCTCCATACCGGGTGAGGAACGGAACACCAACCTCCGTCCTCGCCCGGCTTTTTCCGGCTTCCAAACCGGGGGACGAACCGAATGGAACGCGCCGACCTGCTCTACTCGGGACTGATGTTCGCTGCCGGAATGCTGTCGCTCTGGACTGCTCTGCTGCTCACCGCCGCCTTCGTTGTCCTCGCACCCGCACTCCGAAAATCCACGTCCACCGCTGCTACAATCTCATCTACAGGAAGTCGCGATCTCAAAGATCGTGCTCTTGCAGACCGCACTTTATCAGACCGCACTTTATCAGACCATGGTGCCGAAGAATCTACGCCCCCTAGTTCCCTACCTCAAGCGTTATCGCAGCAGTCTCGTCTGGGGCGGCCTTTGCGTCTTATTCAATAACGGAATCTGGATTTTCTTTCCGCAAGTCCTCCGCCGCGCGGTCAACGATCTTCACTCCGGTGTCACCCGCCAGAAACTGCTCACTTATTCGCTGCTGATCATCGCCATCGCCCTGATCAAGGGAATCTTCCAGTTCCTGACGCGATGGGTAGTGATCGGCATCTCCCGCGACATCGAATTCGATCTGCGCAACGATCTGTTTGCACACCTCGAGCGCCTTTCCCACTCCTACTACCAGCGCAACCGAACCGGCGACATCATGGCCCGCGCCACCAACGACCTCAACGCCGTACGGATGCTGCTCGGCCCGGCCATCATGTACTCGGCCAACACCATTGTTTTCACCGCCGGGGCTCTCGGCTTCATGCTCGCCATCAGTCCCAAGCTGACGGTTTTCGCGTTTCTCCCGCTGCCCATCGCCAGCATCGTCATACAGTATTTCGGACGCCGCATTCACGAGCGCTTCGAACGCATCCAGGCCATGTTCTCCGACATCTCGGCCCGCGCCCAGGAAAACTTCTCCGGAGCCCGCGTCATCCGCGCTTATGTGCAAGAGCAGGCGGAGATCGCCGCCTTCGAGGGCGCCAACCAGGAATACATCCGCCGGAGCCTCGGACTCGTCCGCTTGATGGGGATGCTCTGGCCCACGCTCGAACTGATGCTCGGCGCGGCTGTAGTAATCGTTCTTTGGCTCGGCGGGCGGCAAGTACTCACGGGAAAGATGAACGTTGGAGACTTTGTAGCTTTCAACACTTACATGATGCAACTGACCTGGCCAGTCATCGCCCTGGGATGGGTTATTAATATCTTCCAGCGCGGAACCGCGTCCATGGTGCGCATCCAGGAGATTCTCGCGCAGCAGCCTGAGATCGCCGACGAGGACCAGGCTTCGAGCCATGAGCCACGAGCCACGAGCGAGCAGGTGGCTCGAAGCTCGCAGCTCGAAGCTCATGACCTTCTGGGCGAGATCGAATTCCGCAATCTGAACTTCGCCTACAATGGCACCGCTGTTCTGAACGATATCAACCTGCGCATTCCAGCTGGCTCCAGTTTGGCGATCGTCGGGCCCACCGGTTCGGGCAAAACCACGCTGGTTAACTTGATTCCTCGCATCTATGACGCCGCGCCCGGCGCGGTGCTCATCGATGGACGACCCATACGCGAATTCCCTCTTGATTTCCTGCGCCGCCAGATTGGCTTTGTTCCGCAGGAAACTTTTCTTTTCAGCGACACCATCCGTGAAAACATTGCTTATGGCGTTTCGAAAGAAGATGGCGAAGCCACGCTCGAGGAGATCCAAGCGGCCGCCGAAGCCGCCAACATCGCCCACGACATCGAGAGCTTCCCTGAAGGCTACAACACTACGGTTGGCGAGCGCGGTATTACGCTCTCCGGAGGCCAGAAGCAGCGCACTGCTATCGCACGCGCCCTGCTGCGCAGCCCGCGCATTCTGATCCTCGACGACGCTCTCTCCAGTGTCGACACACACACCGAGGACAAAATCCTCAATCATCTCCGCGAAATCATGCGGGGACGGACTACCATCTTCATCTCTCACCGCGTTTCTACTGTTCGGAACGCAGATGCGATCGCCGTGCTTCACGAGGGACGGATCGTGGAACTCGGTTCCCACGACGAATTGATCGCCCGCAACGGTTATTACACCGAGCTCTATAACAAACAATTGCTGGAAGAAGAACTCGAAGAAGTCTAATTCGTAAAGTGAGCGACTTCCCCTTTCGCTTGGACCCCCCTGCTTCGGTCTTTTGGAATCAAAGACTTAGCGCCGGGATTTTGCCAGGTCTTTGAAGAATAAGGACTTAGTTGTAAAGTATTTATTTGTCAATAACTTAGCTCGTGAGCGTTGCCCCGCGGCTATTGTGAAAGAAAACGCGTGTTTCTGGCGCAGCATGTTTTTTTTTGCTCAGAATCTGGGTTGTAACGCGGTGTCAAAAGGTTCCGTTCTTGGGTAGGGATTTAGTTTTGAAAATCTCTACCACCAAGGAACACTAAGTTGCGCGAAGGAAAACGGTGGGCCCAGAGCTTTGTGAATAGTCGTGTTGTTGCTGGCGTCCTGGTTCCGGGGGTCAATCGTTAGAGTGAGACACTCGGCCACGACTAATAACTTGCTCAGACTAGAAGAAGCATGGATAATGCTTCCAAGTTCCCTACAATTTCTGCTCTACCACGGAGTGTCCCATGCGACGTACGCGACCGGCCCTGCTGTCTTCGTCTGACTTTTTCACGTCAATTTTCGGCCTGCTCATCATGGCTTCTCTTTTCCTCTTCGTCGGTCCTGTGGCGCGAGCACAAAGTGGCGCGCCGATTTTGATTACGCAGACTGTGGACAACAGCAAATTGGTCACGCTTGCGGGCAACACGCGACCCGAGGCAAATAAGCAAAACGATCTCGGTTTGGTGGCTGATAGCCTTTCGATGGAACACATGCTGTTGCAGTTGAAGCGGTCTCCGGCGCAAGAGCAGGCGCTGCTGCGTTACATCGATGAACTTCAGGAAAAATCTTCGCCGAATTTTCATCACTGGCTAACGGCAAAGCAATATGGGCAGCGATTTGGGTTGGCGAAACAAGACCTCAGCGTGATTACGAATTGGCTAGAGTCAAATGGATTCAAGGTCAATGTGGTTTACACGAACGGGCTGCTCATCGATTTTTCGGGGACGGCGGGCCAGGTGCGATCGGCGTTCCACACCGAAATTCACAACTTGGATGTTAAGGGCGTGAAGCATATCGCCAACATGAGCGATCCGCAGATTCCAGCGGCTCTGGCGCCGGCCGTGGTCGGAGTGGTGTCACTGCACGACTTCAAGCCCCATACCAATTACAAGCCGCGGGCGAATTACACCGATGGCGCTTGTGAATTTGGGACATGTTATCTGGTGGTCCCTGCCGATCTCGCCACTATCTATAACCTGAATCCACTTTTCACCGCGAGCATCTCCGGACAAGGACAAACGATCGTGGTGATCGAAGACACGGACGTTTACACCACTGCCGATTGGACTACATTCCGCTCGACATTCGGCCTTTCGGCTTACACCGCGGGCTCGTTCACGCAAATCCATCCCGCTCCTCCTAGTGGCACCAATAACTGCACAGACCCGGGAGTGAACCCCGACGACGGGGAAGCGATCCTCGATGCCGAATATGCCAGCGCGGCCGCTCCCAGCGCCGCCATCGAACTTGCTTCCTGCAACGACACGCAGACAACATTCGGTGGCCTGTTCGCTATACAGAACCTTTTGAATGAAAGCAGTACCCCGCCAGCCATCATGAGCATGAGCTATGGCGAATGCGAAACCATCAACGGCGCATCCTCCAATCAAGCGTTTAGCTCGGCATTCCAACAGGCAGCCACGGAAGGTGTCTCGGTCTTTGTTTCCTCGGGTGATGAGGGCGCGGCGAGTTGCGACGCAGATGAAGCGAATGCCACGCATGGCATCGGCGTCAGCGGTTGGGCATCCACTCCTTATAACGTAGCCGTGGGTGGGACGGATTTCGGCGATACCTACGCTGGTACCAACAGCACATACTGGAATCCCATCAACAACAGGACAACGTACGAGTCCGCGCTGTCTTATATCCCCGAGATTCCCTGGAACGATTCCTGCGCTAGCGTGCTGATCTCGTTCTTCCTTACAGGCTCTAACCAAACGTACGGAGCAGGTAGCCTTTGCAATGCGGGAGAGGGCTTAACCACGGCGTCAGGCAGCGGAGGACCGAGTGGCTGCGCGACCGGGTCGCCGTCCGTATCTGAACCTGGCGTGGTGAGTGGAACCTGCGCCGGGTGGGCTAAGCCAGCGTGGCAATCGCTGGTCGGAATCCCCAGCGATGGGGTGCGCGACATACCCGATGTGTCGCTCTTTGCAGCCAACGGAGTTTGGGATCACTATTACCCATTCTGCTACAGTGACGTTCCGAATGGAGGCACTGCCTGCACCGGCGCTCCCGATACATGGGCGGGAGGGGGAGGCACGTCGTTCTCCTCACCTATCATGGCCGGCATACAAGCCTTGGTGAACCAGCACGCTGGCGCGTCCCAAGGCAATCCGAATCCGATCTATTACGCCCTGGCAACCGCCGAGTATGGTGGAAGCGGCAACAGTTCCTGCAATTCAACCCTCGGAAACGCTGCCAGTAGTTCATGTATCTTCTATGACGTGACGCTAGGCGACATGGACATCAACTGCACCGGAACGTACGACTGCTACCTTCCCTCGGGCACATACGGTGTCCTCTCCAGTTTGGACGGTTCGTATTTGCCAGCGTATGGCACGCAAACCGGCTGGGACTTCGCAACTGGAATCGGCACGGTGAATGCCGCCAATCTTGTGAACGGCTGGCCGGGTGTTCTCGTGGCGACCACCACTACCGTTTCGTCCAGCGCGCCGAACGGGGCTATCCAGGGCACTTCGGTGACGTTCACCGCTACGGTGACAGCCACAACGGGCACAAATACGCCCACCGGCAACGTGACCTTCTACAATGACAATGCGTCGATAGGCACGGGGTCCTTGAGTGGAAGCGGCAACACTGCAACGGCGACCTTTGCAACTTCGTCGCTCCCGGTGGGCACGGATTCGATCACGGCCGGTTATGGTGGAGACTCGAACAACGCTGGCAGTACATCCGGGGTCCTGAGTCAGGTCATCAACGGCACATTCACCTTTGCCAGCACTGGCCCCTCTTCCCACGCCGTTCTGTCGGGACAAGAGACGGATACCAGTGCTCCCTACACCTTCGTCGCCACGCCCACCTCGGGGGGAGGCGTATTCGGCGCCGCAGTCGCTTTTGGATGCAGTTTCACTCCTGCAGACCCCACGCTGACAAACAACAGTTGCGTCTTCACTCCGACGTCGATTGCAGCCGGAGCCGGTGCAACTACAGTGACCATGAATATAACGACCAAAGGACCGAACACCGGCGTGGGAACGCAAATTCGTCGGCGCAGGGCAGACAATCGTTCGCCGTTGCTCCCGCTGACGTTGCCTCTGGCAGGCATCGTAGTGGCCGGTTTCGCGGGACGGAAAGTGTGGAAGCACTCCGCTGTTGCCAGCTTGTGCGTATCGCTGATACTTCTGGGCGTTCTGGTTGCCTGCGGGGGCAACAGTTCCCAACCAATCGTCGTCGGCGTGAACCAAGGACCGGCTTTGTACCCGAACTACTTAGTCGACAACTGGACACCCCAGACCCAGCAGTTTACGGCGACGCTTACCAATACCAACAACCAGAACGTGAGTTGGACCTTGAGCAGTTCGTCATCTTGCGCAGGCACGCCGAGCCCGTGCGGTTCGATCAGTTCGACTGGTCTGTACACGGCTCCCACCGTCGCTCCCGGTCTGCCGTCGGGCGTAACCGTCACCGCGACGTCCCAAGCCGATCCGACCAAGGTAGGATCGACCACGTTTAATATCAATCCAACGACCGTGCCGAACGCCGTAACGGTTCCTCCCACGGCGGGATACACCGTTACCGTATCCGCAACGGAGGGCTCAACCACGGAAACCGCGCAGGTGACCATGGTCGTGCAGTAGCAAGCACTTTGCAATTCGGTCACTTTCATCCCGGGCGCGGATAGATTCCGCGCCCTTCTTTTGTTTTCAAACGCCACTCATTGGAGCAACGTTGTCGACAAAGCGCTGGGAAAAATTGCAATCTTCTGAGCAGAAGAGCGGACCGGCTTGAACGGGGAAAAACGAGGCGTATCAGGTTGAACGTTGCCGTCCCTCAGCGGGCTTAAAGCCGACACTCAACATAACGCAGTTGCCGCAGCGCGGAAGCGCTGCGCCACCCAAAAGCAAAACCAGAGGCAAGAACCTGGCTGCACGCTTCCGTGGAATCCCATCCTAACGTCACAAAAGACGCGACGTTAAGGATGGGGCATCCATCGTCACCTAGAGCCCACGCTTACAGCACGGCTAAGGCGGTGCCCTTTCAAGACCGATTCAAATTTCAAAGCCGATTCAAACCGCACACAACCAAAAAACTTTAGGCGTATACTACTGAGTACCGCTTATGAAACCATGCCTATTACGTCGAAAAATCCTCCCTTCCCTTCAAATGACAAGCGCTGGCGAATTGTAGCTGGAACGATGCGGCGTCACGGGTTTGTTAGAGAGGCCCTGATCGAGACGCTGCACACGGTTCAGGAATATTTTGGATACCTTGATAAGCCATCCTTGAAGTTCGTCGCCGCGTCGCTGCACGTACCGTTGAGTCAGGTGTACGGGGTCGCGACGTTCTACCACTTCTTCACGCTGAAGCCGCCCGGCAAACATACGTGCCTGGTGTGTTTGGGCACGGCTTGCTACATCAAAGGAGCCGGCCAGTTGCTTGCGGCGGCGGAAGCATCGCTCAATGTAAAGGCGGGAGAAACGACGTTGGACGGGAACGTTTCTCTGGTGACCGCGCGCTGCATTGGCTCCTGCAGCATGGCTCCAGCTTTTATTTTTGACGGAGA
>JBEKLO010000106.1:0-14576 GCA_050010155.1 Terriglobales bacterium
ACCGGTGACTTCGACGCGCCCGCGCACTGTCGTGACTTGTGCGATGGCCTGCGCGTGCAAGTCGGCCGCACCAGTCCACATGATCGCGATCCAGATCAGGATTGTTCGATGGCTCATCGTTGGTGGCTCACTTCTGATCGCTCACTTCTGATCCGTCACTTCGGCTGTCCCGTCTTAGTTCTCTGTTCTCGGCTGCGGCTTCGTGCGCGCCATTCCATCCATCTGCTCAGAAAAGAACGCCCATCGTCAAATTGACATGACCTGCATTATTCCCGCCGTCGGTAAGCGAATATGTCGTCAGGTGCCGATATTCGGCGGAAAACAGCAAATCCGATCTTGGACGGTAAATCATGTTCACAAAACTTCCCAAATTTCGCGCCAGCGACGGATCGCCGTAAGACACTGGATATTGGAAATATCTCAGGTCGCTGGCATACGGATTATCCATGCCAAATGCGGCGTTGAACTCCCATTTATTCGCAGGCCGGTATTTCAGCTGCGCCCAGCCGCCAATCGAGTTCAACGCTTGTACTTGCGTGCCAGGCGATTCAGGATTGCCGCTAAATAAGACACTTTGTCCGAATGCGCCATACAGTCCGCCAACCGCCCTTCCGCGATAGAGCTTTCCGCTCAACGAAAACTGTTGGTTGAGCGGCAGTTCGATATCTGTCATTGCAGCCCAGCCATCCACGTTCCGTCCGAAGCCGTAATCCTGCCGGCTGTAGTAGCCGCCCACTCCGACCCGAAGCGGCTGTCCGAAAACATTCCGCGTCCAACCGACCCGTGTGCCGTATGCCGGCTGGCGCGACGCTTCCCCAGGCCCCGGCTGCCGGTAATAACCTGAGCCTGACTCGGCTCCGGGCAGTGCTCCCGGCACTTCTCCACTCACCGGATCGAGAATCCCACCTTGGAATATCAGGCTCGACTCGTCCCCGAGTGCCACCCTATGCTCTACTCGGATCTGTGGCACCCAGCCCCACAAATTCCCAGCATAGGAGAGCGCCGGAATCGCCAGCATAGCAAACGATGTCGGCGAGCCGGGCGAAAAGAAAATCGCATCTTGCCCGACCACAACCGAAGTGTTTGTCCAATCCATCCGCATGGTGGCGGTGCGCAAGCGCACGAGCCCGGAGTTGATCCCGTTCGGAACCGGCGGAAAGCCACCTGCCAGATCGAGTTGCAGATCCGCAGTCGTCTTCGCACCCGCCACGGTCGGCCCGAATGCCTCGAACCCGATTTCCGACTGCCGCAGCGTGGCACCGAAAGTTCCTCCGGGTTGGCCTATTGGCCTCGCATAAGCGAGCGTGGGAAGATCAATGCTATCGACCACGCCCTGATTGCTCGCCAGATTCATCAAAACGATGCCCGAGAGCCGCACCCTATACTTCGACGCGCTTTCCACTTTCGTCTGATACTGGTCGTCCACTTTCCCGCTCAACAACTGGTATTCCTCATCCAGGCTGGCCGCGTGCTCGCTTTTTCTTTGATCCTGGTTCTGATCCTGCGGAGTGCCGTTCTGCAATCCCGCAACAGCCTCGGGAATGGCCATCTCTGACTTTGCCACCGCGTCCCTTAATACTGCGTTCCGCGGGACTGTTCCGGCGCGGACTTCATCGAGTTCGCGGCGTAGTTCCGCCGTTTCTGCGCGCGCTTGCTGCCAGTCGGAGCGCATGCCAGCAACCGCGGCCTGGAGTTCGCGTACCTGCTCGCGCAATTCGCGGACCGAGTCACTCACCGAATCATGCGACGATTCTGTAGAGGCTGGCTGCGTCCGATTCGCAGCGTCCTGCGCGACGGAGGAGCCTGTCCATGCCATCGCACTCATCAATATCGTCATCGCCCATCGCAACAATTCGAAACGGCGCTTCTCAATCACCCTCATGTCGCCTCCCCCACCCATTCATCAACTGCGATTAGAGTTTGCAATTTCGGATCCGCCTTCGAAAAACTCTCCGGGGAGAGAGCGCGAGCCCAACAATAAGCGGCAGGTGATGCCGCTGCAGGCGTGCCCATCCCAAACAATTGCCGGAAACCGCCTATGAAATGCTCTACAGAAATTATGCCGTTCACGTAGCATGCCGTGCTGCCAATGCATTTTCCGCCGACGGATTCAGCGGAATATTCACGCGGAAGGTGGTTCCCGAGGCCGACGTCCGCTCTACGGTGACATCGCCCCCGTGGTCCTGAAGAATCTTCTGCACCACCGTCAATCCCATGCCGGTTCCATTTTCCTTGCCGTGGCTCACAAATGGTTCGAACAGCCGGTCTCGAATCGCATCCGCGATGCCGGGACCGTTATCCTCAATGCGAATTTCCAAACTCTCGCCCTTGCGTCTCAGGTCGATATCGATTTTTCCGGATTCCGGCGGCACCACCTCGCACGCGTTCAGCAGCAGATTGAGCAAGGCGCGCTCCACCTTCTTGAAATCGAACCAGCCTTCGGTAAGCCCTTCCGCGGTAATTCGGACTCGTATACGCTGGAATTCTGGATGCGCCTTCACCCCTTGCACGGCTCGATCAACTGCCGAGCGCACGTCGCCATACGTGGGACGCAGCGATTCTCGCGTACGGGAGAACTCCAGCAGCGACTCGATCAACTCCGTCATCTGGTTCACTGCAATCCGAATCTCGGCGTAAAGATCTTCACGTTGCCCCGGCGTCAGGTTGTTCTCGCAAAGGAATTCGGCATTCGCCATGACAGCGGCCAGCGAATGGCGCAGATCGTGCGAGATCGAACTCGCCATCCGCCCAATCGTCGCCAAGCGTTCCGCATCCAGTAACTCGCGCTGGGTTTTCTGCAGATTCTTTCTCATCCGGTCGAAGGTTCCGGTGACTTCGGCAACTTCGTCCCCGCCCCGGACCGGCAGCGGATAGGCGAAATCCCCTTGCTCCAGCGCGCGGACCCCGTCCACCAGATTTTCCAGCGGACGCGTGAAGGTATGGGAGATCAGAAAAACGAGCAGGCTTCCCGCCAGCACCGCAGTCAGGCCGAGCGCCAGCAGCAACTCGTTCAGGCTGCTCAAGAATGCGGTCGCTTGATCGAATGACTTCAGCACCCAGAGATTCAGAGCCGGTGAACCCGGTGTGGGCAAATCCACCGAGGTCGCCAGGAACCGTTCCCCGCCCAGCCAGATCTGATCGCCCTGCGGTGGGCCTCCCGCGGCCGTTCGCGACGGCACTCGCAGCAATTCCGATTCCTGGGAGGGCTTCAGAGTGCTGCGCACAATCACGTCGCCATAGCGAAATGCAATTTCGCTCGCGGATACGCGGCTCAGATCGCGGGCAACACGGTCGTCAATTTCGTAGCCCAGCAGGAGGTATCCCAGCACCTGCCGGCCGCTCGCTGGACCAAAATAAATGTCCTGGAGGAAAACTTCGTAGAGGTGCCCTTCGACGTACCACCAGTGTCGTGTTTCGTCGCGCGAGACCACCTGGGGAAAGAAGTCCTGTCCTTCACGAACTGTGATTTCCTGCGGAGTGGCCTGCAGCGCCATCACCTTGCCGGTGGCATCGGCCAGCAGTAGCAAATCGCTTCCCGCCAGTTGCCACAAATCCCGCGACGCATCCTGGATGGTGGCTGGGTCGTGCGTGGTCATCAGCGCTCGCACATTCGGCAGGTCAGCCAGGAGCGCCGCCGAGCGCTCGAGTGTGACTTCCCTTTGCTTTTGAAAATTGCGGAATGCGGAAACGGAGTTTTCGAGATCGCGCTGGATTCCGAGGCGGACCTCCTGCTGCACGGTGCGCCGCACCACCAGGAGCGTTGTAAATGTCAGGGCTGCCGATACCACTACCATGGAAAGCAGGAACTTGGTCCGCAACCGAATTCCGCCCATGGTCAAAGCCTCGAAAATATTTCAGGATATCCCTACGGCACAAATTTATAACCCGAACTGTGCACCGTGCGAAAATGCAAGGGGTTGGCTGGATCCTTTTCCAACTTCTGCCGCAGCCGCAGAATGTGATTATCCACCGTGCGCGTGCTGGGATAATTCCGATATCCCCAGACGTGGTTCAGTAACTCCTCACGCGATAACACGCGCTCCGCATTCTGGATCATAAACTTCAATACCTTGAACTCTTGCGAAGTCAACGAAATCGGCTCCTCGGCGCGCCAAAGCTCCATTTTGGTGAAATCGATTTTCACATCGCCAAACTTGAAAGTTTCGGTTAGCGGGGTCCGCATGGAGCGCCGCATCGCCGTCCGCACCCGAGCCAGAAGTTCCCGCGGACTGAAAGGCTTGGTCACGTAGTCATGCGCGCCCAACTCCAGCAGCAACACCTTGTCCATCACCTCCGTCTTCGCACTGAGAATGATGATCGGGAGCGAGGGCGCGGCCTGGCTGATTTCCCGGCACACATCCTGCCCCGGCGTGCCCGGCAAGCTCAAGTCGAGCACGAGCACGGAGGGCGCCGCGGCGCGAAACATCTCCAGACCCGCCGCACCATTACCAGCAATGTCCACGGCGAAGCCTTCGGCTTCAAACAGCCGCTTGAGAGCTTTTTGCACAGCGCGATCATCCTCGATCACCAGGATCCGCTCCGCACCGGCCGGAACCGCGTCCATTGTTCTCGCTGAAGATACGCTCTTCGTCACAACCATCCCGTAATTGCCCTGAATCATACCCCTAAACTGTAGCCTGATATCGGGTTAATGGCACATTTCGGGGAAGAAAATGACATCAATTTGACAATTTGTTGACAAATCGGACCCTCCGGCGCGGCGAGCGGGAGCTTCAGTTCCGTCGGGCAAAAAGCAAAATCAGTATTGGATGAGACCGGGGTTACCTGCCGAAACCCTAGATCAGACGTAGGACACGAAGGTGCGCGAGCAACCTCCTTGAGTCAATGGGCTTCAACAGGTATGGCTGAAAGGACTGGACCAGGTTCTTCACATCGTCCAGCGCCTCGGTCATGGTGATCTCACGTCGTGCGTGGATAGAGTACCTTCAGCTTGTTCGAGAGCCCGGATTTCCCTGACCCGCCGTCTGACCATCCAAGAAAAACCGGCCAGGAGAGATTCCAGGCCGGTCTTTTTAGCAATCTCTAGCAGCGTTCAGTTTGAAAAATTGAACGCGCCAAAGAGGTCCGTGAGTGCGGGCGTGTTTGTGGGAACGTAGGGGTTGCCCGGGTTTGTCGTCGGGTTGGGAAAGTTGTCCCGGCTGCGGGAACTAATGGTGCCAATTTTCCAGTTCCTCTCGATGAACTTGTCGATGGAGACGTGGTCAGCATAGTCGTGGTTGACGATGCCACCGGTCGAATACTTGGAAACCACCAGCAACGGGATACGCGTGCCATCGCCGAAGAAGTCCAGCGGCTGTACGTAGCCGGAGTCATAGTAGCCGCCGCCTTCGTCGAAGGTGATGAAGATCGCCGTATCGTCCCAATACGGAGAATTCTGAACCAGGTCGACGATCTTCTTTGTGTACAACTCAAAAACATTGAGTTTCGATGATGCGGGATGCCCATCGGCATAGCCGCTAGGCTTGGTGATCGAAACCGCAGGCAAGGTTCCGCTGGCGATATCCGAATACAGGTTAACCACATCCTGGATGTGCGCTGCGACCTGCTTCGGGTTCGACATGATGGACGTGTCGTACTGGAATGGGTTGCAGATGTTGCAATATTCGTCGGCATTCGGTCCATTGGTTCCATAATTTAACTGGTACGGGTCGGACACGTAGTTGTTCCACTGATCGCCATAGTATTTCCAGGAAATACTTGCGGCGTTGAGGTCATCACCGATGCTGGGCGTTGACGACGGTGGGACCGTGAACGGGGTATTGGCCGGATTCTGGTCGATATAGGCATTATTGCCATTGCCGAACCAGCCGGGGTTGTAGTTGTTGAGCAGGTAGTAGTGGCCAGGTTCACAGCGTGGGTCGATACCGATCGACTTGAGATAGCTAACGACCGGCCCGACGCCGGGCTGTGACGTGTCTGAGCAATTGCTGTACGATCCGCCGCCATAAACGGGAGAAGGAGAGTACGGCGGTGGGTAACCGGCGTTGTAACTTACCCCATAGCCGTCTTCGCTGTACCAGTTGTTGGTACCCGTCGCTGGATTCGGGTTTGCGATTTCATTGACCACACCCGCGTCTGGATTGGGCCCTCCGTCATAGCGCTGGGTAAATACCTTTTTGTTGTTCGGCGGTTTGGCGGGATTGCCGTTGCTGTCGCTGAACCAGATCGCGTCGCCATGGCCGAACATAATGTGATTGGGCCCAGTCCCTCCAATAAATGACTGGTGGAAGTTGTCGCTCAGCGTGTACTGATCGGCAAGGCTTTTGAAGTAGGGAACATCGCCTGTCTGAACGTTGTAAAAGCCCAGGGATGTCGACCCCTCGCCCGTGGTCTGCGCGTCGGGAATATTCTGCAAGTAATTGTAGGTGAAACAGGGGAACTGGCCACCATCGTTAGAGCAAAGCGGCGGCTGCGTGGTGCCGTTCGTGCCCGCTCCCACAGTGACTTCAACGTAAGAAAACAATTGGCCATTGCAACCGGAAGGGTTCGCGCCAGTGGCCTGAGATACGTTGCAATTCAGCTGCTGCCACATCTGGTAGAAACGGTGAACTGGGCTGGCCGCATACGCGTTGTAGGGAAACGTCGTCGGGTTGGTGAGCTGGAACGGTCCGGCTGGTAAGGTCGTCACGTCGGTGATGCGCTCGTCCGGCGTATATTTCGTTTCTCCCGTGCCTCCGCTGGCTAAGGCAGCATACTGACCTGCCGGCAATCCGACTTCTGAAACTTCGGCACACTGCACTGGGGAGAGCTTCGGCAAGGTTGGACACGGGGTGGAGCCGCTGAAATAACCATTGGCGCCTGAGGGACCGCCGACGAGTGGCGCCGGCAGAATGTTGCTGGGATATTCCTGCGTTGTCGGGGTCAGCAGGAAGCTATTGGTATCGGTGGCGAAGAACTGTTGGGCGTTGTTGAAATTCGGACCGGGAATGGCGGCTTTACTGCCATTCAGCGCGATAATACCTTCCGAGAGGAGATTGTTTATGGTCTCTCCATGCTTCGGTACATAGGTGGCGAAGACGTGATCAAAGCTGCGATTCTCTCCGATGATGACAATGACGTGCTTGATCGGAGTGGTGGTCGCAGCGTCGCGCGCTTGCTGTTGTGTTGGCTGTGAAGCTGCATTAGCGAAGGGAGCGCCGATGGCAAACTGGAACGTAGCAAGAGTTGCCAGCCCAAAGCGCAAGTATTGCACCGCCTTCGATGCAAACGATGTGCGATTCATTTTTCCTCCTTCTTTTCTCGTGGCTCGCGTTGCTGTTTTGTCTCGGAACAGATTCGCCTTGAAATCCTGCCTTTAACGCTCAGGGTTCTACGCGAATCAGCCCCATCATTCCTCCGTCTTCGTGCTCCAGGAGGTGGCAGTGGTAAAGAAAGTCGCCAACGGTATTCGGATCGCGAAAATCCATCCGCACCCTGATGGTGGGATACGTGAAAGCTCGGCCGTTGTAATACGGGACGTTTACGGTGTCGCGAAGAAACGGCTCATTCACCGGCCTACCCAGATAATCGAGCAGCAGGAAATGCAGCTGATGAATGTGAAACGCATGAAGTTCGGCAGAGCGGTTTTCTATGATCCAGTCTTCGACCGTTCCCTGCTTGGCGATTATGTTTGGGACGGTGGATTTGGGATCGAACATCTGTGGCGTCTGGCCGTCTACGGTGAGATAGAACTCGGTGGCGCTGGTGGGATCGTTGGGATCTACTAGTTTTTCCGAGAAATACAATCGTCGCGTTCGCACAGGAGCAACGCTGCCCAGAAATGGCAACTGTGCCGGCGGGAGCGGCGGAGACGACGCCGAAAGTCGGGACGAAGGTTCGACTACGTCTTTCGAAGCCACAACCATGGCTAGCGCACGATTGGGATCGTTTTCTCCGCTTGGGCCAGTATCGACAGTCTTTGTGACGAGAAGGCCGGAGACTCCCGAGGGAGGCCCTTTCACAATGAATTCCATACGCGCACCGGGTGGAATTCCTAAATGCATTTGCCAATCGACGAAATCGCGTGCCAAACCATTTTGGTTGAGGGGGACACCATCCATCGCCACGAGTCCGAGCGGTTGTGGCGTTTGGCCATATAAAAGTTGCAGGTTGAGGTAGGTGATTCCCGAGGCATTCAATACGCGCCAGAGTTGCTGCTCCTCCGCTTTCATCTCGATCACGGCGGGGCGATAATCCGGGTACGGCGCAGGAACGAAGTTGATCGAGAGGTCCTTGGCCGGCTTCCCGTATCCCGTACCGTTGTTAGCCGCGTCGCCGTCGCGATCAATCAGCATCTTTGGGATAACGGGTTCCGATTTGGCAGGCGGAGCGTTCGGGTTGAGGAGATCCTGATCTCGAATAATCAAGACTCGTTCCGCCAAGCCGGCGACCGCTTTATCCGCGCGCTCGATCCCTTCAACGATGAGAGCGCCCGAGGCGCCACCGAGCAACTGGGCCTTGGTAAAACCGTGAATGTGCGGGTGGTACCAGTAGAGTCCCGGCGGCTCATCTTCAGGGATTCGGAATCGATATTCGAAAGGCGGATCGCCGGGCTGAATTGCCGTTTTCAGTACATCGTCCTGATGGCAGACGGGAGGAATGGTCAAGCCATGGAAATGCAGATTGGTTGATACGGAAGTCATGAGACCGCTGGTGCACGAGTTCCCGCTCCCTTCCATTTCCATGTGCATGTGTTCATGGCTATTCTCGGCCGCCGCGGCATGGAAGTCGGTCAAGTCGTTTTTCAAGGTCAAGATGACGAGGTCGCCCGGATATACGCGCAACGTGGGCGATTCCGTACCTTTTTCATCGATGAAGCAGTAGCGAGTGGAACCGTCGCTCTGCCTGGAGTTGCGCGCGGTGAGTTCAACTTTCAGTTCACCGTTGTGGCTGCGCAAATCCTCCGGTTCAGTGACCAGACTGCCTTCGCCTGGGCGTAGGCAAGGCTCTGCCGCGCTCTGTGCATGTAGGGGAGCGCGTGCTACTGCAAGGCACACGCAAGGGATTAGAATCCAAAAAACATTTTTAAACATACCGCTGGCGTTGACAAGCGATTTCCCAAGCTTCACGCCCAACAAAAACCATCGTGCGCGCGCTTAGGCGATAGACGGCCCAGCATTCGCAAATCGATGTGCGAAGAGCTTAAGGTCCGCCCTTTCCCCACAGTTCAATGCGCAGAGTTAACGCGAGAAAAGTTAACGAGAAGTGAATGCCGGATGAATTCGTTGTTAAAAGAATTCAACATTTGGTTGAGCCTACACTTTGCAACTCCTCGCAATCTGTGATGTCGCCAGGTTAGGAAACTACCCACACCAAAACGGCTCGCCATACCCCGCGACTTGTCCATGGACCAATGCATAATAGCCAGCGCTTGCCGTTGCACTTAACGCACTAATCGTTGTATTATGCCGAAATTCAGTGGGGTTCTTCTCGTTTCATCCCCAGTTGGCGGGCCACAGCGTTCATTCGATTTCGTACTCACGAAGGGAGAGCATCATGTCCCATCACCTAGATTCACCCATCGCTCGACAAGACATCCGCCTTGACATCACTGACCTCTATGTATTCCGCGGCGAGACCGGCACGGTGTTCGTTATCAACGTCTGCCACTCAATTTTCGGTCCCATTCCCGCGCCTGGTTATCATCCGGAAGGTATGTACGAATTCAAGGTCGATCTCAATGGGGATTCCTTCGAAGATCTAACCTACCGCATCACATTTGACGAGCGCGACGTGCACGGGAAGCAGCGCTACGTCGTGCGGTGCATCCGAGGCGCGGAAGCTGCGGATCCACATGCGGCTGGCACTGTCGCGGCGCAAGGTGCAACCGACGAAGCCACTATCACTGCGGCCGGCCTGCGCGTCTGGGCCGGCAAGGCTGGCGACCCGTTTTGGATTGAGCCCGATGTGCTGCACGCAGTCGGCCATGCGTTCCAGGACGGCACAGCCGTTAACCTGTCGGGATGGGATCCAAGCCACGCGAAGAACCTGTTCGCGGGGCATACGGTGTATTCGATTGTGCTGGAAGTGCCCGATGGCGAGTTGCTCGCTGGCGCACGCGACAAGCGCCGGATCGGGGTCTGGGCTGTGTCGACGCTAGCCACTGATGCTGGGGGATGGCGTTCAATTAACCGCGTCGGTCTTCCGATGATCCACCCGCTGTTCACCCAGTACAACGAAGATCTTGGCAACCGTCTCAATGCCGGGCGTCCGGCGGATGACTTCGCGACTTACGGAGATTTTGTAAGCAAGGCAATCTCCAGTGTCGTGTCCGCCAATGGAACCGCACAAGATCCTCTTGCCTATGGAGAGAAGGTCGCGCACCGGTTCTTCCCCAACATTCTTCCGTACGATGTCGGTACACCCGCGGTGTTCGGCTTCACCGAGTGGAATGGCCGCTCCCTCATCGATAACGCACCGAATGTCATGTTCTCCATAGCGGCGAACACTCCCGTGAGCCTCGGCATCGGCAAGGAGTCGGTGACGTCGAAGCCCTCGCCAGCCTTCCCGTACGTTCCCACCGTACAAGTAGAAGCACGAATAGCGGCATAAGACCCGGCGCTGCTTGGCAGCTCGATATATCGATGCGAAGGGAGGTTATATGTTCCAACTCAGACGCAAAGTCGGTTTTATTTACTTGGCGTTGCTTGCAATGCAAGCTGTAATCACCGTCCAGGCGGAGAACCATCCAGTGAAGAATGTTGTGCTGGTTCATGGCGCTTGGGCAGATGGCTCTGGCTGGAAAGGCGTCTACGACATTCTGGTCAAAGACGGATACAACGTCAGCATCGTGCAGGAACCGGAGACGACGTTCCAAGAGGATGTAGCAGCAACAAAGCGCGTCCTTGCCCTACAAGATGGACCGTGCATTCTTGTCGCTCACAGCTACGGTGGAGCTGTAATTACTGAAGCGGGTACGGACCCATCCGTCGTCGGTCTGGTGTACATCGCGGCCCACATGCCAGACGCGGGAGAGAATGAGTCTGACGACGGAAAGCGCTTCCCGAGCGATCTCAGCAAGTCCAACGCGATCAAGAAGACTCCCGACGGCTTTACTTATCTCGACCCCGGGCAATTTCATGAATATTTCGCTGCCGACCTTTCGCAGGAACAAGCATCGTTTATGGCGCGGTCGCAGGTCATGAATAAGGCTGAAAATTTCAAGGGAGTCATCACCACGCCTGCGTGGAGAAGCAAACCAAGCTGGATGTTAGTTGCCGGAAGCGACAGAACGATCAACCCCGATCTGGAACGCTGGTACGCGACCCGGGCTGGCAGCCATAAAGTCGAAGTCGCCGGAGCCAGCCATTCGGTCTATGTCTCGCATCCGAAGGAGGTCGCAGCGTTGATCGACGATGCGGCCGCGCACGTTCACTAGAATCTCGTTGTTCGCAGAACAAGACCGATCGTGATGCAAAAAGAGGAGGGCGAGGACTCGATCTTTTCGGCTCCATCGATCCCCAAGACATAGCTGGACGGCGCGTGCAGATCGCTAGGAAGCCATGCTGGTGCCTCGCCCGGCGCTTCCACCGTTCACTTCACTCTGGCGGGGCCGCGGCCCAAGGGTCGCCGCGATTCCAAGCTTCGTTCCGAATCACATCGCAAGATTATGACCACCCTGATGTTGTCGACACAGTTCACGGCGTGATCTCAAACACGACGCCCTGGTTCTGGCTGCCGCCGACATTAGCTGTGCCAAAGATGTTTCCAACGCTATCCACGGCTACGCTGCCGTAAGGCTGCGCGCCGTCGCTGCCGCCAGTGAAGTCGTAAAGGTCGGTAAAAGTCCAGCCACCCTTTGCCGGAGCCAGCATGAATACCGAGCCGAGGCCATTCGCGCCTTCAGCTTCGGTAAAACCATAAATGTTGCCGTTGGCGAGCGTGAGTTTGTTGTAAGGTCCCCCATAACCGCCAGTCAAGCTGTAGAGCGTGGTGAACGTCCATCTTTTACCGGAAGGCGACAATTCGTACACAGTGCCGCCACCGTTGACCCCGCCGTCGAAAGTTGTGCCGTACAGATTGCCGGCTTGGTCCAAGACCACGCCTCCAACTGGATTTTGGCCATCACTCCGGCCTTGGAAGGTGTGTAGGACGGTCAGTTTCCATCCGGAACCGTGAGGCGAAAGCTTGTAGACGACGCCGTCTCCACGGGCGCCACCGAGAGAGGTCGTACCATAAAGATTGCCCTGAGCATCCAGCGTGACACCTGCCGGCGGGTTCGTACCATCCTTCCCGCCGGTGAAGTTGTAGATAACGGTCTCAGTCCACGTTGCGCCGGACTTCCCCCCGGCCAGCGTCTCCTCAAAGATCGTGCCGTTTGCATAGGTACCTCCCAAGCTTGTAGTACCGTACAAATTGCCTGCCGAATCACGAACCAACCCGCCAATGGGCTGAGCCCCATCCGTTCCCTGGCCAAACTGGTGGATCTGAACTTCCCGCCCCTTGCATGAGCAGATTTCAAAGTCGGTGCCAAAGTATCCTCCGCCCTCAGTCGTCCCAAACAGAGAACCTTTGGGGCCTATGGCCAAAGAGCCAAAGGCTGGGCCGGCTCCGTCTGGTTCAGGGCCGAAGCTGTATAACGAAGTGTATTTCCATGAGGAACCGCTAGGTGAAAGCCGATAGACACTCCCGTTACCGTAGCTGCCACCGAGATACGTTGTGCCATAGAGATTCCCCTTGGCGTCGAGGACTGGCCCTGCGTAAGGATTCGCTCCATCCGTGCCTTGGTTCGTGAAGTTGTGAATGACACTGTAGGTCTGGGACTGAGCTGGTTGAGACACGGTCGCAAGAAACAAAAATACGGCCATCAGAATGGAAGAAACCACAGTAGCGCGGCGCGCCAAAGCGTGGCAGTCAGTTTCACATTGCAGCATCACTCCCCCTTTTTTCGTCGACTACGGGTTGATGTTCCGTCAAAACGGTGCGGTACATTATGCACGAATTGCATTCGTCATGCTTGCGATATCCTCCAAAAGGCACACGGGATGCGCTTCTTCGGGCCTGGCCGCTTGCTTGCCGGACTCGGCCTCTCTCACCCCTCGGTATCCGTACACGGACAAAGACCTCGACGAGATAATCGCCGCTCCAGAGAGGTTCCTTGACGCGGTCGAATTCGAAAAGGAGACCATCCAATGAGGACTTCCCGGTCCTGCCGATCCCAAACCCGTTGCCTTCCAGACCTCACTCCCGCTGCGTAGGTCGCGTAGCATTCGTAAACTTAGTGTTGCCGGCGAAAAACGCAGCCGCAAACTTCCCGTTCAGCGGCCATCCCGAAGGCCACACCAACGAACCCGCGATCATCGGCCCTGGCCCCGACTCGCGGTGTGCCAGCGAAGCACAACGATCCCGCCACTAACTGAAAACCTGGAATTCGATTTCCGTTAGCCAATGGGGAACTGACAAAGACGTTGGTATGCCCCGACCCGTCTGCAGTCGCCGCAGTCAATTTCAAAAAAGAGCACGTAAAATACCACCTTCGCACCTAATGGAGGCGCCATTTGTTGTGGCGGCGAGTGGACTAGCAATATAAGCGACCAGACTTGCCACCTCTCTTTCGTCCGCCATCCGATGCAAGAGCGACGTGGGGCGCTGTTTCTCGAAGAATTCCTTCTCCGCCTGCTCAAACGTCGCATTCGGCGAGGAGGCCATACTCCGAATGAATTCATCATTAGCCTCGGAACGTGTCGGACCGGGAAGTATGGAATTCACGGTTACCTTGGTTCCCTTCGTCATTTCCGCTAATCCCCGTGCGACGACGACCTGCCCCGTCTTTGTTACACCGTAGTGAATCATGTCGGGGTGCGTTTCTGCGCCTGCTTCGCTGGAAACAAAGATGACGCGTCCCTGGTTCTGCTTGAGCATGGCTGGGAAATAGTGTCGCGCGAGTCGGATGCCTCCGAGAAGATTGATCTCGAAATATCGCAGCCAATCCTCATCACTTATGTCACTGAAGTTCTTCGATTCGTAAATTCCCAGATTGTTCACGAGGATATCCGTCTCCGGAACCTGCTCAATGAGTTTCCTCGCTCCTTCCGCCGTGCCGAGATCTGCTTCGATCCCATGAACCACGCCCGAGACAGATCCGATCGCCTCCTTCAACTTCCTGCCATTGCGTCCGGGAATGGTCACATGGACTCCTTCCTCGGCAAGTATCCGCGCTATCGCGAGGCCAATTCCCGCCGAACCGCCGGTGATGATCGCCTTCTTATCTTGCAATTGTAGATTCATGAATAATGCTCCTTGTTCATAGTCTTTCTGGTAGGCGATGCGAATCGTCCCAAGGAATTTCGAGTCTCCGCGGTCTACGCTTCAGCAATCAGCCAAGTCATGGGTTTCGAACGTGATCACGTGGCATGTTGCGAAGGCAATCGGCTCACCAAAGCACCATGCTCTATCCATTGGCTTTCCTGTCCCATTCGCTGCCGACGCTTCGGAAATGCCGAACCATCAGAAAATCAGTCAATGCCATACGCGGGGCTGAGCAGCTAGCCGGTAGGCCGTCAGGGTTGTTCGAGCTTGCTCGCTACTGTCGAAATCGAGAGCGCCCAATTTGGGATGATCCGCGGCGATTTCTGACT
>JBEKLO010000107.1:0-14432 GCA_050010155.1 Terriglobales bacterium
TCCGTTGTAGTTGAAGCCCGCACACCATATCTGATGATGCCCGCCGGCGATGGTGTGGTCCGCGCACGAACCCATCTCCGAGTTGGTGGTGACGTCGACCGACCAGGTGTTGCCGCCGTCGGTCGAGAAATACATGCCGCCCACATCGGTATAGACATTGCCGCCGCCGGCCCAGCCTGTTGTCCCATTCAGGAACAGGATTGACCGAATCGGCCACGGCCCGTCTAAAGTGCGGCCGCTCCAGGTCTGGCCGCCGTTCGTGGTAACGTGCAGCCAGCCTTCCACGCTGGGAGAAATTTCGCCGCCCCCAACCCATCCGTCTTTATCGTTGAGGAAGAAAACGGGACCATCGAAAACGGAATCAACCGAAGGGCCGCAGCTCCAGGCGGAACCACCGGTAAAGCTGGTGCAGAAATTAATGCCGGACGCGCGAGCGTGCAGGTTAGTGAGAAAAGAAAACTGCGGACCGAACCAGCCGCCATCGGGATTAGCATCAGCGCTGTTCCAATCGGAAACGCCCGCGCCACCATCGCTCGTGTATTCGGCGAGCGTATCAGGATCGCCCTCGACCGGACCCAAGGTCAACATGAGGCCATTCTGTTTCTTCACGAAGCGGACTTGCTGCAACCACTCGGGACCCGAAGTCATGTCGCTGCTCCAGGTGGTGCCGCCGTCTTCCGTCCAGCGGAAAACGCCGTACGCACCGCCCGAGCCATCGAAGAAGCCGGAGATGATGACCTTCTTCGCCGTGATTGCGGCGACTCCATAGAAGTAGTCGCTGGCAGCATCGGGCGGGACCTGTTGTACCCAGTTCGTTCCGCCGTCGGTCGTTTTCCAAACCTGACCCTCTTCACCTACGGCATATCCAATCTTGGCGGTGGGAAAAGCGATATCGTGAATAATCACTCCCGGTATAGTGGCGAGCAACTGCCAGGTGTTGCCCGGAACTCCGCGGCCGCTAGCATTGGGCTGGGCAATTGCATGCGGAGCCGACGTTCGCTCGGCGGAAAGCTGGATTCGAGAAGAAGAGACAGGCATATTGCCGGCAACGTGGTGAGAAGGTTTCGCGAGATCCTGCGAAAAGGATAGCGAGCTGATCAGCAACAGTGGGAGGAAACAAGCAAGCCAGCGGCGCATAAAGTACCTCCTAAAGCATTCTGACCGGACATCGTACCACAGGCGCCCAGCGGCCCATCTGGGCATTTTCTAATCGATTCTCTACCGTAAATAGGCGTCGGTCTTGTTCATCCAGTCGGCGCGTGGGGGATTAAAAATATCGAGGTCCACGGTATCCGCGAGCGCCTCGGCCGAGTGCGGCATGTTGGGCGGAATAGTCAGGACCTCGCCCGCATTCACGACGATCTCTTTGCCGTCGATGCCAAACTTCAGCGCGCCCTCGAGCACGTAGGTGATCTGCTCGTTGTGATGGCTGTGTTCGGGAACGATGCATCCTTTCTTGAGCAGAACGCGGGCCAGCATGACGTTCTGCCCGACCACAAAGTGGCGCCCCAGCAAAGGATTCAGGGCCTCGACTTCTACGGAACTCCATGGGATGTGTCGCAGCTCGGCTTTCGGCTTGCCCCTCAAAACCGTGGCTTTAAGCGCGACTTTGCTCGCCGGGCGCGCCGGTTTCATTTTCGTTTTCGCTTTTTTGGCTGCAGACTTTTTAGCGATGGTTTTCAGCTTCTTTTTTTTCATAGCGGTAGCCCAAAGAAGGATAGTACAGACGACTGCCGGTGTCTAAGGATTGCCGCGGCGAAACAGCACAGGTAATCTTCTAAAAGGCGGTCGCGTAGAGACGGTGGTTGCCCCGTCCCTCCAGGAGATTCGAAATGACAAAGCATGAGTTCCGGCAGGAAACCGAGGCGGTGCGTGGCGGCACCAGTCTCGCCAAGAAGAACGGCCCGCTCTCTACGCCGATCTATCAGACTTCGACTTTCGAAGCCGCCGACATGCAGGAACAGCTAAGGCTCACCCCTACCGACCAGTTCTACACGCGCTACGGCAATCCCACGCAGACCGTTGCCGAGAATGCCATCGCCCAGTTGGAAGGTACGGACGCGGCGCTTCTGTTTTCTTCGGGCATGGCTGCGATCACGACGTCGATTCTTTCGCTGGTGAAGGCGGGCGACCATATTGTGGCGCAGCGCGATATCTACGGCGGCGCGATGAAGTTCTTGTCGCAATGGCTGCCGAAACTTGGGGTCGAAACCACGTTCGTCGACACCAACGACATCGAGCAGCACGAGCGCGCGATCCGTCCCAACACAAAACTTCTGCACATCGAATCGCCGACGAATCCCAACGTGCGGGTCGTCGACCTGGAGAAGATTGCGGCCCTGGCGCGTAAACGCGGCCTCATCACGACCATCGATTCGACTTTTTCCTCGCCCATCAATTGCCGTCCAGCAGAATGGGGCATCGACCTGGTGCTGCATTCTGGGACAAAATATTTTGGCGGACATTCGGACCTGATCTGCGGCATCGCCACCGGACGACGCGATTTGATCGAGCAGATTCATTCCACGCGCACCACGCTTGGCTGCTGCATGGATCCGCACGCGGCGTTTCTGCTGCTGCGCGGGATCAAGACGCTAGCCGTCCGAGTCGAGCGCCAGAACCAAAGCGCGTTGCGGATTGCCGAGTTCCTGAGCCAGCATGCCAAGGTGACGCGGGTGCATTATCCGATGCTCAAGCAGCATCCGGACTACGCGATCGCGAAGAAGCAAATGGCGGGCGCAGGTTGTGTTGTGAGCTTCGAAGTGGAAGGTACCGGCTCCGACGCCTGCCGCGTGGCCGAGGCGCTGAATCTGTTCACCCTGGCCCCCAGCCTCGGCGGAGTGGATTCGCTGGTGACGATTCCGGTGCTGACCTCGCACGCCATGATCGCTCCAGAGATGCGAAAAAAGATGGGCGTGACGGAACAGATGATCCGCCTGTCCGTGGGCATCGAGCACGTGGACGATCTGATCGCCGATTTGGAAAAAGCCTTAACCGTCCTGAGCACCGCGCGGAAAGAGGCAGTGGTAGCCGATTAAGCCCGTGTGTTGTCCAAGCGGGGCGAAACTCCGCCTCCACACAATCAGCGCGCCTGCACGCACTCCAAAATTTCCGCTTCGCTCAAAGTGTGGTCGCTCGATTTGGCGCATTGGTAAATGCGCTCGACGACTTCGTCGTTCACCGGAAGACCGCGGTGCTCCAGCCAAAAAAGTACGTTAGATTTCCCGCTCATGGGACCGATGTCGATGATCTGATCCAGTCCGAAGTATTGCGCGGGCACGCCGGAATACACCGTGTTCGCGAGTTCCACATCGTTTTTCTTGTAGGCTTTGATCACGGCGGCGGCGTGAACGCCGGTGGCCGTGCGAAATGCATCCTCGCCCACCACGGGATAATTCGCGGGAATCGGAACGCCCGTCGCGACCGAGACAGCCTCACAATAGCGTTTGAGCTTGGTCAAGTCCTGCCGATCCCAAGGCGCAATGCCCATCAGCTTCAGGTTGACCAGCATCTGATCCATCTGCGTGTTGCCCACGCGCTCCCCAAGGCCGAGTGCGGTCGCGTGCACGCAATCCGCGCCCGCCACCAATGCGGCCATGGCATTGGCGGTCGCCAGTCCGCGATCGCAATGTCCATGCCAGTCGACGCGAATTTTCTTTCCCGCAGGCTTCACTACCTGTTCAAGCACAAACTTGACCAGCGCCACCGTGCCCATCGGAGTAGCGTGTCCGGCAGTGTCGCAGAGCACCAGAGCATGCGCGCCGCAGTTGATGGCCAGCGAGTTGAGCTGCTTCACCGTTTCCGGATCGCAGCGGGTGGTGTCTTCCGTGACGTACATGACTTCCAATCCGAGCGAAACCGCGTAGCGCACGGCCTTTTCCGTAGTTCGAAGCAGGAAGTCATTATTCCAACCCTCGGTGTAACGCCGGATCGGACTCGTCCCCAGAAATGCAGCCACCTCGATGGGGAGTCCGGTTTTCTGGACGATCTCGGCAATCGGGCGAATGTCGTTCTCGACCGTGCGCGCGGCGCAATACGCCGTGATCTTCATTTTGTGCGAGACGATTTCGCGCGCCAGCGCCGTCACGTGCTCCACCGCGCGCGGCCCAGCTCCCGGAAGCCCAAGGTCGAGCGTGCTAATGCCGAGCGCCTCCATCAGGTGCAGAATTTCAATCTTTTGCTCGATGGTAGGATCGCGGACGGAAGGCGATTGCAAGCCGTCGCGCAGCGTTTCATCGGTCAGGCGCACCGGTCCCGGCGGATGTAACGACTTCGGATACAGGGCATTCCAATCGTAGATGAGTTCAGCAGTATTCAAGAAAGCCGGCACCCCTCCGGCTCGAAATTTCAACCCAGCGCCCGAAGGCGCATTCGTAAGGTAGCACGGCGGCTTGCCTGAAGGTATGCCCCGCGTTTTGCGCGCGTTACTACGGCTTCTTCTCTTCCTTCGGAGGAACCGTGAGTCCAAAGATCGAAAGCTGACCCCGGCCCGCAACATTCATCCCGCGCGCATCATTGGGACTGGGAAGGTAGAGCGTCTGGCAAAATTCGCAGCGATACACCTCGGCGTCCCGCCCCCAGGCCTTCTCGACGCACCCGCATTCCTTTTCGAGGACGTCTGCGGTGTAGAACCAGCGCTTCAGGTGTCCGCCGCAGAACTTGCCCTTTTCATTTTTCTCATTGCAGGAACGCTGGTCCAGTTTCTTGATCTTGACCTTGTGGTTCGGAAGCTGTGGAACCGTGCTCGTGGCATCAGTTACTGTTTCGCCGGAAGCCATCGAATCTCCTGTGCGCCGTGTTGGACCGCCCGCCTGTTATTCTACTCAGCCCGCCTTCTGAGGCCAAGCCTACCGCGTCTCGCACGGCGAAGCCCCATCTCCGCACGCTCTCGTATCGACATCTGTTGCCCGCTGAGAGCACAATGGCTGGCGGCAAGTAGATGTACGAATCCAGAAACACTGCAATAGGGGGCAAGCAAATGAGCGCCAAGGATCGAGATCGTGAATTGGGTATGGAGAGCAAGATTACCCGCCGCGATTTCCTGAACGGAGTCAGCATCGCCGTTGGAGCGTCGCTGGCGGCAAATTCGACATGGCTAAACGCCTTCGGCATACCGCAATCCCCGTTCGCCCCGGAGAAAGATCCCAGCTACTACCCGCCCGCGAAAACCGGCATGCGCGGCAGCCACGACGGCTCCTGGGAAGTGGCGCACGACTTGCGCGATGGCAAGTCATGGCCTGACGCCACAGACAATGGTGAGTCCTACGATTTGGTGATCGTCGGCGCTGGCATGAGTGGCTTAGCAGCGGCCTACTTCTACCGCAAGTTTGCTGGACCAAAATCCAGAATCCTTCTCCTCGACAACCACGATGATTTCGGCGGACACGCCAAGCGCAATGAATTTCAGGCAGGAAAACGATTGCTGCTCGGATACGGTGGAACGCAATCCATCGAAGCGCCGGGCAACTACAGTAAGGTCTCGATCGGCCTTCTGAAAGAGCTGGGAATCGAGCCGCGGCGCTTCTTCAAGTACTACGACCAGAAATTGTTTGACTCGATGCATCTCGAAGAAGGCGTGTTCTTCGATCAGGAAACCTTTGGCGCCGACCGCCTCGTGCTGCAGAAAGGCCTCCACTATTTCGGACTCGCTTTCGCCATGGAGAACGTCTCCCAGATGCCCATCGCCGAAGCCGCGCGCAAGGATCTGCTCCGCTTGCAGCATGCCCACGTAGATTACCTGCCCGAACTAACTCCGGAGCAGAAACGCCGCAAGCTGATCAAGACCAGCTACAAGGATTTCCTGCTGCAGTCCGCCAAGGTTCACCCCGATGTGGTCAAAGTGCTTCAGACCACAACCCATGATCTCTATGCCGTCGGAATCGATGCCGTTTCCGCGAATGACTGCGCCATCAACGGATTTCCCGGCTTCAAAGGCATGACTCTCGCCAAGGGCCACGAGCAGAATCCCGAACTGGACGAGCCTTACATTTTCCATTTTCCAGACGGCAACGCTTCCATTGCCCGGATGTTGGTTCGATCCCTGGTGCCCGGCACTCTTCCCGGCCACACCATGGAAGACATCGTCACGGCTCGCGCCAACTACGCTCGCCTCGATGACGCGTCTTCCCCGATCCGCATTCGCCTCAATAGCACAGCGGTGAGAGTGCGGCACGCCGGAGCCGATTCAGATCCAAAGACCGCGAAGGAAGTTGAAGTCACTTACGTTCGCGGCGGGCAGGCGCGCCGGGTCCGCGGCGCAAACTGCATCCTCGCCTGCTACAACATGATCATTCCCTATCTGTGTCCGGAGATGCCCGCCAAACAAAAGGAAGCTCTCGCGTACTGCGTGAAGCTTCCCCTGGTCTACACTAACGTGCAGATCAGCAACTGGAAGGCGTTCCAGAAACTCGGCGTGAGCGCCGTCTACGCTCCGGGATCGTACTTCACCAATGTCACGTTGGATTTCCCGGTCTCGATGGGCGATTACCACTTTCCCAGTTCGCCCGAAGAATCCTGCGTGCTTCACCTTCTGCGCACGCCTTGCGCCCCCGGCGAAGATTGCAAAGATCAGTACCGCGCAGGACGCACGGAACTCGTCAGCACGACATTCGAAACCTTCGAGCGCAACGTGCGCGACCAACTTGGCCGCATGCTCTCGCCCGGAGGTTTCGATCCGGCTCGCGACATTCAGGCGATCACCGTCAACCGTTGGCCGCACGGCTACGCCTACGAGTACAACGAGTTATTCGAGCCGCTCGACCGGCCGGCGTCGGAACGTCCGTGTGTGATTGGCCGCCAGCCCTTCGGAAGGATCAAGATTGCGAATTCGGATGCCGACGGCCATGCCTACACCAACACCGCCATCGATCAGGCGCACCGTGCCGTGCGAGAGATCGTCGGCGCGTGAGACTTCACGTCCACCTGTCTGCTCAGGTTCGACGTGCCAGGTTTGATGTGAATGTTTGGCTAATGCCTTGATCGAAGCACAACGTCTTGCAAGATATAACTATGCTCTGATTGAACCCCGAGCCGTTCAAACGGGCGCCAGTACCATGCCGGGTGCAAATGTGATGTGACCGTCGTCGTTCGTGTTAATAGAGTTTTTGCTCCGTTCGGTTGAAGCCGGTATTCAGCGCTTTCAAAGGCAAGCCAGTGGCGGCCGGGCATGTGCGTCCGGTCGATCGAAAGTCCCAAATAATATGGCGGCTTCCACTCCGTAACCGTCTCTTCTATGTATCCCACATCGAAATAGCAAGTCCGTTTCGCACCCACTCCCCGCCCCTGCAAAGTACAGCGTTGCGGAATAGGCAGGCCGACGTACATGAGAAAAGGTTTGCTCGCCTGCACGCTGTCAATGGAAAGAATGCGGGACCACACATGTTCGGGCGTGTCATCGACCTCCACCGAGGTCTGAACTATTTCCGTGCGCGGATCTTGAAGCACGGGACGTTCCATTCGATCGCCCGCAAAGATCACAGTAGGGGCTGCCAGGATAATGACGCCAAACGTTGTCGTTTGATTCACGCCATGTTTCACGAGCAATTTGCGCAGCAACATTCCAATTGCAAGTCCAATGCTCAATCCGATGAAAATGACTGGGAAAGCGAGGATCGCGCAGAGTGGACCCTCCTTACCAAACGCAATGAGAATCAGAAGTGAACAAACTGCCGATAACAGGGCAGCCGCCACGGCTGCAATGTCAGGCTTGCGCGCGACCATGGCGATGGAAGCGCCTGCCACGGCTGGAACCAGGAAGAACAACGTTAAGCCCATGTTCGGATACTGGCCGGCACTCACGAATAGAAATCCGAGCAAGCCGATCGCAGTGCCGGAAATCGCGCCCGCTCCCGCCGCCATAAGCGGTCGCTTCCATTCCTCCATAGGATCATCCTCCCAAATGCGCTACCAAAGTTCAGCCGGGCTGCGTCCTGAATTAGAACGGCTTGCGCGCAGGCGCCTGATCCGCGCCCACTCGCCCCATGGTGATCTCGGCGGCAAAATAGTTTTCGCCTTTCATCGGAACCCCCGCCATCCGCCGTAACATTGCAATCTGACCTACGTGCGTAAGCGCGTCGGCAATCGGACCCTGAAACAATTTCTCGGCCGAAACTCCCAGTGGCTTCTCCGACGCCAGGTAGTCGTCAAACTTTTTCAAGGCGGCGAAAAAACGTGCGCATTCTTGTTCCCAAGGCAGCGGCAACGAATCCTTCCACTCACGGCGTCCTTCGGACATGGCCAGACCCCAATCCATCAGGTCGCCAATATGCGCCAGAATCTTTGCCGGCGTGCGCGAAGTCTCAGCCAGCCCATATTCGGCAAAGCTCGGTCCGGCGTCGCGGATCGCTTTCCCTCCGCGATAGGCAAGCGTGGCAAGAGTATGGCGCAAAAAGGCACGGGAGTCGGTCATGAAGCACGCTCTCTTCTTGGGATTGTGATCTACGGTCCATCATTGTCACCCCGACCTATGCTTTTTGTCATCCCCTCCGCTTGGAACGGCGTTGCTGACTTCCCTGCCCTCTGCTACTTTGAATTTCGCTGTCTGCTGACCTATTTGACTACTAAGTGGGGTGAAGCGTAATGCCGGCCATCAAATTCCGTGGTGTGGATTTCATCGAGTTCGACACGCTGCTTAATGACGATGAGCGCCTGGTGCGCGTTACGGCGCGCCAGTTCATCGAAGACAATCTCATCCCCATCATTGAAGAATGCAACCGCGCTGGCCGTTTTCCGCGCGAACTGGTCAAACCCATGGCCGATCTCGGGTTCTTCGGCGCCTCGCTGCACGGCTACGGCTGCGCCGGCATGTCGAATGTCGAGTACGGCCTGGTCACGCAGGAACTGGAGCGCGGAGACTCCGGCGTGCGTTCTTTCGTCAGCGTGCAGTCGGCGCTGGTGATGTATCCGATTTACACCTTCGGTTCAGATGACCAGAAAAATACATGGCTGCCGGCGATGCAAAAAGGCGAAAAGCTCGGGTGCTTCGGCCTGACCGAGCCCGACTTCGGATCGAATCCCGGAGGCATGAGAACGCGCGCCCGCAAAGTTGGCAAAGAGTATGTGCTCAACGGCGAGAAAATGTGGATCACCTCCGGCACGATCGCCGACGTCGCCGTGATCTGGGCCAAGGTCGAGGATGAAGGAGATAAAGTTCGCGGATTTCTGGTCGAGACCGACCGTCCCGGATTCAAGGCCGACAACATTCATGGCAAGTGGTCGCTGCGAGCGTCCGTGACGTCAGGCTTGTCTCTGCAGGACGTGCGGATTCCCGAGTCGAATTTGTTGCCGGGATCAGGTGGATTGAAGTCTCCGTTGATGTGTCTGAACCAGGCGCGCTACGGCATCGCGTGGGGAGCGGTAGGCGCTGCTATGGCGTGTTACGACTGCGCGCTGCAATATTCGCTGCTGCGAAAGCAATTCCGCGATCAGCCAATTGCCTCCCATCAACTCGTGCAGGAAAAACTAGCCTGGATGATCAACGAAATTACGAAAGCGCAATTACTGGTCTTGCAAGTCGGCCGCTTAAAAGATGCCGGCAAAGTGCAGCATCAGCACATCTCAATGGCGAAGAGAAACAACGTCTGGATGGCGCTTGAGTGCGCCCGCATGTCGCGCGATATTCTCGGAGCGAACGGCGTGGCGGACGACTATCCCATCATGCGGCACCTGATGAATCTCGAAAGCGTAAAGACCTACGAGGGGACGCATGATATCCACACGCTGATCATCGGGGCAAGTGTTACCGGGATTGACGCCTTTTAGTAATTTTTGCCCGATATAGAAAACTCTTGACATCTTCGCAAGTTGCGAACTACAATGTTCGCAGATTGCGAAGTTAACGAGTGAGCACCAAATGCATGTCATCAGCCGCAAGAAGCTGAAGGAAGCCGCGGCACGACATGGTGACCTCGAGGGGCCACTGGAAGCGTGGTTTCGCATTGCAAAGAAGGCTCAGTGGAAGAACTTGACAGACGTTCGGAAGACTTTTTCGAGCGCCGATGCCGTCGGCAAGTGGACAATTTTCAACATCAAGGGCAACCAATACCGGCTGATCGCAGAGATCAATTATGTTTTCAGCCGAATCTACATCCGCCATGTTCTGACGCATGCCGAGTATGACCGGGGAGGTTGGGAATCATGAGTGCGACCGCCGCTAGATCCGAATATGCCGCTCTGCTTTCCAGCACACTGCCCGCCGTCATTCGCAGTGAGGCGGAGAACGAACGCTACATCGCACTGCTGGAGGAACTGGACCGCAAAGGCAGCCGGATGACGGCCGCCGAGCGCCGTATGGCTGAACTATTGACGCTGCTGATCGAAGACTTTGAAGAGAAACACTACGCGCTCAAGGCGTCCAGCCCGGTGGAAGTGCTCAACGAACTCATGAGCGCAAATAATTTAAAACAGAAGGACCTGCTGGACGTGTTCGGCACTCCCAGCATCGTCTCCGAGGTTCTCCACGGCAAGCGGCAACTCACTACCGATCACATTCGCAGGCTTAGCCGGCGATTCCACGTCTCGCCCGAAGTTTTTATCTAGTAATGCCGGGGAGAGAATTTCCGCCCCGCAAACTCACGCGTACAACTCTTCCAGCAACTCATACGCCCGCCGTACGTGCGGAATCACGATGCTGCCGCCTACCACCAGCGCCACGTTGATCGCCTCTTCCTGCTCGGCGCGGGGCACGCCCAAGCGATAGGACTGAATCACGTGGTAGTAGATACAGTCGTCGCAACGCAGGCAAGCCGAAGCAACCAGGCCCATCAATTCTTTGTATTTCGCCGGCAGTGCGCCTTCCATGTAGGCATTGTGATCCAGGTTATAGAAGCGCTTGACCAGAAAGTTGTCGGCTTTGTGCACGTTCTCATTCAGACGTGTGCGTATATCCAGAAAACGCCGGGCGAGTTCACTCTTTTCCGCCACCTGCTTCTCGGTGTGGAGATAGGCAGGTTCCTTGCGGTCCTTTGTCGCTGCTTCAGGGGTCGTCGGTTCCTTGGGCATCGGTTCAGTGGTCATGGGAAAAGATTAGCAGACGGTCGCGGTCGGGAGCGCCCCGGCGGCCTCAACCACGTGTGACGGCTGCACTTCCATCTGTCGCCCGAAGGGACTATATTCCAAGATCGCATTTATAGGAGGAATTTATGGAAACTCAAACCCGTCCCGAAGTGCACGCAAAAAAATTCGGGGAGAACATTGAGAGCGACCTGGCGCTGGAATTTTTGCGCGTGGTGGAAAACGCGGCGATCGAATCGGCGCGCACCATGGGCCAGGGCGACCGTCCGCTAAGCGACCAGGTGGCGACTGAGGCGATGCGCCGGACCATGGACACGGTCCCGATGCGCGGAACCATCGTGATCGGCGAAGGCGAGCGCGACGATGCTCCCATGCTTTATATCGGCGAGCAGGTAGGCGGATCGTATCCAGATGGACGCGAGGTCCCACAAATCGATATCGCGGTCGATCCGCTGGAAGGCACCAACCTGTGCGCCACCGGCTCGCCGGGAGCAATCACCGTCCTGGCCGCTTCGGAAAAGGGCGGGTTGCTGCATGCTCCCGACTGCTACATGGAAAAAATCGTGGTGGGGCCATCGTGCAAGAACGCGGTGGAACTGGATGCTCCGGTGGCGGTGAATCTGAAGAATATTGCGCGGCGGCTGCATCGCGGCGTGGAGGATCTGGTGGTCATTGTGCTCGACCGTCCACGGCACGAGAAGCTGATCTCCGATATTCGGAAGGCGGGCGCGCGCATCAAGCTGATTGGCGACGGCGATCTCTCGGCGGGCATTGCTGCCGCCGTGATCGGAACCGGAGTGCACGCGGTGATGGGATCGGGCGGCGCTCCGGAAGGCGTGATTACGGCAGCCGCCATCCGCTGCCTGAATGGATACATGCAAGGGCGTCTCGTGATCGACAAGCCGGAGATGGAAGAACGCATCGCCAAGATGGGGATTAAAGACAAGAACAAAATTTATGAGGCGGAAGATCTTGCTCCAGGGAAACAGCTGATTTTCGCCGCCACCGGCGTGACCGAAGGGGCCCTGCTGAAGGGCGTCCGGTTCTTTGGCGAAGGCACGCGGACTTCCTCGGTGATTCTGACTTTGAGGACCGGACGGGTGCGGTTTATCGAAAGCATCCACTTGGATAAGGGGCCAGACGTGCGGGTGCGGTTCTCGTAGCGGACAGCTCTCGGCCGTCAGCTCTCAGCCGTCAGCCATCAGTAAAACCTGGTGCTCCCACGACCTTCGCTGACCGGGGCCGAATTGTATGTACAATATTTGTAGTTACAAAATGTTTCACGTGAAACGTTTTGTAGTTACGTTTTCTGTACGTACTAATATGTATGGCATGGCGGAAAAGGCAAATTGGCCGCAAGCCATTGATGCTGCTGGGCCCGGCGTGTGGTTAAACTGCAACAGGTACGGCTTTTCTGGCGAGCGAACTTTATCGATTCGCTTTTTGTTCATTTGGCGGATGGTTTCCGAGTGGAGTGATTTACGGTTTTGAGGCCTTTCGGGGAGCGATTTCTCGGGCTCTCTGCTGCCGTGGTTCCCATCCTAACGTCGAAGAACACGACGTTAGGATGGAGCACCCGGCATTTCTTCACATCTTCACAATGGCCCCCTCATCGACATAGATTTGGTCCCAGCCGGCGCAGGCAACGGGTGAGGCGGCGCGTGTTCTGGTTTGGTATGAGCTTCGTCGCCATCGGGGGTTGCGGCCTTGGTCCTGGCTTCTTTCCATTGCTTCATGGCTTTCGGAGCGTTGGCCCAGAGGACGCCTTTTTCTTCGGGCGCGCCGTACAGTTCAGGATGCAGGTAGAATCCGCGTTCAACCTCCGGCTTCTCCTGTTCGACGGGGATGCGGTGAGCGTTGGCCCAGGCATCTTGCCGGATGCCGGTCACTTGCCAGGAGACTTCGACATTGGGTTTATCGGTCTTGATCGTGAATTGATGGTTGGCAACCTTGCTCGCTACGATGGCCTGCGAGAATTGGCCGATGACGGTGAGCTGATAACGGAAATCGCGGTTCAGGGTTTCAAACCAGTCCGGCAGGCTGACGACGGCATCGCCTTGCGCATCGGTGGTCACGGTGCCGTTGTAGATGTTCATCATGTCCGGCGATTCGACGAAGGAGTGGTAGAGGTACTTATTAGCGGGATCGAGCGGGTGATCGATCTTGAACGAACCGCCGGCTTTGGAGAGATTGCCGTCGACGTCCACATTCCCGTTGAACCATCCCGCCCAGCCACCTGAAGTACCGGCGATAAGTCCGTACCCGCTGCCAGTGTTCACGGTGTCCAGTGCGACACCCCCGGTTCCGGCCTTAGTGTAAATGCCGTCCCCGGTGTTGCTCACGGCGTACACTCCTGCCGCGGTACCGTAGCCATACACCCCGTAGGAACCGCCGTTGCCGTACACGCCGTAGGTGCTACCGTTGCCGTACACGCCGTAGGAACTGCCGTTGCCGTACACGCCGGTAACACCGGTACCGTAAACTCCATTGCCATTGCTACCGCTGGAGCTGCCATACACGCCGCTGTTATCGGCGCCGGCGCCGAATGCAACTATCCCATCGCCGTTGCTGGCGGACGCATACATTCCAAAGGTGACGCCAATTCCGGACGTTCCGGTGACGCCATTTCCGTACACTCCCGTGCCATTCGTGCTGATGCCGGCGACTCCGATAGAACCACTGCTGGAGCCATCGTTTCCTGTGACCGCGTAAGCGCCGTTTGTAGACGACGCACTGACCGCTGCTGCGCTAACGAACCCGGTTGTGGTCAGGCTCCCGTTCACTGTCTGGTTGCCGGTGAAGGTGTTGTTTGCCGCCAATAGCGGTATATTCGCCGTATTCAGATTGAGCGTCACGTTGCCGCTGGTGCCTCCGCCGGTCAGATCGGTACCTGCCGTCACCCCGGTGATCGTGCCCGTACCGACCGCAGCGCACTCCCATGCGCTGCCATTCCATTGCAGCACCTGATTCGCGGCGCACGCGCTGGTGAGCGACAGATTCAGGGTTCCGCTCGTCCCGCCCCCGGACAGCCCACTGCCACTTGCCGTCGTTACGCCCGTGATCGTGCCGTCACCACCCGCGAACGCAATATCCAGCTCCGCCGGATGGCTGGTCGTCGTGTTCTCTTTGCTATCAAACGTCGCATTGAATGAACTGTTGGCAACCAGCGCGAGGCCGTTGTTTGTCTCGCTCCCGTTCAGCCACGCCTGCACCGCCGAGGTGACATTGACCAGGATGTACTGGTTCTTATCCGCCGTCGTGACACTGACGTTCGAGGCGATCGCTGCCCCAAGAGGCGGGGCATTACTCGCATCAATCGTGCTCTCCGCCCAGGCGCCATTGACATAGTCGACGTTGAAACTGCCGGCGGTCGTGACGGTGTTGACATAGAGCTTCAGCGTGGCCTGGCTGACGCTCGCCGT
>JBEKLO010000108.1:0-14030 GCA_050010155.1 Terriglobales bacterium
GCTGGGGCGCGGCATGTCAAGAAACCCAATTAACTTTTCTATTAACTCTCGATTCGCTCTGCTATTCACTTAGCTTTTAGCTTTTAGCTTTGCTCACGCTGGCTTGTCTACCTGCTTCGAGTGGCGGTTTTTGGGATAATCTTGAGTGAGGGCGGGTTCTTCAGTTCCCGCTCGCGCCACCGATGGCCTCCAATCAGGAAGAAGAAGTATTAGGGAAAGCGTACGACGGCCGGCTGATGCGGCGGCTGCTGACCTATCTGCGTCCGTACAAGTGGCACGTGGTGGTGGCGGTGGCGTCGATCATCCTGAAGTCGGGCCTGGATGTGCTCGGCCCGTTTCTTACGATGATCGCCATCGACAAATACCTGGCGAAGTCTCCGAATGCACATTCATGGATTGGCGACCGGCTGAGCAGCGCTCCGCTCACTGGGATCGCGGAGATTGGCGGACTTTATGTCGGAATTCTAGTTTTCACTTTTGGGCTGGAGTTCGTCCAGACTTACCTGATGCAGTGGACCGGGCAGAAAGTGATGTTCGACCTGCGTCGGCAGATTTTCCGCCATTTGCAGCACATGCACGTGGGGTTTTTCGACAAGAATCCGGTTGGCCGCCTGGTGACGCGCGTGACGACCGACGTTGACGCGCTGAATGAAATGTTTACCTCGGGCGTGGTCTCGATTTTTGAAGATGTCTTCGTGCTGGCCGGCATTATCGGCATCATGATGCATACGAACTGGAAGCTGGCGCTGATTACTTTTGCCGCGCTTCCACTGATCGTGTACGCGACCAGGGTTTTCCGCGACAAGGTACGCGACTCCTACCGACGCATCCGCACGGCCATCGCGCGGATCAATTCTTATCTGCAGGAAGCGGTCTCGGGGATGCTGGTGCTGCAGCTTTTCAATCGCGAAAAGCGCGCCTTCCATAAATTTTCGGACATCAACGCCTCGCACATGGAGGCCTATAAAGACGCGATCATGGCTTATGCCGTGTACTATCCCGTGGTCGAAATCCTGTCGTCGCTGGCCATCGCCAGCATCATCTGGTTTGGCGGCAGAGACGTGATTCGGGGAGTGGCGACCATCGGCGTGCTGGTCGCATTTATTCAGTACGCGCAGCGCTTCTTCCGTCCGATTCAGGACCTGAGCGAGAAGTACAACATTCTGCAATCGGCGATGGCGGCGGGCGAACGCGTGTTCAAACTGCTGGATACGAAGATTGAAGTGACCTCGCCGGCGATTCCGAAACAGGTGACCGGTCCGGGGCGGATTGAATTTGATCATGTGTGGTTTGCGTACGGGAACAAGTCCGCGGCAGAGAAGACTGCCGACTCTTCGAGTCGGCTTGGACAGGTGGGGGCGCCTGTCCCTACACGAGCACCTGCTTCCACGCAAGCATCGGAGCCGGATTGGGTTTTGCGGGACGTTAGCTTTGTGCTTGAACCGGGGGAGACTATCGCCGTCGTCGGGCACACCGGGGCAGGCAAGACTACGCTGATCTCGCTGCTGATGCGCTTCTACGACGTGCAACGAGGCGCGATTCGCATCGACGGCGTGGACATCAAGGAGATGAACCTGGACGACTTGCGCGGCCGCTTCGGGGTTGTCCTGCAGGACCCGTTTCTATTCAGCGGCACGATTGCGGGCAACATCCGGCTGGGAACGGCGCGCATACAGGACGCAGACGTGGAACAAGCGGCGGAGGATGTCAACCTTGCCGACTTCATCCGAACCTTGCCGGGAGGGTTTAAAGAAGAAGTGCGCGAACGCGGCTCGACGCTCTCGACCGGACAGAAGCAGTTGATCAGTTTCGCGCGCGCGCTGGCGCACAATCCGAAGATTCTGATTCTCGACGAGGCGACTTCGAGCGTGGATACCGAGACCGAGTTTCGCGTGCGCGACGCGCTCAACCGCATGGTGGAGGGACGCACGGCCCTGATCATCGCGCACCGCCTATCCACCATCCAGCGTGCCGACAAGATCATCGTGATGCATAAAGGACAGGTTCGCGAGCAAGGATCGCACCAGCAACTGCTGGCCCAGCGGGGCGTTTATTACAAGCTGTATCAGCTGCAATATAAAGATCAGGAAGTGAATGTGGCGCAGGCACCCTCGCCCGCGAATGCGGACGACTAGATCCGTTCTTTATCAAGCCCGTTACAATGCAGCTGTGCAAATTCTGATCTCCGCCGGTGAAGCTTCGGGCGAAATGTATGGCGCACAGCTTATGGAAGCTCTGCGGCGGGCGGCCAGCACTGGCACGAACCTCGATTTTTTCGGCGCGGGCGGGGAGCGCATGCGCGCGGCTGGATGCGAGATCGTCGTCGATGCTAAGGATCTGGCCGTCGTTGGCATCACCGAAATTCTGAGCCGTCTTCCAAAAATTCTTGGACTCTATAAGAAGCTCATTCGCGCTGCCGATGAAAAGCGCCCAGCGCTGGCCGTCGTCATCGACGCTCCGGCCTTTAACTGGCGTGTCGCACGGCAAATGCGACGGCGCGGCATTCCCGTCGTTTACTACGTTTGCCCGCAGTTCTGGGCGTGGCGGCAGGGGCGGGTCAAACTTCTGCGCAAGTACGTCGACCAGGCGCTGGTCATTTTTCCGTTTGAAGAAAAGTTCTATCGCGATCGCGGAGTGAACGCAACGTTTGTCGGGCATCCGCTCGCCGATCTGCCGGCGCCCGCGATTACTCGCGAAGCTTACGCGGCTGAGCACCAGATCGACGCCGCTAGACTTTGGATCACGCTTATGCCGGGCAGCCGCAGAAAAGAAGTCCGCATGAACCTGCCGACGATGCTCGAGGCAGCCGACCGGCTGGACGCTGGCTACGAATTCCTGCTGCCGGTGGCTCGTACCCTCGACGCATCGTTTCTTCGAGAATTGATTGGGGCACCGCGGACGGAGACGCGGCCAGCCGCGTCTCTACTTCGAAGTATTCACCTAGTTCCCGAAGCGCTGGCGGCGCTTTATCACTCGCGCGCGGCCATTGTCGCCAGCGGGACGGCTACCGTCGAAGCCGCGCTCATGGGCACGCCTTTTGTGATGGTGTATCGTGTCTCCCGGCTGACTTATGCGATGGGAAAGCCACGGGTGAAGGTTCCTTATTTTGCGATGGTCAACTTGATTGCCGGGGAGGAGATCGTCCCAGAGTTAGTGCAGCACAAATTCACGGCAGACAACATCGTCGGGGAAATGAACAAAATCATCCCTGACGGCGAGCCGCGGACGCGCATGATCGAGCGATTGGGGGCAGTGAAGGCTAAACTGAAGCAAGGGAGCGGGGGCACCGGACATCCTTCAGAAAAGGCGGCCGAGATCATTCTGCAGGAGATCGAGGCAAAGTCCCTAGCTCGACGGAACCGTGGAATCCCACCCTAACGTCGCAAAAAACGCGACGCTAGGATGGGGCACGCGGGCGGTCAACATCCTTCCGAAGCGGCGGCGGGGGTTGGTGAGTCAAACCCGCGGACTTGAGTGCCCACGCCAGAGTTAACTGAAACAAATATCGCTAACCCTTGTCCTCCAGCATCCTTTTGCGTAAAAATTAACATCATAAGAAGTTGTAGCCCTGCCAGGAGACTCTACTTGAAGCTCTGCCACTCTGGACCAGCGCGCCGGGCACTCCGCCTGTCGGTTGTCTTTTTGCTCGGCTTGTTTTTCGCCTCGGTCGCAAGCCGGACGGCGCTCGGAGCCGAGAAAACGCGTCTGCGCGTGGACGACTACCAGATTGACGTTCAACTCCTGCCGCAGACTCACAAGCTCTCCGCGCACGCCGTGGTCAAGGTCACAGCGCTCGAAGATCTCAACGTCGCCACGTTTCAGTTGAACAACGCGCTGCGCATCACCAAGCTCACGGACGCTAACAACAAGCCGCTCACGCCGGAACGCAACACGCAGGATTCGACCGTCCGTTTCTCGCTGAACAGCAGCATCGCAAAGAGCGCGAGCACTACCTTCACTTTTGAATATGAAGGCACATTAGAAAACGCCGACGAGAGCCCGGTGGAGGGACTAAAGCTCGCTTACGTTGGCCCGGATACCAGCTACCTTCTGTACTCCGGTCTGTGGTTTCCGGTGGCGGGATACGGCGTCAATCGCTTCACGTCAACGATCAGCGTTACCGTCCCTTCGCACATGGTGGTGATCGGCAGCGGTAAAGAATCATCCGCGGCCCCGGCGGCTGCAGCTTCAAAGAAGGCGACGACCGAGCTCGCCAACTCCAAGACTTTCAGCTTCACCTGGGACAAACCCAGTTTTCCAGGCACGATCATTGCCGGCACATTCCAGGAATTCAAGAGCGACGATGCCGGGCTCGACCTGCACGTGTTCTTCAAGCCCAATAAACAGGACCTTGGCGCGGAATACGCATCGACGGCGGTCAAGGCCTACACCTACTTTGTCACGCAGTACGGACTGGCACCCTCGACGCGGCTCAAGGTGGTTGAAATCCCCGATGACACTGTGCCCTCGGCCTATGCGCCCGAAATCGCCGCGCTTTCGAGTCGCGCGATCACCGAGAAGGTGAACTACCGGCTGCTGGCCAATACGATTGCGCATCAGTGGTGGGGCGTCTCCGTGAGCCCCGCGTCGAAAGACGACTGGTGGCTTACCGATGGTTTCGCTCGCTACTCCGAAGCTCGCTACGTGGAGAGCGCAGCGGGTGAAGCGGGGCTCGAGGAAATGATCAAGGACATGTCGGTAGGCGCGCTCGCTTATGACAGTGTGCCGCTTTCAAGCGCCGCCAAGCTGGAGTATTTTTCTCCCGAATTTCAGTCGCTCGTGACGGACAAGGGAGCCATGATCCTGCACATGCTGCGCTGGGTCGTGGGCGAGAAAAAATATCTGGAGATCATGCGCGATTTCGCCACCAAGTATGCGGGCAAATCCGCCAGCAGCGACGATTTCCGCGCCGTGAGCGAAAAAGTCTACGGCGAAAAACTCACCTGGTTCTATTCCCAGTGGATGGATTCAACCAGTGCCCCCGAGTTTAAGGTGAAGTACACGTGTTACCGGCTGGGCAACAACAAGGGCTTCCGGATAGTGGGCGCCATTACCCAGGATCTGGATCTTTTCCGGATGCCGGTAGACTTGAAAATCGACACCGACGGCAGAACGGAAGAAAAACGCATTGAGGTGGTGGGTACCGATTCTCCGTTTTCGGTCGAAACTTTTGGACGCCCGCGACGGATCTCTATCGATCCTGAAAACCGCGTCCTGACGAACTCCAAGGACGTCAAGCTGCGCGCGTCCATTTTGCGCGGGCAAGGACTGATCCAGCAAGGCGATCTGGCGGGAGCCTTGAGCGAGTTCAACAAGGCGCTCGAGGTCAATAAAAATAGTTCGCTCGCCCACTATCGCATCGCGGAAGTTTTTTTCATGCAGAAAAATTACCAGGCGTCTGCGAATGCCTACCGCGAATCCCTGAATGGCGACGGCGAACCGCGCTGGACGGAGGTTTGGAGCCATTTGCAGTTGGGCAAGATTTTCGATGTGACCGGCCAGCGCGAACGCGCCATCAATGAATATCGGCAGGCCATCCAGACCAACGACAATACGCAGGGCGCGCTCGAGGAATGCCGCCGCTACATGCAAAAGCCTTACGAGCGGGATAAAGAAAAAGAAGGAATGTAAGCGGCTGCGGAACTAATTCCAAGCAGAACGCGTTGCCTCAGCGGCTAAAGCCGCAGTCAAAACAATGCGCTTATCGCAGCGCTAAAGCGCTGCGCTACCCAAAACCAGCGCAAAATCGATTTTGTCCGGAGGCTGAAGAAATAGGGCCCGTACCACCAGGCGAATGGTAGTACGGGCCAGGAGGGAACGATTCAGAATATAGAACAGTTCCCTAGCAATGTCAAGTAAGTCGATGGACTTTATTTTACCGCTAAACGAAGAGTTTATCTTGATGAAAATAGGACGGTTATTCGCCTGACTGGATTCCCTCTCAGGCTTTGGGTCCGCCAAACCCCTTGCGACGCTGCTCGCTGTAGCGGTGCAACGCGTCCTCGATAATCGGATACGCCTCGGTTGCCGGCTGAATTTCATCCACCTCCACCGACTTTCCCTCCAGCTGTTTGTAGTCCTGGAAAAAGCGGCGCAACATGAGGAGCCGGTGCGGGGGCATTTCCGCGGCTTCGCGGTAGGCGTTAAACTCCGGGTCTTCGGTCGCGATGCCGATGATCTTGTGGTCTTTCTTCCCACCGTCGATCATGGTCATCAGGCCGATGGCGCGTGCGTGGATAATGGTCAGCGGAACCACCGGTTCCTGGCACAGCACCAGCACATCGATGGGATCGTCGTCTTCAGCCAAGGTCTGGGGGATGAAGCCATAGTTGGCCGGATAGTAAACGGCCGAATACAAGATGCGGTCGAGTTTGATCAGGCCGCTGGCTTTGTCCAGTTCATATTTCACGCTCGAGCCGAAAGGAATCTCGATAATGGTGTTGAACTCCTGGGGCAATCCGCTGCCGGGAGTCACGTCGTGCCAGGGATGGATCATAAGAAATGTAGCCTACCTGTGAGTTGGTGCCGCTGAAAGGATTGTAAATGCAGAAGGATGCCTGTGTGGCGCGGACGCCCTTCGGCAAGCTCAGGGTGGGCCACGACCGCGAACGTCGACCGCGAACCTAGCGTCTTGACCCGCATTCAGCCAGCGCGTAGAGTTCACAGCAGGGATGGGGTCTTAAATATGTCCAGTGAAAGCAGCAAATATCTTAAGTTTGGCAGTGTCACCGTCTTGATTCTGTGCTCGCTTGGCTATCTTGCCTACACCGGAGTTCAGGACAGCAAGAGCTACTATGTCACCATCAAAGAATTGAACGGCATGGGCAACGAGGCTTATGCCAAGCGTCTGCGCGTGGCGGGCAGCGTGGTGCCGGGCTCGATCAAGCGCAATGGAACGCGAGTCGACTTCGTGCTGAAGGAAAATGAGCTGATGCTGCCCGTGTCCTATACCGGGACCGAAGCTCCTCCCGACACGTTCAAAGATGACTCGCAGGCTTTGGCCGATGGCAGCTTCGGACACGACGGCGTCTTTCACGCCAAGCAACTGCAGGCCAAGTGCGCGTCAAAATACGCGCCGCAACCTGGAGCCACTCCCGCCGCCGAGCCCGGCAAGAGCATGTCGCAGAACCAGGCTTCCGGATCGAGCGGGATGGCGAATTAACATTCATTTCTTATTCCTTTGACTGAAAACGCGTCCGTTCCCGTCATTACAGTCACGAATCTGATCAAGCAGTTTGGGCGATTTGCCGCGCTGCGCGGGGTAACCGCGGAGTTCGCCGGCGGCAGACTCTATGCCATCCTTGGCGACAACGGCGCCGGCAAGACTACGCTGCTGCGCACGCTGGCCGGTCTCAACCAGCCGTCCAGCGGCGACGTCACAATTCTTGGGGCGAAGAGGTTTCATGACATCTGCGACCAAGTGGGCTACATGGCGCATCCGTCTCTGCTCTACGACGAGATGAGCGGCATGGAGAACCTCGAATACTTTGCCCGGCTCTACGGAATCAGCAGCCGCACGCGCTGCGCTGAGGCGATCCGCGCCGTTGGGCTCGATCCTGACCTCATTCGGCCTGTCGGCCAGTATTCGCAAGGGATGCGGCAGCGGATGTCGTTGGCGCGGGCCTTGCTCAACGATCCCAAAATACTTTTGCTCGACGAACCTTTTTCGAATGTAGACCTGCATTCTGCGACCGACATGGTGCGGCTGCTGGCCGGTCTCCGCGACCAGGGCAAAACGATCTTCATTGTCACGCACCAGGCCGCGTTGCTTGAGGGCGCGGCGGACGAGTTTGTATGGATGGAATTCGGCAAAATTGTTGAACGCACGCGGGACCTGAAACGATTGGAGATTTCGGGAGAAAGTCCGGGGGGGAATTCAAAATGAGCGCGCCCACCGGCATCACTCGCGTCACGCTGCTCAAAGACCTGCGGCTGGAGTGGAGGTCAAAGGACGCCATCAACTCCATGCTGTTTTTCTCGTTGCTGGTGGTGGTGGTCTTCGCCTTTTGTTTCGATCCCACGGCTGAAGAATCGCGCCAGATCGCTGGCGGCCTGGTGTGGGTGGCGTTCCTGTTCGCGGCGGTGGTGGCGCTGAACCAGACCTGGGCGCGCGAGATTCGCAACCAGGTGCTCGACGCCTACCGCGTATCGCCCGCTCCCGCTACCTCGCTGTTCGTGGCCAAGGTGGTGGGCAATTTTATTTTCGTGAGCGTGCTGGAAGCGCTCATGACTCCGATATTCATCATCTTTTACCGGCTGCGTGCGCTGGGTCCGGCATGGCCGCTGCTCATGGTAGCGGGGCTCGGCACCTGGGCGCTGGTCGTGAACGGAACTTTCTTCGCTGCCATGTCGTTGCGCACCCGCAGCCGCGAGATCATGCTGCCGCTGTTGCTGTTCCCCATCTCCACTCCGGCCCTGATCGCTATGGTGCAAGCGACCAACTACATACTGAACGGCGAAGGCGCTCGTTTCTGGATTGTGTTGCTTGCAACCTACGATGTGGTGTTTACTACAGTCTGCCTGCTGTTGTTCGAGACGATATTGAACGCGGAGTAAGCTGCGAGCTACGAGCCGCGGGCTACGAGCGTTCTGCTTTGGAGCGGTCTGCTTGCTCGAAGCCCGTAGCTCGCAGCCAGCCGGGTTACGGATTCAATGGCGCGATGATTGAACGACCATGAAACGAGTTTTCCCCATCCTCGGAGTGTTGACAGCGATTCTGCTGATCTATGCGCTTTACCAGGCGCTGGTGGTGGCTCCCACCGACCAGATGCAGGGGAATGTCTATCGCATCATCTACTACCACGTACCTTCCGCATGGACCGCATTCACGCTTTTCTTCATTAATTTTGTAGCTTCGGTGTTGTACCTGATTAAGCGCCGGCCAACTGCGGATATCGTCGCGCAGGTCGCCGCCGAAGTTGGCGTTGTTTTTTTGACCGTCAATCTGGTCACAGGCCCGATCTGGGCGCGTCCGGTGTGGGGAATCTGGTGGACCTGGGACTTGCGCCTGACCTCGACGCTGGTACTGTGGTTGATCTACGTGAGTTATCTTTTTCTGCGGCGCTTTTCTTCCAGCGGAGAAACCGCGTTGTTGGCAGCCGCCCTGGCGGTGCTGGGGGCGCTGTGCGTGCCCTTCGTGTTTTTCTCCATCTGGTTCTTCCGCACTCAGCACCCGCAGCCGGTGATTGGCGGAGGCGGGTCGATGGATCCGCGCATGCTGCACACGCTGCTCATAAACTGGCTGGCTTTTGGCTGCTTTGCGTTTCTGGTTTGCTGGTCGCGTTACCGGCTGGAAAAGTTAAGCCGCGAGATCGATCACGCCCATGCTTTGGAATCGCTGATGGATCCTCGAGGGAGCTCCCGATGAAGGGAAACCCGTACCTCTTTGCCGCGTACGCGGTCACTTGGATCATCCACATCACCTACCTAGGAACGATCGTCCGTCGCTTTGCCCGGCTGAAGCGGGAGATTAAAGAGGCGGGTGTCAGGTCGAGGTATGGAAGTTCTTCCTGAGCCTGAACCTGACAACTGTCTTACAACCATTTGCCCTAGTTTACGCTTCTCACTATGCGGCCCATGCTGTCTCGCCCGCTTGACAGCGTATCTCTTGGATGTAAAAGTATTTGCTTGGCTTAATCCCAGTATTCTGGTGACAGGTACCGATCCGCTTCCTAAGGGTGTCGAGTGGCAGCTCTGTTTGTGTGCCAGCCTTGTTCTCACCCCGTGAAATTGGGAAATCGGAGGACTTCGTGAATCGGAATTGCCCCGTGTCTGTAGGAGGTTCGGTGAGACGTTCAGTTGCAGAAAAAAAGTCAGCAAACACAGGAAATGTGATGAAGGCTGCGTTTCTGATGGTGGCCATGCTTGCCGCCGCAGGCGTCGCGCTTTATTTTGGAACCGCCATCCATACCGCCAAGGCCGCCGGGCCGGAAGCTGCAACGCGCAACGCCGTCGCACCGGGCGCGCCCCTCCCGAACTCGCTGTCGTTCTCCCTGCCCATGTTTTTCGAGCCGAACCAGGGCCAGACCGCTCCTCAGGTCAAGTTCCTGGCCCGCGGCCCGGGTTATGGCTTGTTCCTTACTGCTGACGAAGCCGTGCTGAAACTGCAGCAGGCAGTTCCCAGCCCGCGGACCGCTACTCCAGTGTCGGCGCCGAAGCCGGCCTCGATCATCCGCATGCGGCTGGAGGGGGCAAACGCTTCCACTCTGGTATCGGGCACGTCGCCTCTGCCGGGAAAAAGCAACTACTTTATTGGCAATGATCGCTCGAAGTGGCGGCAGAACATTCCGCAATTTGCCCGCGTCCAGTATAAGGCGGTGTATCCCGGCGTCGACCTGCTTTACTACGGAAATCAGGGACAACTGGAATACGATTTCCGGATCGCACCCAACAGCGATCCCAATCAGATCGCGCTGAGCTTCACGGGCGCGACCGTCCGCGTGGATGCGGGAGACTCGGGCGACCTCATCCTCTCTACCTCGAACGGAGACGTGCGCTTCCACGCCCCTCACATCTATCAGACGGCCGCGCCTGCGCCGGGAAGCGCATCGGGCAAAGCAATCAACGCTAACGAAGAAACGGTTGCGGGAAGTTTTCGCCAGCTCGCGGATAACAAAATCGGCTTCACCATCGGAAAGTACGACCACAGCCGCGAACTCGTCATTGACCCGATCCTGAGCTACTCGACGTACCTCGGCGGCGGCGGCGAGAGCCTGGTGAAAATCGCAGTGGATAACGCCTCGAACATATATGTGGCGGGCTCGACCACATCGACGAACTTTCCCCTGAGTGGCTCGTCGTCTCCGTACATTCCACCGTTGCAGACGCAGCTTGGACCACCGGACACCGCGCAGAACCTGTTTATTTCCAAGATCGTTCCGGCAAACTCTCTGCAGTACGGCTCGACGGCGTTCGAACTGGTGTTTTCCACCTACTTGGGCGGTTCGGGCACCGACAGCCTGGCAGGCATCGCGGTCGATCAGAACGACAATATCTACGTTGCCGGTTCGACCACTTCCTCCAACTTTCCCACTACGTCGAACGCGTACCAGCAGGAGCCCCAGACTGGCTCTCACGGATTCGTCACGGCGATTGTCTTCAACGGGAACAACAACCTCTACAGCCTCTTCTATTCCACTTATCTCGCCGGCACGACCGGCGGCGTCGATACGATCACCGGACTGGCCATAGACACCAGTTGCGCCCCGACAACTTGCAACGCCTATGTCACTGGCGTCACCACTTCCACCAATACCGCGACTTTGGTAAACCCGTTCCCGGCTAGCCCTGGAGGCTTCCAGACATCGAACCCAATCGGATTGACGAATCCCAACGGATACGGGGAATTCTTCGCCACCAAGATCGCTACCAACAACAGTGGTTACACGAGTATTGCTTACTCGACCTACTTCGGCGGCGGAAATTTTGGAGCCACCGATATCGCCGTCGGTGGCGGCATCGCCGTGGATCCTGGCCCAAACAGTTCGCCCAGCATGTACTTCACCGGCACGACCAACCAACTGGGTGTATTGGGACCGAACGGCGAGTTGCCCTTTCCACTTTTCGACGCGCAGCAATCCTGCCTCAACGAAGCCGGCCAGACCAATTGCACAACGCAAAACCCGACGACGACAACCGACGCCTTCATCGCCAAAATCAACCCGAATCTGGGCGGTTCCCTGCCCGTTTACTCCACCTATCTCGGGGGCAGCGGCGATGACAATGGCAACGCCGTCGCGGTGGATTCCTCTAGCAATGCCTACGTCGTAGGATCCACCAATTCGAGCGACTGGAATGGCACTGGCGGCGGTTTCCAGCTCTCACCTGGAGCCAACGGGGCAACCAACGCCTTCATCGCCAAAATCGGCCCCAATAATGGCAGCGGCACGGTGTATCCCATAACCTACTTTACCTATTTGGGCGGTTCCGGCCCCGACAGCGCCGAGGACATTAAAGTGGATTCTGCGCAGGCAGCCCACGTGGTGGGCACAACCGCTTCTGTCAACCCGCCCTTCCCCATAACCAACGACGACCAAGTTCAGCCGGTCTATGGCGGCGGTGCATCCGACGCGTTCGTCGCCCTGATCTCGACCACCATGTCGGGCACACTTTCCCTGGGCACCGCTCCCCCTGGAGATTACTCAACCTACCTGGGTGGCAGCGGGACTGATCAGGGTACGGGAATCGCGCTCGACAATTACGCCGCGGCCTACGTGGCTGGCACCACCCAATCCTCAAACTTTCCCCTTTCCATACCTCCGAATCCACCTCAGTATCCTCCGTATCAAGCGTCATTGGTTGGTACTCAGGATGCCTTCGTGAGCAAAATCGGCGCCAGCAGCCTGCTCAATATCCCCCCCAACACCGGCACGAGCCCAACTCCCAACCCGGTTGCAGCCGGAACCCAGGTCGCGTTTACTTTCAATATCGTCAATCAAGGTCCCGACAACGCCAACTCAGTTATTTTCACTGCCGTCGGATTGCCTACGACTGGCCTGACAAAACCTGCCACGGCCCAAGTGACTAGCAACAATGGAGGGTGCAACGCGGAGCAACCGACAGGAACGATCACTTGCTCTATTCCAACATTGGCGGTATGTTCGCCCCTCCCATGCACCAACCCGGCAACGGTCGAGGTTGACTTGACCCCGTCCAGTCCTGTTCTCCAAACGCCCATCACGGTTACTGGCAATGTCCAGGCAAACGGCGGTCCCGTGTCCTATTCCTACACGCAGCCCAATGCAAACGTCGTCGATTTCATGGTAACGGCTAAGCCAACTGCGCCCTCCGTGAATGCCGGCGATTTGGCTCAAATTCTCGTTACCTTCTGTCCTACCCAGGCATCGATGCCCTATGGCTATACCGGCACGATTACTCCCAGCCAGACCACCAGTCCTAATATGGTGACGGCAACTACTCCCACCTTCAATCCCACCACGGTCACGCTTTCGGGCCAGGCTTGTGGAAGCACGACGTTGAATATCCAGACCGTGCCTCGCCCCGTGAACACCGGGAGCCTGCGGCGCTTGTCGTTCTACTCCGCATGGCTGCCCATCGGAGGTCTCAGCCTCCTCGGACTCGGTATCGGCGCGGGCCGCAAGCACCGCCGTTGGTTGGCTGGAGCCGTCCTGTTCCTGATCGCGGGCATCATGCTGCTGGAGCCAGGCTGCGGAAAGACCAGCAACAGCGCTACCACGCCCGGCGGGACCGTGGCGCAAACCTATACCATCCAGATCACTGGAACTGACGGGCAAGCGTCGCACTTGTATGACGTGCTCTTGCAAGTGAACTGAGCCGTGAGCTTCCTCGTTTGCTCGTTCTAGCCTCCGCTGCCGCGGAGGCTTTTTTTTGCGCGGCTCACTTTGCGGAACACCGGGCGTCCCCGCTCAGCACGACGAGAATTAGCGGCGCGAGGCTCGCTCGCACGAAATATAAAACCGAGTTCCATCGTCAGCCCTCCGCCTAAGCCCTAGCAAACACGCCAAATCCAACTCTTGACAATATTTCATATTGCGATATATTTATTGCGATCCGTTATATATGACATTAGGAGAAAAAATTCGCTATCTCCGCGAGGTTGAAGGTTCGCTGCGCGGATTGAACCGTCCCCTCACCCAACAGGAACTGATGAAGGGCATTCAAGCCGAGACGGGTAAGAAGATCAGCCAGTCGTATCTGTCGCAGATCGAGCGGGGCAAGCGGCCGCACATGACGCAGTCGTCGCGGACGTTGCTGGCGCGCTTTTTCAAGGTGCACCCGGGCTTTCTGGTCGACGACCCCGAGGGCTATCACACGGAACTGGTCAGCGACCTGCGCACTACTGAAGGGCAACTTGACGTCTGGCTGCTGCAAGGGTCGGAGCGTTTTGCCGGCGATCCGCAGGTGAGCGAAGTACTGATCAAAGTGGCGCGTGACAAAGACACCCGCCGCTGCCTGTTGTTGCTCGGCGAGATTCTGAACACGCCCGGACTCGCCGACCGATTATTCGAAGCGCTGCGTCCGGAAGCAGCGCACGCTGCAAGCGTTGCGCC
>JBEKLO010000109.1:0-13845 GCA_050010155.1 Terriglobales bacterium
GCATTACTCGCATCAATCGTGCTCTCCGCCCAGGCGCCATTGACATAGTCGACGTTGAAACTGCCGGCGGTCGTGACGGTGTTGACATAGAGCTTCAGCGTGGCCTGGCTGACGCTCGCCGTAGAGGGAATCGAGGCCAGGTTGAATTGAATGTAGGTGGTCTGCGAGGCGCCATCGACATCGAGCAGCGTGGCTGCGCCGAAGTTCTTAGTGGGATTGGCGGTGTTGGTGTAGGAGTCGCCGAGGGGTGTGATCTGGGCGTGCGCCGCCGTTGCAAGCAAATTCAACAACAGCAAGAGCGCCGGCAAAAACTGCAGCTTCTGTGCTTTCAGGACAAAGTGTCTGCGTTTCATTACATCCTCCTGGGTCTTCCTCCACAGCGGGGAGTCAGCGGGGAGCCTCTACTTAGGGAAATCGGAAACGGCGGGCAAAAGACGACAGGATGCGGAAAAGTTTATGACTGAGCTCGGGAAAGCGGTCGCCTGGGTGTTCCAGCCAAGGGCTTTTTGGCGTCAGGGTATCGAACCCCGTCCAATAGAACGCAGACCAAGGAATCTCCCTAAGTCATTGACAGGAAAATACTTTACTTCTAAGTCGTTATTCCTCAAAGACCTGGCGGAAATTAACCTCTAAGTCTCTGATTCCAAAAGACCGACTCTAGGGGGAGGGGGGGAGGACCCAATACAAGCCGGTTGGGAATCGCGCCCAGATTCTTGCGCAATTCTGCTGCTACAATCGCTAGCTCTATGATTCAAGGGAACTTCCTGACCCACAGAAACGTACTTCTGGTGTGCTGTTGAGGATCTGTGCCACGCGCGGACAAGTTGCATAAGTCCTTCGCTTCGCGCAGGATGACAACATCTAGTAGATGACAACGTCGATATCACGCTGACAAAGTGAATTCAACGTAGATTAAGCCAGTTCACGAATAACCCAATTCACGGAGTCTGGTTTTGGATGACGCCCAGGTTGTCGGATTGCTGGTCCGTCGCTGCATTTCGGGCGATGCCGCGGCTTGGGAAGAGATCGTCCAGCGCTATCACCGGCGCATTTTCAATGTCTGCTACCGGTTTGCCGGGGATTCCGACAGCGCGCAGGACCTCACCCAGGAGGTCTTTATCAAGATGTACCGGACCTTGAATACGTACGATTCCGGTAAGGGCGCGTTTATGACTTGGGTAACCACCATTACCCGCAATCTTCTGGTGGATCATTTTCGGAAGACGAAGGGCGACCGAATGACGGATTCTCTCGATTCGGCGCCGGCGGAGCGGGAGGATGCGCAGCCGCTTAGCGAGCAGATTGCGGACCGCGGGCTGCCTCCGGATGCGGCGGTGCAGTCACGGGAAACGCGGGAAATGGTGCATTTGGCGCTACAGAAACTGTCTCCGGAACTGCGTGAGGCGGTGATATTGAGGGATCTACAGGACATGGACTATCGGGAAATTGCCACGGCTTTGCGGGTTCCGGAGGGAACCGTGAAGTCACGAATTAACCGGGGACGAGCGGAACTTGCACGGCTCCTACAACGTACATATAAGCAGGTGATGTGATGCCAGAGGAAAGCAAACACGGAATGGAATGCGCCGAGTTCGAAGCGCATCTTAATGCCGCGATCGACAATGACGCTATCGACTTCGAAGGGGAGATGAGCCCGGCTCAGAAGAAGAGTTTCGAGGCGCATCGGCGGGTGTGCCGGGTTTGTGGTCCGCTGTTTGCGGACGTGAAGGCTGGGCGGCAGTGGCTGCGGTCGCTCGATGCGGTCGAGCCTCCGGCTAATCTGGTGCACAACATTCTGGTGGCTACCAGCGGAGTAGTGAGCACGCGGGCGGCGACTGCCGGGGGACGAACGACTCCTTTTGGCGAGCGGCTGCGCGAGCGCCTGGATTCTTTCTTCACACCTTTGACGGCGTTTGTGCGGCAGCCACGATTTGTCATGTCGTTTGGGATGATCTTCTTCTCGTTCTCGTTGGGTCTGAGCGCGATGGGCGTGAAGGCGACGGACGTGGCGAAGGTCGATTTGCGGCCGTCGGCACTGCGGCACGCGTACAATGGCGCGCAAATCAAAGTGGTGAAGTACTACGACAATATCCGTTTCGTATATGAAATTGAATCGAAGCTGCGCGAACTGAAGCGGGCCAACACTCCCGCCGAGCCCGAGCCACAACAACAGAAAGAAAATCGCAAGAACAACACCAGTGGGCAACCAGAGCAAAGACAGGATCGCAACTACTCGCAGGATTACAACCAGCCGGTATTGGCTGCGCTGCGGGCCGGAGAAGCACCACCTGTAACGGCGACCACGAACAGGAGGTTTGTATGAACTGCGCCAATCATGCTGATGCGTCAGCAGTGGCCTATTGCCGCACTTGCGGAAAGGCACTGTGCGCGAACTGTACACGTCCCGTGCGGGGCGTGATCTATTGCGAGGATTGCCTGGGAGCGAAGATGGAAGGCGTTCCGACGGGGAGTACGGCGGGGAGCTCGGGATTCGCTGCTGGCGGCTTCGTTCCAAATTCGGGCGCTCCGGCGGCGTACGGACAGATTCCGCCGCCACCACCGCCGCCCCACATCAGCGGCAGCGGACCGAACCCGACAGTGGCTGGAATTCTTGCCGGATTTTTTCCCTTCGGCGTGGGTGCCGTGTACACAGGGCAATATGCCAAGGGACTGGCTCACCTCTGTATCTTCGGTTTGCTGATTGCCGGAATTAGCGCCGGTGATAACGGACACAGTGAGGCGCTCAGCATCATCTGCGGCATCGGCATCTCTTTCTTTTACGTTTACCAGATCATCGATGCGGTGCGTTCGGCGCGCGCGATTCAAGCGGGCTTGCCCGCGCCCGATCCTTATGGGTTGGCGGCAACTTTCAGCGGCGGAGCGAGGATCGAAACCAGCAAGGTTCCGATGGGCGCGATCGTCCTGATTTTGCTGGGCGTGCTCTTTCTGTTGCATACCATGGGCTTGACCGAGTTCGGATTGGATCGTTTCTGGCCTTTGATTTTGATCTTCGTCGGCGGCTGGGGATTTGCCCGTGCCTGGGGCTGGGTGGCTCCGACGAGGAATGCAGCGCAAGCGAAGGAGATGATGGCGAGCCACGGATTTTCCCCGACCATGCAGAATTTGGCGGCAGCATCGAGATGCCAATGCGCACGGTGCCGCGCGCGGCGGATTACGGGTCCGGCGATTGTTTTCACGATCGGAGTTTTGTTCCTGCTGCAGAACCTCGACGTGGCGAACCTGCACTTTGGGCGTACCTGGCCACTGATTCTGCTGGTGGTGGGCGCTCTGAAATTATTGCAGGGAAGCGCATCGGTGGAGGGCCACGTGGGGACGTTCGGGACGTGCGGAACTCCGCCGGGAGGGCCGATTCCTCCTGTGCCGCCGGTTCCACCCGTTCCACCTGTTCCGCCTACTAGTGAGGTGAATCGTGGCTAGCCCAATCGTTCCTCCACAAATGCCGCCGCCACCGCGCCTTCCGCGCCGCTCGATTGCCGGCCCGGTCGTGTTGATCCTGATGGGGGTCCTGTTCCTGCTGGGGACGATGGGGATCATGGATATACACCACCTGGGATCGCTATTCGCGCGCTTCTGGCCTGCCCTGCTGATCCTGTGGGGCGTGCTGAAGCTGATCGAATACGAACAGGCCAAGCGCTATGGACAGCCGACCCGCGGGATTGGCGTGGGTGGCGTTTTCATGATGGTGTTTTTGATCATGGCGGGTTTGATTGCCACGCAGGCGTCGCACGTGGATTGGAAAAATCTCGGCGACCACATCCAGCTTGGCGACGACGAAGGGCTCGACGAGATCTTCAGCGGACAGACCTTCGACTACAGCGGTGAACTCAGCAGCGATATTGCCGCCTCGGGGAACAGTCTTCACATCAATGACGATCGCGGGACGATTACGATTAATGTATCGGACTCCAACGACAAAAAACTGAAGGTCTCGTGGCGCAAGAAAGTTCGCGCCGAAAAGCAGGAGGAAGCCGACCGTTACAACGCCAAGACGGATCCGCGGATTACCCAGGGGGATAAGGTGATTACGCTGGACGCCAATACCGGGGGCGCGGGCGACAAGAGTGTGACCGTCGACATGGACGTCTATGTTCCGTCGAATACTTCGCTGGTCATCGTCTCGCGCCGTGGCGATGTGACAATCGCAGGGATGAGCGGCACGGTCGAGATCAATCACCAGCGCGGCGAAGTGAATGTCAGCGACCACACCGGAAACGTGACGCTGAACCTGGATAATAGTTCGGTCCAACTGGAACATATCAAGGGCGACGTGACCATTCAGGGGAAGGCCAACGAGGTGGCAGTCGAAGATGTGGATGGGCCGCTGCATCTGAACGGCGAGTTTCAGGAAAGCGTGCGTCTGGTGCGGATTGGAAAGACCGTTACGTTTCATACCTCGCGCACCGAAATGGAATTCGCACGGATCGATGGCAGGCTGGATCTGGATTCCGGCGACCTGCGCGCCGATTCGATCACCGGGCCGATGCGGCTGACGACGCACTCGAAAGACATTTCGCTGGAAGGCTTGTCGGGCGATTTGCGGCTGGAAGACGGAAACGGGACGGTGTCGGTGGGGCTGTACAAGCCGGGTAATATCCAGATCGACAACCGGAAGGGCGACGTGCAGGTCACGATTCCACCGAATACAGCGGTTAAGGTGGAAGCGCGAACGCGCGGAGGAGATATCGAGAGCGATTTCAGCGAAATCAAAATTGACAGCCGGGACGACCAGGCGAGCGCCACCGGTTCCATTGGAACGAACGGGCCGAAGCTGGCGTTGAATTGCGATAAGGGATCGATTGAGATCCGCAAGGGGGCGGTTGCCGTCATGGCTCCGGCTCCGCCGATTCCTCCGGCCGCACCGGGCAAGCCAGCAAAAGCGTTGCCGGCTCCGAAGGCTAAGCCGGTGGAGAGTGAGAATTAGGAGGGCGGCTTTTCGGTATCGGCTCGGATTCTTGCTTATCGCATTCGCTTAGGGCGATTCAGGCCGCTTTAATACGCTTCAATTTCGCGATTCTGGAAAAGCGGCGGCCTGCCCTGCTTTGTAAACTGTCGCATGGTCAAAAAGGCGCATCAGAGCCAGTTTCATCGCTCGCAAATTGGGCGAGCGCAGAGATATATCCGCCTTCATCTCATGGAGCGCATGAGTTTGTCTTTCATCGCTCGCGAGGCGGGGTCTTCGTCTTATCACTTTGCCCGTCTGTTCCAAGCTTATGTCGGAGAGACACCGTTTGAATTCCTTCGGCGTTTACGGCTGGTGACGGCGCTACGCATGCTCCAGGAGGACGCTGGCGTGAGTGTTACGGAAATCGCGTTGAGTGTTGGTTATGAGACCTCGGCGGCATTCAACAAATCCTTTCGCAAAACTCTGGCAATGACGCCAAGCGATTTTCGCAATCTGGGGAAAGAACGGCAGGACGAGGTGATCTACGATCTCAGTCGTCCAAGATTACTGAAGGAGGTCACAATGAATTTGTCCGCTGAATTCGAGCCGGTCAGTCGTCCGTTAACCCACTATGTTTTTCTTGAGAAGCATGGGCCTTTTGCCGAAGTTGCGCCGCCGCTCTGGAACGACCTGATGCCGGTGCTCGGGAAACTTGATCGGCAGCAAGTGCGAGAGTTCCTGGCCTTGAGCGGAATCGATAAGAGCAAGGCTGGTGAAGACGCCATGATTTACCAAGCGGGGGTCGCCCTCGCACAGAAACCGGAGAAGCTCCCCGACGGGCTGCAGCACAGGGACATCAAAGCCGGCAAGTATGCGCGCTTCTTTCTGATCGGGCCTTACTCGCACATCTGGATGGCATTCGATCGCATCTTCAAGACGTTGTCGGAGAAGCGCGTGACGCTACGTACCGAGTTCTGCATTGAGAATTATCTGAACGATCCGCGAGTTACTCCTGAAGACCAACTGCAAACTGAGTTACTGGTTCCAATTGGCTAGCGGCTTGTGCTGTTCGCTACGAAAAGCGCCGGCAACGGTAAGCAGTGATTATTTCGAATGAAATACGTCGTCGAGAACAACCAACCCACGAGTGTCAATGTACGACCAAAAGGTCCCGGTATCCACCAAAGCCAAGCCGTCTACGAATGAAGTCGCATTGAAGAACCGAGGTTGAATAATCATCGTTCCAGTTGTGTTGATATAGCCCCACCGATCGGCAACCAGCACAGCTGCCAAGCCCTCGGAGAATCCAAGTGTCTGGTTGAAGCGCACTGGTATCTGAATCCGACCTGTCTTGTCGATGAATCCGGCTCTGGAATCGCCCTGGTTGACAGGTGCCAAGCCCTCGGTAAAGACGCCGAATCCCTGGAATAGTGTGCCGAAATCCCATCCGGCAGCCCTAATAGCGGAGCGCCCGTCGGGTGTGATGTAGGCGGGACCATGGGATCCGCGCACCGCCGCTAATCCTTCATGGAAGGGTTCTATCGAAGTAAACTCGTAAGGGAGAATCAGGTTGCCGGTTCGGTCGATCAGTCCGAACTTCTTCGCTTTTTCACTCCAGACAACGGCGACGCCCGAAGAGAACGGTTTCACTTCATCGAACTGGGGACGAATGACGATGCTGCCCTTCTGATCGACGAATCCCCACTTTCCTCCGTCCATCGTCGTCATGTTACCCTGCGCATCGCGCTTGCCACCCACGCCGACTGCGGCGAGTCCTTCTGAATAATCCTGCACCCAATCAAACTGTGGCTCGACAACGACCTTACCGGAACGGTCGATGAATCCCCATTTGCCGCCGTATACAAACTCGATCTGGGCATTTACCTGTCGCTTTGCGTCCAGCCACACCGCAGCGAGCCCATCGGAGAACCCGCGAATCTGTTCAAATCGCGGGCTGACGACAAACCTGCCGCCCCGATCGATGAGTCCCGCAAGTCCGTTTACTCTGACGGACGCTTGCTCCCCATTGAAACTCATAGCACTATCAAACTTCGGAAGGATAGCGAACTCTCCGGATTCCTTTATGTAGCCCCATTTCTCGCCGAGTTTGACAGCCGCCAGTCCATCAAAAAAATCCTCAGCATAGATAAACTGCGGCTTTATAACGACCCGCCCAGAACGGGTCATATAGCCCCATTTGCCTTGGCGTTGTATGCGAAATAATGGGCCCGATCCCTTTGCCTTAACGGGAATTTCGACCGAATAAGTCGTGGCTCTTGCGGTGGATATGAAGAGCACGAGCGCCAGTGCCGCAGATAACGTTGATAACCTGGCCGATAACATAGCGCACAGGAATCGACTCTAACAGGACTCAGGGTTCCGCCCAAACATCTTTCGCGGATAACAGCACTATGCGTTCGACCTTGCCCAGCTTCAGAAGCTGATTTTGATAATCGTGCCTCCCAGGCCTACTAACCATCCTGCGTCGGGACTGGCGAATGCTACCGCCCATTCCCCGGTTACTCCGGGCAGCACGTACCAGGTTGTGCCTTCATCGGGAGTCCATGCTGCTCCTCCTGTACTGGCAGTAACCACCACGTAGGGGAGAAGAGCCTGGCAGGTTTTGTTGCAGGATTTGCCGAGCTCGCGCACATAGCTGAGGCCGTAAATGGCTCCGGTCACCGGAGGAGCGTTCGTGAACGCCCAGGTTTGACCGCCATCGCTGGAGGACGCGGTCCGGGCATTATCCGGATCGCTCGGGTCGAGGTCGCCGCCGCCTACGATACCGTTCAGGGGATTGCGGAAATCGACGGTGAATGCGCCGGCGCTGGATGAGCTATAAAGCGGCGTGTCATAGGCATTCCAGGTGTCGCCGCCATCGGTGGTGGCGAGAATGCGGGCAATGCTCGCGCCGCCGGTCGCAATCCAGGCGTTGTCCTCGCCCTGCGTGGCGACGCAAGTGTCGCTGGAAGAGAATGAGAATTCGCCCGACAACGCTGGCGGCATGTTGCCAGCAATACTTTGCCATGTCATTCCATCGGTGGTACGGAGGTCGGGGAATACTCCATTGACGGAATCGCTGTGGGCAATTCCGCGTTCGGGCGTCCAGAAGGCGAAGCAATCGTAGAATGCGCCTACTAGCTGGTTCTCAAACTGCATGGTCCACGTGGCGCCGGCGTCTTCGGTTTTGTAAATGCGGAAGTCCGTCGGTTTGTTTCCGATGGACAAGAGATAGGCCTCGGTTGCGCTCACACCCCGCACACCACGGAATTGCAGCCACTCGGCGCCCTTCACGATGCCGGAAGTCCAGGTGTCTCCGCCATCGGTCGTGAGCAGAAATGTTCCGTGGGTTCCGGCTGCCCAAACCACTTTTGAATCGACTGGGCTGACCGTAATCAGCAATTCCGACACGCCGCTGGTTTGCTGAGTGAGCTTGGGTTGGTAGAGTTTTTGCGCGAAGCTTAGGGTCGCGCAGGCGGTCACGAGCAAAACCATGAGAACCAAACGGGGGATACGCATCGGAGTCTCTCCTTAACGTTTTTCTTGACCAGTTGCCGGATGGAAATGCAGTCCCGAGAATTCGGTCATTAGCCTTCTGGGCGGTGCATCTCGACTGACAAGAGCTGCTCTTGGAGCAGGCGAAGCGGGATCATTGTAGTACGAAAGAGCGCGTGCTGCCAGGGAAGTAGGCGCGGGTGCCGAAGCTTCGACACCCGCGAGCGAAAGTTCCCAAACCACGCGTTCCTAGTCGTCATCGTCGTCGTTGTCGGGCGCCACCGCTTTTTCGGATTTGGGTAGACCGGTGAAGTAGGTAATGTCCTCGACGGACGGGATATAGCTGCCAAAGGGTTGCGCCGTCGTCTCGGTGAAGAACTCGTGCAGATCAGCGTTCGAGCGCTTATCTGCAAAGCCCAGAAGGTGCTCATTGGCAGATCCAAAGAAAATACCCTGGACCATATTCAAGACGCTGCCGAAGTCTTCGGGCTGCACAGTGCTTATCATTCCCGGCGTGGTGTACGCAGAGATGATGATTAGCGGCACTCGAAATCCGTAGTTATAGTTGCTGTAGGGGGGCGCGAGTTTCCACGGCGCTTCGTGATCGAACCAGCCTCCCCAGTCATCCCAGGTCAGGACGATGGCGGTGTTGTCCCAGTATCCGCAGCTGTTGCTGTCGAATCCTGCGATGCCATTCACGATCGCGGCCACGTAAGAAGGCCCCAGGCCCTTGTTGGAGCTGGCGTGATCGGACCATTTGCCGTCGGGAATAACCCAACTGACTTGTGGCAGCGCACAGTTCTGAAGATCATTCAAGAATGGCACGGCGCCGTAGCTGGCGGTGAAGGGGAAGATCACGTTTGACCAATCCGCGCCGCCCATGCATTCCGTGTAGGCTTTGTTGGGATTGCAGATCGCGGAAAACGAACTGGGCGCATCCCAAATTGAGCCCGGAGCGGGCGCATAGTACTTCCAGGAAACGGCCGGAGCGATTGGAGGCGTGTCCAATACCGTCGCCATGGTCTGGTGGGGGTAACAGAAGTCTCCCAGGGTTCCACCGTAAGCGGTTTCCACGCCGCTTGAATTGATGAGGAAGTTCATGGCGGTAGTGGTCGCTAGACAACCGGCGTAAGAACCGCTGGGAGTGAAGTTCTCCGAGACAAATGTTCCGTTCGTATCATCGGTCTGGGTGGGGGCCGAGGTGCCGCTGAACATAAACTGGTGCGCCGGATAGCTCGGGCCCTGATTGGTTTGGTACATATAGTTTGCCCATCCCCAACGCGTCGCCATGGCGATGTAGGGATCGAGGATGTGAGTGGTGCCCTTCCCGTACAAATTTTTGTAGCTCAGTAGTTGCGCGTTATCGACGTACATAAACTGATTCCAGGTCGAGGCCGCGCATCCGAAGATCTCTGCGTTTTTGGTACCACCGCAACCGGGAACCATCGGGGTTGTGGAAGTGCCAGCGGTCGATTCCGACACGAACGCACTATGTGCGTGGCTAAGGTCGAAGTTCGTCGCGAGGCCAACCGGCAACAAGGGTACTTGGGTGCCCGAGGAGTTCACCCAATAGTTCTGGATGTCATAGGGCACCCCGTTCGAACCGGTGAGACCGTTCAGGCCCTGGAAAAGGTTATCGGGAGTGCGGTTCTCCTGGAAGACGATCACGACGTGCTTGATTTGCGAGGGAAACTGAGCGTGGGCGACGGCTCCAACTAGAACCGCTAGTAGTAGAAATTGGGCTGAGCGTTTCATCGGCTTCTCCTGTGGGTACGGAATGGATCGTCGCGTGCGCGGACTATTCTTGCTAGCAGGCGTCCCTGCCGAAGGGTGAACAGGCACGACGAAAGTGGCGCCATGATGCGCCGGGCGAGAACCGTTGTCAATAGGGACGTTTGCTATAGCAGTTGGCAGAGAGATCCCTGCAACCTGCCACTCATCTGACGTCCATCTGCCGTCGTCCACCTGCCGCCATCGAGCGCTGAGACCTGGGTTATAATCCTCCACCAATGAATCTGACCTCTGGCACTAAGCTTGGGCCTTATGAAATTGTTTCGCTTTTAGGCGCGGGCGGCATGGGCGAGGTGTATCGCGCCCGTGACTCGCGTCTTCGACGCGATGTGGCGATCAAGGTGCTGCCGCAGGCGCTTTCGCTCGACGCCGATCGGATGCGACGTTTTGAGCAGGAAGCACTGGCCACCGCTACCCTGAACCATCCCAACATTCTGGCGGTGTTCGACATTGGCACGAGCGACGGGTCGCCTTATGTCGTTTCGGAGTTGCTAGAAGGAGAGACGCTGCGGGAGCGACTGCGCAGCGGATCGATTGCTACTCGCAAGGCTTTGGATTATGCGTTGCAAATCGCGCATGGGCTGGCGGCAGCGCATGAAAAAGGAATCATTCATCGCGACCTGAAACCGGAGAATCTTTTTCTTACCAAAGATGGGCGAGTGAAGATTCTGGATTTTGGCCTGGCAAAACTGACGCAGGCTGATCCCGGTTCGTCGTCGCACACCTCCATGCCGACTGTGACCCACGGCGGCACCGAGGCAGGATTAGTGATGGGGACCGCGGGGTATATGTCTCCCGAACAAGTGCGAGGGCTGACGCTCGATCCGCGTTCCGACATATTCAGTTTTGGGGCAATTCTCTACGAGATGCTCTCGGGCAAGCGGGCATTTCATCGCGACACTCCGGCGGATACGATGAGTGCCATTTTGAAGGAAGAGCCTCCGGAGCTGAATGAGACGAATCGCAATGTTTCTCCGGCGCTCGAGCGGATTGTGCAGCATTGCCTGGAGAAGAATCCCGAGTCGCGTTTCCATTCCGCGAGCGACATCGCATTTGACCTCGAACATCTTTCCGGGCTTTCGGGGAGTGCGGCGCGGGCGGCGGTGGCCGTTGACAGTCGAAATGTTCAGTCGCGGCGCAGGCTTTTCATTGGAATTGCGGCGGGGCTCGTGCTCGCATGTGGGGCATACGGCCTCGGCTGGTGGCACGGGCAGGCGAGCGGCCACGCGCCCCTGGCGGAGTATCAGCAGATAACGTTTCGCACTGGCTCGATTGGCAATGCGCGGTTCACGCCCGATGGCGGCATCGTCTATAGCGCCTCGTGGGACGGCGGCGAAAACCAGCTTTATATGTCGCGCACGGATGATCCGGGCGCGCGGGAACTGGGCATCAAGGATGCGGAGTTGCTGGCGATCTCCAAGGGCGGAGAAATGGCGATCCGGCTCAACACGGTGTATTACGGCGGCTACGCGCGAAGCGGAACGCTGGCGCGGGTTCCGTTGAGCGGAGGAACGCCGCGCGAAGTGCTGGACAATGTGCAGGACGCGGACTGGTCGGCGAACGGCGACAGCATGGCGATTGTCCGTTATGTTCCTGAAAATAATCATTGGCGCTTGGAATATCCCATCGGCAAAGTGCTTATTGACACCATCAACTGGATGAGTCATCCGAAGATTTCGCCGGACGGGAAGTGGATTGCCTTTGCCGACCATCAAAACACCGGAGGCGATGACGAGGGCGCGCTCGCGGTCATTAGCGCGGACGGCAAGGAAAAAGAAAAGATACTGACTTCGGGCTGGACCTCGCTGCAGGGAGTTCTGTGGTCTCCAGCGGGGGATGAGATCTGGTTTACGTCTACCAATAGCGGCGAGGCTTCGAATCCGCGGGCGGTGACGCTTTCAGGCAAGCTGCGAACGATGGCGAACGTTCCCGGAGGAATGTGGCTGGAAGACTTGCGCAATGGAACCGTACTGAGTGTGGCGAATCACACCCGCCTGGGCATTCGAGGCATGGCACCGGGCGGAAAAGAAGAGCACGAACTGGGATGGTTCGGATGGTCGGAGTTGCGCGACATCAGCCGGGACGGCCGCAAGATCGTATTCGAAGAAGAAGGCGATGGCGGGGGACCGAATTACACCGTGTTTCTGCGGGATACGGATGGATCGCCTCCGGCACGGATTGGAGAGGGACGGGCGATGGCGATCTCGTCCGATGGAAAATGGGTGGTCACGAGGGCGGCCAAGGGCGGCCCACTGAACCTAGTGCCCGCAGGAGCGGGCGAAACGAAGCAACTTACCCACGACGCCGTTAGCTATGAGATTGCTCGGTTCTTTCCGGATGGCAAGCGATTGCTGGCCTTCGGTATTGAAGCCGGACATGGAGGGCGCGACTACCTGATTGATATAAGCAGCGGCGACTCAAAGGCAATCACTCCCGAGGGCTTGGGGGGCTGGCAAATCTCGCCAGACGGCAAGAGCGTGGCGGTGCGGGGACCGGACGGAAAATGGGGGATTTGGCCGATTGAAGAGGGCGCCCTTCATCCTATACCGGGCATGGAATCAGGTTACACCATCGTCGGCTGGACGCCGGATAGTGCGTCTTTGTACGCAATGCGCAGCCAGCGCGCCGCAAAAGCCCTGCAGGTGTCTCGCGTAGATATACAGAGCGGAAAGATGGAGCCGTGGAGAGCCTTCGGGGCCGAGACGGGTGCCGCAGGCGCGACAATTGGCGTGCCTCATCTTTCGAATGACGGGACGGCCTACGCATACATCTATAACCGCGTGCTGTCGGAGGCGTATGTGGTGAAGGGGTTGAAGTAGCCGTTAAGTATCAGCCGTCAGCCTTCAGTTCATCATTTTCCTGTTCCTGCGTACGCTACATATCTCACGTACGAGCATGCCGCGGAATGAAACTTGTGGACTTCTCCCGCTCAATCGCGGTCCTGGAATGCTAAGCATGTTAGCAGCAAATGCCCGCCACGCCCCATGTTAGATTCGAATTATGCGCTCCATTCTGCAAAAACGGTCGCTGCGATTTGTTTTTGCGGCGAACGTGATCTCCATGCTGGGGAGCGGGATGAACTCCGCCGCCGTAGCCTGGACGATCTTGCAGCGCACTCACTCGGAGATGGCGTTAGGCACGTTTGCCGCGCTGCAAGTAATCCCGGCCATGCTGATGCTTCCCTTCACCGGCGTGATCATTGACCGCGAAGACCGGCGGATGCTGGTGATGTGGCTGGATGCGGCGCGCGCTGTCATCATTCTTGCGGTCACGGTGCTGGCATTTCTTCACCGCGTGCAAGTTTGGGAACTGTACCTGATGAATACGCTGGTGGCGGCGGGCTTCTGGATGTTCTGGCCGACGATCACGGCTCTGATTCAGGAACTGACACCTGAGGATGAGTTCGTGCATTCCAATACGTTTCTGATGGCGGGGGTACAGGGCGGCTGGCTGATTGCCGGCGCGCTGGTTGGATTTGTTTATGAACATATTGGGCTGGGCGGGGTGCTCCTGATCGACGTGAGCACGTACGCTGTTTCTTTTGCTTGTTACTTCGCGGTGCGCCGGGGACGGCATGTGGTGCCGCGGGGGGACGAATTGCGGCACGACCTGGAAGCGGCGGAAACCGCGGTCGCACGTTTTTTGCGCGAGATGCG
>JBEKLO010000110.1:0-13602 GCA_050010155.1 Terriglobales bacterium
CCCGACGAAGTGCGGGTGTTCGAAAAAGGAAAATTCGAGCTGGTTTGCATCGGGGGTATGACCATCGGGCGCGCAACTTACCAGCCCGGATGGAAGTGGTCGGTTCATGTCGGACCCGGCGTGGGCGCTTCGCGCTGCAACGTCGAGCATGTCGGACTGGTGGTCTCGGGCTGCGCCACGGCTGCAATGGAGGACGGCACCGTTCACGAACTCAGCGCCGGGATGTTGTTTTACATTCCGCCCGGACCTCCCGGGCACGATAGTTGGGTGGTCGGGGATGAGCCGTACGTTTCGCTGCACTTTCTTGGGGCTGACAGCTATGCGAACAAATAGCGCTGCTTAACTGGGGAAGCCGTGGCTCGGCGGTGGTTCTCAGTTTCGTGGGAACGAATCTGCGAACGCCTCGAGATTTGTCTTCGCAATCACCCGCTCATAATCCTGGCCGAGAAAATCTTTGAGGCGGTCGGTATTCATGATGTATTGGCCGGTCATGTAAGGGACGGCGTCGGGCGGAATGGCCGAGATGTTCCAGTCCCACAAGAATTGCAGGACGCGGCGCATGGCCCAAGGTCCGGGGACGCGCAGCAGTTTGGCGTGCGCCATTTCGATACACTGCGCGAAGGTCAGCGGGTCGCCACGTCCGGCAACATTCAAGATTGTCAGCCGCTGTGCTTCCGGTTCCCGCTTGAGGATCCACGCGATCAGCCGGGCCATGTCGTCGATGTGGACGAACTGAATTTTGTTGTCCAAATACTTCTGGCCAAACGGCAACATGCAGGGCAGACGCTTCGCTGCCCGGCGCATGCGCTCGGCCCGCGCGCCTTTTCCGTTCGGCGTCCCGCGGAACGCTCCCATCAGGTAATTCTCCACGGTGGCTCCCGCGAAAATATGGGGACGCAGAATGAAAACACCGCATCCGCGCAGGGCAGGCGCGCGTTGCTGCACCACCAGATCGCTTTCCTTCTTGTGCAAGGCGTAGGGCAGTGTATGAGCGCCCAAGGGCTGGTCTTCCGCAGCAGGCGTTGGCAGGTCGGACCCGTACGCCGACACGCTGCTCGGAAAAATGAACTGCCGAATGGTGCCGCCGGCATTGCGGTTGGCTTCGGTAATGGCCTCCATCATCCGAGCCGTACCCGCGACGTTGATCCGCCACATGCGATCCACATCGAGAACTCCGGATCGCTGGGGATCGATGACAAACGCCAGATGCACTACGGATACGGGCTGCAATTCCCGCAGCAGCAGGAGCATCTCGCGGGTCGACTCCTCGTCTCCCAGATCGAGGGGAACGAAGCGGTCAACCAGAGAGTGTGTGGGGGGCGTAATATCCACCCCCACCACTCTGTAATCCGCAAGCTGCGGGATGAGCCGCTGGCCAAGATTGCCGGAAACGCCGGTAACCACAATGGTTGGTTTAGCCGTATCCATTGAGTCGGCGTCTTCTAGTCTTTATCTTCGTTATGTTCCGGCATCGGCGGTCGTACTCCTCGCGGTGGTGGCGGCATGCCAGGACCAGGACCTCGCGTCGGGCCAAAATAAGCGTCGTTCAGTTCAATATCTTTCTGATAACCCTTCATGCTGTCCTGGTACCGCTGGCCGGCGAGGACCTTGCGAATCTCCGGCGCTACGGCCTCCAGAGTCAAAGTTTCCTTACTGACCATCTTGTAGATGTAGTGGCCGCCATTCGGGTCGGAGATTACCTCCGACACTTCGCCATCCTTCAAATCCATGATCATCTGATGATTGGCAGGTAGTGTGCTACGGCGCGCTTTTTCTATCTTTGTGTTGATGGAATTTGCCGGCAGTCCGGCGGCTAGGAAGGCCTCTTTTTGCAGCTTGTCGGGGTCCTCACCTTTCACCGCGCGGGCGCGCAGAGTGTCGGCCAGTTTCGTCATCGCGTCTTCGGCAGCCTTCTTCTGCGCTTCCGTCGGCGGCTTCTGCGGAGCGTTGTTCGCCGCCGTCGCCTTCGCACTCGTTGTGCTACCAGTCGCGGACGCTGTTCCGGGCTTTATAGGGGGCTTGGGCTTTACCGGTGGATTGGCGATTTGTTTCGACCGCGGAATGTAGATCCGTATCAAGCTGGCCTGTTCGTAACTGGCTTCGTTCTTCTTGTAATAGTCTGCGATATCCTCGTCACTTACTTTCTGGGAATCCGCCTGCAGCGCGGCACTCAGTTCCTGAGACAGGATCTGCATGCGCGCATAGTGCATCTTTTCTTCGAACGAAGCACTCTTATCGAGGCCGCGCTTTTCCGCTGCGGTCGACATCTTCAGGTACACGGAATACTTGTTGGCGAGTTGACGCTTCACCGCCGGAGGCATCGTCGGCTGCAGTCCTTCGACCATCTTGTCGAACTGCGCTCGCGTAACGACTGTCTTGCAGGCATCGCCCTGCAGGCTGGCATCAGTGCAGAAACCCTTCAGCGTGATCACCGGGTCGTCGGGTTTCACTTCCGGGGCAGGCGCGGGTGGAGCACTCTGTCCCGCCGGGGCTCCGGCGGTCGGAGTTGTCGCTGCGGGCGGTGTAGCAGGGGGTGTAGCGGGTGGCGCAGCTTGTCCGTAGACCAAGCTGACAAGCAGAAGGCAGACGAAGCACTTGGAACGCATGAAACAAGACCCTCCAGAGAGAAATTCTGACGAATGTCATCGTAGCATGTCCCGCCCGAGACAGGGCAAGAGGGCAAAGGGGTTGGCGGGGAGTCAATCCAAAGCGATAATGACGGGGATGCCGGAAATTCAAGCCGTCTACAGTTCCGAGTCGATGCGGCGGGAAAAACGAGCGGTTGCCGGAAACTCGGTGCTGGCGGCGCTGGTGATCACCACCTTGAAAATCGTTGTCGGCATCGCGACCGGTTCGCTTGGAATTCTATCCGAGGCCGCACACTCCGGGTTGGATCTGATCGCAGCCACAGTGACATTTTTTTCAGTGCGGGTCTCCGACAAGCCAGCCGATGCCGATCATCAGTACGGACACGGCAAATTTGAAAATTTTTCCGCTTTCATCGAGACCGGTCTGCTGCTGGTGGCCTGCGTCTGGATCGTCTATGAATCGATAAGGCGGCTGTTCTTTCACAGCGTGGAAATTGAGCCGACCATAGCTGCGTTTGTGGTGATGTTGCTGTCGATCGCGGTCGACACCTGGCGTTCCCGCGCACTTGGGCGCATTGCGACGAAGTATGACAGTCAGGCTCTGGAAGCGGATGCCTTGCATTTTTCCACCGACATCTGGTCGAGCGCCGTTGTGATCGTCGGCCTGGCACTGGTCTGGTTGGGCCGCGCCTATCACGTGGAATGGTTGCGGCGGGCCGATCCGATTTCCGCGCTGTTCGTGGCCGGCGTGGTGATTTCCGTGAGTTGGCGGCTCGCGAGGAAAACCGTCGATGCGCTGCTCGATGCGGCGCCGGTCGGAGTGCGCAGCCAGATCCTCGATCGCATAGGGAGCGTCGATGGCGTGCTGGAAGTGGAGCGCGTCCGATTCCGGAAAGCTGGCAACCGTTTTTTTGCCGATGTTTCAGTGGGGCTGGAACGCAATTTTACGTTCCAGCGTTCGGAGCAGGTGTCCGCTGCGGTAACCTCCCGAGTGCGCGAGATTTTACCCGATGCCGATGTGATGGTGCACTCGGTCCCGCGTGCCCGCGGCACCGAAAACATTTTTGACCGCATTCGCGCGGTCGCTACCCGCCACAATTTCAATGTGCACGACGTCAGCGTGCAAGACCTGAACGGGCAGTTGCATGTGGAGCAGCACCTCGAACTCGACGAGCGACTCAGCATGAAGCAGGCGCACGACGAAGTGACGCGCCTCGAAACGGAGATGCGCACTGAGATCCCCGAAATTGCGACCATCCTGACGCACATCGAAAGCGAACCCGCGACCATTGAAACTGGCGAGGAGATTGTGCGCGAGCCGGAATTGGAACAGCGACTTAAGGATATTGTGAAGGACTTTCCCGAGGTGATGGACGTGCACGAGTTTCAGTTCAAGAGGGTGCGGGCGCGGCTGTATGTATCCTGCCACTGCACCTTGCCGGATGATATGCCGCTTTCGCGGGTGCACGACGTGCAGACATCGCTCGAGATTGCTTTCAAACACGACGCGCCCGAATTGTTTCGCGTGCTGATTCATCCTGAACCGATGACGGATAATCGCCGCTAACGAAATGCTCGAAGGCGAAGACCGCTAAATCGCGACCGACGGCAACGACGAAAGGATCCCCATGATTGAAGCCACAGTGAACTGGACCGACAATGATCGATTCGTAGGCAATGCAACGTCGCGGCATTCGCTCGTAATGGACGCCGCAGCCGAGAAGACCGCCAACAGCCCGATGGAGTTGGTGCTGCTGGCTCTATGCGGGTGCACGGCATCGGATGTCATAGGAATTCTGCGCAAGAAACGCGAGAAGTTTACGGCCCTTGTAGTGACGGCAAAGGGCGAACGAGCCGACGGGTATCCCGCCGTCTATACGTCAATTCACCTAACCTATCTTGTGCGCGGACCGGTGTCACAAAAAGCGATGGAAGATGCGGTCAAGCTTTCAAAAGACAAATACTGCTCGGTTTCCGCCATGCTCGAGAAGACGGCGAAAATCACCTACACCATCGAGCACGCTGCGTGAAGTCTGGCGCTCATCCGCTGCGAGGTTACTTCTATATTGGGAGTGCGGCTTTTCTGTGGGGAATTTCGGCGACGCTTGGCCGTGCAGCATTCACTGGCCACGCTTTCCCCGGCGGGATCTCGGTGAGTGGTTCACTGAAGAAAATCGATCCGCTGATCCTGTCGCAGAGCCGTGCTACGTTGTCGCTGGCCGTTCTCTTACCGGTGCTGCTCGTGCGCAGAGGAACATCGGCACTGCGCGTTCCCGGCCGCGACCTGATTCGGTTTTTCCTGCTTGGAATTTTGGGTGTCGCGGCGTCGAACTATCTCTACTATTTGGCAATTCAGCGGACGAACGTAGCCACAGCCATCATTCTGCAATACACGGCGCCAGTTTGGGTGCTGCTCTATACGGTGGCATGCGGGGCGCAGAGGCCCTCGCTGCGGAGAATCGCGGCTGTCGGATTGGCCGTGGCCGGATGCGCGCTGGCCGTCGGTTTTGTCGGTTCGGGCGGCTTGCGCATGGATGCCATCGGAGTCATCGCCGCGCTTCTGGCGGCATTGTCCTTTGCGTTTTACAACGTTGGCGGGCACAGCGTGCTCGCCCGCTACGATCGCTGGAAGGTTCTGCTCTGGGTATTACTGGCAACTTCAATCTTCTGGATCTTCGTGAATCCCCCGTGGAAAATTGTCGCTGCTCACTATAACCGCGAGCAGTGGGGATTCATGCTGGTCTTCTCGCTGGTTTCCGTGCTCGGACCATTTTCCTGTTACTTCGCCGGGTTGCAGTATCTCGAGCCGACCCGCGCTATTGTGGCCAGCTGTCTCGAGCCGGTATTCAGTATCCTGATTGCGGCGCTCGTGTTGGGAGAGTTGCTGCGGCCGGTGCAGACGGTCGGAATCCTTCTGGTGCTGGTGGCAATTGTGCTGATCCAACTGCCAGAACGCGCCGCGCGCGACGAAGAGTTGATGGTCGAGCCCATCGAATAGCAAGACGGCCTGCAGCCCTACGAGGAGCCTAATTTGCCATGAAGCATTTCTGGAGAGCGGTAATCGAGGTGGCGTTTATTATGTTCCTGTTTTACGCCAATCTCTTGATGGGAGAATTTGAGCGCTCGGGGATGGGACGGAAGAGGGGAATCGCGTGGGCAATCGGAGATGTATTGACGGCTGCCAATTTTGAAATCGCCATGGTAGCTGCCCTCATCGGTTATATCTTTTTTCAATTCCTTCGTAAGAAATTCTAGGCTGTTAAGCGCCGGAAATATTTTTGTGCCTTCTGCACGTCCCGCCCGATCTGCTCTTTCAGCGCGTCCACGGAAGGGAACTTGACTTCGTCGCGCAGACGATCGAGAAAGTGCAGTTCGACCTCCGTATCTGCAGAAAGCTGTATCGGGTGAAAATTCAGCAGGTGCGACTCGATGGCAAACGAATCGCTCCCAAACGTCGGACGGTTCCCGATGTTGGTGACCGAGTCGAAGCATTCGTCGCCGATGCGGCACCGGGTAATATAAACACCGTGTTTTGGAACCAGCTCCTCGTAGTGGGACAGGTTGATGGTGGGGACGGTGTACTTCGCTCCATATCCGCGCCCGCGGCCGGCAGTCGAAAGAATGCTGAACGGCCGCTGCAGCAGGTGGCGCGCTCGGCTGACGCGTCCTTCGGATAGCAGCTTGCGTATGTGGCTGCTCGAAACGTTTTCTCCACGCAACCGCATCTCGGGATAATCGTGCACCTCAAATCCCATTTCGCCCCCCAGGTTTCTCAGCAGATGAATGTTGCCCTCCGCCTTGTGCCCGAAGTGAAAGTTGTATCCTTCGTGAACTTCACGGGCATGCAGGCGCTTCTTCAGAATTTCATGGGCAAACTGATGCGGCGTCATCAGCGACAGGTCACGTGAGAAGGGCAGCAGCAGAACCGCGTTGACTCCGGTGGCCTCAAGTAGTCGCAATTTTTCAGGAAGCGGAGTCAGCAGTTTCAAATTGTGATCGGGACGCAGGATGCGGGCAGGATGGGGTTCAAAAGTAACCACAACCGATTGCGCATTCACCGCCTTCGCCCGCCGCACAATTTCGTCAAGAACATGGCGGTGAGCGCGGTGCACGCCGTCGAAGTTCCCGACACTGATAAGCGAGGGACCGAAGTCGCGCGGCACATCGTCGAGTTTATGAAAAGTCAGCATCCTAATAGTCTGTTTCACCGCCGAGACGCCGAATTGCTGAGAAAATCTTTATTAAGAGAAACCCGGCGCTCTCGGCGCGTCGGCGGTAAACCTAGATTTCAAACTCCAGTTTCATTCCATCGAATGCCAGTTGCACTCCCGGCGGCAACGTGGCATTGGTCGCCTCGTGTGGCAGGTCGTGGCAGATGTGGGTGAAAAATGTGCGCTTCGGGCTCACCTCTTCCACGATCTTTAGCGATTGCTCAACCGTCGAATGCGTGGGATGCGGCGTGTAGCGCAGCGCGTCGAGAAACAGGATGTCGAGGTTACGCAGCTTCTCCAGCGTTTCGGCTGGAACCGCGCTGTGATCGGTCAGGTAAGCGGCGGACCCGAAACGGAAACCAAGGATCGGGGTATCGCCGTGAATTACCGTCAACGGTTCGAAGCGCGCGCCGAAGAGCTCGACCGGGCCTTCAATTGGGTGCAGGTCCACTAGCGGTAATCCGCCAAATTTGTATGTGGCTTCAAAAATGTAGCGAAACATGTTCCGCAGAAACTCGCAGGCTCGGGGGGTGGCGTAAAGAGGCATTTTTCCCGGCTTGTGGTGGTAAGTCAGGGGCCGCAGGTCGTCAATGCCAAGGATATGGTCGGCGTGGGTGTGCGTGTAGAGCACGCCATCGAGCTGCATGATGTTTTCGCGCAACGCCTGTTCGCGAAAGTCGGGCGTGCTGTCGATCATGATGTGGCGGGCATTGTCGTGAGGATCGCGATAGCTGATCATTACGGACGGGCGAGTGCGGCGGTCGTGCGGGTCCACGGAACGACAAACGGCGCAGTCACAACCGATGGTTGGAACGCCCATCGACGTGCCGCTGCCTAATACCGTCAGAGTTGCCCGCATCAGCCGTTGGTACCTGTAATCGGGCCCGGGGCCTGCGGAGGATGAGCGAGCGCGTTGGTCACTTCCACATACGCCATGCGCAGTTCATAGAGGCAGTTCTGCAGGAATCCCTGCTCTTTCGGAGTGAGATTGCCCTTGGTTTTCTCTGCGATCATGCCCAGCGTGTCGATGGTTTGCCGCGCGCCAATCAAGTCCACACCGGGCTGGCCGCCCTGCTCGTGCATCAGGCCAAGTTGCATCATGGCAGTCATGTAGAGAGAAGCCATGAAGCGTTCGAAACTCATTTCGAGTTCTTTGGCCGAATGTCCGCTGAGTTCGACGCGCGTATCCAGATCACGCGAAGACTGCTTGTAAGCATCGTGCTGTGCCTGCTGCTCAGTGGCGCTGGGAGGCTCGGGGATGTCGGAATCAGCAGCATGCGGAGTGCTCGCGGCTTCGGGGATCGTCGAAACCGTCGCAGTCTGAGCGATTGGAGTTGGAGCGGCCGTTGGAGCCGCTGCCGGCGGCGGCGCGGCTGGAGTCGCCGGTTGTTCTTCCGCAGAATCCGTTCGAAGCTCTCCATCGGAAGTGAATAAGCGCCGGTCGCTCACTTTGAATTCGCTATCTTCTTTTCGTCTTTGCGCCATATGATTTTCCAGATTTCTCTAAGCTTTAGATTTCTTGAATTTACGAAATGGGCAGCGCTGCCGCTTTCAGGGTGGTCGCGCCCGCGCGAAGGTCTTTGCCCGTACCCTCGCGGCGCAGATAACCCAATGCCACGGGCCGGTCTCCGCCAGGCAGAGGCAGAATCGCGCTGCTCGTGATTTCGCCAATTTCTTTTTCGTCGGCCACAATTTTCGCGCCCGGTTCGGGCAATGCGCCCTCGATCGTAAATGCGCTGAACAGTCGATGCACCGCGCCGCGCGAGCGAATCCGTTCCACAATCTCCTGCCCCAGATAGCACCCTTTGGTGAAATTCAAGGCGCGCGCCTGCCCGGTTTCCTGCGGCAAATCGCGCTCGCGAATGTCCACCCCAAACTGCGGAATGCCGCGCGAGATCCGGAAAAGATTCAGCGCAACCGTGCCGGTGGGCCGCGCTCCGGACTTGACCAAAGCGTCCCATGTGGATTTCAGTTGGTCTGGAGCCACCCAGATTTCATACGACAGACTTGCGGAGTCATCGCCTCGCAGCAGCGTGCATTCGAGGCAGCTACACGCGCAATCACATTTCGGCGTGCATAACTCCAACGGTGCGAGGTCGGGAACGCGAATGCCCGCGCGTTCGAGAACATTCCGCGATTCAGGTCCGGCCAAGCCAATCGCGGCAAACTTTTCGCTGATGTCGGCGATCTCCACATCGTCGGCGATGATGTAGTGATCGAATAACTGCAATATTTTGTCGCGCTGCCTGCGTTCCGTATCGACTACCAGCGATTCTCCGCGCTGGAATACGTAGAGGTCGGCCTGAATTCGGCCTTGCGCATTCAGCATGAACGCATAGACGCCGTGTTCAGCGGCCAGATCCCGAACATTGTTCGAGACCATGCCATTCAGCCAGCGGACCCGGTCGCCGCCGGTCACGGCGATCTTGGCGCGCCCGCTCAAGTCGTAGAGGCCGCACCCCGAGAGCAAGGCCTGGAACTCGCCGCGAGTATCGCCGAAGTCAGGCGTAGCCGTTGCCATGCTGTGCTCGGTTGGATTCGTCCCAGGAAGTGTTGTCGAGGTCATAAGCTCATGCTTTGATTATAGCGAAATGAGGTCGCGAGTTTCTGAATGGCTCAAGGCTATGCTAACGTTGCCAGCGTGGATACGACGAAGCGTATTGCCATAATTCCCGGTGACGGAATCGGAAAAGAAGTCATTCCGCAGGCCGTAAAAGTCATGCAGGCTGCAGGCGCCACACTCGAACTAACCCCGTTCGACTGGGGAGCCGATCGCTATCTAGCCGACAAAGTCACGGTCCCGCCCGATGGCTTCGCGACTCTGACCAAGAATTTCGACGCCATCCTGGTCGGCGCGTTCGGCGATCCGCGCGTCCCTTCGAACATTCACGCCAAGGAAATCCTGCTGGGCATGCGCAGCAAGATGGACCTCTACGCCAATGTCCGCCCCGTGCGCTTGATGGATCCGTCGCTGTGCCCGCTCAAAGGCGTCGAGCCCAAAGACCTGGAGTTCGTAGTGATTCGCGAGAACACCGAAGGCGTCTACGGAGACCTGGGAGGAGTCTTCAAGCAGGGGACTGCCGACGAAGTTGCCATCCAGGAAGACATCAATACGCGCAAGGGGGTCGAGCGCGTGATTCGCTATGCGTTTGAGTACTGCTCGAACCACGAGAAGATGGATGGTTCGCCCCGGCGACGAGTGCTGATGTGCGACAAGTCCAATGCCATGACGCACGCCGGCGGCTTGTGGCAGCGCGTGTTCAAAGAAGTTGCAGGCGAATATCCAAGGATTGAGACGCAGCACATGTATGTAGACGCGCTCTGCACGCAGATGGTGCGCGATCCGCGCGTATTTGACGTCATCGTTACCAACAACATGTTTGGCGACATCCTCACCGACCTCGGCGCGGGATTGCAGGGCGGCCTAGGGATGGCGGCGAGTGGCAATCTGCATCCGGGAAAAACCTCGATGTTCGAGCCCGTCCACGGTTCCGCCCCGCCGATTGCAGGGAAAAACATTGCCAATCCCCTGGGAGCGATTCTGACGGCAGCGATGATGCTTTCGCATCTGGGAATGAACGCCGAGGCCCAGAAGATCGATGCCGCCGTCCTTGCAGCCGTGCAGCAGAAAAAAATAACTACCGATATCGGCGGAACTCTCGGCACGCGCGAAGCGGGCGAGTGGATAGCCTCTTTTGTCGCCCGGGCACCTTAGCTCGACTGCGGTCGCGTTCCTCAGGCTCCTCAAGAAGTACGGGCGGTAAACTCGCCGCGCACCCGCACCTCATTCCTCAGTTCGTATAGACTCGATTCCAGTGAGCAATATTCCGGTGAACAATGTCGAGGTGGTAGCTCCAAAGCTTCTTAGATGGTTGTCGCAACTTGCTCTGCTCGTGTTCCTGGCTTGCACGCTCTGGGGGCAGGCGGCGAGTGGGGATGCGCCCGCGCAGGATCAGGCGTCGCAGTCTCAGGCTTCCCAAGGGCAAACGCCTCAGGGCAAGGCCTCCAGTGCCACACCAGTTCCGCAAGACACAATTATCTCGCCCAAAGAGGCGAAGGAGCTTTTTCGCTCCGTGGACGAGATCCTGCAGTTTGCCAGCCACGACACAGACCTCCCAATCAAGCACAAGGTGAAGCGCCGCCTGACCAAGCGCGACGAAGTGCAGTCCTACATCGAGAAGAGCATGAAAGATGACAAGGACGCGAAGCGTCTCGAGCGCTCGTCAGCCGTGCTGAAGAAGTTCGGATTGCTGCCGCGCAACTTCGACCTTTCCACCTTTTTGGTGACGATGTTGCGCGAGCAGGTAGCGGGATACTACGACGTCAAAACCAAGACGGTGAACCTGCTGAACTGGCTGGACGCGGAACAGCAGAAACCTGTGCTGGCGCACGAGCTCACTCACGCGCTGCAGGACCAGTCGTTCGGCATCGAGAAATGGATGAAAGGATCGGAGGAAGATGATGATAAGAAAGATGATCCCAGTCCCAACGACATCGTAAACGACGAGGAAAGTTCGGCGCGGCAAGCTGTCATCGAGGGGCAGGCCATGGTGGTGCTGATGGACTACTCTCTGGCCCCGACCGGAAAAACGCTGCTGCAATCGCCGCAGATTGTCGAAGCGCTCAAGCAAGGCATGCTGGTTGGCACGGCCGATTCACCAGCCTTCCGCGATGCTCCAATGTTTCTGAAAGAGGAACTCACCTTCCCCTATCGCTACGGTCTCGATTTCACCGCCGCGCTGTTGCAGGCTGGCGGGAAGGAAATGGCGTACGCGGGCGTGTTCCAGAATCCGCCCAAAACCACGCGCGAAATCATGGAGCCCGAGACATATCTGACGCACGAAAAGCTACAACCGGTGCAGATGATCGACATGGAGAAAGACTTCAAGGGCTACGATCCCTTCGATATCGGCGCTATGGGCGAGTTTGACGTCGACATATTGGTCGAGCAGTATGCAGGTACGGATGCGGCCAAGGCGATGTATCCGGAGTGGCGCGGCGGCTATTACTTTGCCGGCAAGCTGAAATCGAATAAATCGGGGCCGATCGCGTTGCTCTATGTTTCGCGCTGGTCAAGTCCGGCGAAAGCGTCGGAGTTCGCGGCCGTTTACGCGAAGTCGCTAGCCAAGCGCTATAAAAAACAGCAAGCGCTGGGAGCGGACGGCAAAGTTGCAGACGATGCGCCGCCGGCAGATTCCTGGCGAACCTTGCGCGGACGCCATGCCTGGCTCACCGAAGAAGGAGTCGTGCTGATCGAAGTCCGGGGCGACGAGATCCTCATCAGCGAAGGCCTCGACGACGACACGGTACAGCGGGTGGAAGCCGACTTCTGGCCTCCCCAAAAACCGCAAGACCAAGCCTCGCCCGCCAGGCCGTGAGTCTCCGTCTTGTATAATCAACAGTTCCGCAGTCATTCCTAACCCCATCAGGAGCGCAATTGCAACAGGCAGAGATCGGCATCATCGGCGGCAGCGGTCTGTACCACATGCCGGGTTTCAGCGACGCGCACGAGGTCGAACAACAGACTCCCTTCGGAAATCCCTCCGATGCATACATTCTCGGCACTCTCGACGGGCGCAAAGTGGCGTTCCTTGCGCGCCATGCCCGCGGCCACAAAATTCTGCCCAGCGAATTAAATTTTCGGGCGAACATTTACGGCTTCAAACAACTCGGCGTCGAGCGCATTATTTCGGTTTCGGCAGTTGGTTCGCTGAAAGAAGAGCACAAGCCGCTCGACTTCGTGATTCCAACGCAGTTTTTCGACCGTACCCGTCACCGCGTCGATACGTTTTTCGGCGAAGGCATCGTGGCGCACGTGGGATTTGGCGACCCCGTTTGCGGCGAAATGACTAAAGTGGTCCGCGATGCCTGCAAGGTCGCCGATGTGACAGCGAATTTGGGTGGTACGTACATCTGCATGGAGGGCCCGCAATTTTCCACCAAGGCCGAGTCCAACGTCTATCGCAGCTGGGGAGCGGACGTGATTGGCATGACCAATCTCCAGGAAGCCAAACTCGCGCGCGAAGCGGAGATCTGCTACGTCACCATCGCCATGGTGACCGACTACGATTGCTGGCATCCACATCATGATTCGGTGACGGTCGAACAGATCGTGTCGGTGTTGGTGAAGAACGCCGAGAACGCCGCGAAGGTCGTGAAGGCCAGCGTGTCCGCCATGCCGAAGACACGCAGTTGTAAGTGCGGGAATGCGCTGGCGCACGCCATCCTGACCGATCCAGCCAAGATTCCGGCGGCTACAAAAGAGAAGTTGCAGTTGATCTTGGGAAAGTATTTGAAGTAGCGATGGTCGCTAGTCGTTCGTCGTTAGCGAACCTCAATTGGAAGGCTTCCGCGGTTTGCGCCAAGAGTGCCAACGACTAACGACCATCGACCAACGACTGATTTAGGAGACCCATGAGCATTCTAGTAGTAGGTTCGGTAGCCTTTGACACAATCGCCACGCCATCTGGCCGAGTAAAAGATATTCTCGGGGGTGCCGCGACCTATTTCGCGCTCGCCGCCAGTTACTTTACCGACGTACGTGTAGTGGCTGTCGTAGGAGAAGATTTCTCTTCCGAAAACGAAGCCATCCTGAAAAATCGCTGCGTGGACACGCGCGGTATCGAGCGAACCCATGGCAAGACGTTTCGTTGGGGCGGGCAGTATCTCGACAACCTGAATGAGGCCAAAACCGACTTCACCGAACTGAACGTGTTTGAAAAATTTCAACCGCGCATCCCCAAAGAGTATGCCGACACGCCCTTCCTGTTCCTCGCCAACATCCACCCCACGCTGCAAAAGAC
>JBEKLO010000111.1:0-13172 GCA_050010155.1 Terriglobales bacterium
CCCTTCGCCGCCGCGCCACTTCCCGCTCCAGGAGTACTCGCCGCGCCCGCTGGCGTCTCGCTTTCCCCCGCACGCAGCGGACGCACTCCATACTTCTGCAGCGTCTCCAAGTCTTCCAATTGCTGCTTCGCCGCCGCTGCCGCCTGCCGATCCGGTCCCTCTCTCAGTCGCGTAAACACGTCCCGCGCCAGATCCCACTTCTTGCTGGCAACATAAATCTGTCCCAGGTTGAACTGGTACTCCAGGTTCCGCGGCGACAACGCAATCGCCTGCCGCTCCGCCTCGAGCGCGGAGTTGTTTCCTCCGCCTTCCACTCGCGCCATGGCCAGCATGTTGTAAGCGTCGGCGAAGTCCGGATACCAATCCGTAACCGCGTGCAAATCCTGCATTGTGTTCGCCAGCCCCTGGATCTCCTGTTTCGTCGCCTGCGCTTTCCGATACTTCAGCGCTGCGCGGTAATACCAGATCCAGGGATCGCGCTGATTCAACTCCGCTGCTTTCTCCAGTTCGTCGGCGGCTCCGTCAAACTTCTGGTGGCGGATATATTCCCAGGCCAGCCCGCGATGCGCCACCTCATTATCTTTGGGATCGGCCGCCAACTGCTGCAATTCGTGCAGCGCCTGATCACGATGCTCCGGTAGGCGCGCCATGACGTCGTCAATCACCGCTTGCGCGTCGTCGTCCTTAACCGGAGTGATCTCCATCGTGACGTCGTCCGCGGTGAATGGCGGCGCGAAATGATCCGGCTGCTGAATGTCTACTGGATCCAGAATCGGCTTCTTCGACTGATCAAGCGCTACGCCTAACATGCCCTGCGTCTTGAAGTAGTCTTTCACCGCGTCTTCCATTTGCGCCGGCGTCATGTCGAACGCCTGCACTGTCGCCTTCTCCACCGGCACTTTCTGATTCTCCACCAGATCGAAGTAGGTCCCTACCTGCGAGATCTTCTTCTTGTTCAGCAGATAGTGGACAACCATCCAGGACTGCGCGTAGTACAGGGTGTGGTGCGTCCCCTCGCGCATCCCCGACTCGTCATGCTTCATCGTGAACAGGTCCGTCATCGACAGCCAGACAGGGGAACTCACCAACTGCGTCAGCGACTGCGGCGTATTCGGGTTCCGCACCATGGGATTCATGTCGTCGAAGGCGTTCTCGTGCCACTCGGACTGCAGTTCCGGATCGCCACCCAGCTCCACTTCTTTGCCGATATAGATCGATCCGAAATACTCCGCCAAACCCTCGTCAAACCAGCTTTCGACCGGAGGATAGTTGTAATTCATAAAGTAATGCCCTAGCGAGTGCGCGACTGCGTGCCATGGATTCGCCTCAAAAAGATTGAGCACTATATAAATCCGGTCCGGCGCGGGCACGTAAAACCCGCCCGCCATGCTCTGTTTCGAGGGAGCAATCAAACCATATTGCTTGTCGCTCTTCAGGGCGACCACTGTGATGGGCACTGACATTTTGAGCTTGTCTTTAAGAATCAGTTCTCCAAAAACCCCGCGCATCTGCTCCAGCCGCAAAGCCACTTCCCGCCCGCGCTTTTCCCCGGCGTCTGTGATCACGGAGAAATGCGGAGAACGCACTTCGATCCACTTGGGCTCATCTTTGGCGAATGCCAGAGTCGAGAAACAACCCAAGATCAGCCAGCTAAACATCGCGGTGGCGACAGCGAACCTGCGTTTCACGATAGGGTCCTTCCCCAAAAATGCTAGCACGCCCGATGGAGCGACGGGCGTCATTTCGGCAGGCGCTCGCGTGTTTACTGTTCACCTTTGCCATGGAATACTTTGCCATCAATGCTGCGTGCAAGCTACACTCTCGCAAGTGAACTCGGCCCCTTCTACACGTCTCGCCTGGATCGACTGGATGCGCGGATTGGCTTGCGTCCTGATGTTCCAGACTCACTGTTACGACTCCTGGCTCGGCGGAGATGCCCGCAACACTGGCTTCCTGAAAGCATCGATACGTCTAGGCACGCTTCCCGCGCCTCTGTTTCTTTTTCTCGCTGGAGTTTCGTTCGCCTTGGTCACCGACAAACTCATTCGCAAAGGCCTGACTCCTGCTGAGATCACCCGCAAGATGGCTCGTCGCGGGGCGGAAATCCTGGCTTTCGGACTCCTCTTTCGCCTGCAGGAATTTCTGATTGCCTGGGGATGGGCTCCTTGGTCTGACTTACTTCGCGTGGACGTGCTGAACATCATCGGATTATCGATGATCCTGATGGCGCTCACCTGCGGAATGGTTCTGTTCGTCGAGGGACGAGCGTCTCGATCCGTTCAGGCAGAACGCAGTTCGGCAGTCACCTCGAATCCTCGTGGGCAATTCCGAATCGTCATCGTTTCCATCGGCGTCACAGCTCTGATTGCACTGCTTACTCCGCCTCTCTACACGAACTGGAGACCGACTTGGCTGCCTTGGCCGCTCGAGTCCTACATTGATGGATGCCACAATCTCGGCGCTCCACAGCCTTGGCTTTTCCCGCTCTTTCCGTGGGCTGCATTCGCGTTTGCGGGCTTGGCTGCGGGATTCATCCTCTTCAGTGATCAGGCTCGCGATCAAGTGGTAAAAACTCTGGCTCTGTTTGCAGGCGTGGGAGCCGCTGCCATTCTCGTGGCGCGACAACTTGATCACTCTTCTTTCTATCTGTATTCGACTTACGATTACTGGCACACTAGCCCGAACTTTCTCATGATGCGTATTGGCATGTTGTTAGTGATCTGCTTCGTGAGTTATGCGTGGTGTCGATGGGGTCTCGGAACCTGGGGATTCAGTCCGCTAATTCAGCTGGGACAAACGTCCTTGCTCGTTTATTGGGTGCACATTGAATTCGTTTACGGACGTTTCTCGCTGCTGCCGAAGCGAGCGCAAACCATCGCGGGCGCTTCGTGGGGGCTGTTGGAGATTACCGTCTTCATGCTGATTCTCTCGCTGCTTCGCACGCGAATCGACGGGAAGAGAATCGATTGGAAAAGAATGACGGGAAGAGTTCAGACTGCGTAGGATGGCTTCGTTTTGACGTGGGGGCGGGAGTCCGGAAAAGAATCCTCATCGCCTCCCCAACCGGAACGACGCGCGATGAGAGATTGCCTCGAAGGGATGGGGGTGATCCGCGAACGCGACATCCAGCCTGGAGTTTCGACCGCGGTCCGGACCTTTGCTTCCGGAGATGAAGCAGCTTCGGCAGGAACATGAGCGGACGAGACAAATGTGATGGTTAGGGAAATCCCTTGCTGCTTGCGGCGGTGGAATCCCGCTCATCGCATACTCCGCGATGAGTGGGGCACCCGGCAGCAGAACTTTTTACCGTGGCTTTACATCTTCATGACAACTGGCTCGGCCTTCTTTGGTAAGGTTTCGTGGCAACACGGACTTACGATTTTCATTGGGAGGTAAGGGAACCATGACCACGAAGATTCGCAGATTTATCACAGCGGCGTTTACGGTTGCAGCCCTGGCACTCACGACCAGCGCTGCCATGGCGCAGGCGGCACAGAGCTACACGGGCAATTGGCCTGCGACAGTGACCGAGTCGCAGCGCGACAACGGCACGGACTGCCTGACTCTGACCGACGATGGCAGCTACGGCTTTCCGCACAGCGGCGAGGCCGTGCTCAATGGCCAGAACAGCTCGTATCCCGGCTATTTCACAGTCGTCAATGGGATCATCACTGTTACTTTCACCGAACCGTCGGGCGAGGGCGACTGTTGTGACTATCTTGTGTTTACGGCTCGCGCCAGTAACGGCAAAATCGGCAAGGGGGTTTTCAATTATTTCGGCATCACCGACATCGGTCTGGTGGCGTTTGGCAAGAAGGACGGCTGCTCAGATCGTCAATAGGGACGGCCGGCGGACGCATCTTGCCTTCTGGGAAAGTCTCACGCTGCTTGTCACCGTGGAATCCTACTCATCGCACAGAACGCGATGAGTGGGGCACCCGGTTAACTGCACCAGTGGAATTCCACCCGGGCTACTGAAGACTGAGGTTTATTTCTGGTTTATTGCAGTTGATCCGCAGCACGTTTTCTCCACGGCTGGCGAAATCGCCTGCCACCGTGGCGGACTGGTCGTAATTGGCCGCCTCCGAGGTTACCTGCACCCGGATACTATGTTTGCCGGCCGATACCTGCATCGCATGCAATTCATGACCTTCCACGTGATGGAACACGACCAGACGCTTCTTGTCGGTTCCTTCTAGTCGACGCTGATACGTCAGCTGATCATCGACCCAGATCGACAACTGACCCTCCGCAAATTTGTGATCGACTTCGAGTTCCAACATGGCTGGAGGCGTTGCCGTAGAAACCGCAGGAGAGCTTACACGCTCCACTTTCGCAGATTTATCTGCAGGTATCGCGGCTTTGGCAGCCGAAGCGACCACCTTGGGGTGAGTCGAGCTTGGCGCCGGAGTGGTTGTGATTCGTGGGGTGGCGGCTGGCGCGACGGGAGTCGCGGGCTGAACGGTGATCACGGGATCATTGGTTGGCATCGCCTCGGCCGCTGCGATCGCCTCCGCGGCTGTCATTCGCTTGGTGGCGGTGGTTGTCGGCGTTGTCGAGCGATGGTCGGCTTGCGGTGACACCGGGTGGTGGCGAGTCGCAATTATCCGGATACCGAGGAGAAATCCAACCAGAAGAACGGCGCCGACCAAGGCTCGCTTCCGAATCTTCATTAACAAACTCCTTGTGGCATCGTGTGCGAAATGCAGAGAGTGAACGCGAGACTGGACTTTAGCGGCAACTGCCGACGGCGTGCTCACAATTGACGATCGCGTTCTTTTCTTCTGGTCCAGGATTTCTTTCACGATGGGTCGGAACTCCTGATCTTTCGCCTTGCTCCACGGCTCACGCCCTTGCTGCATGTGCTGGATGTCGAGCACCATTTCCAACCCGCGCTGGTACCGCAGAGCGGGCTCCTTGGCGATGGCGCGGTCAATAATGAAATCGAGTCCTTTGGGCAACTCAGCATTCAGCAGGGTCGCCGCCAGCGGGTCGCGGTTCACCACCTTGAATGAAACCGTCACGGCACTATTGCCTTGAAACGGCCGGTGACCGGTGACCATGGTGTAGAGGACCACACCTAGGGAAAACAGATCGGAGCGCCCGTCGACCGCTTCGCCATTCAATTGTTCGGGCGACATGTAAGCGGGCGTGCCCAGCGCGCGTCCGGCCAACGTTTGGTTGGCTAGGTTCAGTTTTGCTATTCCGAAGTCGGCAATTTTGGCATGGCCGTCCTCGGTCAAAAGAATGTTTGCGGGCTTCAGATCGCGGTGCACGACGCCTTGACCATGAGCGCAATCCAGCGCCTCCGCCAATTCCAGCGTGAGTTGAAGTGCCGTCTCTACCGGCAGTTTGTGCTCGCTGTCTGAAAGCAGCTTGTCCAGGGACTGCCCGCCGACAAATTCCATCACGATGTAAGGAGAGTGGGACTCCGGTTCCTCGCCCACATCGAAGATGGTCACGATTCCGGGATGGGACAGGCGGCCGGCAGCTTCGGCTTCTCGCGCAAAACGCTCGCGGTACTCTCGCTCGTCTTCCGGCGCAAGGCCGACCAGCGAAACGGTTTTGACGGCGACAACGCGATTGATTCTTGGATCGCGCGCCTTGTAAACAACACCCATGGCTCCTCGGCCCAATTCAGCCAGGATCTCGTATCGCCCAAAACGTTCGCGCCCGCGATCTTCCATAGGTTTTCCTGAGGCTTCGTTCTTTCGCTGTAACGCCGTCAGAACAACGCACTCAGCCCGTAGCAATTTGCGCGTCCTGTGCGGCAGGGAGCGCACAGGGGTGCGGTGGATGTCTGATATTGTCCACTGGAAGGGCAAATTGCTCCAAGTTACCAACGTGTTTTCAGGCTTCGGAAGCCCCGCTGGGCAAGCCTTCTGGGGGCAAGATGTAATCTGGGCGGCCGTAGGAAGGGCGGGTTGCTCTAGCCACCGGCCGACAATTGCATAATCGCGTTACCCATCAGTTTCAGGCCTACTCCCCAATTCTGACGCGCTCTGGCGCCGTCGCCGCCATAGCCGCTGGCATAAAAAGTGAAGTAAAACCCCTCGCGAACGCCGTTTTCCTCACCGTAGTAACACCGGCGCACGCACACCTCCGCCGATGCCGGCATCTCCGGCGCCCGCCGCAGTAACGCAGTCAGCTTTTTGGCAAACTGTTCGTGGGCGGGTAGAGATTCCCGCAGCGAAGATTCGGGCGACGGGGACTCGAGCGGCAAAGATCGACTTGAATCAATCTCGGAAAATACGAGGTCTACATAACTCGCGAATTTGTGAGAGGCATTGTAGATTTCTTCCTCCGCGTTCAGATCCGTCGTCTCCCAGGCATCGCATTTTGCCGTCTCTAGCAAGCTTCGGGCTGAGTTTACCGTGCGCAGAAATTCTCCTAGTTCGGGGAATTTTTGCGCCTCTGCAATCGCCTCTCCGATATTGGCAAACAACTCTGGATGCCGCTTCAAATCAACATAAGCGATGGCGCCCGACGGATCCTTCCAGGGGAAATCGAGCACTGCATCTTCCCGTCCCAGTTCGATCGAGAAATCAACATCCATCAGAGCCTCATCCCTGAAAACCTGCGCAGGAAGCTCACGATCCCGCGCTCCGCCCAATAGCCGTCGTCATAACCGCCGTCACGGCTGTTCCCGGCTCCGGGACGAGAACCGACGGGCGAACCGATAAACGCGCAGTGGCCGCCATCCGGCGTTTCAATAAAGGTCATGTTCGGATTCGACGAAATCTTGCTTCGCGTCTCCGCCGTGATGCGAATGAACGGATCGTTTGCGGCGTATAGGATCAGGGCCGGCACCGCGATCCGCTCCAGGACGTGCGCGGCCGAGGCGCGGTCGTAATAATCGTCGACGCCGGTGAAGCCGCAATAGTAAGCCGTCACCTTATCATCAAATTCGCGGAGGCTTCGGATGCCGCGCAGGCGGCTCACGTCGAAGTGGCCAGGAAACAGCCGCGCTTTCTGCAGCATTCGGCGGCGCAGCGCCCACAAGAAATATTTTTCGTAAATACGGTTCGAGGGATCGTGCAAGGTGTCCGAGGAAACGGCCAGATCGATCGCCGGACAACACGCCGCAACCGCGCAAAACTGCGGCGGCCCCTCGGATCCCCACTCCCCCGCCAACTTCAGCACGATGTTACCGCCCATCGAAAATCCCACCAGTGCCAGGCGCGAGACGCCATCGCGCGCAATGACTTGCCGCGCTACCTCCGCGACGTCATTCGACAACCCCGAGTGATAAAGCACGGGAGCGAGCGCGTCCGTACCTCCACAGTTGCGCTGGTTATAGCGGATGACGTTCATGCCCGCCGCAAGCGCCTTCTCGGTTATGCCCAGCATGTACTGCGATTCGCTTGAGCCTTCAAGGCCGTGAACAATAATGATGGTCAGGGCCTGCGTTCGATCCGACTGCCAGTGGCAATGGCAAAGCACCTGGACGCCGGGCTCGACTTCGATGAGACGCTCCTCGGGCGCAGCTACGCGAATCCGTCGCTGCATGAGAAAGCTGGCAACGGTTTGCACGTGGCCGCCGCGCAGCCAGCGGCGCGGTTTGAAAGACTGCGTCTCTTCGGGTGTTTGCGTAGTACCCACACTTTGATTTTAAATAGAAGACAGCAATTTTCTTCGCGGAGTTTTTCTCATGCCCATCTTCGAGTACATCTGCCAGGAGTGCCACCACGAGTTCGAGGCCTTGGTCTTCGGCAAACAAAAAGCCGAGTGCCCGAAATGCGAGAGCAAGAAACTGGAGCCGCAACTCTCCGTGTTCGCGGTGTCGTCGAAGAGTGCAGCGCCTAGCCGCGCCTCGATGCCGGCGGGACCTTGCGGATCGTGCGGCAACCCGAACGGCCCCGGATCCTGCTCGATGAAGAATTTCGACTAGTTTTCGGTCTCCCTGTTTCCCTCTTCCTACTTCCCTCTACGATTCCGCAGCGAACGCAATGGTACTTCAGGAACTCCCCTCGGGTAACTGATGTGACGTTTCGCGTCGTGGCCTGCTTGGTTATGATCCGCCTGAGTCGTGAGCTTGAAACAGCGCGTGGACTCGGAGCGAAAATGGATCGGCGCAGAGAGCGCAGACTGAAGCTGGAATTGCCGGTACGCATCTGGGGAGTGGACAGGATGGCACGTCCCTTCGCGGAGATTGTTCGCGTTGGCAACGTCAGCAACCGTGGCGCGGTTCTGACCGGTGTGCGCTCCAAGGTTCAGACTGGCGAAGTACTCGACGTTCAACTCGGCGCATCGCGAGCTCAGTTTCGCATTGCTTGGACGAGTCTTTCGGGAGAGGCCGGAATACAGGCTCTGGCATTTGAGCCTCCCATATGGGGTATCGGCCTCCCCAAAGTTTTCGACATGGTGGGGACCGGATAGGCCTACGCCGAACGGCATTGATCGGCCAACTAACGTGGATTCACGTGGCCGGTTCCCACTTTTGTTTCTGCAGCTGGCTGCGTGGTTTTCTCAGTTAAAAATCTGCTGAACACTTCATTGGATAAAAGGCGTCCGCGGGCGGTTAGGCGGATGTTGGAGCCTTGTTGCTCGAGCAGGCCTTCGCTTATGCACGATTCGATTGCGGAGGATAGGAAACCGTTTTCTCGGCTGCGCTCAGGATGACAATTCATTATGGGAGGCAGGTCGATTCCGCGGTTCAGGCGCAGTCCGAGGAAGAAATGTTCTTCGATCGCCGCTTGTGGCGAGACTGGCGTGACGCTTGGCGGAACTCGATTCATGTAGGCATCGAGTGAATCGGGAGTCGCAAAGCGCACCGCATGGCAATCCTCGCGAAGAGATGCGGGAAGCATCGAATGCGCGTCTACCCCGAAGCCGAGATAGGGTTGGCGGGTCCAATATTTCAGGTTGTGGCGCGACTCGTTTTTATGTAACTGCGAACCTTTATGTAACGGAGAGCCGGCGCGGGCGAAATTGGAAATTTCGTACTGCACGATGCCGGCGGAGTCCAGCATGTCGCATGCTTGCTGGTAGAAATCCGCGGTCGCATCGTCATCGGGAACGAAGTGAGCGTGGTAGCGGGCTCCTCCGGCGATCAGTTCCCTGCCCAGGCGCGAATCTTCATCCACTTCAAGCATGTAAACGCTGACGTGCGGAACGCCCGTCGCAATCGTTTCGGCCACCGAGAAGGCCCAATTTTCTGGCGTCTGGTGCGGCAAGCCGGCAATCAGATCGATGCTGATGTTTGTGATGCCGGCCTCGCGCAAGCGGCCAATCTCTTCGAGAGCGGTCGAGCGGTTGTGCAAGCGGCCCACGGACTGCGCTTCCCGATCGACGAACGACTGGACGCCGAGGCTCACGCGGTTCACGCCGCAGCGCAGCAAGGTGTCGATCAGTGCGGGCGTAATCGTCGCCGGAGCGCATTCAACCGTGATCTCGGCATCGGGAGTCACGGCAAACTGACCGCGCACGGCGGCGAAGATGCGCTCCAGTTGCGCGGCATCGAGGATCGAGGGAGTTCCTCCGCCGAGATAAATGGAATCGACGGTGTCATGCAGTGCGGACTCGCAGCCCATCTCCAAGGCAAGGCTCCGCGAGTTGGCGATATCTTCGAGCACGCGGGCAACATAATTTTCATACGCCGACTTCGAGAACACGTCGGAAGCGAAGTTGCAGAAGCTGCACTTGGTCCGGCAGAAGGGGACGGAGATGTAAAGGCCAAGCGGCATGCTGTTGCTATACCTATTGCTATTCTATGGGACGCGCGAACAGCGGCGGTAAAGCGGATTCTCACTGCATGATAGGATCGTGGAGAATTCTGCGCGATTATTTGTTCTGAAGGCAAAAAGAGCGACTCGTGGACGGTTTCCCCCTTATAACCCTCGCGGTTTTGGTTCTCCTGACGGCGTTCGCACAATGGTTCACGGATCCCTGGCTTAAAACGATTGAAGACACAGGCGCACGATTAGCGCGGCGAAAAGGCGCCGTCATCTTTGGCGCTGCTTTCATATCCATCGTTGCGCGCCTGCTGTTGCTCCCGCTCGAGCCAGTACCGATTCCGTGGGTCCATGACGAGTTTAGTTACTTACTGGCCGGCGACACGTTTGCCCACGGAAGGCTTGCCAACGCACCCCATCAACTATGGATCTTTTTCGACACCTTCCATGTACTGCAACACCCCGCCTATGCCTCGATTTTTCCGCCGGCGCAGGGCATGGCTCTGGCCCTCGGGCAACTGCTGGGAAGTCCGTGGATCGGAGTTCTGCTCAGCACGGCCGCGATGTGCGCCGCTGTGGCTTGGGCGCTGCAAGGGTGGCTGCCGGCTCGTTGGGCTTTGCTCGGCACCCTGATCACACTTCTGCGTGTGGATCTCATGAGCTACTGGGTCGATAGCTACTGGGGCGGCGCTGTTGCGGCCATCGGCGGAGCGCTGGTAATCGGAGCGCTCCCGCGAATCCTGCGCCGCTGTCGCCTGCAAGATTCCGTACTGATGGGGGTCGGCGCCGCGATCTTGGCCAACAGCCGGCCGCTTGAGGGCTTGCTATTCTGCCTTCCGGTTGCGGTCGTTCTTGTTCTTCGAATCTTCTCAGGAAGAAGCGCCGGCTTCAGATTGAAGCTGGCTAGCGCCCTGCTGCCGGCCGTCATCGTTCTGGCATGCACGGTCGCATTCATGGGCTACTACAACTGGCGAGTGACAGGCAATGCGCTGCTCTTCCCCCATGTCGCCTTCGACCGGCTCTACGGGGGTAGCGTTACGGTGTTTGCCTGGCAGTCCACAAAGCTAGCCGAACCACTCACGATCACGTATACGAACCCCCAATTTACTGCCTATTTTGTGACCTGGTGCCAAGAGCAATTTTCACGATCGTGGGCTCAAATTAACTTGACCAAGTGCCATCAGGACTGGAGCTTCTTCCTGGGACCGGCACTATCGATTCCTTTTTTGACTTTGCCTTGGTTGGTATTTGACCGCAGAATCCGCTTCCTGATGATTCAGGCTTTTTGGTGTGGAATTTGGTTGCTCTCGGTCATTTTTTTTGAACCGCACTACGCTGCTCCTCTCACCGCCACAATTTTCGCCATCATTACTCAAGCGATCAGGCACCTTCGCCACTGGAATTTGAAAAGCTATCGGGTAGGAATCTTCGCGTCGCGGCTGATTATTGTCCTGCTCATCGCCAGAGTGTTTTTGCCTGCCACAGAGACGGTGAATACTCCTCGGCGAGGCTGGAATCTGTCGCGCGCGGAAATCATCGAGCAACTGCAGGCCATGCCCGGGAAGGATCTCGTTATCGTTCACTATGCTCCCGACCATGACGTGCTGCACGAGTGGGTATTTAACGCCGCCGAGATTGATGCCGCGAAAATCGTTTGGGCGCGCGAGATTCCAGGCCTGGACTTAAAGCCACTGCTGGACTACTACCACGACCGGAGAATTTGGATGGTCGATGCCGACTCTCCTCGTCCTCACATCGAGCCTTATCACGACGCAACTGCGCCGGGCGCGAAATGATGATTCAAAGTTCACCTTCATGGAGAGGAGGATGGCGGGAATGACGATCGCGGCGAGAACGCTGGGGCCGGATCTTAAGTGGTTCAGGATGCTGGTTGCGGTCTTCGTCTTGCTGATGTTGGGTGACTTTATTCTCGGCGGCATTTTGCCGTCGCTCAAGACCGCCAGAAATGATTTTTCCGATCCTTTCGTTGGTTCCTGGCTGTGGACTCATGGGCAGAATCCGTATAACAGTGCTCTGGTTGAGGCCACGGCAGAGCGCTTAACGCAGTCGATGCTTCCAGTAGTCCCCATTTACCCGCTTACTGCGTATGTTCTCGTCGCCCCTTTCAGCCTCTTGCCATGGGGGTGGGCGAATTTCGTGTGGGCCGTATTATCGGCGGCCGCTGTCGGACTCATTTCATGGACGCTGCTACGCATTGCGGGCTTCGAGGCATCGGATACGAGAGCATGGTTGCTGGTTGCTCTCGTATTTGGTTTCACGCCGCTGCATAGAGCGATCCACACCGAAAACGCGGCCATCATTGTAGTAGCGATTTGTATTCTGGCTGTTTACCTGGCCGGTGAATCACAGAATCTTTCGGCTGGCATTTTGCTGGCAATTGCCACCGGCGTGAAACCGCAGCTGGGATTTTGGATCCTCGTTTTTTATCTTGTACAACTGCGCTGGACTGTGGTCATAACCGGAGTCTCGGGATTCGCGACGCTCTTGGTCGTGGCTTGCGCGCGCTTTCCGCAGTCTCTTCGCGCCGTATTTCTCGACTATCGAGAGGATCTGCACTACTGGTTTGGTCCCGGAGGACCGAACGATTTTACGGCTGGCAACTCTCTACGGTTTCAACTGGTCAACCTTCAAGTTATTTTGTGGCAATGGTTGCAGGGAAGAGCAACTGCGAACATCCTTGCGGGTGCTTTCTTCCTGCTTGGACTTGGAGTTTGGACGTGGACAATCGTGCGCGGGCGTATGCGGTCACCTTTGTTGACGCTTACCGCGCTGCTTGCGCTATCGTTTCTTTCCATTTATCACAGCGTAACCGATGCTAGTATCTTGCTTCTGGGATACGCCTGGGTGCTGGGCACAGCCGATGCACAACTCAAACGGACGAAATGGGTGGTGGTGCTGCTCTTGCTCGGGCTATCGCTTCCGACCCACTCCTTCCTGCTGCGACTGGAGCCGCACCTCAGCCGCGCTGCAACCTCTTCCTGGTGGTGGACCGGAATTATTGCGCCCTGCTTCATCTGGAATATGTTGCTGCTGAATGTTGTTTTGATTGCAGCGATGGTGCTCTCCGGGCGGGGCGCTCCCTCGGGACCACCTTGGGAAGCAACGCAGCGCGAGTTTGGCAAAACACTGGCTTAGAATAGAGGTGTAGGAATCCGCGACCAAGACCAACCGATCATAGGCACCACGATAGCGAGGACTGATTATGAGCAACGACTCGATCGATCAGTTGTGTGAGCACTGTGGTCAGACGTTCTCCACCTTTCTGCACGAGATGGCCAACAAAAATGAAAAGGTGGTGTGCCCCAATTGCCGTGCGAACCGTGACTGCAAGCCTCCGAAGGCTGCCAAGCCGGTTGCTGGGGCGCGGCATGTCAAGAAACCCAATTAACTTTTCTATTAACTCTCGATTCGCTCTGCTATTCACTTAGCTTTTAGCTTTTAGCTTTGCTCACGCTGGCTTGTCTACCTGCTTCGAGT
>JBEKLO010000112.1:0-13149 GCA_050010155.1 Terriglobales bacterium
GTCATTGCGCCGCGTCCGAAGGTGGGCCCCAAACTGGAGACCGTGGGGCCGTGTCAAACGCGGGCCTGGTTTTCCAGGTAGCAGACCCCCAGGCTGCGCATACTTTTGACGGCGAGATAATTAAATTCGTTGGTGTCGGTGCAGCCACCGGTAAAGGCAATGCCTTCGCACCGATTGACGGTTTTGCCGTTCGCGTCGGTCTCGATGAAAGTATCGTCCCGCGTCTTCTTTACTTTCTGCGCGATTTCGCTGTACGCCTGCTCCCAGGTAATGTCTTCCCAGTCGGTGCCTCCGGGGCGTCGCACTTGCGGTTTCAGCAGGCGGCGATCGTTAAGAATGTCCTGCTCCAGCGACGATCCCTTGGGGCAAAGTGTGCCGCGGTTGATGGGGTGGTCGGGGTCGCCCTCGACATGCACGACCTGGGCAATCGCGTTCTTGGCCTTGTCGCCGATCGTGTAGATGATCACGCCACAACTCACGGCACAATAAGGACAAGTGCTACGGGTCTCACTGGCTCGGGAAATCTTGAGCGATTCTGTCTGCGCGTAAACCGGCGTCAGATCAAAGCCGAGGGCGGAGAAAGCGGTCCCGCCAAGCACGGTACCCTTGAGAAAGGTCCTGCGAGAAAGCTCCATTATGTTTTGCCCCCGGTACTGCTGTTGCAGAGTTTGCGGAGGTGCCCGTTACAGACGCCCACGACAGCGTCCAACTTAGTTACCGCATTAACGCGAAAAACTATAACTCTGGTCGGACGGGTGCGTCAATCAGGAAAAACATCGAGTTCGTGCTGCAACAGCAACGGTCATTGCGCGACCAGAGCCTGTGACTGATAATCCCTCCATGTCGAAAGGCGGCATGGCGCAGAACGAATGGCAGCGGCGGATTCAACGGGCGGAGGAGCTAATCGTCCAGTACAGTTTTGCGGCCGAAATCCTGCGCTTCTATATAGCGGTGGCGCGCTTTCAGGAAAAGTTTTACGCGGAGCTTGGTAAATCGCTCGGAAATTCGAGCACTGGAACCAAAGTCGCCTCGGAGCCGGAGCCGTTTGCGCGACCGCTTCGCCAGGACTTGGCCAGCCCGTTCGGGAAATTTATTTCCAGTGTCGAACAGAGCGGTCCGGCTCCTCTTCGGGAAGCGGCGCACGAGTTGCGGCGAGGCGACGAAGCTTCCCATTTCAACCTGCTGACGGCTTTCTGGAACGGAACCGAGACCGGAGTATTGCCGTCGGGGCCGAACGATTTTTTTGCCCGCGCATTCCTTCAGCCGTATGCGATCGCCATTCGTTTAGCGTCACCTTTGCAATGGAAAGGGCCGGTTCCGTTCCGGTGTCCGTTTTGCAAACGCAAGCCGGGCCTGGGCGTTCTGCGTCCCCTGGGAGATGGCGGCCAACGATCTCTGGTCTGTTCATTTTGTCTGGCGGAATGGGAGTTCCGGCGCATCATCTGCCCAGGATGCGGCGAGGAAAACCACGCGAAGCTTCCTGTCTACACCGCGGAGGAACTCAATCACGTTCGCGTGGAAGCTTGCGACAGTTGCCGGACCTACATCAAGACGGTGGACCTGACAAAGAGTGGGCGAGCCGAACCGATTGTGGACGAGATGGCGGCGGTCCCGCTCGATCTGTGGGGCGAGAAGCAGGGATACGCGAAGCTGCAACTCAACCTGTTGCAACTCTGAGAGCCAGGCCAGCCTTGTTCATCCGGAGCGAAGCCCGGGGACGCTTGCACTTGGTCGTCGCGGGGAAATCACTTGTTAGCGCTTTCCCCGCACCGCGGAAACATCCGTCCGCGCCCGGCTGAAAGCAAACTGCAGCTTCCATTCCCGGGTGCCCGCCTCGTCCGCGCCAGCGGGAGAAAACTTCCAATCCCGCGCGGCATCCAGCGCGATGCGCGAAAAATACTTACTCGCTCCGCCGGATTCAAGCTTTGCCTTGGCCACATCGCCTGCAGCATTCACTTCGACTCGCACCCGAACTTTGATTTTTCCTTGAATCGTGCGCCGCGCTCCGGGCGAAACCTGCGGCATCACGCGCCGCACAACGCCAGTCTCATTGTCTTTGTTGCTGGCGTCATTGTTCGCAGACGCCTTCTCATCGCGCGCCGCCGGCGCTCCTTCGTCTTTTGCCGCAGCACTTGGCTTTGGCTCGGGCTGCGTCGTACTCTGCGCGGATTGTGAGTTTGCAGCCGGGGAACTTTCCGCCGGAGGATTCGCCGGTTTCGGTCGGGCAAGAAAAAAAACGACAGCCACAACCACGGCCACAACGCCCACCCAATAAGGCCATTTCGATGATTGCTGTCGCGCAACCGGGATCGCAGTCGCAGCCATCCCCTTGGAACCCTGAACTGAAGCCCGCGCTGGCCGCTTCCCTTCCAACAAATCGATGATTTCTTCAACCGTCCATCGCTTCCCCGAATCAACCTGCAAGCAGTGCTCGGCGATTGCGCGCAATGGTTCCGGCACCGTCGCCGGCACTGGCGGCGAACTCGGCCGCGAGCGGTCCCAGACCGGCACACGCTGCGTCAGCACTTCAACTAATGTCATTCCGAGTTGCCAAACGTCGGCTGCCGCGGAAATTCCGCCCGCAGTCGCTTCTGGCGGATCGTAGCCGCTGGCCGCCCGACGGCTACTCTCGCCCGGCGCAGCCAGCGTGTCGCTCGACACCTTTACCTGATCCGCAATCGCCAGAATATTGGAAGGTTGAATGTGACCATGCGCCAACCCTTTGCTGTGCACATAGTGCAGAGCGCCTAGGATCGGCGCGAGCATCCCTCGCGCCTCCTCTGCCGTCAGCGCCCGCTCCGGCAGGATCTGTGAAAGATTCTCCTCGGCATACTCCTCCACCGCATAAAGCAGCGCTGTGCCATCCAATTCGCATCGCCCCACTTCAAAAATACGAATCAGATTTGGATGGTTCAGTTCGCCGATCGCCTTCCAGCGCTGGATTTGTGTCTCGTTCGCTGCATCGGAAGCAATCAGCTTGATAGCTGCTTTCTCCGAATCGCCCCTGCGTGTGAGAAACACCGCGCTGTGGTCAGAACCACCCAGGTAGCTTTGTAACGAATATTTGCCGTCGACGGTGCGGCCCTCCCACTGTTTCCAAGTCTCACTCATATCGTTTCGCCGAGAACCTCAATAGCCCGTTATTGTATGTGACACTGCGCTCCATGGGTCAAACCGTTTGTGCTCGCAATCCTTTGCGGCGCTTTACAATATCGCCATGGCATCCATCCCCACAGAAATCCATGGCCAGAAGTACATTAGCCTGGCGACCTTCCGGAAGAGTGGCGTTGCCGTGTACACGCCGGTCTGGTTTGCCGAAGACGGCAACAAGCTCTACGTCATGACCAACGGCAGAATGGCGAAGTGCAAGCGCATCCGCAACAACCCGCAAGTCAAGATCGCTCCCTGCACCATCCGCGGAAAAATCATCGGCCCCGAATTCCCAGCCAGCGCCCGCATTCTGCCCCAGGAAGACTTTGCGCGGGTCCGCCAGGCGATTCGGCGAAAATACTGGCTCGCCCGTCTTCCCTTCATATGGCGCAACACCGACACGGCCATCGAGATCACGTTGGTGTCCTGATTCGGGAAAATGAGACCGAGCCAAGGGACGCATGACATTTACGCTGGCTCATCCCGCCTGTTACCATCGAGGGTTGTCTCAGGGCGCTGGTTATCCTCTTAGGCAATCAAGTTAGGCAATCAAGCTTTCTTTTGGAGGCCCCATGGCCGTAAAAGTTGGCATTAATGGATTTGGACGCATCGGGCGTAACGTTCTTCGCACTGCGCTCGCCGATAAAAACCTCGACTTCGTAGCCGTCAACGATCTCACCGATCCAAAAACGCTCGCGCACCTGCTCAAATATGACTCGATCCTTGGCAACCTCCCCAACAAAATCACCGCCGGCCCCGACAGTATTTCGATCGATGGCAAAGTGATCAAGGTTTTCAAGGAAAAAGATCCCGCCGCCCTGCCCTGGGATTCCGTCGGAGCTCAAGTCGTCATCGAATCCACCGGAAGGTTCACTGACGCCAACGACGCGAAGAAGCATCTCCGCGGCTCCGTGAAAAAAGTCATCATCAGTGCCCCCGCCAAAAACGAAGATCTCACGCTTGTGCTCGGCGTCAACGAAGAGAAATACGATCCCGCCAAGCATCACATCGTGTCCAACGCTTCCTGCACGACGAATTGTCTTGCCCCAGTCGCTAAGGTGATCAATGACAATTTCAAAATCGTCAGCGGCACCATGACCACGATTCACTCTTACACCAACGATCAGGTCATCCTAGACTTCCCGCACAAAGACTTGCGGCGAGCCCGTGCCGCCGCGATTAACATGATTCCGACTACGACCGGCGCCGCCAAGGCCGTTAAGCTTGTCATCCCCGATCTCGCCGGGAAACTCGACGGCTTCGCCATGCGCGTCCCCACGCCCAACGTCTCAGTCGTTGACCTGGTGGTCTGGGTGGAGAAAAAGACCACCAAAGAAGAGGTGAACGCCGCCCTGAAGAAAGCCTCCGAGTCGGGCCCGCTGAAGGGTTACCTCGGCTTCGAGGAGAACGAACTCGTTTCGTCCGATTTCAAAGGCGATTCACGCTCCTCCATCGTCGATGCCCCCATGACCCTCGTGGTCGGTGGCAACTGCGTGAAAGTGATCTCCTGGTATGACAACGAGTGGGGATACTCCTGCCGCGTCCGAGATCTGATCAACCTGATGGCGGCAAAAGGACTATGAGCTAGCGTCGTTTGTCGTTCGCTCTTCGTCGTTCGTTTTTCGCCGTTCGCTTCACCGCCTGTCTCGTGCCTTGGTGCGGCAGGTTTTGCGAACAGCGAAAAGCGAACGACGGACCGCGGGTTCCGCGAGTGATGATCCGACGCCAGATCGGCGATGATCAATGAGCAATAACGGAGTATTTCATGTCTAAGCTTTCGATTCGCGATCTTCCTCTCAACGATCACCGCATCTTCATGCGCGTCGATTTCAACGTGCCGCTCGACGACGGCCGCGTCATGGACGATACGCGTATCCGCGAAACCCTGCCCAGCATTGAATACGCCTTGCGCCACGGCGCCCGCCTCATCCTCGCCTCTCATCTGGGACGTCCGAAAGGCAAGCCCAATCCAAAGATGAGCCTCAAGCCCGTCGCCGAGCGTCTACGCATGTTGTTAGATAAGGAGCTGTCGCGGGGCGAAAACGTCGGCTTCTGTCCCGACTGCGTTGGACCGGAGGCCGAAGAGGTGGCGCTCAAGCTCGAGAAAGGGCAGGCCCTGCTCCTCGAAAATCTCCGCTTCCACCCCGAAGAAGAAAAGAACGACGAAGCGTTTTCCAAGCAACTCGCCAAGCTCGCCGATTTCTACGTCAACGACGCCTTCGGCACGGCCCATCGCGCCCACGCTTCCACCGTCGGCATCACCAAGTTTGTGCAGAAATCCGCCGCCGGTTTGCTAATGGAAAAGGAGCTGCAATATCTAGGCCGTGTCCTGCAGAACCCCGAGCATCCGTTCGTCGCCATTCTCGGCGGCGCTAAAGTGAGCGACAAAATAGGAGTCATTCAAAACCTGCTCAGCAAAGTCGACGTCCTCATCATCGGCGGCGGCATGGCCTACACGTTTCTGAAAGCACAAGGCGAGTCTGTCGGCAAAAGCCTGGTCGAAGAAGATAAAATCGCGCTTGCCAAAGACCTTCTACAGCAGGCGAAAACTCACAAGCTCAAGTTCCTGTTGCCCACCGACCACGTCGTTGCCGACCGCGTCGAAGCCGGTGCCCAGACCAAGATCATCGGCCACGGTGAACCCATCCCCGCCAATATGATGGCGCTCGATATCGGCCCTGAAACCATTGAGAACTTTTCTGAAGAAGTCGCCCGCGCCCGCACCATCGTCTGGAACGGACCGATGGGCGTTTTCGAATTGCCGCCCTTCGCTAAAGGCACCTTCAAAATCGCGCAAGCCGTAGCCGAGAATCCCGGAGCCGTATCGATCGTAGGTGGAGGAGACTCCGTAGCCGCCATCAAGGCTGCCGGAGTAGCCGACAAAATTACCCACATCTCAACCGGCGGAGGCGCGTCGCTGGAATTTCTGGAGGGCAAGAAATTGCCCGGAGTGGAAGCGCTCACGGAGAAGAAGTAGGTCCTTGGAATCTGATAAGCAAAGACCTGAGAAACCCGTGATCACGAAAATAACTTGCCTTTGCGTTTCCTGAGACCTAAGACCTGAGACCTGACACCTGTTTTTATGTCCGATTTCGCAGCCCGACTGACTTTCGCCAACGGTAAGACGCTCGAATTTCACGGGCCCAGCGACATCACCAAGGAGACCACCGAGGCGATCGTCAACGCCGCCAACTCGTCGCTGCTTGGTGGCGGCGGCGTCGATGGAGCGATTCACCGCGTTGGCGGCCCGTCCATCCTCGCCGAGTGTAAGCGCATCATAGCCAAAATCGGCACCCTGCCCGCCGGCAAGGCCGCCATCACCACGGGCGGAAGATTGCCTGCCAAATACGTAATTCACACCGTCGGCCCAGTCTATAGAGGAGGTCTACAAAACGAGGCGGGGTCGCTCGCCAGTTGCTACCGCGAGTCCATCCGCGTTTCCGAAGACCACGGCATGAAATCTCTGGCCTTCCCGTCGATCTCCACCGGTGCCTTCGGCTACCCTGTTCTTGAGGCCGCCGAAATCGCCGTCCGCACCATTGTCGAAGCCCTGCCGCGCTGCGCGCATGTCGAGCACGTTCGCTTCGTACTCTTCGACACGGCCACATGCAGAACTTACGTCCAAGCCGCTGAAAAAATTTCCCGCGAATCATCTTCAATTTCCGTTATCTTCACCAAAGGTCCTTCATGAGAAAGAAACTTATCGCCGCCAACTGGAAGATGTACAAAACCCCTGACCAGACCCGAGGTTTCTTCCGCGATTTTCTGCCTCTGGTCCACGGCCACGACCGCGACGAAATCGTCGTCTGCCCGACCTACCTCTGCCTCGACGCCGCCATTACTGCAGCCAAGTCTTCAAACGTGGCCATCGGAGCCCAGGATCTCTATTGGGAAAAAGAAGGCGCTTTCACTGGCGAAATTAACGCCCCCATGCTCGCCGCCGTGGGCGTCACCCACGTCATCATCGGACACTCCGAACGCCGCCAGTACTTCGGCGAGACCGATGACACCGTCAATCTCAAATTAAAGTCTGCTCTCGAAGCCGGACTCATCCCCATCGTCTGCGTCGGAGAAGTTCTCGAAGAACGCGAAGCCGGGCTCACCGATGACGTTCTGCGACGCCAGTGTCTCCGAGCCTTCCACAAAGTCTCGGCTAAGAAAGCCGTCAGCCTTGTAGTCGCCTACGAGCCGGTCTGGGCCATCGGCACCGGAAAAACCGCCACTCCGCAGATGGCCGCCGACGCCCATGCCAGCATCCGGGCCGAAGCCGCCGAGTCCTTTGGCCAGGAATTCGCCGACAAACTCCGCATTCTCTACGGCGGCTCGGTTAAACCGGAAAATGCCCATGCCCTGATGTCCGAAGAAGAGATCGATGGCGCACTGGTAGGCGGAGCGTCGCTCGACCCCAAATCGTTTGCTGCCATAGTCAAATACTAGAGTTGACTGCGTGATTCGCTCTTGTACGGCCAAGCGGAAGCTGCAATTGCACCTTGGAAGAATCGCCCTCTAGGGCCGCGTAAACCTCTGTAATCAATCGGGGTGTTACCCCGAGGATCGTCCTTAATTTTCCTGCCGCGCAACCCCGCCGATGGCGGTAGAATCTGATTAAGTAGGAAAGCAGAAGTAAGAAAGTGTAGGAGCGCGCGGTCCTTCCCTGTTAGGCTCCTCGCTCGAAGGTGCGTCGCTTCGAACGGAGGTATGGGTTATGAGCCGATTCGGTCTTCTCAGGTCCTTCCTGGCATTTGCTGCCCTCACCGGTTTTGCTCTCGCGCCAATTCCGGCGTTCGCTCAACATGGTGGCGGCGGAGGTCACGGCGGAGGTGGCGGGAGTTCCCATGGCAGCTCAGGTGGCGGGGGGTACCACGGCAGCACCGGAGGCTCGTATCATGGCGGCGTTGGAGAATCGCGTGGTGGCTCCTATGAGGGCGGCCGTGAAGGTGGCGGACGATCTTATAGCGGAGGGAGCTATGGCCGAGGCGCCGGATCGCAAGCGGGCCGCGGTGTAGGCGCATCCCGAGGTCAGTCGTCAAGCGCTCATTCGAATCTTCCTGCGGCAATCAACGATGGCCAGTGGCATTCGTTCGGCAACGCCGGCAATTCCGCGCACTCCACTGAAGCACGCAATTCCGTAGGCACGGCGAACTCAAGCCTTTCCGCTCATAACACTGGAATGTCCAATGGCTGGAATTCCTTTGGCGCGTCTAGAAGCGAGAATGGCTTCGGCGGAGGCCGTGGAGAGTTTGGCTTTAACCGCGGCTTCGGCTGGGGAGGTGGTTGGGGTTGGGGACGCGGTGGTTGGGGCTGGGGTGGCTGGGGATGTTGCGGCTGGGGCTTCGGCTACGGATGGCCTTATTGGGGATTTGGCTGGGGCTTGGCCTGGAATCCCTGGTGGTACAACCCTTATTGGTATGGCGCGTGGCCAGCGTATGGCTACCCATACTATGATTCCTGGTATGACGAGCCGCCCTACCAGTCGAATGCAACGTCTGATTATGACAACGACTCGCCGACCAGCTACCTGAACCGGCCAAGCGCGGATGACAGTTCGAACGATAGTGACTCTTACTTCAATCTGAGCCCCAGTTCGGCTCCCGACGACAGCGGTGCAGTCCGGAACAATCAAACGCCAGAAACCACGCCGGCCAGCCCGGCCCCGCAGCCAAGCTTGGTTTCTCAAGGGCAAAACTGAACTGGGAGAGATAAATCGGTGGTGCCCCATCCTTGCGCGCTTGTTGCGCAAGGGTGGGCGTTCCCATCTGTCGCCCGTAAAGCCTTCCTCAGTGCCCTTCCAGAAGTTTCGTAGCCCGGAACGACTTCACCACAATCTGATTTGGCTGCACGCCCACCGGAATCATAGTCAGCAACGAATACTCCGAGGGCTCAAATTTCTTCTTCGGCGTGCGTTTCTGAATAACGGCTACGTCTCCCGAGCCGGAGTCGACGACCAGCAGATAGTTCTGATTCTGCGAGAGCGCCAGCGCATCAGGACGCGTCCCGACCGGAAGATACGCCACGATTCTGCCGAGATCGATGTCATAGACCGCGATGTTATTCGATCCAAAGTTAGAGACATACAGGCGTGCGCCATCGAGCGAAACCACGCCCCGCGTAGGCTGTGCGCCGATGAGATAACTGCCCGAAACTTCGTTTGGCGTCGTCTCAATGATGGAAATGCTTCCGGCATCGAAGTTGAAGGCAACCAACTCTCCGCCGTCCGGCTTAAGCGTCAGGCTCACCGGAGATTTTCCCACATCGAGGAGCGCGAGCAGTTTGTCGTTGTCGGCGTCATTCTCCTTTTGGATTCCTTGCTCTTTTTGGCCGTCGTGCTCCTTTTGTGTTCCGTGTTTAAGAGCGATGCTGGCCACCTGCCCCGATCCCGAACAGGAAACGAATGCCTTGCTCGAATCCGGCAATATCGCGATGTCTTCAGGATGAATGCAGATGTTGATCGCGGAGCGTACCGCCAGTCGCTCCGCATCGATGATCGAGACCGAGTTGTCAGCGCGATTCGAGACCACGACCGTTGATCCGTCTGGCGAAACGCGCGCCACACCGGGACTTCCGCCGACATGCAGCGTAGCCGCCACCGTGCGCCGATCAAGATCCAGCACCGAAACATTGGCGGACCCGGAATTGGCAACGAAAGCGCGATGCCCGTCCGGAGAAACATCGATGAAAAACGGCCGCCCGTAGACGCCGATGGTAGCAACAACTTTATTCTGTTCGGCGTCAATCACGCTGACGTTCGAAGAACCGGAATTAACCACGTAAACTTCATTTCGCTTAGGATTGGCCGCCAATCCCGTAGGATCAGTCCCGACCTGCAAGGTTCGCACCGGCCGAAAGCTACGCAGATCGATGACAGTAACCGTGTTGCTCTTGCCATTCGAAATATAAGCGTACTCGCGGTAAAGCGGTCCGTAACCGGGAAGAGTCCGTTCGTGGAAGTAGTACCATCCGGCGGCGATGACGAGCGGGACGAGGACGGCGATGAAAAGAAGTTTTCGCAAATGGGCGTGCCTTAAACCGTGGCTACGGAAGCAATCGGGATCGTTCTCCCCAGCACAGCCGCGATCTGCCGCACCTGCACCATCAGCGCGTCGAACTGATCGGGGAAGAGCGACTGCATCCCATCGGACAACGCGCGGTCGGGATCGTGATGTACTTCGATGATCAGTCCATCCGCTCCGACAGCAACGGCGGCGCGGGAGAGCGGCGTCACTTTGTTGCGCTTGCCGGTACCGTGGCTCGGATCAACGATGATAGGCAGGTGGCTCAAACGCTGCACCGCGGGCACGATGCTGAGGTCGAGCGTGTTGCGGGTATGATCGGCAAAAGTGCGCACGCCGCGCTCGCACAGGACGATGTTGTAGTTCCCCTCGCTCATAATGTATTCGGCGGCCATGAGAAACTCTTCAAGCGTAGCCGAAATGCCGCGCTTCAAAAGCACCGGCTTGCGGGCGCGTCCGGCGCGTTTGAGCAGAGAGAAATTCTGCATGTTGCGCGCCCCGATCTGGATCATGTCGGCATACTGATCGACCAGGTCGAGTGATTCGTAATCGACGGCTTCGGTCACGATGAGCAGGCCGAAGCGCTCGCGGACTTCGGCCATAATTTTCAGGCCTTCTTCGCCCAGTCCCTGAAAAGAATAAGGCGAGGTGCGGGGCTTGTAAGCGCCGCCGCGGAAAAACTGAGCACCGGCGCGGGCGACGCGCTCGGCAATCGTGAACGCCTGGTCGCGGCTCTCAATGCCGCAGGGCCCGGCGATGATGGCCAGCTCGGAGCCTCCAATGGTGACGCCCGTGCCATTGGCACCAGCGCCAGGAAATTTGATCACGGTGGTGTCGGGCTTGGTATCGCGGCTGACCAGTTTGTACGGCTTCGAGACGCGGATGACTTCCTGCACACCCGGCATCTCTTCGAGCGAGCCCGAGTCCACCTCGCCCTTGTTGCCGGTGATTCCGATGGCGGTGCGTTGCGCTCCCGGCATGGAGTGGGCGCGGTATCCGAGCGCTTCGATTTTCTGGCAAACGGCGCGGACCTGATCTTCCGTGGCCTGCGCCTGCATGACTACGAGCATAGTTGCTACCCCGGGCTATTCAGTGTAGCGCCCGCTGCGGAGCAAGGGCAAACGGCGGAGTGATGATGATCGCCCTTGCATCCCCAGCCCTCTCCGCGAATCCAATGATGGTATCGTTAAAACTCGCAACGGGAGACGCATGAAGATTGGCATCACGTGTTATCCAACCTACGGCGGCAGCGGAGTCGTCGCCACCGAACTAGGCCTTGAGCTCGCTCGCCGCGGGCACGACATTCATTTCATCTCCTATTCGCAGCCTATTCGTCTGACCGGCCCTGAACCGAACATTCACTATCATGAGGTCGAAGTCACCCGCTACCCGCTGTTCGAATATCCCCCGTACGATCTCGCGCTGGCGACGCGCATGGCCGAGGTTTCGCAGCTCTACGAACTTGATCTGCTCCACGTCCATTACGCCATTCCGCACTCTGTGAGCGCGATGCTGGCGAAGCAGATGCTCGCGGCAACTCCGCCGCGCCGCCATTTGCCGTTTGTCACCACCCTGCACGGCACCGACATCACGCTCGTCGGCCTCGACCGGTCCTATCTTCCGATTACTCGTTTCTCCATCGAACAGAGCGATGGTGTGACCGCCATTTCGCAATATTTGCGCAACCGTACCCTGAACATCTTCGATATCAAGAACCACATTGAAGTCATCCCCAACTTCGTCAATTGCGACGATTACCTGCGCAAACCGGAGTGGCTCGCAACGCGCAGCGAGTATGTTGCCAACGACGAGCGGCTGCTCGTGCACCTTTCCAACTTCCGACCGGTCAAGCGCGTCCTCGATGTCATCGAAATCTTCGACCGCGTACGCAAGAAAATTCCTTCCAAGCTTTTGCTGATTGGCGACGGCCCTGATCGTTCCCAGGCGGAATGGCTGGCCGTGCAAAAAGGCATTCACGAGCACGTGCTGTTTCTCGGCAAGCAGGATCAGGTTCGCGAGAAACTCGCCATTTCTGACGTTATGTTAATGCCGAGCGAACTCGAATCCTTCGGACTCGCGGCACTGGAAGGAATGGCGTGTGAGGTGGTTCCGATTGCCACCCGTACTGGAGGAGTGCCGGAAGTGATCGAACACGGCGTGAGCGGATTCCTAGCCGACGTTGGCGACGTCGATACCATGGCGCGCTACGCCATCGACCTGCTGAGCGATGAAGCCGCCCTCCGCGCCATGGGCAAACGGGCGCGCGCCGCCGCCCAGGCAAAATATTGCTCCAGCAAGATTATTCCGCTTTACGAAGACTTTTACCGAAAGGTGCTGGAGCAATCGTCGAAGTCGTCATGAGCTCCTCCGGATTCGGCAGAATGGGCAACCGCAACCGGATCAGCGTGCCGCCGCCTTCTCGGCTTTCGATGATCATCTTCGCGGCATCGCCGTAGAGCACCTTCAGACGTTCGGCCACGTTGGCCATGCCGATGCCGCCATTCCCCAGACCATCAGGTTGTTCCAGCAACCGCGCCGCACCCATGCCCACGCCGTCGTCTTCCACTTCCACCACCAAACGCGACTTGATCACCCGGCTCCGCAGCGTAATGCTCCCGCCTTCGACCTGGGGAGCAAGTCCGTGCTTGATGCAGTTTTCAACCAGCGGCTGCAACAGCATGCTCGGCACCATGGCTTCGAGCGATGCCGGATCCAGATCCTTGATCACCTTCAGCTTGTCCCGTCCAAAGCGCACGACTTCGATGTCCAGGTAATTGTCGATGAATTCCACTTCTTCGCGCAGCGCCACAAACGAATCCGTACTGTGCAGCAGACGCCGAAGAATCGTAGCCAATTTCAAAATCATTTCCCGCGCCGTATCGGGATCAAAGCGCACCAGCGACGAAATCGAATTCAGCGTATTGAACAGAAAATGGGGGTTGATCTGATTCTGTAGCGCCGCCATGCGCGCCTGCAGCAACAGCCGTTC
>JBEKLO010000113.1:0-12439 GCA_050010155.1 Terriglobales bacterium
AATCCAGTTCCCAAATCAGTCCTAAGGGAGATCAGCCGCATCAGTGGGCCTTCATAGTGGTGCTCTACGCCTTCATGCTTTTGGGGATGGCGTCAAATTATCTATACGGACGTTTTGAGACGACCAAGTCAACTCGCCCGCCTTTCGACGCGGGGAATTTTGTCGCACCTATCTTTGTTTCACCCATCGTATTTATTCCCCTTCTTGGCGCTTTCCAAAATACGTATGTTGATCTTACTAATCTCACCGTACCGAAGTTGATGATCTTTCTCGTGACATTTGAGAACGGCTTTTTCTGGAAAGAGTTTTTCGACAACCGACAAAGAAAGAAAAAAAAGTGAGAGGTCGATTCCCAAGACGTACAGTTCGCCTGACACGCGTGGCTTTCATCACGGCGTTCGTACTTGCCGCCTTCCTGCCCTTGCCGTCATATGCGCAGTCTTCGCAGCCGAAACGCGAGATATTGCGTGACGGCGTCGAGCATTGGTACGTCCCGCCGCCCGAGGGCGGCAAGTCGTACCTCACGAGAATGTTCGAGGATATGTATAAGGTAGTATTCTCTAAGAACACCCAACCCTTTGGTCGAAGCGTCGCTTTCCTCGCTGGTGTAGGTAGGTATCAGAATCTCTCGCCGCAATTGCCCTCCGTGCATAACGACCTCGTCCAAATGCGAAACCTTCTTCTAAACACGGCCGGCTTTGACGAAGTCTATGTAGCCGAGGACGATGTTGTGGACCGCGACCTTATAGAACATTACGTTAAGGGAATTATTCCCGCAGAGCTGAGCAAGAATGATCGCCTCCTCTTTTATTATTCTGGCCATGGCGGCGACGACAACGGTAACACTGGCTACATGTTGTTTGGAAAGGCTCAAAGAGGCGAGTTCTGGGGTCCGCACGTGTTGGAGGTCAATGCCCTGAGTACGTGGAGCAGCGAACTGAAAATTCAACACGTGCTGTTCATCGTCGATAGCTGCTCCTCGGGGCTTGCCTTCACCGCGAAGTCGGCGTCGGACAATGCCGACAGCCTTCTGCTTCAGACGCTTAGCGGCAACGGAAGCAGAACCGTACTAACCGCAGGAACGGCCGACGAAGCCACCTACGCGCTGGACGATAGGCAGAAGCTGGGGAACGGAGTTTTTACTAGGGCGCTGCTCGGTGCTTTTAACTCGCCCCGCTTGTCCACCACTCCCCTGATCACGGTTAGCGACCTCTTTGCTGACATTGAAAGGCAAATGGCTGAGTTCAGAGCTAACCAAGGCAAGGCAACAACGCCGGGGATGTGGCGGCTTCGAGAGAGTGATTTCCGCGGGACCTTCGTTTTTCTTAACCAGCGAGTTGGGACCGCACACCTAACAGGAGAGCAGGCCAAAGCGCTGGGCATAACACCAGTAGAAAAGGGGGCGGGCGAAGCGCCGACTGAAGCTGCCACTGGCGTAATCGAGGTCTTTTCGAATTACCGCGGCTATCTGACTATCGACCACGAGGAGAAGGGTGGCACATTGGGCGGGGAGACTCGCCAGTTCCTACAGCAGAAGACCGGAACGCACGAGGTGCAGATCCGGACCGGTCCAGCTCTCCTATCGCAAACCGAGTCTATAGAGGTGACTGTTGAGAGCGGCAAAATCGCCTACGCCACCTTCGGGCTCAAGTCTCCTCTCGGGAGCGGCAAGACGCCGGTCGGAACTTTGGTTCTACAGTCCGTCCATGAAATCCACGGCGAAGTTTCCATCGACGGCGTCCGCGTTGGTCGCCTCGGAGAAAACGGTGAATTGACCGTGGCTAATCTGACAGCCGGCCCACATGGGTGGCGGATCGCAGGCGCAAAAGAAGGAGCGTCGGGGCCGTTCGTGATAGCGCCTCACGAGAAAACTTACGTAGTCGTGGGCACCCCGGAACCGCCGACCGGCCTAACGATAGTGGTTTCTGGTGGTGTCGTCGTCCAGTAGAAGCGCTGGGACCCGGCTCCAAAAGAGGCGAGATTGTGGAAGGCGTACTCCAACGACCAAATAGGTGAAGGGACAAAATGAAGTTTAGACCCTTCCGGTTACCCGGCGCGGTCAGAGCCGCGGTCAATTCACGGATTCAGCCGTGGCATCGCTACCACGGATTCCTCACCATCATCAAGCTTCGGTATGACGCGGAAGCTGCAAAATATGACCCACGTCCAGTGAGTGGGGTGCGGGTTTACCATGTCCACGAAGACCTACTACAAATTCTCCAACTAGATGTTGAAAATTTCTATATTTACACCAACATGCTTTTGGATCAGATTGCCGAGAATGTCCGGTTCTTTTTCGATCTCCCACGTGCAAAAAAGACCAACCTGAACCCGCACGGTTACTGGAACCACTTGACCCTTCTCGCTCAACTTGCAAAGGGTGCTGCATCTCTAGGATTGGCTGGGGACGTGCCTGGATTGCTGGCTCAAGCCGAAGAGTTCAGGAAGCTGCGTGCGTACCGCAATGAATCCATCACCCATTGGGATGCGAGCGACACTCATCTTGCGACGGCTTGGGATGGCAAAGACCTGACAATTCAACGCGGGTTCCAAGGCGATCCAGCAGAACTTGAGCGCCGTATCGCTGCCAAAGAGTTCGAGTTTCAAATGACCACACCTATACCAACCCTATATGTCTTGGTAGACAACTACGCAGCAACCGTTCAAGAGTTTTTGGAGGCAAACGCCGCAAAATTCGTAGGCAAATAGCATTTAGGTCCGCGACGGGAAAGTGTGACCGCAGTAATCACCCAGATGCTCGGATGAACCGGATTGGGCCCCGAAACTTTTGCGCTCTATTTGCGCTCTGTTTGCTTGCTCAACCGTGCTCTAGTGGCCGAAAGGTGTCATCCGGGGCGGGTAATGAGGCGAGATTGCAGCCTTGGCGTGCCGGTTAATGGGTGTCTACAACCCGCGTTGCCAACCCTAACCCTATATTTTAGAATCGGTTAGACGGAAAAACGTCGATTTCGCAAAACAAGCCACATTAGCCAATCGGAGCCCAATGTTTTCAGCCACTTGGGTGCGGAAAAATGCGGTTGGCACCACAAAATTGCTCTAGCAGTGAAAAGATGGGATAGCTATGTTATTGATTCTACATATATATATCTTCTTATTTTTTATCTACACTGCTAAAGGGTACAAATTGGTGCCAACTTGGGCCCCACTTCGGTCCTGCCGCAATTAGGGACCTTTGCAACCCGATAGATGGCGGTGCTACCATGACGGCGGCGGCAAGACCGCCTCTTATAAAGCCTTGAGTGCGGGCTCCTCGGCGAAAAATAGAGCCTGGATTTAGACCGGCTCAATCAAGGTCTAGTCCTCAGTGGGGTGATTTTGCATGTCCTACAACTTGACCCATTCTTCACTGTAGAGTATTACGCCTTCCACGTTGCGTCCCTGATTATCGTGCTCTGCTGGCTATATCGCCACGTCAAACGCGAGATACGCAGACGCGACGAATGAGCCCGCAGGAAGTCGCCGGGGCGCGCCCACGGTACAAGTGTGCCTAGCGCGCAGCGGGGTTTTCGTTGAAGCGGGCACGGCAGAACGCAACAGCGGGGCGGCATACGTGCACATCGGTTATTACATAATTGTACATACTTACCCGTGTAGACGCGCGACGTGAGCTAGGGTGACATTGTTTGAGTCGAGATGGGTGGGGTAAGGGGTATGGGGTACTTTGTTTCTAGAGCACGCGCCCCCGCGGGCCGTCGCGCAGCTCATTTTGCGCATATCAAGTAAATTTCCAGATATGTGACCGGTGGTCATGCGATTGAGAGAGTGATAAGGCCACATTTCGAGGCGTTTCGGAGTCATTCGCGCTCGATTAGGCGCTGTTTAGAGGCATTAAAAATTAGCCTTTGTTTTCAGTAGCTTAGTAAATCCCATTTCGCATTAGAAGCCGCAGGAGCGCGACTTCACGAAACCTGGGGATAGAGTGACCCAGTTGTAATCCCGCAGACGGAAAAGGCCAGGTTAACCAATTCGGTTCGCTGTTGGCGGTTGCCCGGTTCGGCGCAACATCCGAACCGTCCGCGCGTTCAACTAGAAGGGGGAAGAACAACGTGCAACCTTCGCGCCCATTTGTATTGCTGCTTTCGCTCCTCGCCTTCGCCTCCATGGTATCGGCTCAACCCACCAGTGACGTAATCACTCGGATGACAATCGTCCAATCGAAATTTGGTTCCGGCACGATCTTCTCCATTGATGTAGATCACCGGGAATACTGGATTACGGCCAAGCACATCTTAACGGGAGCAAAGCACTCGCCGTATGGCACGATCACCGCGAAATCGGCGGCGCTTAGCCTGCTTGATCCGAACGCCGAGCATGTACGATTGATTCCTGTAACTTTCTCCGTCATTGACGTGGGGAAGGACATTGACATTGTGGTCCTTGCTCCGCCCGCGCCGCTCTTGTCGAATCCTTTGCCAAGTGCAAATGTCGCTTCCTCAGCCGTCATAGGCGCGGATTGTGAATTCTTAGGCTTCCCAAGCGCAACCGGCGGTGCATGGAAAGCCACTTTACCTGACGGAAAATCGTACTGGATGCCGTATGTGAAACACTGCTTTGTGTCAGCCATGCCGAGCGGAGCTAACGCAATGATTCTCGATGGTGTGAATAATCCCGGTTTCTCCGGCGGCCCGGTTGTCACTCGGACAGGACCGGACCAAGAAATCATCGCTGTGGTTTCCGGGATTGTGACCGAACCCGCCGAGGTGATTCCTTCGGCCGCGCCTAAGAAACCGCCACAGCCCCACCACAAAGAGAAGGTTGATACAAACTCGGGCTTCATAGTCGCGTATTACCTTGATGCGGCTGTCAAGGCAATCAACAAGAATCCTATAGGGCCGCTGCGACCATCTCAGTAGGCCGCCTATTTCTTCCACGTGGCCTCGATTAGCTCATCCGCGCGGAGCGGGATTCTATCACTTCACGTTGCTCCGGGATGGCACCACGGCGTGGTGCGAGTTATGATGAACAGAGAGGAGCGTTAAATGAAATTTGTGAAAGGCGATTACGTCCGCATGCCCATTGCCCCGGATACTCGGATGGGAACGATTGAGGACCACAAGGTTGAGCGCGGCGTTACGTCCTATATCTTCCGCCAAGACCCGCGCTTGAAAGAGGTAGGCCCGGCTGTTGAGATTTTTAGAGGATGAACTGGAGGCTTGCGGAAGGCCCACGGACGAGTATTGGAATACTGTCAACGAATTGATTAAGCGCGGGTCATAGTCCGAATCACTCTTCCGTGCCGTTTCCGTGCCGTTAACACGCAACTGCCCCGAATTGACCGCGAAAGACGCCATCTGCCGCGGGCTAAGTGTTTGAAACTACGTTGGGGCGCAAATTCAAATCCTACAGCGCCCACCATTCACCAACTGGCGTTGGAAAACGTGCTGCATCCTGCGCCAAGCCGTACCCAGTTGGTTCATCCCCTTTCCCTGCCCCGCTCCCTCTGAAATGCTAAGATTTCCGGCATGCCTCTACGCAGTAAAGTCAAGAAAGTGATGCACGCGATGGGAAAGCCTGGGGTGGGGAAAACTCGCGGGCGTAAAGGCGAGCCGCACGCTCCCGCCGAGCTGGTCATTATTACTGGGATGAGCGGGTCGGGCAAAGCGTCCGCGCTCAAGGCCTTCGAAGATCTTGGCTACTACTGCGTGGACAACCTGCCGGTGGAACTGATTCCGCGCTTTGCCGAGCTCGCGCTGCAATCGGGTGAGATACCGCGCACCGCTCTGGTGGTGGATGTGCGCGAAGGCGCACAACTCGAGAAACTGCCGGCGATTCTGAAGTCGGTGAAGCGCACAATCGCCACGCGCGTGATTTATCTGGAGGCCAGCGACGCCGCGTTGTTGCGGCGCTTCAGCGAAACGCGGCGGCCGCATCCGCTGGGAACGGGCACAACGGTGCGGGCTTCGCTCGGAGCCGAACGGCGGCATCTGCGGGCGATTCGCAAGATTGCCGACCTGGTCATCGACACCTCCAAATTTAATGTTCATGAACTGCGCGCGCATCTGACCGACCGCTTCAAGCAGCAGTCTGGGAGCCCGCAGGCGATTCTGGTTTCATGCGTAAGTTTTGGATACAAGCACGGCTTGCCCGACGATGCCGATCTGGTATTTGATGTGCGCTTCCTGCCCAATCCTCATTTCGTGCCGGAGTTTCGCGCGCTTACCGGACGGCATCCACGAGTTGCCAAATACATCCGATCGTTTCCTCAGACACAAGAATTCATCAATCGCATCTCCGAACTGCTCGTCTACCTGCTGCCCCACTACATTCGCGAGGGTAAGAGCTACCTGACCATCAGCTTCGGATGCACTGGCGGACAACACCGCTCGGTGATGATCGCCGAAGACGTAAGCAAGCGATTGCGGAAAGCGGGCTTCAAAGTGAAGGTCGTGCACCGGGATAGCCCGAGGTAGGTGAGCGCGGGATTTTCTTCCACCGGTCGAGAAGGCAAGCGTTTTCTCTGCGCGATCACATGTAGAATTGGCATTACTACGCATGGCAACCTCCACAGTGACGGGCGCGACGAGCGCAGGAACTCCGGCAAAGCCCCGTCCACTTCGCCCCCTCAGCCGCCTGTTGCGCTACGTTGTGCCGTACTGGTGGCAGTTTCTGGCTTCAGTCGTGTTGATGGCGATGGTGGGACTGTTGGATGCAGGCCGGGTTCTGCTCATCGGCCCCATTTTTGATAATGTCTTGAATCCTGCTTCCCACGAAAAAACCATACCGCTATTCAGGCTGCCGGGCAGTGAGCGTTTTCTGAACCTTCAGCAACTGGTTCCGTCTCACTTTCACAATCCATGGACGATGGTTGCCTTCGCGTTGGTGGCCGCCACGGTGTTGAAAGGGATCTTCGACTACGTTGGAACTTACCTCGTAAACTACGCAGGGTTCGGCATGATCACGGACCTGCGCGACGATCTGTATAACGCCATCCTGCGGAGTTCAGCCGCGTTCTTCAGCAAGCACACCACGGGCACGCTGCTCTCGACCATTGTGAATGATATCGAGAAGGTGCAATTCGCAATGTCCAGCGTGCTGGCGGAGTTCCTGCAGCAATTTTTTACATTTCTATTTGTTGCTGCGGTCGTGGTTCAGCTCGGCGGAAAACTGGCGTGGGTACTTTTGTTGTTTGTTCCCGTGATTCTGTATTCGTCGAGAAAAATCGGACGTCAGGTCCGCAGCAAGACACGCGGCGGACAAGACAAACTCGCCGAGATTCAGAACATTCTACACGAGACGATCACCGGGAACCGCATTGTCAAAGCCTTCGGGATGGAGAAATGGGAGATGGAGCGCTTTCGCGCCGCGGCGCGACGGCTGTTCCGGGCCAACCTCCGAGTGGTGGCAGCGTTCGCGATCAGTTCTCCGCTGATGGATATTCTTGGCTCGGTGGCAATCGCTCTGCTGCTGCTGATGGGCCGAAACCAGATCAACCACCACATCTTTACGGCGGGAACATTTCTTGCCTTCATCGTGGCGGTTTTCAAGTTGTACGACCCGGTACGCAAGTTCGCGCAGTTCAATAACAATTTTCAGCAGGCGGTCGGCGCCTCGTCGGAAATTTTTCGCTTTATGGATATGGAAGACGAAGTGCGGGAAAAGCCGGGAGCGAAGCGGATGGGGAAATTCACCCGGGCGATCAGCTTTGCGGACGTGGCTTTTTCCTATTCCAATGAAAGCGACGACGATTCGCCGCAGGTATTGCACGGCATCAACCTGGAAGTGAAGGCGGGCGAGGTGCTGGCAGTGGTGGGATCGAGTGGCGCGGGCAAGAGCACCCTTGTGCACCTGATCCCGCGTTTCTTTGACGTCAGCGGCGGCCGGATTCTGATTGATGACAACGATGTACGGGACGTGACGCTGGAGTCGCTGCGCTCACAGATCGGAATTGTCACCCAGGACACGTTGTTGTTCAATGACACGGTGAGAAACAATATCGCGTACGGCCAGCCGCATGTATCGCACAAGAAGGTCGAAGAGGCAGCGCGTGCGGCGCGCGCCTATGAATTCATAAGCGGCCTTCCCGAAGGCTACAACACCATGATCGGGGAGCGCGGGGTGCGACTTTCGGGAGGAGAGCGGCAACGGATCGCGATTGCCCGAGCGATCTTGAAAAATGCGCCGATTCTGATTTTGGATGAGGCGACCTCGGCGCTGGACAGCGAGTCCGAGTCGCTGGTGCAATCGGCACTGCAAAATCTTATGACTGGGCGTACTGTGTTGGTGATTGCGCATCGGCTCTCGACCGTACGCCGGGCGGATCGCATTGTTGTGCTGGAAAATGGCACCATTAGCGACATTGGCCCGCACGAAGAGCTCATGCAAAAATTGGGCACGTATCGTCGGCTCTACGAATTGCAGTTTGCCGAAGCCGATGCGCCCAAAGCTGTACAAACTTAGAGATGAAGAGCAAAGCTTCGAGACGTTGAATCCTTGAAACCTGGAACCTTATGACACTTCGCTCCATGACCGGATTCTCGCAGGTCAAAGGGCAGGTCAATGCCCAGATGGCGTTTGCCTTGTCGCTGAAATCCGTGAATCATCGTTTCCTGGATCTTCACTTTCGCCTGCCGTCCGACACCGACGCACTGGAGATGAAGCTGCGCCGGATGCTGAAAGAGAAAATGGCTCGCGGCCACGTGGAAGTGATCCTGAACCTGGATCGCTCGGGCACAAACGGAATCGCGCTCAACCGCCAACTGATCGCCGGCTACGTGGCGGCATTCCGCGCGGCCGCCGATGAATTTGGGGTTAAGGGCGAGCCCGATCTGAATGTGGTTCTGCGGATGCCGGGCGCCCTGGATTCCGGCGCCGAAAAATCGGGAGACGAACTGGAAACCGCGGTCATGGCGCGTGTGGAGGAAGCACTTACCAGACTGAATGAAATGCGGGAACAGGAAGGCCGCAGCATCAATACAGAGTTGCGCGCACGCATGGCAAACCTCGAAAGGGCGGCCGCGGGAGTGGACGCGCATCGCGGCACGATTCTGCATAGCTATTCGGACCGGCTGCAGACGCGCATGCAGGAATTGCTCGGCGCACACGTGGATAAGGAACGGATCCTGCAGGAAGTGGCCGTGCTGGTCGATCGCAGCGACATCCAGGAAGAACTGGTCCGGCTGAATACTCACGTGAAACATTTTGTTGACTTGCTCGACCAGGGTGGCGAAGTCGGCAAGAAAATGGACTTTTTGCTGCAGGAAATGAACCGCGAGGCCAACACCATGCTTTCCAAAACCTCGGGACTTGCGGGCGAAGCTTTGAAAGTTACTGAGATGGGCCTGCTGATGAAGTCGGAGATCGAGAAAGCCCGTGAACAGGTGCAGAACCTGGAATGAGCATCGTCTACATTATTTCTGCGCCCTCGGGTTCGGGTAAATCGACACTGGTGAACGAACTGTTCAAGATGGTTCGGAATCTGGACTTTTCGATCTCGTACACCACCCGGCCGCCGCGCGGGAGCGAACAGAACGGCAAGGAATATTTTTTTGTATCCAGGAAGGAATTCGAAGCCATGATCGCTGCCGACGATTTCCTGGAGCACGCCGAGGTTTTCGGAGACGAGAAAGTGCGCGGCGAGTACTACGGCACAGCGCGGCGGTTTCTACTCGAGGCCGAAGCGCGCGGCAATGACCTGCTGCTGGACATCGATGTACAAGGCGCTAGCCAGGTCAAGGAGAAGATTCCAGACGCGGTGAGCGTTTTTATTCTTCCGCCGGACCGGGAGAAGCTGGAGTGGCGACTCCGCCATCGGGGGGAGGATTCGGAAGAAACAATTCGTCGCCGGTTGGACACGGCCCGACGAGAGATTGAGAATTACTCAAAATACGACTATATATTAGTAAACAACCTGCTGGAGCAATCCGCGGACCAACTAAAGGACGTAGTGCTGGCGGAGCGGTTGCTGCGAAGCGGGGCGCGACCTTCCGGTGAAGAAGCAGAGCGAGTGGCAATTGCGCAAGCTTGCCGGCTGGAACAGGCGCGCGAGCGGGTGCAGCCGATTCTGGCATCGTTTCACTCGCTGGCGTGAAGCACACTTGAAGTTTCTGGGGGAGAGAGTATGAAACTGGTAGAAGGGTTCGACAGCAACTATCGCTACATTCTGGTCGCCGCACGTCGGGCAAGGCAACTGCAGGGCGGCGCTCCACCAGTGATCGATACTGGATCGCGTAAACCGTGCCGGATCGCTCAGGATGAAATCAAAGCCGGCAAGGTGAAATGGCTGATTCCGGAAATTCCTAAAATGCCGGTCGTAGCCGCGGCCGAGACACTGAACAAGGTGTTCGCGGAAGACGCGTAGACATCGCACGCTCCGACAAGTTTGTCTTTTTCTACGGAACGCGATTCGCTACACCGTCGCTGCTGCTGCGCGTTTGCATCTCGCGCCACTTTGCAGCATCAATTCTCTAGCAGAGGCGAGCTTCGGAGCCTGATCGCCTTCTTTTCCTATGAAAATTGCACTCGGTGTGACGGGCGGCATCGCAGTTTATAAGGCGGCGGAAATCGTGCGCCTTCTGCAAGACCGCGGCATTCGGGTACAAGTGGTGATGACGCGTGCCGCGCAGGAATTCGTTCGTCCCCTGACATTCGCGGCGCTCTCCGGAGAAAAGGTGATTACCGACCTGTTCGGTTCGGACGAATCGCAGGCCAATGTCGAGTCGGCGATCGAGCACATTGCCATTGCGCAAGCAATCGATGCGCTGCTGGTGGCTCCGGCAACAGCCGACGTGCTGGCGCGCTTTGCGCAAGGAATTGCGAACGACTTTCTCAGCACTCTTTATCTCGCAACCACCGCTCCGGTGATTGTGGCTCCGGCGATGAACGTCAACATGTGGAATCACGCAGCAACGCAGGCGAATCTGGAAATCCTGCGCCAGCGCGGCGTTCGCGTTGTGGATCCCGGCCAGGGCTATCTGGCCTGTGGCATGACTGGGGCGGGGCGACTCGCCGAGAACGAGACGATTGTGGCAGCGGTCATGGAAGCGCTCGGTGCCGCGCAGGATCTGGCGGGCGAAACGGTTCTAGTGACGGCCGGGCCCACCCGGGAAAAGATCGATCCGGTGCGGTATTTGACCAACCGGTCGAGCGGCCGCATGGGATACGCAATCGCGGAGGCGGCGCTGCGCCGCGGAGCACGCGTGCTGCTGGTGAGCGGCCCGACTGCGATTGCCGCTCCGGGCGCAGCCGAAGTGACTCCGGTGGAGACAGCGGAAGAGATGCGAGCAGCGGTTTTGAAATTACTGCCCGAGACTACGGTAGTGATCAAGACGGCGGCAGTGGCAGATTTCCGGCCAAAAGCAGAGGCGGAACAGAAGATCAAGCGCAAGGGCGAGATGACGCTGGAACTGGAACCAACCGCGGATATTCTGGCCGAGGTTGCGCGCCGGAAGACCAGGCAGATCGTCATCGGATTTGCTGCCGAGACCGAGAACGTCCTCGAAAATGCGCGCAAAAAGCTAGCCTCGAAATCGCTGGATGCGATCGTCGTGAATGACGTTTCGCGCCCAGGTATTGGTTTTGATTCCGACCGTAACGCGGTCACGATCATCTCTTCGAGTGAAGTGATCGAGGTTCCCGAGTCCTCGAAATGGGAAGTTGCACACCGCGTGCTGGACCAGGTCGTGAAGGTGCGCAAGCACCGAGGCGCCGTCGTGCGTTAGGAAGTCGGCAAAAGCTTCCGATGATCGCTACACCCCTGCACATCTCACATTTGTTATCCTTATCCGCACATGCCCCGCGTCCTTGATCCGGAACTTCGCCACGCCCTCGAGGCGCGCATCCGCTACTACAACGAAATGGGGATTTACGACTTTTACCGGCGCCCTTCGCCGGAAACGTCCCTTGCTACAGACGAAGCAGCAATTGCGATTTCGGATCACACACTTGAGCCAGGAGAAGAAATGAGTCCAAGAAAAGCAACGGCGGTCGCGGTTCCCGTCTCGGTTGACGAAAATATTTTCGACGCGATCGCGCTGAAGCCCGAGCAAGGTGTGAGTGATCCCGTGAAGGCTCTCAAGATCATTCGGGAAGACCTCGGCGACTGTACGCGCTGCGTGCTCCATAAGCAGGGACGGAAGCAGATTGTGTTTGGCGTTGGCAATGCGAAGGCCGAGTTGATGTTCGTGGGCGAGGGGCCGGGTGCCGACGAAGACACGCAGGGCGAGCCGTTCGTGGGACGCGCCGGGCAATTGCTCAACAACATGATCAAGGCGATGGGGATCGAGCGCAAGGATGTGTACATCGCAAATATTGTGAAGTGCCGTCCGCCTGGAAATCGCACACCGGAGCGCGACGAGTGCGAGACCTGCTCGCCATTTCTGATGCGACAGATCGCGGCGATCAAACCGAAAGTGATCGTGGCGCTAGGAGCGGTAGCGGCGAAGACGCTACTGGCGATGAATGCTTCGATGATGCAGTTGCG
>JBEKLO010000114.1:0-24475 GCA_050010155.1 Terriglobales bacterium
GAGGCCAAAACCGACTTCACCGAACTGAACGTGTTTGAAAAATTTCAACCGCGCATCCCCAAAGAGTATGCCGACACGCCCTTCCTGTTCCTCGCCAACATCCACCCCACGCTGCAAAAGACCGTTCGCCTGGAGATGCCCGGCGTGCGCTTGACGGGCGGCGACACCATGAATTTCTGGATTCAGGGTACGCCCAAGGAACTTGCGGAAACGCTGAAGGTGGTAAACATTCTGCTGATCAACGACACTGAAACCAAGATGCTGGCCGGGGAGAAGAACTTGCTCCGCGCCGCGAGAAAAGTGATTGCCATGGGACCAAGCGCGCTGGTCGTGAAGCACGGTGAGTATGGAGCGACCATCTTTTTCCGCGAAGGAGCCTTCGGCATTGGAACGCATCCCTTCCGCGCGCCCGCCCTGCCGATCGATGAAGTAAAAGATCCCACCGGAGCCGGCGACTCTTTTGCCGGCGGATTTATGGGATATATCGCATCGCAAGGCGAAGTGAATCGCGAGGTGCTGAAGCGCGCGCTGTTTTACGGAGGCGTTATGGGATCCTTTGCCGTGGAGCGTTTCGGAACGGAGCGTCTGCAGAATCTTACCCGTGGAGAGATTGACGCGCGGTTTCAGATTTTCCGCGAACTCACGCATCTGGAGTAGGCGCCCGATTCGGCTCGAATAGAATCCAGTTCCAGCCAGCGGAAAAGCGTCCCAGCGATGACCAGTTCAAAGACCTCCGGCGTTCCCGACTACGGCACGGCCCGCATAGCGGGCATCCCTGCACTTGTTTCGCTCTTTTCGTTTTTCTATTACTTTCGCCACAGCGATCTTCTCCTCTACGGCGACGCGGTCGCGCACATCAACATCGCGCGCCGCGTATTCGACTCGCAAACTCCCGGTCTCCTACAACTGGGGACGGTGTGGCTGCCCCTGCCGCACCTGCTGATGATTCCGTTCATCTTCTTCAATTCGATGTGGCAGAGCGGAGCGGGCGGCTCGATTCCTTCGATGATCGCCTACGTGCTCGGGGCTATGGGAGTCTTTCGCCTCGTCGGCGGCATGCTGGCAGCGTATTCCTCTCGGCAAGAGGGCAACGAAGAGGGCACGAACACGGCGGCCGCAGTGGGCGCGTGGGCTGCAGCCCTCGCCTATGCTGCCAACCCTAACCTGATTTACATGCAAGCCACAGCCATGACCGAGTCTCTCTATCTGGCGCTGTTTATCTGGGCGGTCGTGTACTTTGCGGAATTCGTTCGAGCGCTGAACAAAAATGACTTGCAGAAAGATGATCCGCAGAAAAACGACGCGCGAAAAAAATCAGATGCAGTCGGGCGCGAGACCCGGGCGCTGCATGCTCCCCTGATGCGCTGTGCCTGGTGTCTGGCCGGGGCAGAACTCACACGCTACGATGGGTGGTTTGTCGCTGGAGCAATGGGTGTGGCAGGTGCGGTCATCGCGCTGCGGCGATGGCAGAATCACGCTGTGCGCCGGGCAGCGACCAAGTTCCTCGTCGCAATCGCGGTCGCTCCGCTGCTTTGGCTTGCATACAACGGAGCAGTGTACGGCAACGCATTTGTGTTTGCGAACGGTCCTTATTCGGCGAAGGCAATCGAGCAGCGCGTTGGCGCGCCTAATCCGGCACTCCACAATGTGGGAGTCGCGGCTATCTATTTTTTGAAGTCGGCGCAGTTGAATATGGCGGAAGGGAACTGGGGCCGCTTCTGGCTGGCAGCGGCCTTTCTGGCCGTGATAGTCGGAGCGTGGAAACTGCGATCGCAATCAGTGGCCATACTGTTGCTGTGGGTTCCATTGCCCTTTTACGCCTACTCCATCGCCTACGGCTCGGTGCCGCTTCACGTCTACACGTGGTGGCCGTTTGCGACCTTCAACCAGCGCTATGGACTCCAGTTGCTGCCCATGTTCGCCGTTGCTGCCGGAGTGCTCGCTGCTTCTGTCTTTCGATTCGCCCCGAGCGGACGCCATCGCGCGAAAGCGACGGCGATCATCTTTGCGCTGATGGTCGCGAGTTACGCATCGGTGTGGAAGGCCGGCCCTCAATGCCTGGTGGAAGCGCGGAAGAACTGGGAGGCCCGTTATTCCTTGAATTCCGCCGTCGAGCGCGTGATTGCGCGACTGCCAAAGAACTCACGGTTCCTGATGGACCTGGGCGAGCACGTGGGTGTCATGGAGCAAGCCGGCATTCCGCTGCGTCAGGTAGTGAATAACGAAAATCATCGCGCCTGGAAGCGCCCCATCGATCCCGAAGGCCTGTGGGAGCGGGCGCTCGCCGATCCACCACGCTACGTGGATTTTGTGATTGTCTTCGATGGAGATGCCGTGGACCAGGCCGTGAATCGGACGAACCTTACCGAGGTGATCGAATTCCACGCGACGGACCAGCCGCATGCTCGCATCTACGCCCCTCGCAGTACCCCGAATCAATCGCGTTAACCCCTCCCGCCAAGCAACACAGAAAGCGCCGGATAGCGGTGATAGAATCCGCTCGAAGCCCGGGGTCTGCTATGGACTCGATCCACGAAATTATCCAACTGCTACGAAACGAACTGGGCGTGGTACTTAGTTCGACGCTGGCACGCCTGGTGTTGGCGGCGATCCTCGGCGGCATTATTGGCTTGGAGCGGCAACTCCGGCATCGCCCGGCAGGACTGCGTACGAATATGTTTATCTGCTTTGGGGCGGCCATGTTCACTGTCCTCTCGCGGCAACTCGCCGGCGTCGAGTCAGACAGCGCGCGCATCGCTGCCCAGATCATTCCCGGCATCGGCTTCATTGGCGCGGGCTCGATTCTGCACGCGAAGACGTCGGTCACGGGGATCACAACGGCGGCTACGTTGTTTGTGGTGGCGGGCATCGGAATGGCGGCGGGAGGTGGCCTTTATCTGACAGCCTGTTTCGCTACGGTCATTATTTTGGTCGCGTTGGTGCTGCTCGGGCGCACCGAGGCAATCTTCTCGCTCAAAATGTTCGCCACCAGTTACGAAGTCACAGGCCGCAGCGTGGATGCGATGTTGCGCGAAGTGAACCGCGTCCTCGATGCCGAGCAACTGACCATGCACAGCGTGCACATCGCCAACGCGGATCCGGATTTTCGCATGGTTTTCTCGGTCGATGGCGAACAAGAAGAGCAGAAAGTGTTTTCCATCCGGTTGCACGAATCCGATGCATTCGCCAGCGTGACCTCACTCGGAAGCATGGAACACGAATGAACGCAACTCCGAGCAGGGGCCAGTCGGGTGGGAAAATCCTGTTCACCAAAGCTTCAGCGTGCGGCAATGATTTCTTATTGGTGCAAGGAGAACACGTTTCCAGCGACCTGCCCGCGCTCACCCGCCGCCTGTGCGACCGCCATCGTGGAGTGGGCGCCGACGGCGTGGAATGGCTCTTCCCCGACGCGGAAGCCGATGTGAAAGCCCACCTGGTCAACGCCGATGGTTCCGAGGCGGAAATTTCCGGCAATGGGACCCGTTGTGTGGCCGCAGAGATTTTTTCGCGAGATGGCAAGACCGAAATTGTCGTCCGCACCGGGGCTGGACTGAAGACCTGCCGATTGACGAGTTCGGAAGCAGCCCGGCAAGGTCCTACGTTTGAGTTCGAAGCGGATATGGGGCAGCCCGAAGTCGGGGGCGAGTTGGCGATTGAAACCATGTGGGTGCGAGCCATAGGCACAAAGGTTTCGATGGGGAATCCGCACTTCGTAATTTTCGTGGACAACTTTCAGGATGGATGGCAACGGCAAGCAGCGCTGATCCAGACTCAACCGCAGTTTCCGCAGGGCACGAATGTCGAGTATGTGGTGGTGCGCGGGGCCAATGAGATCGAGATTCGCTTGTTTGAACGGGGCGTGGGAGAGACCGAGAGTTCAGGCACGGGATCCTGCGCGTCGGCCGCGGCCGCGATTGCCAGGGGACGCGTCACTTCGCCGGTAAAAGTAATAGCGCCCGGAGGTGCACAGACCGTGCGCTGGGAGAATCAAGTTTATCTCCGAGGCCCGGCGAGTCTAGTCTGCCGCGGAGAATTCTTCATTTAAGATCAAACATTAACCTTTAAAGATACCGTTTTCCAATAGGCTCTTCTACAAGTACGACACGATGACTTCCGCTTCCCACAATTCGCGCATCAAGCCGCGCGCTCTCCGCCCCGGCGACAAGGTGGGAATCGTTGCGCCCGCGTCGAACGTCAAGCGTGAGATGCTGGAGGCGGGTTGCGACGGCCTTCGCCGCGCCGGCTACGAACCGTTCTACTTCGAGTCGATCCTGGAGCGTGATCTCTACTTCGCAGGACCAGCCGAGCGCCGGGCGCGAGAACTCGAAGACATGTTTGTGCGCGACGATATCCGCGCAATTGTTTGCGCCCGAGGAGGATACGGTTCGAACTACCTGCTGCCCTCTCTCGATTCGAAGGCGCTGGACTTGGAAAAAATCGCGGGCCATCCCAAAATTTTCGTGGGTTATAGCGACCTGACCACGCTCCTGACCGTGTTTGCCGACTCCGCCAACCTGGTAACTTTTCACGGCCCGATGGCAGCCAAGGATTTCGCCATTGCTGACGGCGTGGATCTTGCCTCTTGGCAGAACGCGGTGTGCGGAACGGCAGAATGGGAGATTGGCGAGGGCTCAGGCGCCAAGCCACTGCTGGCGGGAGAAGCCAAGGGTATCCTTTATGGCGGATGTCTTTCCATCCTGGTCGCCGCGCTGGGCACGCCCTATGACATTCAAACCGCGGGCACAATTCTTTTCCTCGAGGATCTTGCCGCCAAGCCTTACCAGATCGACCGCATGCTGATGCAGTTGAAACTGGCGGGCAAGTTCAAAGGCGTGCAGGGCATCGTCTTCGGCGAAATGATGGATTGCCGGCAAAGTCCGACCCAGGATTACACGCTGGAAGAAGTCGTGCTGCGAGTGGTTGGCGACCGCGGAATTCCAGTTGCGTATGGGCTGCGATCGGGACACGTTTCGCGCGCCAACATCACGCTGCCGATTGGCGTAAGAGCGCGGTTAGAAGTGGGCGACAAAGTTAGTCTGAAGATTTTGGAGTCAGCGACCACAAAATGAGCCGTATGAGTTATGTCGAATGAGTAACCTCTGATGACCAAACCCAAACACATTCACCTGATCGGCATTTGCGGCACGGCGATGGCGTCGCTCGCGGGCATGTTGCAGGAACGCGGCTTTCGCGTCACCGGATCGGACGCCGCATCGTATCCGCCGATGTCGACGTTTCTGGACTCGTTGGGCATTCCCGTCGCGCAGCCGTTTGCCGAAGCGAATCTAATTCCTCGGCCCGATCTGGTGGTCGTGGGCAACGCGCTTTCTCGCGGCAACGTCGAACTGGAGCGCGTGCTTGATGAGCGCATTCCATTCTGCTCGTTGCCTCAGATTCTGCATGATGAATTTCTGGTAGGCAAAGATGTTCTAGTGGTTGCCGGAACCCACGGCAAAACGACGACGACCTCGATGCTGGCGTGGATCTTCGAAACGGCTGGCCTTCAGCCGTCGTTTCTCATCGGCGGCATCGCCGAAAATTTTGGCCGCAGTTTCGGACTTGGCGAAGGCAAGCACTTCATCCTCGAAGGCGACGAATACGACACCGCGTTCTTCGATAAAGGTCCGAAGTTCCTCCACTACTTTCCGGATTCCGTCATTCTCACCTCGGTGGAATTCGATCATGCCGACATCTACAAGGATCTGGAAGCAGTAGAGACGGCTTTCAAGCGCCTCGTGAATCTGGTTCCGCGACGCGGCCGCATTGTCGCGTTTGATTCGGGTACAAGTTCCAACGAGAGCCTCGACCGCTGTCTGCAGAAAGCCTTCTGTCCCGTCGAACGCTATGGTACTTCAGATCGGACGTCCGACCGAGCGCTCTGGAAGATCGCGAATCTGAAACTTGGCGAGCAGCGAACTTCCTGGTCGGTCTTGCGCGGTGGCGAACCTTGGGCAAACTTCGAATTCGCGCTCGGCGGAGAATACAACGTCTGGAACGCGACCGCTGCAGCGGCGCTTGCGGCGAATTATGAAATTCCAAAAGAAGTGATTGCGAAAGCGCTCGTAACGTTTCGCAGCGTAAAGCGTCGGCTCGAAGTGAAGGCGGAGATCAACGGAGTCACCATCATCGATGATTTTGCCCATCATCCGACGGCCATCGAGCAGACAATTCGCGCATTACGGGCTCGCTATCCGCAATCGCGTCTCTGGGTGGTGCTCGAACCACGTTCTAATACCCTGCGCCGCAACGTGCTGCAGGATGCGCTCGCTCGCAGCCTCGCGCAAGCCGATCAGGTTGTGGTCGCAGCCATCTTCAAGTCGGAAGCGATTCCCGAGGCAGAACGGCTCGACCTGCATCGCGTGATCGACGAGATTCAGAAGCGCGGAAAGCAGGCGCGCATTCTTGCCGACTCCGACGCCATCGTGAACACAATTGCGCCCGAACTCCGACCGCACGATGTGGTGGCCATTCTCTCCAATGGCGGATTCGGCGGCATCTATGAGAAGCTACCGCAAAGATTGCGCGAGCTCGGGCTGAAAGCGCCTGAAGTGAAGAAGCCGGAAGTGAAGAAGCTTGGGGTGAAGAAGTAAGTGTTTCGCACTGTTCTCATGTTGTTGTTCTGGGCCGCGGCGCTGCCCATCGCTGCACTTCTCGGCTTTCCCTGGACCTATCTGACCAAAGACATCAATTTTTTGTACCGCACCTGCATGTGGTCGGCATTCGCTGGCGTGCGCATTGCAGGAGTGAAGGTCCGAACTCTTGGCCTGGAAAAACTTGATCCGGCGCGCACATATATTTTCATGTCGAATCACATTTCCAATCTTGATCCGCCTATTACTCTGCCGCTGATTCCGCGCCGGACGTCGGTGATGGTGAAGAAGGGATTGTTCAAGGTTCCCATTCTCAGCCAGATCATGCGCATCGGATCGCTCGTGCCCGTCGATCGCGGCAATCGCGATAAGGGCATTACGGCCTTGCGCGACGCCGTCAAGGCCATCGACCTCGGACTGAACATGACGATCTACGTCGAAGGCAAGCGCTCCTTCGATGGCAAGTTGCTGCCCTTCAAAAAAGGTCCGTTCTATCTTGCCGAGGAATGCAAAGTCGCAGTCGTGCCCATCACGATTTCCGGCACCGAAGAAGTTATGCCGAAGGCGCGCTTTGCGATTCGTCCGGGAACGGTGACGGTGGAATTTCACGATCCCATCGAGCCGTCCGAATTTGGAGAACGGGATTGCCTGATGGCCAAAGTGCGCGCCGCGATCAACAGCGGTCTTCCGGCGGATCTTCAGGAGTAGGATTTCTTTCGGTTTACGCACCCGAAAATTTATTTTCTGCTGCGTGTGCTAAATCGGTCGGAAGCGGAGCGTTTTGTGTGGATGTTTACTACCTGGTACTCCCACCCCCCCTCCCCCGGTCTTCGTGGAATCATGGAGTTAGGAGGATGTTTTTCACTTGGTCTTTGAATCTAAAGGGCTTATATGCAAAATATTCCGGAATAAGGACTTACGCCTCGTTCTTGGTTACAGGAGCCTCTGAAGTGGGGTAAATCGTGTCAAGGGGAAGGAATTTCGCTTTTTCCACCCACTTGACAGAAGACGGGCGCTGGGACCCCCTCCGGTTTGCTCACGGAGAAGTATTTGCCTAAGTTGTCAAAGAGCGCCGACTCGTGGGGCTGGAGCAGAGTTCGAGGGCGCTGTCTTGGGGACGGGCACACCTCTGTCCTGCTACAGGTCGAACTCCATTGTCGGCGATGGGCGGTTCGGTGTCTGTGATGGTGCGCACTGGGCGTTTGTGATGAAAGAAAGTCGGAAGCCCCGCCCTTCGCTTGGCGATCGGACGGGCCGCCCCGTCATTTACACCAACTACCAAGGTTCTTAGTGTAATCGCCTGGTTTCAACAGAAGTCAACACTCAGGGCGTCTGGGCTCCTTCGGTGTTGACGTAGAGGGAGTAGAGAGAGTGGCTGGCAGCCATGAAGAGGCGGTTCTTCTTGGCGCCGCCAAAACAAAGGTTCGCACAAACTTCCGGCAGATGAATTTTTCCGATGCGCTTGCCGTCGGGCGCGAAGACGTGCACGCCGTTAAAGCCGTCCGGTCCCCAACCTGCCGCGCTCCACACGTTCCCGTCAACGTCGCAGCGGATGCCGTCGGACGATCCCGGCGACATATCGACAAACAGGCGGCCGTTCTTCAGCCGTTTGCCGTCTTCAACATCATAGACACGAATGGGATGGGGAATACCCGGTTCGGTTGGTCCGGTATCCACGATATAAAGCCTTTTCTCGGCGGGAGAGAAGCAGATGCCGTTGGGCTTCATCATGTCGCTGGCCACGACGGCGGCTTCGCGGGTTTCCGGGTCGAGGCGATACACGTTGGCGGGCAATTCAAACGCAGCTTTGTGTCCTTCGTAGTTCGACATGATTCCGTACCCGGGATCGGTGAACCAGATGGCACCGTCGGAATGAACGACGAGATCGTTGGGCGCGTTCAGAGGCTTGCCTTGGAAGTGATCCATAAGCACCGTCACAGTGCCGTCGTGTTCGGTTCGCGTGAGACGGCGCGAGTCATGTTCGCAGGTCAGCAGGCGGCCCTGACGATCACGAAAGTTGCCGTTGCTGTAGTTTGACGGGCTGCGGAACACACTCACCTCGCCGGTATCTTCCAGCCAGCGCAGCATTCGATTGTTGGGGATGTCGCTGAATAGCAAGAAACGTCCGTCGCCAAACCACACCGGGCCCTCGGCCCAGCGCGCCCCCGTGTACAGGCGCTCGACGGCGGCGTTGAATACCACGTATTCGCCAAAACGCGGGTCGACGATTTCGATAGCGGAGTCGGGATATAGAGTGGGGGCCATGCGCTCCTGCGCTTGGGCACGCGCCCAAGATGGCAAGGCTAACGCTGTCGTCGCGGCACCCATCGTCAGCTTCATGAATCTGCGTCGATGCATGATTCCTCCGTCTTATCCCCAGCTATTGCGGGAATCCGATCTGCTTCGCCAACTCAATGTATCGCGCAACCACACCCATCCCCTCAACTTCTCGATGACGCGGTAGTGAGATCGCCTGCCCCGACCATTTGGCAGGAATCTTATGGCTACACGTGGGGCAAGTCAATCAGCGAAAAGGACTTGAAGGACTCCTTGAAAATCAGTTGTTGATAAATCGCGATTTCACCAACTACGGACCGTCCGGGTCAATTGGTGCAATCGCCTGTTAACAACACTCGACTACTGCAGCCTCGCGTACTCGGCTTTCGCTTGTTTGTAAATCGGGATATCCGGGTCGGCATCTTTCCACAGGGTGAAGAAATCTTTATAAGCGGCGAGGGCGCGACTTCGCGCGAGATCGGCATCCGCGTCTTGCCCTCGTCCTTGAAGAGTTTTCGATTGCAGTGCGTTCGCCCGCGCCACACCCAGATGCGCTAACGTTCCCGTCCAGCAATTCCAGACGACGCCGCTGTGGTCGAGAATTTTCTGGAACTCGGCGGCGGCTTCCTTGCCCTGCCCCGCCGCCAGATACGCTTCGCCGCGAATATACGTCGGATACAGGCAGGACCCATAGAGCTCGAACTGCAACGACGCGAACTCGATGGGGGAAGCAGCGGTCAAGGCACTAAGAGCGGCGGCCGGATTCTTTCTGCCTAGCGCCAGTTGCGCATGAATCGCGGTCAGCCAGAGCGCCTGCATCTGGGTATCCAGCGGATAGTGTTTTCCTAAGTCCTGGGCCAGGGACTCGGCTTTTGCTGTATCACCCGTCATGGCAAAAGCAAGCGCCGCTTCGCTCTCCACGCCCGCGTTCGTGGGAGCAAGCTTCAAAGCCGCTGTGGCTGACTGTCGCGCTTCTGTGATATTTCCGTAGGCCGCTTGTTGCACGGCAGCATTCGCCTGCCATACTGCTCCATTTTCCTTGCTGTCAGCCCCGATGGCGGAGGCGACGGCCCGCTTGGTGAACTCCCGCGCTTTGGCCTGATGGCCGACGGACGCCTCCGTATCGGCTGCCAACTCCAGCCCCATATTCTCGAACCCGGGCTTGCCCACGTACCACTGTTGCTGCTCCGCCATCGCGGCAGAGTCCGACTCAATGAAGGCCAGACCGTAGAGAGCATTGTGGAGAATAAAATCGCTCGGTTCTAGCGTTACCCCTTCGTGCAACAACTGGCGGGCCTCGTTGAAACGCTGCAAACCCAAAAGGTTGTTAGCAACATTCTGGTACGACACCGACTTTGGGTACAGCTGCTTTCTTTGTTCCAACACGTCCAAAGCTTTCTCATACTGTCCCAGCTCATCGTAAAGTACGCATAGCTGGTCGTAGGGTTGACTCACCCGCGGATAGATCGCAATCTCCTCCTCGAGTGTCTGCGCGCCCTTGTCCAGTTCTCCAGTTGTGTATTCATAATATGCACCGAGGATCTGTAACCTCTCCCGTTCGCTGGCATGTTCCTGCAACTGGAATGCTCTGGTGTAGTACTCTCTGGAGCGTCCTACCTCCGCGACAGTGGTGTAATCGGTGCCCAACGTGAAATACGCCATGGCAAAATTTGGATCCAGTTCGATTGCGCGCTGATAGTAGGGCATGCTCGCTTTGTCACCCTTTTCTTGGTTGGCTCTGCTCGCAAGCGAATACGCCTTTAGCGCTTCCAGCGACTGGGTGGTCGCTTGGTCCAGAGGGACATCAAACTTTTGTACAGTGGTCAGCGATTCCCCCAAGTCGGTACGCAGCTTCGATGCTGCCTGACCCAGCGTATCCAGCACTTTCTCCTTGGACTCCGCCGTTACCTGCTGCTCACCGAGCGAGTCCCCGCTCAGGCAATTCACCGCCTTCAATTCCAGTACATACTTGTTGCCCAGCCTGCCGATCGCCCCAGCAACGTAAGCCTTGCTGCCCGCCCGCTGGCAAAGCTCGCGGGCCACATCGGGCGCGAGTTTTGTATCTGGCGGCTTCGTCATCTGCTTCAGCGTTGCCACAACTTTGTTGTCGGAAAGCACGTTCAGAAACGGCGACTGGTTCAGGGAAACGGTGAGCGCGGTCTTGAGCGTGTCGTCGAAAACGGCGTCTCCGGTTGTGTTGTCGAAGTCGGCGAGGACGATGGTGTCTTTGTCGGTGAGGGGTTTGGGGCGGTGGTAGTGGTAGTAGTAGAGACTGCCAGCAATCAGGGCTACTAATATGAGGGCTCCGGCGGCGTAGCCGGCGAGCTTCGCTCGCCCTGGCCGGACAGGAGTGTCCGGCCCCACACGGCCAATGGTCGTCCCCACATCGAGTCGGTTTCCAACTTCCCCACTCGGGCTTTTGACATCCCCACTCAAGCCAAAAGAGGGCTTGAGTGGGCCACCCGTCGATCCTGAACTCACCGCCGTAAAACGTCCGCTTTCGGTGTCGCGCTTCAAGCGCTGCAGATCGGTGCGGATTTCGGAGGCGTGCTGGTAGCGCAGCTCGCGATCTTTCTCCAGTGCCTTGCGGATGATGGCTTCGAGTCCGGCGGCAGCGTTGGGATTGGACTGTGCGATTGCCGCTGGTTCCTGATGGACAATCGCACCACAAATGTCGCCGGAACTCTCACCCTCGAACGGCAACTTACCCGTCGCCATTTCATAGAGCACAGCTCCAAACGAAAACAAATCGGAGCGGGCGTCGAGCTCTCTCGCTTTGACCTGCTCGGGCGACATGTAGGCAACTGTGCCGAGCATCGCCCCCGCACTCGTCAACTGGTCGGATGTGAGCATGGTCGCGGTGTTTCCGGTCGACGAGTTGTTCTTGGTCGTGACCTTTGCTAGTCCGAAGTCGAGAACCTTGGCGTGACCGCGCTTGGTGACGAAGATGTTGGCAGGCTTGATGTCGCGATGAACAATGCCTTCGCTATGCGAGGCGTCGAGCGCGTCAGCGATTTCGATGGCAAGGGAGAGAAGCGGATCGTTCTCCAACGGCTTGCCGCCGATGCGATGCTTCAGCGTCAGGCCGTCGAGGAACTCCATGACGATGAACAACCGGCCGTCGTGTTTGCCGATCTCGTGGATGGTGCAGATGTTCGGATGATTCAGCGCCGATGCGGCTTGTGCTTCGCGCTGGAAGCGCGCGAGAGCCTGCGTGTCTTGTGCAACATCATCGGGAAGAAATTTCAGGGCGACGAAGCGATGCAGGTCGGTATCTTCGGCCTTGAAGACGACTCCCATGCCGCCGCCACCGAGCTTTTCGACAATCCGGTAATGGGAGATGGTTTGGTCGAGCATCTTTCGATAGGGCGGACTACGGGGTAAGTCAACGAGCGAGCAGGTGTTGGTACTCGAACGAGGCTCAGTTGTCGATAAATCGCGATTGCACTCATTGACCGTGGTTTCCAGCGAACAAACCGCCCAAGCTTGTGCTGACGATGATTGCGGGCGGTGCGGTCAATTGGGAATCGTGAGCGGGAAATGACCGTGGGCCTTGTGAAAGAAGATCAAAATCCCCGCCCTTCGCTTCGCGATAGGACGGGCCACCCCGCCATTTGCATCAACTACCAGGGTTCTTAGTGGTATCGCCTGACAACAACATTTAACATCCGAGTTGCCGCTCACTCGGACACGAGCGCCAAGGTTCCTCAGTCCCCTCTATCCCTTGCCTGTTTGTATTAACTATGATTAACTATATGAAATAATCTCCGGTTAATAAATGGACCGGGGAAAAACGTTGCCCGTTTTCGCGGGCAAACGAGTGGGGTATTCATGGCGCGGGCATCGGACGTCGCTTTTTTTATGATGGCGGTGGTGTGTCTGCTTCCCGCGAGAGCGTGGGCGCAAGGCGAAACCACGAGCGCTGTTGTTGGCCAAGTTCGAGACACAACGGATGCAGTCGTGGCGGGCGCCACGGTGACGATCGTCAACCCTGAGAACGGACTGAGGCGTAGCGCCCGGACCGATGAAGGGGGGCGGTTCGACTTCCCGCAGTTAAAGCCGGGCATCTATTCCGTCCGAGTTGAAGCGCAAGGCTTCGAAGCGCGACAGAATGACAATGTCATCGCGGGTCTGGGCCAGAAGCAAACCGTGGACTTCATGCTCAGGGTGGCCCGGTCGAACGAAGCGGTTGAGGTAAGCAGCGAGGCTCCGCTCATCAATCCGGAAAGTGCAAACACGTCCACGACCCTCAATGCTCCAGCCCTCGAAAACCTGCCGAATCCAGGCGGCGACCTGACCTATCCTCTGCAGTTCGCGCCCGGAGCCCTGATCAATACGGCGGGGAGCAGTAACGATTTTGTCGGCGGCAGTAACGGATACGGCAACGTGGAATTTAATGGACTCCCCGCCCTCTCCAACGGCTACATTGTGGACGGGCTGGAGACGAACGACCCGCTCACCAACCTCAACAGCGGTCTTTCCACCAACCTCGTTCTGGGGTTGAATTCGATTTCGGAAGTGACGGTTAACACGCTTTCCTATTCCGTGGATCAGGGACGGTATGGAGCGGCGCAGGTCAACTACGTCACCAAGTCTGGCACGAACCAGTTTCACGGAAATCTGTATGAACTATGGAATGGTTCGCGTCTGAATGCGGCGGACTACTTCACCAATGCGGTGCCAGGACGTTACAAGCCCAGAGCGACGGTCAATCATTTTGGAGGCAGTGTGGGTGGGCCGATTGCGCACGACAAGCTGTTCTTTTTTTTCGACAGCGAATGGGTGCGGATCGCGCTACCGATTGTTACGCCAACCATCGTTCCCACTGCGGCATTCCAACAATACGTTTTGCAGCAGCTTCCTCTGGGCTACATCGACCCCGACAATCCGAAAAATGATCTGCCGGCGGCGCCCCAGGAGGTGCCGTTTTATCAAAGGATGTTCTCGCTCTACAGAAATACCAACGGCGCCCCGTATACGATTGATGGTTGCCCGCTCGCCGTTTGCGCCAACCAGCAAAGCGTCTCGCACACCAGTGACGACCACGAACAGGTGCAGACGGCCCGGGTTGACTACAACATCAACCAGAAAGATACAACCTGGTTCCGTTTTCAGTCCGACACCGGACTGCAAGCCGCGTGGACCGATCCCATCAACCCGTTGTTCAATGCGCTCTCGCCCCAGCCTCTCTATTCTTTCGCGGTCGGATACACGCACGTCTTTTCGCAGAACCTGGTGAACTACTTCAATCCCGCGTTCTCGTGGTACGAAAGCCTGTTCGGCCCGAGCAACCTTCAGAAGACGCTTGCGGCGTTTCCGATCGTATTGCAGGGAAGCGGGGCGAACCCCTTCACGCCTATGGGAGGGCTCGACAACACCTGGGTGCAAGGCAGACGCGCCTCCAGGTTCTTCATCAATGACAATCTAGCCTGGAGCCATGGAGGCCACGAGCTGCGGTTCGGAACTAATACGCGGATCTTCCGGCTGAACGATTACGACTTCGGAGAAGGCACGGTTCCCACCGTGACCTACGCCAACCTGCAGCAATACATCTATGGAGCGGCGAGCACCGTATCAGAAGCGTTTCCATCGCACGCCAACGAGCCTTTCAACTTTCTCAATCTCGATATCTATGCCCAGGACACCTGGAAAACAACTCGCACGCTCACCTGGACGTTCGGCCTGCGCGACACCTTCAATTCGAATCCGCTGAATCCTCATGATCAAGTGGCCCGCCTCAGCGGCTCTTTCAATTCCATGTCGCATGATGTGAATCAACCCTTGAACGCCGCCATTCAAACTCATCTCGGTAATCTGTTTTCGTCCACGCCGGTGGCTATTCTGCAACCGAGAATGGCGATTGCGTGGCAGTTGGAGCCGAAATCGGTGCTTCGCGCCGGCTTCGGAATTTTCAGCGACATCTTGCCGGGCAGCGTCGCCGATCTTGTGGGAGCCAACCCCCCTTATGACAAAACATTTCAGGGAGGACTCCTGGGCACTGTGGGCAAAGCGGGATCCGCAGGCTGCGACCCGCAATTCGGCTGCACCGCCATCGCTCCCGGAGTGGCAAACAGCGTGGTAAATGCAATCGTAGCCGCAAATCAAACCTTCACTGCCGGATTTCCCCACGGTCAACTCTCGTGCGCATCTCCACAGGCAAATCCCGCGAGCTGTCTATCGCCGGTGGCGATCACGGCCATCCCCAACGGCAAACTCCACGCGCCGTATTTCATGGAGTGGAGTTTGGGAATCGAACATCAATTCGGAGCGACAGCCAGCGTGAAGGCGCAATACGTAGGCACGCGCGCCGTGAATCAGCCGTACTCGACCCAAGTCAACGGCTACCAAACCGTGTGTCAGGGATGTTTTGCCCCGTTCCCCTACCTGCAGTCCACCGATCCGCGATTTGGCGCGGTGACGCAGTTCTCCACGGGCGCGAACAGCCACTATAACGGTCTTCAACTGACCGCAATGAAGCGTCTGAGCCATGGCTTGCAAGGACAGGTCAACTACACCTGGAGCCGTTGCATGGATACGGTCTCGAATGGAGGATTTCTTCCGTTTTCGGCGGGAGGGATTCTCTCGCCTTTGCCGGGAGATCTGGCCCGTGATTATGGTCCCTGCGACTATGACATCCGGCAAAATCTCAACGTGCAGTATGTGTATGAGTTGCCGGTAAGAGTGCACAATCACACGCTGGGCTACGCGCTCAACGGCTGGCAGATCTCTGGAACGGCGTTTTGGCACACTGGAGTTCCGTTCTCGGTTTTAAGCACGCCCTATTCGGCGAACGGAAACGGCATTGTGCAGGGCAGCGGGCCACAGTTCGCCAGTGTAATTCCAGGAATTCCGTTGTATGAGCATCATCCGATTCCGGGGGTTACGCAGACTGGAACGATTCAGTGGCTTAATCCGGATGCATTCGTATCGACGGTCGATCCGAGTACAGGGCAGTGCTATGGCGGTGACAGCGCGGAGAATTGCCAATTCGGAAACCTGGGCCGTAATGCCTTGCGTGGTCCTGATTTTCTCTGGAGCGACTTCTACCTGACAAAATGGTTCCCCTTAACCGAGCGTGTGAAGCTGCGGTTTGAGGGTCAGTTTTTTAATGTTTTCAACCATCCGAACTATGCGCTTCCCAGTGTAGTGCAGGCCGGCATTCCGGGAAATCCTTCCACCCAGAGTGGCTTCGGAGCGCTCACATCCACGACCTCTCCGCCGACCGGCTTGCTGGGTGTCGGTTTGGGTGGAGATAGCAGTCCACGCATGATTGCCTTTCAGGCGCGGGTGGAGTTCTGAGTGTGATGGCGATGCTGGACGAATCGTCGGCAAACCGGAAGTAATTCGAGGTTCCAAATGGCAGACGATTCTCAATTGGCGATGAATCGCGTTTGCACAGGCACCCATCGGCAGTGGAGCGGGACAGAAGCAGGTCCTTCGCTTTGCTCAGGATGACAATTTTCTGAAAGAGGTGTTTCCTTCTGCTCGGCGTGACAATTTGCTTGCGATGACAACTCTATGAATGGTCGCGCTCCGTCAACTTTCTTAGGGCCTTGGCCATCTCGGGCAGCTTGGCATAGGCGGCGCAGCACTTCAGCCATAGGCGGTGGTCGATGGCGGGAGAGCCGCTCACCATGGCTCCGGCGGGAACGTCGTGCGGGATTCCGCTTTGCGCTATGGCGATGGCTCCGTCTCCGATTTTGACGTGGCCGCTCACTCCTACTTGTCCGGCGAGGATCGCATTGTTGCCTACGTCGGTGGTGCCCGCCAGGCCTACCTGGGCGCAGAGGAGCGTGTCGTGTCCGATGGTGCAGCTGTGGCCGATGTGGACCAGGTTGTCTAGCTTCGCGCCTTGTCCGATGCGGGTTTCGCCTATGCTGGCTCGGTCGATGCAGGTGTTGGCCTGGAGTTCGGCATTGCTCTCGACTATGACATTGCCCGACTGGACGATTTTGTGCCAGCGGCGACCGCTGACTTCCTCTTCATCTTTGGCGAAGCCGAAACCGTCGGAGCCTACTACTGCTCCATTCTGAAGCAGGACGTTGTCGCCTAGCTGGCAGAATTCGCGAACCACGGCGTGGGCGTGGGCGAAGAAATTGTGGCCTATGGTGACTCCGCGATAGATGACGACGTGGGCCAGGATGACGGCGTTGTCTCCGATGACTACGTCTTCGTCGATTACTACGTACGGTCCTATGTGCGCATTCTTGCCTAGTTTGGCTTTGGCATGAATCACCGCTGTGGGATGGATACCGGGGGCGTAGCGCGGCGGCTGATAGAAAAGTTCTATGGCCTTCGCCCAGGCCAGATACGGGTTCTTGCTGCGCAGCATTCCCGTGGATAGGGCGGGGAAGTCTTCGGCTACGATCACCGCCGAGGCTTTCGTGATCTTTGCGGCGGCGTTGTATTTGGGATTTGAGACGAAGGTGAGTTGGCCGAGGCTCGCGTGTTCTATGGCGGCTACTCCGGTGATTTCGGTATCGGGTGGGGCGTTTTCTACGGTTGCATTTAGGGCTTGGGCTATCGCGGATAGTTTCATGGCTTGTCTCGGGAATTGTAGCGGAATGGCTGCGTTCGGATGGGGCCGGTTTCAGCTTGGGGGACCGGGCCGAGCTTTGCTCGGCTTGGACGGCCGAGGGCGGCCGTCCCTACACAAACCTTACTGCTCGAAGAGCGTGACTTGCCTGGTGTCTGGCTGGCCGCCTTTGCGGCGGCGATTGGCTGCGCCTATTACCGCCAGCACCGTCACTGACGTTAGCGCCTCCCTCGGCACGAATACTCTTTGCGTATTTGAGCGCAGGTCGGGCGGGTTCAGGAGGAATCCTTCGGCGGGATTTTGCGTGAGGTCGTTGGGGAGAATGCCTTCGATCACTTCGTTGTCTTTGAATTTGAGGCGGACCCACAAGCCTTCGGTGCGAGGGCGGGTGGTAAAGGTCTTGCGGAGCATCAGGTCGGAATCGGAAAACTCGCGGACAAAATAAACGGCTTTGATGTCGCGCAGATCAATGGCGACGACGTTGCCGGAGGTGTTGAGCAGTTCGAGTTTGCCATCAACCACGAAGTTAGCGGGAGTGACGTGGCCGCTGATGGAGTCGCGATCGTGTTTCCGCACGATAACTTTCTTGTGGGTCGAGGGCATTGAATTGTAGGCGTTCTACTTTCTTCACTGTGAAACTGTAAATCCCGCAAGTCGCAAGCGTGTTAGAGTTTTCGCGGGCGAGGCCCCTTCGGCTGCGCTCAGGGCAGGTCCGCGCCACACGGTCCAACTTGGATTCTCGCACTTTCCGGTGGAATTGGGACAGTTAGTGCCTTCGCAGTAGCCAAACTGTAAACCTTGTGTTATTTTCTTCTGTTTACGGCAACGGTGGTTCTGCGGTATAAGTCTAATGTATAGAAAGAGTTAGATTCTGTAGGCGGGCAACCTGCTAGGTTGCGGGCGCACCCCCTTGTGGAAAAGCTGTGAAAAACGCCTTGGTTGAGCCCCACGAAGGGCCCCCAGGGCGGCTAGGAAGGCATGGCCGATTACTTATATACGCTCGAAACCCGGCTCTCGCCGGATCAACAAAAGGCAGTAGCGCTTGTCCTAGACGCCGCGAAGGCGGCGGGGATGAATCTGTATCTCACCGGCGGCGCGATCCGCGACGTCATTACCGGCTTTCCCATCCGCGACCTGGATTTCACCGTGCAGGGCAACGCGCTCAAGCTGCAGAAAGACCTGGAGAAGGCGGGCGCGGTAATTGGCGACGCCGACGACGAGACTCGCGTTTTGTTGCTGACGCTGCCGGGCGGCGTTCGCGCAGAGATCGGAATGGCGCGCTCGGAACGCTACGACAAGCCGGGCAAAGCTCCGCAGATGGCGCCAGCCACGATTATTGATGACCTGCGTCGCCGCGATTTCACAGTGAATGCGATGGCGCTCTCGCTGAACGAAGGATCGCGCGGGTTGCTGATGGATCCGTTCAACGGCGTAGCCGATATCGAAGCGAAAGTGATTCGCGTGCTGCACAACTACGCGTTTCTGGAAGATCCGTCGCGGATGATCCGCGCGACTCGCTTTACCACGCGCTTTCATTGGCCGCTCGAGGAGCGAACGCAAGCGCGTTACGAATCGGGCAAGGAAAATAACTATATCGAGTACATCCGGAACTCGAGCATCGGATACGAGATTGAGCAGTTGGCGTATGAGGACGATGCGCTCGGCGTCCTGAAGGCTTACGAAAAAGAAGGATGGCTGAAGGTTCTGAATCCGCGCTGGACGACGGCAAAGGCGGATACGGCCGGCTTGGGCGCGCTGGTGAAGACGCGGCAGCAAATGAACGAACTGGGTTATACGCCGGAGGTTGCGCCGGCAGTGCTGCATTTTCTGACCGAGCGGCTCGGCGACAAAGATATTTCGGATTTGCGGCGGGCGATTCCGCGCAAGGATCTGGTCGAGGCCTGGAAAGATCTGGATGCGAATGCACACACGCTGGCGAAGCGTTTGATGGGCAAAGAAGCGGCGACGCCTTCGCGGACGTGGCAATTGCTGTCGTCGGCGCGTCCGGAGATGATTCTGTTTCTGGCGATCACGGCGCGGCAGCAGTCTGTGGCGCAGAAGATCAAGAATTTCTTCACGAAATGGCGCCAGGTGAAGCAGAAGATTCCATTGCCGGAGATGACGGAACTGCATATCACGCCGGAGATTCCGACGTATGCGAAGATTGCAAACGATGTGTTCCTGCTGCTGCTCGACGGCAAGCTGCGTTCGCGTACGGAGACCTTGAAATATCTAAAGCCGCTTGCGCCCCCACCGCCTCCGCCGCCACCGCCACCGCCGGCGAAGCGGGGTCGGGGAGCTAAGGCTGCGGCCGCGGCTGCTGCTCCGCCTGCGGCGGTGAGCGGCAAAAAGGGCACCAAGGGAAAGACGGTGGCGGTTTCCACTGCACCAGTCGCCGTTGCGCCAGCGCCTCCGGTCAAGGGCAAGTCCGCTGCGGCGGTGCCTCCGAAGGCCGCGTCCGCGGGAAAAGTCGTGGCTCCAGCCGCAACGAAACCCGCTACAGCCGTGGCGAGCGCGCCGGTTAAGGCATCGGCGGGCAAGAAGCCGGTGAAACCAGCTACGCCCCCGAAGGCGGTGGCTAAATCTGCGGGTAAAACCAAGACAAAGAGCGCCAGCAAACCGGAACCCAAGTCCAAGCCCAAGAAAAAAAAGGGCAAATAAGCGAGCCGAGCTTTGTGGCCCGGGAGCGTGATTTTTTTCGGGACCGGAGCGTTTTCTTGACAAAACAGTACAAGAAAACAAGTTAAAGCTGCGCTATAATGCGCGTATGCGGCAGTGGTTGCCCATTGCGGTGCTGGGCCTTGCGTTGATCGCGATACCGGTGTGGGCACAACGCGGCGGACACGGTGGCGGCGGTTCCCACGGTGGTTCAGGCGGCGGGCATTTCTCGGCAGGGCACTCCTCGGTTGGACACTCCTATGGCGCCGCGCACAGCGGAAGTTTCGGCCATAGCGGCGGCGTCCGTATTCGGAGCGGCTATCCCTACTACAATTATCGCGGCGGCTACGGCCGTGGTTATTATCCTTACCTAGGATATTACGGATATTATCCGTACGGCTGGTACGACAATTCTCTCGACTATGATTCGGGAGACCAGGATCAGGATTACTCCGGCTTCTATCAGGCTCCGGCTGCCGCTCCATACCAAGACAACGGATTGCAGCGCGATGTGCAGGCGCTGAACGGAAAGATTGACCGACTGCAAGCCGACGTCGAAGCGCGCAATCGGCCTAAGAGCGAGGAACCGGCTACGGCGCTGGTGTTCCGCGACCAGCATGTGGAAGAAGTACACAATTACGCCATCGCCAGCGGAACGCTCTGGGTGCTGAATGATCACCAAGCCGGGAAGAAGATTCCGCTCGCCCAGCTCGATATTCCGGCCACGATCAAGATGAATGACGATCGCGGCGTGGATTTCCAGGTGCCACAGTAGCGCTGTAGTTTCTATGCGCGGAGTCGCGATTGTTGCTTTCCTGTTTTTCTGTTCCGTTGATATTCATCCGCAAGCCATGAGTGTGTCTCCGCCGCAGAACCCAAAACTCCATGCAATCCTTGACTACATCTCATCGAGTTGGACGGTCTTAAGACGTTCGACGGCGAAGTGCGAGGCGGTTGCCGATCCCAAGCTGACCGAGGTGTCCACACTTTATGTGCCCGCCGATTTCGCCATGCCTGCCGGATTAGAGCACCTTTGGCGAGAATGCAATGTGGAGGTTCAACATCTTCCGGGAGTCATTCACGGGCCGGGGCAAGTAAGAGAGCATGGGATCCAGCCGCCCGGCTTGCTGTTTCTGGAGAATCCCTATGTCGTCCCGGGTGGACGATTCAACGAGATGTACGGGTGGGACAGCTACTTTATTATTCGCGGACTGCTGCGCGACGGAAAGATCGACATGGCGCGAGGCATGGTCGAAAATTTCTTCTTTGAAATCGAGCACTACGGCAGCGTCTTGAATGCGAATCGAACTTATTACCTGACGCGATCGCAGCCACCGTTTCTGAGTTCCATGATCGTTGCGGTGTGGGAAGCGGAGAAAGAGCGCGGGCATGAAGATTTGAAGTGGCTGGCGAAGGCTTATCGCTACGCCAATGAGGACTATGAAATGTGGCTCCAGGAGCCGCATTTGGCGGGAGCGACGGGATTGTCGCGCTACTACGATTTTGGCGACGGGCCGGTTCCGGAGGGCTTGCACGATGAGACCGGCTATTACCACGACGTGCTCGCATATTTTGCGAAGCAGCCGGGGCCAAGTCCGTACCTGGTGGAACGAACTACGGCCGATGCGCTCAAGCATCCGGAGTATTCGCTGGCGCTTTGTGCGGACGGCTCGCCGGCGGCTGGTTCAAAATGTGCTCCGGCGAAATACGTTGCGCTGAGCGACGAGTATTACAAAGGCGATCGAAGCATGCGCGAATCGGGGTTTGATATTTCATTTCGTTTTGGGCCGTATGGTGCAGAGACGCACCATTACGCTCCGGTGTGCCTCAACAGTCTGCTGTACAAAACGGAAACGGATTTGGAACAAGTCAGCAAATGGCTGGGCGACCGCGCGGCCGCGGCGCAATGGCATCAGCGGGCCGAGAAGCGACTAAAGATTATGCGTACGCTGCTCTGGGACGACGCGCGCGGTCTGTTTTTTGACTGCGACTTTCAACACAAGAAGCTGTCGTCGTATGAATACGCCACCACGTTCTACCCGCTGTGGGCGGGGCTGGCAACCGCTGCGCAAGCGAAATCGGTGATGCGGAACCTTCCTTTGTTTGAACGGCAAGGAGGGCTGGCCATGAGTACCAAGCAGACGGGCGTGCAATGGGACTATCCGTATGGATGGGCTCCGATACAGCTGCTGGCGGTCGAAGGCTTACGACGATATGGGTACAACGAGGACGCGGACCGCATCTCTTGTGAATTTCTCGGCATGGTGCTGGACAATTTCGCGCGCGACGGGAATATTCGCGAAAAATATGACGTGGTCTCGGATTCCTCGAACATACAGTTGGCCGAAGGTTACCGGGATAACATCGTGGGGTTCGGATGGACGAATGGAGTGTTTCTGGAACTGCTGCACGGGCTGCCTAAGAAGCGGGTGGCGCAGTGCAAACAACTTCAATGACGGGCGTCCACCGCTCGGTCGGAACTGAGCCGCGCTGCTAGCTCGCGGTGGGATTGCACCACTTTCAGGCATTGCGCGATTCGCTCCAGCCATTAGAATGAAAGCCAAGCCTTCATGAGCCAAAATCAATTTGTCCACCTGCATCTGCATAGCGATTATTCACTGCTTGACGGCGCTTGCGACGTCGACAAACTCGTTCATCGCGTCCATGAACTGGGCATGCCCGCCGTAGCGATGACCGACCATGGAAACATTTTTGGCGCGGTGCATTTTGTGAATGCGGCGCACAAGGTTGGCATCAAGCCGATCGTCGGATGCGAGCTTTACATCTGCAAGAAAGACGATCACGTTATTGCGCGCACTCCGCCCGACGGCGATACGTATAACCACCTGCTGGTGCTTGCCGAAAATGAAGAAGGCTATCGCAACCTGGTGAAGATCACGTCGGAAGCCTCGCTGCGCGGCTTTTATTACAAGCCGCGGGTTAGCAAAAACTTTCTGGCGGAACATTCCAAGGGGCTGATCGGGCTTTCGGGATGCTTGAAGGGCGAAGTCGCCGAGCGGTTGACGGAAGGGAACTACGATGCGGCGCGGGCGGCTGCTGGGTTCTATCGCGATCTCTTCGGCAAGGAAAACTTTTTTCTTGAGATCCAGGACCAGGGCCTGGAGATGGAGCACCGGATCCATTCTGGGTTGTTTCAACTGGAAAAGGATCTGGGGCTGCCGATGGTTGCCACCAACGACAGCCACTATCTCTGCGAGGACGATGCGCATGCCCAGGATGTGATGCTGTGCATTCAGACGGGGAAGTCGATTCAAGAGACGAACCGGATGAAGTTCGAAGGCACACAGTTCTTCGTCAAGAATGGCGACGAGATGATGCGCGTGTTCAAGGACGCGCCCGAGGTGCTTTCGCGCACACTCGGTATTGCCGAGCGCTGCAACCTTCGGCTGGAAAAAGTTCCGAGCCCGTTTCCGCATTTCGATGTTCCCGAGGGATTTACGCTCGACAGTTATTTCGAGCACATCACGCGGCAGGGATTTGCGCGGCGGATGGAGAATCTGCGGGACGCGGCGGCTAGCGGCCGGCTCAAACATTCGCTGGCCGATTACGAACAGCGGCTGGCGCGCGAGATCGGCATCATTCAGCAGATGAAGTTTTCCGGTTATTTCCTGATTGTGTGGGACTTCATTCGCTACGCACGGGAGCGCGGAATTCCGGTGGGGCCGGGGCGAGGATCGGCTGCGGGCGCGGTGGTTGCGTATTCGCTCGGGATTACCGACATTGATCCGCTGCAGCATGAACTGCTGTTCGAGCGCTTTCTAAACCCGGAACGCATTTCCATGCCGGATATCGATATCGATTTCTGTATGAACCGGCGCGGTGAGGTGATTGAATACGTCACCCATAAATACGGGCGCGAAAATGTGGCGCAGATCATCACGTTTGGCACGATGGCGGCTAAGGCTGCGATCAAAGACGTCGGCCGCGCCATGGATATGCCATACAGCGACGTGGACCGCATCGCGAAGATGGTGCCGACTACGCTGAATATCAAGCTCGACGAAGCGCTGGCGGAGTCGGTGGCGCTGCAGGAGGCTTATCAGAAGGATCCGCAAGTGCGGCAGTTGCTCGACACGGCTCGGAAGCTTGAAGGACTCGTTCGCAATTCTGGCGTACACGCCGCGGGGGTGGTGATTTCGCCGCGTCCGCTGATTGAGCTGGTCCCGCTGCACAAAACGAAGAACGACGAAATTGTTACTGCCTTCGATATGGTGGCCATCGAAAAGATGGGCCTGCTGAAGATGGATTTTCTCGGGCTGACTACATTAACTATTCTCGATGACACGCTGAAACTGATCGCACAGAAGGGGACGAATCTCAAGCTGGATGACATTCCGCTGCAAGACCAGGAGACTTACGAAAAAGTTTTCCATCGGGGACTGACGTCTGGCGT
>JBEKLO010000115.1:0-12106 GCA_050010155.1 Terriglobales bacterium
GCACCCGCAAGACGCGCGCCGCCTAGATGTGCGCTCCCAAGCTGCGCTCCACCAAAAAAATGAACCGTGCCCGCGATCCCTTCAAGTGCCATCCCGGAAATCCAAACTGCGGGTTTAGCCAGAGTGGTCGAAATGTACCCCAATCCGACCGCGGCGGCGGCAAACGGCATCAGCACCTGCGTAAGCGGAATCACGGCCAGATTTGCCGGCATCCCCATGGTCGTCGCGCGATGAAAGTGATAAGCCATCAGCAGCGCCAGCCCAGCCTGCATCAGCGCCGAAATAAAAATCAATTCGCCTGCGCGAATTGCCACGCTCAATAAGATCACCGGCAATCCAAAACCGAGCCGGTCGCCGACGAACCTCCGCAGCCGCCCAGCGATCATCCGCACATCGATACGAAATTGCGCAACTGCCGGCGAGACATGCAAATCGTAGCTCGCAGACCTCAACAGCCGCAGCCCCCGCGAATAGGGCAAAGTTGTCCGCTCCAGAATCGGCACCCCAATGCCCGCAATAATAAAGACAGCCAAAAACGTCAGCTGAAAACTAGCCCCAAACAATGCGCGCGGATCGACAATCAAGACTCCCAACGCCGCCGCGCCAATGGCGTTCATCATATTTCGTTCGCGATACAGCAGCCGCGCCCCCAAATAGGTCGCGAGCATCAACGCGGCGCGCCACACCGGAGGTCCCACTCCCACCACAAACGCGTAGGCGAACGACACGACAACGGTAGCAATGGCCGCCGCCGCTGGATCGACGCGAAACTGCCTCAGCACCCAAAAAATGGCGAACGCCAAAATGCTAAGGTTCATTCCCGAGACAACCAGCACATGATAAGTGCCGGAGCGCTGGTATTCGGTACGCGTAGCGTTGCGCAAAAAAGATTCTTCCCCGAGCACCATCGCATCCATGAGCGAAGCCTCGGACGCCGGCCATAGCTGATGAATCTTCCGAATGATGCTGGCATGCACCCGCGTCCGCCACAGGTCGATCCGGCTCCCGGAAAACCCGGGCAGCCACTCAATATCCGAAGCCTCCGCCGACCCCAGCACGTTGATGCCGTTGTCGCGCAGATAGCCTTCATAATCAAATGCCCCAGGATTGCGGTAATTGCGCGCGGGATGAAGCTTGGCTAAGATGCGCAGGCGGGTGCCATAGGTAAGGATCGGGTGATCGGGTGATCGGGTCATCGGGCCATTGATGGCCAAAGGCGCTTGACCTTCGATCACCTGATCACCCGATGACGCGATGGCCCGATCTTCAAGTTTCCCGTAAATCGAGAGCCTCACCCCACCCCGCACCGGCCAGCTTTCCCCGCCGCTAGCGATCTCCTCGGTCTCCACGTCAATCGATTCACGAATCGACCGCGGCCCCGCTGACCGCGCGTATCCCTCCCGCATCACCCGACCCGTGAGCGTCACCGGACGCCCCTCCGCGAAACGAGAAATGCCGGCCCCATTTTCCCGAAGTCCGTCCACCGTCCCACCGCGAATCTGAATCAGAAAAGCGCCCAGCAAAAACCAGATCCCCAACACCAGCGCCTTGCCCAGCCAAGCGCGTCGAGAAAGAAAAAACAACGCCGCAACCACGAACCCAAAAATCGCGACCATCCACCACGAAGGCGGCCGCCAAGCTCGCACCCCCACCCAAAGCCCCAAAGAAAATGCGATCGCCGCCCAAAACAACGGCTTTCGTGGCGCATTCCGGTCGCGCATCATATTTTTTGCTTTTGAGTGGCGCAGCGGTTTACCGCTGCGGTAACTGCATTATTTTCAGTGCCGACGTTAGTCGCTGAGGGACAGCTGCGGAGCGCACCCAGATGAGCGGCGGGCCCTGGCGCAAACGTTCGCGCCAGAGCCCTCTGCACCCCTCGCCTTTCAGGAGAACTTGGACGACGTGAAAGCGGTCAGCGCGCCAACAGCATCACCGTTTCGATGTGAAACGTCTCCGGAAACAGATCGAACAAGTGTGCTTCCTCGATGTAATATCCGGCCGCCAGCAGAGGACCAATATCCCTCGCCAGCGTCGCCGGATCACACGACACATACCGGACGCGGGGCGCTCCGAGTTCCACCAGAGATTGGATCGCCGCCTTGCCGACACCGCTGCGAGGAGGATCCAGCACAACCAGATCTGGCCTTTCCCGCGGCGGACGGCTTCTCAGGTAGTCCTCAGTTCGCGCGCCGACCGCTTTCACGTTCGCAGGAACATTCTTCACACAGTCGCCATGCGCTGTATGTGACGCCTCTACATTAAAAATGTGATGAAAGTTTTCCGCCAAGACAGCCGAAAACAGCCCCACTCCGGAATATAAGTCAAGCGCCAAGTCGCCCCGCGCATTGTCCGTCACCACCGAAACCAGTTCGTCCACCAGATAACGATTCACCTGGAAAAAAGCACCGGCGCTGACTTGATACTCGTGATCCCGAGTTCGATATCGAATTGCCGTCGCCCCCCACTCCGCCAGCGCTTTAGGATCGGGCATCTCGTCTTCGTCCACCCGCCGCCGCGAAGAGAAAAACGTCATCCCGCTGATTTCCGGCAGCTCGCGCCCAATCGCTTGCGCCCATCGCAATAAATCCTTCTTGTCCTCCGAGACTCCGCAGAATGCCGAGGCCAGCAGATGTTCATCCCCGGCATCGGCGAAAAACTCAATCTCCTCCACAGCAGTCGGGCAATTCAATCCGCCCAGTTCCAGCAGCCGCGCCATCACTCGATTGATCAAAGGCGAGCTAATCGGACACTCGCTCACCGGAAGAAATTCATGCGACCCTAAGCGAAAATATCCCAAAGCAAATGGCGCAGTCCGCACCTGTAGCCGAGTCCGGTTGCGATAGTTCCAGGGAGGCGAACCATGCAGGTGAATCTCCGATTTCAACTCGATCTTCGCAATCCGCTGCAAAGTCTCGCGCAAAATTGCGCCCTTGAATTCCAGTTGTCGCGCGTAAGAAATGTGCTGGTAATGGCATCCGCCGCATTGCCGAAAATAAGGACACCGAGCCTGAACCCGCTCGGCAGAAGCTTCAATCATCCCCGTTACCAATCCCCGAGCAAACCCAGGCTTTTCCCGCCGAACCTCAACCTCAACCCGCTCCCCCGGCAAAACAAAGGGTATAAACACAGCCATGCTCCGCCCGTCTGCACCAGCCGAAGTCCGAGCCAGCCCGTCCCCGCCATAAATCAGTTTTTCAATGGAAAGCTGCATAAGAGTTTGCGTAGGAAGAACTTATTCCCCACTGTCATCCTGAGCGCAGCACAACGATTCGCGAAGCGGATCGTTCTGCGGAGTCGAAGGACCCCTGCAATCTTTTCGCTATCGAACCTCGCCAAGCGTTCTCACGGCAAACGCTGTCTGCAACGTAGGGATTCGTAGACTCCGCTCAGAACGACAGGATTACTTACCTTCTGCACTTGTGGGACATTCGATCAGTGCATATAAAACAAGCTAAGCCGAGGCACACCACACCGCTCCAGCAGCCGCTTATGCACATACTGCTTGTGCAGCAGCTCCACCTGCGTCGCCGTCATATTCCGCCGGTAAGGAGCAATATCCCGATCCGCTTCCGCGCGCACCGCTACTAATTCATCATCCGGAGTAGCCGCCATCATTACCGCAAACAGCTTTTCCTCTAGCACCGTAAGCCGCCGCTCCAAATCCTCCAAGCGCGGAACCTTCCCCCCCCTCTCGATCACCGCCGCCAACTCGCGCAAAGCCCCTGCTTCCTCCCGGGCCAGCGCTCCAGTAGCAAATCCCGCACGCTCAGGAAGCCTGGCTTTTTCCAGCCGATCAGCATTCCCCCGCAAGAACGTAGCAATCTGCGCCGCGTCAAATCCCGGTTCGCGAGCAGTTTTTTCCTCGCCACCCGCGCCCACCGCTGCTTCTTTCATATCTTCCGCTGCCGCCAGCACCGCCTGCGAGCAGTAAGCCAAACTGTTCACCTTCTTCGATTTCGAAGGACGCGAATCGTACTTATCAAATGCATCGTCTACTCCGCGCAGCACGGCCTCCAAAGGCACGCCGGCAGTTTTCCACGTCTCAATCAAAGCCCAATCGAGCGTCGACAGCAGCAGATGAGTTCCCCGCCGCCGCAAATAGTGCTCTTCGATTTCCGTGAAGTAATTGAAGTAATTTTCCACGACAGGCTTCTGGAGAGGTCAAAAGTCAGAGGTCAGATTGCAGAGGTGAAACCCTAGTGGGTTAACCTCTGCAATCTGACCTCTGACCTCTCACCTGTTCTTAGTCCCCTTCGGCGAAGGCCAAGGTTTCGCATCGCCCCCCACGGGCTTGGCGGCAGCCGGAGTCGCCTTTCCTCCTTTCGCCGCCCCCTCCCGCCGAAACGCCTGGTTCCGATCCCAAATAATCCGCAGCCCATCCAGCGTCAGAAACTCATCCACGTCTTTAATGAAGTGCGAAGCCGTCCCAATCAGCGACCCCAGCCCGCCCGTAGCGATCACGCGAGTTTCTGCGCCCAGCTCATCCAGCAGCCGCTCCAGGATGCCATCCACCAGCCCGAGATATCCGTAATAAAGTCCCGACTGCAAACTCCCCACCGTGTTCGATCCAATCACCCGCGCCGGCTTGCGAATCTCCACCCGCGGCAGCCGCGCCGTACGCTGAAACAGCGCGTCCGCCGAAATCCCAATCCCCGGACAAATCACGCCGCCCATGTACTCGCCCTTTTTCGAAATGCAGTCAAACGTCGTAGCCGTGCCGAAATCCACAATCACGCACGGCCCGCCATATTTCTCAAACGCCGCCACCGCGTTCACAATCCGGTCCGCGCCCACTTCCGCCGGATTGTCATACAGCACCTGCATCCCCGTCTTCACGCCCGGCTCAATGAACAGCGGCTTGCTATTGAAATACCGTTCGCACACCTGCCGCAGCACCGAATCGAGCGGAGGCACCACCGAAGAAATCACGATCCCATGCACATCCGAGACCTGCAGGTTCTCCATCGAAAAAAGGTTGCGGAAGATGACACCATACTCGTCAACCGTCCGGCCCAGATGCGACCCGACGCGCCAATTCGCAACCAGCCGCTCGTAACGCGCTTCTTCCGCGGTAACATCCTCACCCGGACGATGAGCCGCCTTCTCGAAAACGCCCAGCACCGTATTAGTATTTCCGACATCAATCACTAGTAGCATAGAGAATTTGTAATTGGTGATTTGTAATTGATAATTAGGTGCGATTCTGGTTTCCCAATTACAAATTACAAATTACCAATGATTCTCACCGTCCCGCTAACCACGGTCCGCAATCCGTCCGCCGCTCGCACCCGCAAAAATCCGCGTTCATCCAATCCCTCTGTAACGCCCGCCAGGCCGCCATTCTCCTCGATCGTCACTTTCGAGCCGCGCACTGACGAAGACCCCTCCTCGAACCGCCGCAGAATCGCCGCGCGCGCGCCCGCATCCTCCACCAGGCTCCGATACTCCCGGTCCAGCGCTTTCAACAAAGCGGCGCAAAGCTCCACGCGCGACCACTCCGTGCCCGTCTCGATCCGCAACGAAGTCGCAAGCTCGCGCAGTTCTGCCGGAAACCGTACCTGGTTCACATTGATCCCCATCCCCACGACCATATAGCGTACCCGCGTAGCTTCCGCATTCATCTCCGTGAGAATGCCGCAGAACTTCTTCCCCCCCAGCAGCAGGTCATTCGGCCATTTCAAATCGACCGCCAGTTGCGGAGCAATCTCCCTCACCGCCGCGCGCACCGCCAGCCCCGCGGCCAGCGAAAACAGCAAAGCATCCGAAGGCGGCATCGCCGGACGCAGAATCACCGAGCAATAAATCCCCGCCGACCGCGCCGAGTGCCACGAGTGCGCGCCGCGTCCGCGCCCCGCCAGTTGTTCCTCCGCCAGAAACGCACTGCCTTCCGGCGCACCCTCCCCCGCCGCCTCCATGGCCTCTGAATTGGTCGACCCGATCTTGTAATAATGATGAATCTGCTTGGCGCTGCCAAAAATCGTCCCCTTCAATAAAGGAGCCAGCATCTCCGGCAGCAGCAAATCCGGAACCGAGCGCAGTTGATACCCTGTAGCCGGGTGCCCCGCCACATCCACGCCCAACGAGCGCAGTTGCTGAATCAGCCGCCAAACTTCCGACCGGCTAGTCCCCATTTCCTCAGCAACCTTAGTCCCGCTCACCACCACGGTAGCGTGCCCCATAAGCAGCCGGACAATGCGCCCCAGCCGAACATCGGTAGCCTTGTGCACAGAAGGTAAGCTGCGAGTTTTTGTGGGATTTGCGATGGAGGGAATTATAAACATTCGCGGCGTTCGCTGTTCGCTATTCGTCGTTCGCGACTTGCCGTTCGCCGGTCGCTCAGGTTGCGAACAGCGAACGACCAACAGCGAGCCGCCAACAACCGACCCCTAAGCCGGAGTGACTCTCAAACTCATATCCACCGCCGTCGACGAGTGCGTGAGCGCCCCCACCGAAATAAAATCCACGCCCGTCTCCGCATACGCCCGCACGTTCTCGAGGTTAATCCCGCCCGCGCACTCCAGCGGAATCCGCCGCGAATGCCGCGAACAAATCTCGACCGCCTTGCGCACCGTCTCCACGCTCACATTGTCCAGCAGAATCGCTTCCGCCCCATGTTCTAGCGCCTGCTGCAGTTCTTCGAGCGACCGCACTTCAATCTCAATCGGACCCCGCCCGCGCCGGTTGTGGACCGCGCGTTCCAGCGCCTGCGCCCCGCCCCCCGCCAACGCAATGTGATTGCCCTTGATCAACACACCGTCCGAAAGATCCAGTCGGTGATTCTGCCCGCCGCCGCACCGCACCGCGTACTTGTCAATCAAGCGCAACCCCGGCGCCGTCTTCCGCGTATCGAGAATCCGCACGTGCGTTCCCTCTACCGCATCGACAAACCTCCGTGTGGTCGTGGCGATTCCCGCCATGCGCTGCAGAAAATTCAGAATCACGCGCTCGCATGACAGAATCACCCGCGCATTGTGCCGGATCACCGCAATCTGCGTCCCCGCATTAACCCGTATACCATCAAAAATCGAAGGATGGCTGGTCACCTCGTAATGCGACGTCACCGCTCCATCGAGCGCCGCATATACGTCAAGAATGCGCGGCACGCATCCAAGCCCGGCCAGAACGCATTCCTGCTTGGCAATAATCGTCGCCGAAGCGCGCTGGTTGGGATCGACACAAGCGTAGCTCGTAGCATCGCGAGTAGCGCGATCCTCCAGCAGCGCGTTCTCGATAATCGCGGTAATCCGTCGTGAATTCCAGTCCATAAAATCAGGTTTATGTCATCCTGAGCGGAGCAACGTCGTCTGCGAAGCGGATGGCGTTGCGCAGTCGAAGGACCCCTACCTCTCCACCGCACCCAATCAGCCTAACTCGTTTAACTTTGCCAGAATCTTCTCCCGCAGAACCCTCCCGTCCTCGACTTGCTTGCGCAATCCCTCGACCACATGCGCCGGAGCCTTGCTCAAAAACTGCTCATCGCCCAGCCGAGTCTGCGCACCCGCAAGCTGTTTCTCGATCTTCTCCAGTTCTTTCGTTAGACGCTCGCGCTCAGCCGCCACGTCAATTTGTTTCTCATAAATCGCATGCACATCAAACCGCGAAGTGCTGCGCGCCCCCGGCAAATTCCCCAGCGACCGTTCCACAAAAGTAATCGTCTCCACATTCGCCGGACGATCCAGCAGCACCGCGCTCAGATTCTTCTCCAGCATCGCGCGAATCTCCGGCTCATGCGCAAACACTTCGATCGGAACTTTGACCTTGGGCTCGACTTTCAATTCCGCTCGCAGATTGCGCACGCTGACGATCAAATCCTGCAGAATCGCCATCTCCGTCTCCGCCGCCAAATCAATCTGCTTTTCGTCCGCCGCCGGATAAGCCGCGAACGCAATCGATTTCAGCGGAGGCGCTCCGTCATACATCGCATGCCAGATCTCCTCCGTAATAAACGGCATCACCGGATGCAGCAGCCGAAGCGAAGCCTCAAAAATACTAACCAGATTCGAGCAAGCAATCCGCGCGCTGCTAGCGTCCGCGCCTTCCTCAAAGTTCAACCGAGGTTTAATCAGCTCGATATACCAGTCGCAGAAATCTCCCCAAAAGAAATCGTAGATCCGGGTAGCCGCCTCATCGAACCGATAAGTCTGCAGCGAAGCATTGACATCTGCAGCCGCCCGATTAAACCGCGAAAGAATCCACCGATCCTCAAGGGTCGAAGTTTGAAACCGAGCGATCCCCACGTAAGGACGGCCGCCCCCGGCCGTCCCAGGCCGCAGGCCGGAATCAATCCGATCCACGTTCATAAACATGAACCGGGCCGCGTTCCAAATCTTATTGGCAAAATTCCGATACCCGGCCGTCCGGCTCTCGCTAAACGCAATATCCGTCCCCGGAGCCGCCATAGCCGCCAATGTAAATCGCGTAGCGTCGGTCCCGTACTGCGCGATCACCTCAATCGGATCCAGCACATTCCCCTTGGTCTTCGACATCTTCTGCCGCTCCGCATCGCGCACCAGCGAATGAATATAGACATTGCGAAACGGAACGCTGTCGTCTTTCTTCTCCGCCCACCCGCTAGCCTTCTTGATCGCCGGATCCTGCTTGTGTCCCTCCATGAAGTGGCAGCCAAACATAATCATGCGCGCCACCCAGAAAAACAAAATCTCGTACGCCGTAATCAGCAGAGTCGTCGGGTAAAAAACTTCGAGGTCGCGAGTCTTCTCCGGCCATCCCAAAGTAGTGAACGGAAGCAGCCCCGAAGAAAACCAGGTATCAAGCACATCCGTATCCTGCTCCAGTTTCTCCGAGCCGCACTTCGGACACTGAAGGGGAGTCTCCCGCGCCACAATCGGCTCCGCGCAATCTTTAGCCGCGCAATCGCCGCAGTGCCACACCGGAATCCGATGTCCCCACCACAGTTGCCGCGAAATCGTCCAATCGTGGATGTTATTCATCCAGTTCAAATAAATCTGCTTATAGTTCTCGGGAGTAATCGTGATCTCGCCCGACTCCACCGCGGCAATCGCCTTCTTAGCCAACGGAGCGATCTTTACGAACCACTGCTCCGACAGCCGAGGCTCGACCACCGTCCCGCACCGGTCGCATTTCCCCAGCGGCACGGTGTAATCCTTTTCGGCGACCAGAAATCCCTGCTCCTTTAAATCCGTCAGCACCGCCTCGCGAGCCGCATAACGATCCAGTCCTTTATATGGCCCCGCGTTCTCATTCATGCGAGCATGCAAATCCATCACATCAATCTGCGGTAGCCCATGCCGTTTCCCCGCCTCAAAATCATTAGGATCATGTGCCGGAGTAATCTTCACCGCCCCCGTCCCAAATTCCGGCTTGGCAATCTCATCCAGAATGATAGGAATCTCCCGCTTCATCAAAGGCAGTAGCACGCTCCGGCCATGCAGATGCGTATACCGCTCATCGGCAGCATTCACAGCAACCGCAGTATCGCCGAGCATGGTTTCAGGCCGAGTAGTGGCGACGGTGATGTATTCCTGCTCTTGAGGGTGCCCCACCCAAGCCTGCTTTTGGCTTGGGTGGGTTCCGGCGTCGAGCACCGGATACCGTATCTCCCAAAGCTTCCCCGCGACATCCTCGTGCTTGACCTCAAGATCCGAAATCGCCGTCTCGCATCGCGGACACCAGTTCACAATGTATTTCCCGCGATAAATCAGCCCCTCTTCATACAGCCGGACAAACACCTCGCGCACCGCGCGCGAAAGATTTTCGTCCATGGTGAAATACTCGCGACTCCAATCGACCGACGCGCCCAGCCGCTTCATCTGGTCAAGAATTGCGCCGCCATACTCCCGCTTCCATTCCCAGACGCGCTCCACGAATTTCTCCCGCCCCATCTCGCGCCGCTTCTTGCCTTCTTTCGCCAGTTGCCGCTCGACCATCATCTGCGTAGCGATCCCGGCATGATCCGTCCCCGGCAGCCAGAGCGTGATAAACCCCCGCATGCGATGCCAGCGCACCAGCATATCCATCTGCGTCTGGTTCAGCATGTGTCCCATGTGCAGCCGCCCGGTAACATTCGGAGGCGGCAACAGCAAAGTAAACACCGGACGCGTCTCTCCTTCGGGCGAGCAAGCCGCCGGCGTCTCCACATGAAACAGTTTTTCCTGGACCCAATACTCAGCCCAGCGCGCTTCAATCGCGCCCGGTTCGTAAGCTTTCGGCAATTCGTGAGGCATGATGTGTGCAGCTCCAGCGCCAGCGTAGGGACGGCCGCCCTCGACCGTCCAAGCCGAGCACCGCTCGGCAGATTCACAGCAGAAGGAGGAATCTTTGATCTTATAGGCGCAAGAAAGGAAGGGTCAAACACGAGGCCCGCGCGATTACTCAAGCCTTGTTGATCGCGATACAGAATGCCCTATCGCCAAGGCCTCCGGTAGTATAGCTACTTGAGGAGACTTTGCTGATTTCGCCATGAGTTCGGACGAGCGTAAGGAAGTCGATTTTATTTTGGTGCGCACGATGACGCCGCGTGAGGCGGTGTCCCTATTGTTGGATAGGTTCCCGACGGTGCGTGACGTCGTCTGTCCGGATGAAGACTATTTTGAGTGGCCGAGCATCGTCTATGACTCTTTTGGCAGCATTGTAGTCGCGAGATCAGACGATCCTGCGTTTGTTGAATCCGTAGCGCTTTTTATCGACGAACTTGCGGAAATCAAGGGCCCGTTGGTTGGGAATCTCCTGAGTTCCACTCTCTTAGAGGTTATTGCTGGGGACGCGCAACTCGCTCGAGTGTTCTCACGCCGCATCAGTCCCCGGGCCAGGAGCCTCCTTCACGAGGTGGAGAGAAGTTTTTACCATCGTGACGTACCGGCTGAGGAAACATAAAAGACCGCGCGGAACGTTAGGTGAACCGCGCGGGATCTTATATTCGATATAAAACTCCCCGCTTATATCAATAGACGCCGAAGTGGAGCAACCGCCGCACTTTCAGAACGGCCGCGGCGGATAGGACGCAATAGAGTCCAGCCCCGGCACCTGTCCATCACTGATCGGAGACTTGGCGTTTTGCACGAGCGAGCAAGAGCCGTCCTTGACGGTGACGTTGACAAAGCTGATCAGGTTTACCGCGTTGGCGACGTAGATCACAGAACCGGTTCCGGATTCGTGGTCGGTCGCGATGCCAGCTTCCCAACCCGTCTGGCCAAGATTGTCGAGGCATCCGAAAGTAAGAGCACCCGTAGTTTTCTTGAAGAACGCGGCGCTGAGCCCGTCCGAGCTAAAGTTGCTGAAATAAAGCAAATCCTCGTCCGGGCTGAGCCAAATCGCCTCCGATTGGCCGCCGCTCCCGAGGTCGTAGTAAACAACCGTAGGAGTCAGCTTGCCCGAGGAAATGTCGGCGACCTCGATGAGCGGAGGAGTAACGGTTCCTCCGAAGAGCGCAAAGTGACCGTTGCGGCTGATGTCAACGCCACTCGGGATGCTTCCATCCGTAGTGTAGCCGGTGGAGAATTGCTCGTCTCCATTGGAGGCGGGAACGCCCTTGCTCACGTCGAAAGACTCGATCGAGCCGTCGTCGAAGCTGGTGACCAGGATGTTCTCATGCACCTGCATGTCGACCATCGAAGCGCCGTTGAGGCCGACGGCGGAGACGTCGCCAAGAAACACCAGTGTGCAGCCGGATGCTATTTGATAGGTGCCTATCGTATTGGATCCGGTGAAGCTGGCATACAGATATTTCCCGTTGTTGACGACGGCCGAGCCGTAAGGCGCGCTGTCGGTAGAAGACGCCTTGAATGTGCCGGTGGCAGCAAGGGTGTCGATGGAAATGCCCGCGACATCGACCGATCCGGCGTCGGCGATGAAGGCGCAATGCTGCGCTGAAGTATCGAGAATGCTTAGGCGTTTGGTGCCGACGTTGCCGACGCCGTTCACCCCTGTGCCGCCGGTGCTGACGACCGCGACCTGTTCCAGCGAACCGCTCGACAGGATCTGGAAGAAGGTTGCGGAATTTGCCTGGGCATCGTCGTTGTTGGTAATCAGGTAATGAGGACGTTTGCCGGCGGCTTCGGCTGCGGGCGGCAAGATGAATGCGGAAAGCATCAACAATGTCACGGCCACAGGGATGGCCCTTTGCAGA
>JBEKLO010000116.1:0-12062 GCA_050010155.1 Terriglobales bacterium
AGACTGACCAGCAGATGGCTTGCAGCATCGACGTCTTCCTGCATCAGGACTCCAATGGTGTGAAGACTGTTGAACAAAAAGTGCGGATGTAACTGGCTCTTAAGGTTCTCAAGTTCGGCGTGGGAGAGCTGCGTTTCCAGTTGCGCCGCTATCGTCTGGCGCTCCATCGCGGCCTGGTAAAAGTGGATCGACTGATACAGTCCCACAACTAACCAGTACGTAAGCACGCCAGTGAAGCTCATCGATAGAACACTGACTGTGAACGTCGGGAGTAGGCGCAGCGCACCAGGATCGCTATTGTGAAAAAGTAACCACAGAAGTCCACCGCTCAGAAAGTATTCGGTGACAGATGCCAGGGGAGCCATCAGGAGCGACGTGATTGTGTGGATCGCTATGTGATGTCCAAACCTGGGCCCCGTCAACGGAAACCGTTTGGCCAGACCAATCACAAGCGGCGTGTACGCCGCCCATACGTTCCAGTAGACGAGTTCGATTGCACAGAACACCCAGTTGATCTGCCCGCCGTGAACCTTCGCCATCACGATCTCCTGCACGGCGAACAACACTCCTACCATCGTCCACGCACACAGGATCAAAATCCATTTCGCGCGTCCTATATCTGGTGTGGCCTGCAGCAATGGGCTTGTCGACCTCTCCGGGACGGATTATAGCTGAGCCTTCGAAGGAGACATCACTGAGGACAGACCGCTTGTCTCACTTCGAATACCGCATGTCACTTTTCCTGCAAACGCTCGTTCCTCGCGGCATATTGTCCGGTGAGCAGGAGCATCGCCAAGAAGTTCCAGATGAAGAGGAGTTCCACATGAAGAAGATTCTGACTCAGTACGGAGTGTTCGCGCTTGCGATCGCTCTGATGGTGCCGTTGACACAGGCGCAACCGGCAAGAATGCAGGCCGCCTTCGGAGAAGATGCCGGAACGCTCTCCGGCAAATTCACCGCGCTCGCGCGCGTTATGTCGGGCAAGTACGACTGGAAGCCCGGCCCGGGCGTTCGCTCCGTTGGCGACGTGTTCAACCTGATTGTCAGGGAGAACCACTTGCTCGCCGGCGTGCTTTCGGGCACACCGAATACGGCGGCAAAGCCCGCGCCTATCACCGATCCGGAAAAATTGCAGGAAGCACTGAAGGCTTCTTACGTCGATCTGCAAAAAGCCATTACCGGACTTTCCGACAACGACCTGCAGACGCCGGTGAAACTGTTCGGAGAAGACATGACGAAGCAGGGCGCGCTGATGCTGATTCTCGAGGACCAACACGAGCATCTGGGGCAGTCGATCGCCTACGCGCGCAGCAACGGCGTGGTTCCACCCTGGTCTAAGTAGGAGCGCCGCGCGGTGATCTGCCCGCCGCCGAAGCCCGGCTGCCTTAAGGCGCTGCGGGCAACGAAGGTCAACCGGATGATTGCCCTTCGGAAACCATGAACTCGGCCGGCATCGATTCAACGCTCTTGCGATAGGAAAGGGAGAAACCATGAAACTCAACAGCTGGAAAGCTAAGGTCTGGACATTTAACGGATGGTCCGTTTGCGGCATGGCCCTGGTTGCCTTTGCCGCTGGATCGCTCATTACTGCTCGCTGGATACACGTGAATCCAGTGAGCGCCGCCAGCGATCGCGTCTTTGAGCTTCGCGTTTATCATGCCGTGCCGGACAAACTGCCGGCACTGGAGTCTAACTTTCGCGACACATGGTCCAAGCTGCTCGCCAAACACGATCTGAAGGTTGTAGGGTACTGGGTGCCCGAGGGAGCGCCCGCCTGGGACAACACATTCATCTACCTCGTGGCTCATTCCAGCCGGGAGGAAGCGAAAAGGAACTGGGATGCGATGCTGGCCGACCCGGAGGTTCAGGAGAAAATCAAATCCGAGGAGGCCAACAAGTTGGTGGAAAAGATAGACCGAACATACATGCGGCCGGAAGATTTCTCACCCATGAAGTAGATCTAAGCACAAAGCCCGGGGACAGACGGAACGTTTCCAAGTGTTTCGACGAATGGAAATCGGTGAACGTCCCGTCTGTCCCTGCTTTCCCCTGTCCCGGCTCTCCCCTGTTCCGGTTTTCCCCCGCACTCTTCGATCAGCTCCACAACTCTGTCATCCCGACCGGAGCAGATCATTGCGCAAGCGATGATCTGCGGAGTGGAGGGACCTTGTGTTTCTTGATGCGCGCGCTAGGCGGCAGGCTTGATGAATGCCGACTTTGACTTAACGAACTTCATACGTTGTTTTTTCGATTTCGTCCGGGTGCCCGGGGCTGGCTCACCTTAGGGCAACCACGCCAGGCTGCCTCACCCTTCGCTCTTTTCGAAGGGTGAGCACCAACGACGACGGCATCACGCGATGTTTCTTATCTCCTCTCGCCTTGAAATAACGGCGTGGTGCCCAGTCGTTCTCGACACGACCACTCCTTGGCTGCCCCATCCTTCGCGCACTTGGCAAAGGGTGGGAACGGCGACGGCATACACACCGGGTGGTGTAGAACGGACAAAAGTTGCGCCGGCAGCATAGCCGCCCACCCTTGCAAAAAAACGCAAGGATGGGCCAGCCGCCCAGAACCTACTGCTGCAATGAGAATCCGCCCGGCAAAGCCGCCTCAAGATTGATTTCTTCTCCGGTGATGGGGTGCTGGAAATTCAGAAATTGGGCGTGCAGCAAATATCCTCCATCGCCCGGAAGGCCGGGAAGATTTTCAAGAGGTTGGCCGCTCGAGCCGTACAGAGGATCGCCTACCAGAGGATGTCCGATGAACGCCAGATGGATTCTGATTTGATGAGGGCGTCCCGAATTTAGGCTTACCTCAAATGTTGTGCTGCTTGGCGCTCGTGAGATCACCTTCGCCAATGACTTTGACGGTTTGCCACTTGGGCTCGCGGCCCACACGGAACCGATGAGCGGGTGCGGTACAAGCCCGATGGGTGTGAGGATTTCGTAGGCGTCGTGCCGCGCAATGCCTTGCGCCAGCGCTCGGTAGATTTTTTGAATTCTAGGTGTGTTCCAGTTCGCGGATAGTTTAGCGGCCGCCTGCGGCGTTTTGGCGAAAAGGACGATGCCGGATGTGCCTCGGCCCAACCGGTGGACAGGGTTTGCGTTCGGGGTTTGCTTTTGCACCAGCCGCAGGAGGGTGTTTTCCATGAAGCCGCCCCCGGGGAGAGTGGGCATCCCGCTGGGTTTGTTGACGGCCAGCAGATGGGGATCTTCAAACAGGACTTCGAAGTGCCGAGGGGACTCTGGTTCGATCCATGGTGGACGGTTCCACACCAGGCTTTGGCCTGCAAAGACCGGTTCGCTTCCGGAGGCGGTGACACCGTTGAGGGCGACTTCTCCGTCGTTCAGTCTTTGTTGCCAGGCTTGCGCGGTTGAGTGGGAGTAAAGGCTTGCCAAATGGGAGAGCAGGGTTTGCCCATTATCTTTGCCGCTGATGATGGTGGTGTAAGCATAGCCCCGGTTGAGCATGTAGTTCGAGTGTAAGCTATGGCCGGGTGCCCCACGTTTCGCGCTTTTCGAAACGTGGGATCCCACGATCTTATATCGAATACTGTGACATCCAATACTGGCTTCAGTGCTCCCGTCAATAAAACCTCTTGACTTAACGGACAAAACACTCCCAAACTAAATCAAGCGCACCAAGCGCGAAGCAACAACGTCCTTTGACAATCCGCCATGCCGCCGGGAGTTTTACTTCGTGCTCCCTGTGGTGAAAGGTGCTGAAATTTTCGCCAGCCCACCCACTACATAAGTTGGGGGAACTTGACATTTTCACCGCGACGAGAGGGCGTCGCACACGATCGAAACTTGTAAGTCCTTATTCCGGAATACTTTGATATAACTCCTTATTTTTCAAAGACCAACCAGAAAATCCCTCCTAACTCAATGATTCTTCAAGACCAGGGGGAGGGGGGGTACCAGTACCAAATAGTAATCATCCCGCCAAAAAGTCACCCTTTACCGATTTTCGCGTGACACAATTTTCAACTTTATTTTTGATTCAACCTGGAAAGACCACAAGATGCGAAAAGGCCTCCGCCCCGCTGATCCCCTTGGAAGTTCGCGCCGCTAATTGTTGCCGAAACGCAGACAGAGATGCTCCAGGTGGAAAGGATAAGGAGAGTTCGCTCCATTGACGGTTCAGTTGGAACGAAATCAGGTCGCTATCGATCAAGTCCCCATGGTGAATTTGAGTATCGGAAACAAGCCAAATTTTGAGCATATTGGCGACTATTCTTAATTTCCATTGGATGCATTAGTTCTTGACAGCCCACCCCGATTGTTTATTAAATCATTCGGTTCTAGATACTATGCCGCGAATGATGCAGTGTAGAGCGTCCACCGAGGTGCTGCATGTCGATTATTCGGACTTCAGCTTTGCTATCTCTGCTGGTGTTGTACCTTAGTTCCCTTGCCGTCGCGCAAGGCGGAGCCACGGGCGCCATTAGTGGCGTAGTCCAGGACTCATCTGGAGCAGTGATCGCGAGTGCCAAAGTCAGCGTCACGAGCGAAGCCACGGGTCAGGTCGTGCGCCAAACGAATACGGACGCATCAGGACTGTTCAATGCCACTCTGTTACCCGTAGGGAACTACACAGTGGAAGTGAACGCGACGGGCTTTCCTGTCACCAAGTTTCCGGGTGTAGCGGTGCGGATCACGGAAACCACGCGCATAACCGCAACGGTTAAGGTAAGTGCGGCGAAGGAAGTTGTAGAAGTGCAATCCGAAGCGGAGCAAGTCGATACGACGGATGCCACTACGGGAGAAGCGATCAGTTCCACAACCGTTGACAGCCTGCCGCTGGCCACGCGCAATTTCCAGCAGTTGCTTGACCTGTCGGCGGGCGCTTCGGCGGACTTGAACAGCGCAGCTGCGCTGGGACGTGGCAATGTGCGCATCGACGTCAACGGTGGACGGGAAGATAACAACAACTACCTGATCGAGGGTGTCTCGGCCTCCGATTACTCGTTCGGAGAACTCACATTTACGCCGGTGCCCAATCCCGACTCGATCCAGGAATTCAAAGTGGGCACCAGTTTGTATGACGCTAGCCAGGGGCGCAATGGCGGGGGCAATATCAATGCCATTCTAAAGAGCGGGACCTCGGGCTTCCACGGAGATGTTTGGGAGTATTTCCGCAACACCGCGCTGGATGCCAACGACTTTTTCATCGGTCGTTTTGATCTGAAGCAAAACATTTTCGGCGGCGATCTCGGCGGTCCCGTTGGCGAAAAGGCGAAGTTCGGGTACTTCTACGTGAACTACCAGGGAACACGGCAGCGCAGCGGCGACTCGCTGGGAACGTATGTGAGCAACGCTATCGTTCCGGTGCTGCCGACTTCGCGCGATCAGGCCACGCTGCTGAGCACTTTTTTTTGCGGAGCGGCATGTAACGGAGCTACGGCTACGGCCATCGATCCCGTTGCACTGGCGCTGCTGCAGACGGCGGGTACTCAGTTCGGAAAGGGAGTGGGGGGTGGATGGCTCATCCCCAGTGTTGCGGGAACGCCCGGGTATACCTGTAATCCCCAGTGCGTGATCAATACGGGCACGGTGACGCTTAGCGTTCCGGGCCGCTATACCGACAATCAATTCACCGCCAACTGGGATCGGGATTTCAACGGAGGTAAAGATCGTCTGTCGTGGCGGTTCTTCTGGTCCGATTCGGAGACCTACGAACCGTTTGGCGCCGATAACCTGCAGGTTCAGACGGGCTACCCGGCAGTTGCCAGCAACCTGAATTTCCCGCTCGACATTCCCCTACGGGGACGGTTCGGGAGCATTGCGGAAACGCATTCCTTCAGCAATGCCCTGATCAATGAGTTCCGTTTTGGCGTAAACGTGATCGGCGACGCGTTGCAGAACGTTGCCGTTCCCGGCACCTCGCCTTCCGAACTGGGCATCGACAACGGATCGGGTGCACCAGACATGTACCGGTTCCAGTTCAGCAGCGGGTTGCAAATTGGACCTTTTCCCAACCAGTTGCAATCCGCGTTATCGGATTCTCTCGTCTATCTCGATACGGTGAGCTGGACGAAGGGGCATCACTCGTTCCGTTTCGGCGCTGAAGTTGACCGCACTTCAATTCGCCGCAATCTACCGGTCTTGGACAACGGTTTGCTGTTCTTTGTTCCTGGAGGCGTCAGCGGCCTGGACTATTGGCAGAACTTCCTGTTGGGGTCGGAAACGTTTGGTGAAGGAGGCGGCGGAGCAGCCAACCACGACTACATCATCCCCGCTTTTGCCGGGTTCGCGCAGGATGATTGGCGCGCGACACAAACTTTGACGCTGAACCTGGGGCTGCGCATGGAGTGGGTGGGTGCGGCGTACGACAATCTTTGCCATTTGGGCAACGCGATTCCTGGGAACGCCAATCTGACGGGCGTTGCGTTCGTCTATCCGAGTTGCGTGAGTAAGTTCGGGATTCCAGGCTTGAGCGGTACGCTGAACAGTGCCGCGCTGAATAACGAATATGCGACAGTGCCAGAACCGCGCATCGGCTTCGCCTATGACGTGGGTGGAAGGCACAGCACGGTAGTTCGCTCCGGCTATGGCATCTACAGTGTCCGCGAAGACATTGGTGCGGTAGACAACCTGTCGTTTACGGCTCCCATTTATCCGGTGCTCGTGACTGGCAACGCGCCTTATAACGGTACTCCAGGAACAGGCATGGCAGGCATTTTTGCGGGAGCACCGCCCCTGGGAACGGTGAGCCCAGCTTTCTTGCCTACGCCCTCCATTCTTCAGAATTTTTCCCCTTGTGGTGTACCCGGTGGAATCACATCGCAGTGCCCAGTGTTCTCCGGCACTGCCATCACCTACATCAATCTTGCGGTTCCGCTGCACTGGGTGGTACCTACCACGCAACAGTGGAACTTCTCGGTTCAACACCAGTTGGGCAGAGCTTGGGTACTCGAACTCGGATACGTGGGCACTAAGGGAACGCGTCTTCGTTCCACCTTTGATCCTGACCAACCGAGGCTGGCGAGCCCGACTAACCCCATCACCGTCAACTGCGCCACCAACTGCTTAACCGGAACCGGCGCTCCAAGTTCAACCCAGATCACGACCAACACTGGGGCAACGGGCGCTGGCAATTTCGAGGCGCGGGCGCCGTACCTTGGGATTAATCCCCAGGCCTTCGAGGCGTTCTATCCCAACTCCGATTCCCACTATAACGGTCTGCAGGCGACGGTTTCGCACCACTTCTCGAAAGGACTGTACTTTCAAAGCGCATACACGTGGTCGAAGTCGATCGATGACGTTTCGACCGCCAGCGTGGCGTTCCTTACGCGCGTGAACGATCAGAACTGTGCGGCGTGCTCGCGAGGTCTTTCCGACTTCGATCATCGCCATCGCTTCGTCACCAGCTTCAACTATGCCCTACCCTTCCTGGCGAACCGGCGCGATGCCATGGGATATGCACTGGGCGGCTGGGAGGTCAACAGTGTGATCGTGGCGCAATCGGGCTCGCCTATTACGATTGCGGATTCGTCTGGCGGATCGGCTTATCAACTGGCCAGCCCTTCTTCTACGGCAAGTTTCGCCCCCGGTTTCAATTGCGGCAACGCTTTGAATTCGGGCGGCACTTTCGCCAAAGTCGCCAACTGGGTCAACCCCGAAGCGTATACGCCGGCGCCCCCCGTGCCGAATTCCCCGGATGGGGCCACTGGATACGGCGACTCTCCGCGCAATTGCATCATCGGCCCGAAGCAGGTTAACGTCGACTTCACGCTGGGCAAAGCGTTCAAGATCGGCGAAAAGGGGGACCTGAGGTTCCGCACTGAGTTCTTCAACCTGTTCAACCATCCATCCTTCCAAAACCCACAATTTACCGGGAATGCGAACGTGGAAGCCGGCACGTGCCCTGCAGCGCCAGGGGAGGGTTGTGGAGTGGGCCAGATAACGCAAACCAATGGTACGCCGCGGCTGGTTCAGTTCTCGCTGAAGTATTCGTTCTGATAGTTTGTCTCGCTTAGGATTGGTCGGGCTGGTCGGGGCAAGGGACCGGGACATTAGCCACGACCACGTCAGGAACGACGTCGAAGTCGTTTGGGACCTGTGTGGGGCGTCGAATACTATGGTTGCAATGCCGTATTTTCTTTTTGTGTCACGTTCATCTTTCTCGTCGGTAATGCGGATGTAGAGAGTGACGCTCGGGATCGATCTCGATGGCATTGGCTCATCTCCTGAAGAGCCAATACTGAGAATTTGATGGGTAGCCGTATTTCGTAGCCGGGAATCTAGGCTACTGATTTCAAAGGACTGGCGGAGAGGGAGGGATTCGAACCCCCGATACCCTTTCGGGTATGCCGGTTTTCAAGACCGGAGCCATCAACCACTCGGCCACCTCTCCACTTCTACAGTTTTACTACAGTCTTAATTTTATGACAGGACGTTACTAGAATCCCGGAGCGACCGCTCCCAGATTTCACAAGCGCGCGACATGTGAGGCGGGTTCATCGCAAAAACTGCAATGAGCAGGGTACCCGAAAGGTCATTTCGTTCCGTTCGGATAGACGAGAATCTTGCTGGCTTCGCCTGTTTTAAGGCGCGCCATGGCTTTGGAAAAATCCTTCATCGGGATGCGGTCGGTAATCACAGGATGAAGATCGAGACGTCCGGCCTTCAGCAAAGCGGTCATCTGGTACCAGGTCTGGTACATGCGGCGACCGTTGATGCCTTGAATGGTCAAGCCTTTGAAAATGATGTCTTCGGAGAAGTTGAGCGGAATGGGTTTCGAGGTGAGGCCGAGAAGCGAAATGCGTCCTCCGCGGCGCACGATGTCGAACGCGAGGCGGATCGAGTCGGGAACACCGGCCATTTCCAGAATTACATCCACTCCCAGGCCGCCGGTTTTTTCGGCGACTATGGCGCGCACATCTTCTTTGGAGGGATCGAGCACATAATCGGCTTTCATCTTGGCGGCGAGCTTACGCCGGTGTTCGTTGACTTCGATGGCGAAGATCGTAGTTGCGCCCACCGCTCTCGCGACTGCGATCGAAAAAAGTCCGATGGGGCCGCAGCCGGTGATGGCTACAGTTTTCGCTGCGATTTCCCCGGCCAGCACCGTGTGGACGGCGTTGCCGAGCGGATCGAGAATGGACGCGTACTCTTGCGGAATGGCGGGATCCAATTTCCAGATATTGGATTCGGGGATGACGACGTACTCGGCGAATGCTCCGTTGGTATCGACGCCGATAATTTTCACGTTCTGGCAGATGTGGGATTCGCCAGTGCGGCATAGCAAGCACTTGCCGCAAGCCACATGCATCTCGGCCGAGACGAAATCACCTTCCTTCACGCTCGTAACTTCATCGCCGAAGGCGACCACCTCGCCACAGAATTCGTGTCCGGGGATCAGCGGCGGATGAATGCGCCCTTGGGCCCAGTGGTCCCATTCGTAGATATGCAGATCGGTACCGCAAATGGATGCGACTTTAACTTTGCAGAGGACGTCGGTACGGCCGTAGGCGGGAATTTTGACTTCGCGGATTTCAGCGCCGGGCGCAGCTTCCGGCTTGACTACCGCGAGCATGGTGCTGGGCATGAACGCCCCCCTGTCAGTACGCAAATTAAAAGAACAAACGAGTCATTCTACACCGCGACCTGACACCCTGCTGACCGGGCAGCCGGTGGGTAGTGGCTCACTTGCTAGGGTCCATCGCAATGGTTACGAACGTAAGAAAAGGAGAACTATGTTTTGTGCATCCCGCGAGAATGCGTTTTAGGGCTCGCTGTTTTGTAGTCTTCCGATTTGCCTCGCGGAATGCTGAGCGTCCGCCAATGTTCAGAGCGCAGGTGTTTGGCGAGGAAGACGATTTGTCCTGTATGTTGCGCGTAGTGTGCGAGGGCGCGGTTGAGCGCCTGCATCACCGTGTGCGGCTCGGAGCGTATGGTCACCGTGCGTAGAACGTCGTCGGGCGTGAGCGAATCGACCGCGGAAAAAACGTGCTCCCACGCCTGTTCCCACCAGCGCAGAATTTCTTCGCGCGTGGTTTTGTCTGAGACTGCAAATTCCTGATCGCGAAAGCGGTCTGGCTTCTCGCCATCGCTGGTGAGGAAGTCGGTGAAGCGCGAGCGGGCGTTGCCGGCGATGTGCTTTACCAGGGTGGCGACAGAATTGGATTCGGGATCGAGCGCCACGAAGAAATCCTTGTCTTCGAGTTGAGCCATCGCGGCCTCTCCCATACGCTTGTGGCCGCGGAACTGGCGCTTCATTTCTTCGAGGTAGAGGGTCGCGAGATCGAGCATAGAAATCCTATTGCAGAAGTTAGAAGTCAGAACTGCAGAAGTAAAACCCGCCGGACAAAAGGGACACCGCAAACTAGAAACCTTACTTCTGCAATTTGACTTCTAACTTCTGACTTGCCTTTCTACGTCGCCGGCGACGCGAAAACCGTAGTCCGCATATCGGAACTCTGGAGGAATGCTCGAACGGGCCGCACAGCGCGATATCTTGATGTGGTGACGCCACGATCCTCCGCGGGAAGCACGCCGCTCGCCGCTTTCAGGACCGCGTGGATTGCGCTCAGGCGACACCGCATAATACTCCGGCGCGTACCAGTCGCTGCACCACTCGTGCACATTGTCGCACATGTTGTAAAGACCGTATGCGTTCGATTCGGCGCAGGCCACGGGTTCGGGGCCCGTCTTCCATTGACTGGAGCAACGCTCGGCGTATCCGGCAAACGACTGCGGAGGCTCGTCGCCCCACGGAAACAGCACGCCCTCGCGACCTCCACGAGTGGCACGTTCCCACTCGGCTTCTGTCGGCAAACGAAAGTTTCTTGCGCGGGTTGTCCTCGCGCGACCGAGGGTGTCGGTCAACCACCCACAGTAGCGGACGGCATCGTGCCACGATACTCCGACTACTGGCTGCTCGGGTTGATTCAATGCCGGATCGTTCCAGAAAGGCGGCCGCAATGTCTTTGTGTCGCGCAGGAACTTCCCATATTCAGCGTTGGTCGTCTGGCGGGAAGCGAGCAGAAATTCGTCAACCCAGACACGATGCACTGGTTTCTCGTTGTCCTGCCCAGAGTCGCAGCCCATGAGAAACCATCCTGCGGGGATGGAGACGAAATTGGATCCAGAGTCGTTGTGACTGCCAGCGGTTGCTGTTCGGCCGGTCGCATCCATGGTGTCAGAGCGCTCGCAGAGCGCGGACGACGTCTTCGATTTTATTCTCCTGAAACAGGCGGATGCCCGCAATGCCAGCCGCTCCAGCTTGCAGGCACAATGCGGCGTTTTCCATCGTGACGCCACCGAGAGCGAGGACGGGAATCTTTGCCTTGCAGGCTTCCCGCAAGGCAGCAAGGCCCACAGGAGCGGTTCCGGCCGAGCCTCTTTTCCCGAATACCGGCGCAAAAACGGCGAAGTCGACTTTCTCGGACTCGGCGCTCAGAATATCAGCGGCTGCGTGACAGGAAGCGGCGACGAGAAAGTGATCAGTGGTCAGCGGTCGTTGGGAAGAAAGCTGTAGAACCGCGCACACTTCCTGAGCCGAGAGATCGTCTGTACGGAGATGGACGCCGTAGGCTCCGGCGGCTAGTGCGACATCGGTGCGGGAGTTCATCAGGAGGCGAGTGGGCACGGACCCGTGCCCAGTGGGCCACTGATTCTCGCGCACGACTGCGACTGCTTCCCTCGCCAGCAGCTCCAATTTTCTGGCGCTTAGATCTTTTTCGCGTAGCTGGATGTAATCGACGCCAGCGCGGACGGCTTCGGCGATTTTGGCGAGCAACGCACGGCGGCGAGTGTCTTCGTTGCCGTGGAACTGACTTCGGTCGGTGATGTAATAGAGCAAACAGCGATCCGCCATCACCTCTCAGCGTACTACGGTCGCGCGGGAAGGAGTTGGTTATGCGGATCGGGTGTTTCAACATAGTGAGCAGGCTTCAGCGTGAAGAAAATGATAAGAACGATGAGGCCGAAGATGGCGAGAACAAAAATGCTACCTTCGGGGCCGGTTACCCCACCGCTGAGGATGGGCTTACCAACGGGGTGCGTGGCGAGGAGATGGTACTGGACCATCAGTCCACTGTCGGCGACGCCATAGAG
>JBEKLO010000117.1:0-11972 GCA_050010155.1 Terriglobales bacterium
GCATAGCCGAAGGCGCAGCCATGATTCGCACCAAGGGCGAAGCCGGCACCGGAGACGTAGTTCACGCCGTCCGCCACATTCGCCAGATCGTGCAGGAGATGAAAATTCTAACCGTGCTAGGCGAAGAAGAACTCTACGCCAAAGCCAAAGAGCACGGCGCTCCCTACGAGCTGATAAGAATGGTAGCGAAAGAAGGCAAGCTCCCCGTTCCCAATTTCAGCGCCGGAGGAATCGCCACTCCAGCCGACGCCTCCCTGGTAATGCAGCTAGGAGCCGAAGCCGTCTTCGTAGGCAGCGGCATCTTCATGAAGAACTCCACCGAATTCGCCGATCCCGTGGAAGCCGAGAAGCGCGCCAAAGCGATAGTGCAGGCAGCTACGCACTTCAAAGACCCTAAAGTGTTACTTGAAGTCAGCGAGAATCTGACAGGAGCGATGAAGGGGCTGGCGGTGTCTACGCTGGATGAGGCGCAGATGCTGCAGACGCGGGGCTGGTGAGCTACTTCAAAGCTCGGCTTTTTTTGTCAGCTTAATACCGAGGCTGTACTGCGGATGATCCGTAACGATGGCTGTTCCCGTCATCGCGTCACCCTGCAACATCATAGAAACATCCATTTCATAGTCGTCGGGCACACCAAAACCGCTCGGGATGGTAGGGTCGAAGTTCCGGACCATCACTCGCGCCTTGACGATCTCCCCATCGGCTGCATAATTGCCAACGTAATAGAATCCGCACTCGCCGCCGAACAGTTTGCCATTGATGAGCACCACGACGCCGCTCCCGCGTATCTGCGTCCCCGTGAACTCGATAACCCAAAGCCCGTCCACAACCATGGTCGCCACCTCTCCGTGCTAGTATTGGGCAGATTATAGCGCCATGTTCACTCCAGATCAGTGGTTGGCAGTTTTCAGCGTAATAGCGGTTATCATCAGCCCGATATTCGCGCTGGAAGTACAAAAGCGGCTCGACGACAGGCGCACCACCTTCGACCGCAAGATGTCGATCTTCCGAAAGTTGATGACAACGCGAGCGACGCAGATGTCGCCTGCTCACGTGGAGGCGCTCAACGGGATTGAGGTCGAGTTCTACGCAAAGAGCGGGCCCGACAAAAAGGTGCTGGACGCCTGGCGACTGTATATCAACCACCTAAACTCAAAAGCCGGGGAAGGCGAGGCGCTGAATCGCTGGGTAGATAAGAAAAATGGCCTCTTGGTTGACCTCTTATACCAGATGGCGCAGCGACTCAAATATGACATCGATAAGGTGGCAATCCAGAATAACGTCTACCATCCGAAAGGTTTTGTGGAGGTCGAGACCGAGCAGCACGCCTTGAGAAAGGCCGCACTCGCAGTTTTCTCCGGCGAACGGCCCGTGCAGGCCACGATAGTTGGCCGGGTCCAAACCAGCCAACCGCTGCCGCCCCCCGACGAAGCCGCCGACAACAGACGTGCCATAGCGGGCGTGCCGAGAAGGGGCGCCCCGCCGACCCTAACGGCTGAAATCGTGCCAGACGACGAAACCCGCTAGTACGGGTGCCCCACGTTTCGCGGTTTTCGAAACGTGGGATTCCACGACTGCATGTATCTTGGGGTTTTGACTTTACTTTTCCCGTCTCTTGCTCACCGTCATAAACTGTCATATTATGAAGCCATGCCCATGACCTCGCTGAACATATCTCTCCCCGAAGCGCTCAAAGAATACGTCGAAGGACAGGTCGCTTCCGGCGATTGGGGAACGCCCAGTGAGTACGTCCGCGAACTCATTCGCCAGGACAAGTCGCGCCGCCTCGGTGATCTCGAAGCCAGCCTCGTCGCTGCCGCGAAAGGTCCCAAAATAGAACTGACCGTCGCGGAAATTCGCCGCAAGGGCCTGGTTCGCGCCCTCCGCGAACGTACCATCAAGAGGTGAAGAAAAATCGCCTCGTCCTCAGCGACGCGGCTGCCGCTGACATCATCGAACAGGCCGACTGGTACTCCGCTCAATCCGGCAAGGCACTCGCCGCGCGTTGGGAAGGTGCTGTGACATCGGCCATTATGCGCGTGCTGCATCGGCCCAACACTGGGACACCCTGCCATTTCCAAGCCGCCGAACTTCATGATCTAAGACGCACTGCGATCCCCGGTTTCCCCAGACATCTGCTCTCCTACAAATTTGATCGTGACGAGGTTCTTATAGTCCGTGTCGTCCACGGTGCGCGCGATTTGGAACCGCTGCTCTAGGCACCGGTGTGGCTGCCGGCTAGCCCACCCTAACACCACCCCCGCTCCGAGGGTGGCCCGTCCGAGACGTTGGCCTTCGTATCAGCACGGAACACGTCGATACGTCTTGCACCGATTTCCGTTTTCCATCATCTATCGGGAAGAAACCGCAGCAGTCAGCATTGTGGCCGTCGCACATCACAAGCGAAGGGCCGGGATACTGGAGAGACCGTTTCTGATGGTGTAGGCGCGACCAGCACCCTCGCCGCGCACTAGGGAACCTGAGGCCGGGTCGCGCGAACCCATCAGTTATCATTTGCACAGCGATGAAGACGTAGTTGTGCGAATGAGGACGCCTCTCATGTCAGACATCCGCAGGGAAACGATCGCAGGACTCAAACGAGGCGACTGTTTCGTCGTTTCGCGCACCTTCACGGAACACGATACGACCACTTTTGCGGAAATTACCAGAGACTATAACCCAGTCCATTTTGACCTGCGCTTCGCCAACCTAAAGACTTTCAAGAACCGAATTTGTCATGGCCTCTTGGTTGGCAGCATGCTCACTGAGATCGGCGGACAGATCGGCTGGTTGGCATCGGGAATGAACTTTCGTTTCAAGAAGCCAGTGTATTTCGGCGACACAATCGAGTGTCGTTTCACGATCACTGAGCTTGACGATCGCAATCGAGCCAAGGCTGAAGCCGTGTTCAGAAATCAGCGGGATGAGATTGTCATCGAAGCATCTGTAACTGGCATCATCCCGAGCCTTCCGGAAAGGGCGGTCATGAAAGCTATGATGGCGGAAGGCGATCCGACCAACAAATGTCGTTGAGACGAAGACCGGGGAAGGGAAGGGTGTCGAAGCCAATTCAATGACCGATCCAATCCTTCTAGAGATTTGCGTTGATTCCGTTGAGTCAGCCGTGGCTGCCGAGCGCGGAGGGGCCAGCCGGATCGAATTGTGCAGCTCTCTCTTCGATGGAGGCATAACTCCGAGCGCAGGCATGATCGCGACCGTCCGCAATCGAGTCGCGATCGAAATCTATGTGATGATCCGCCCTCGCGGAGGAGATTTCTGCTACACCGACGACGAATTTGCCGCGATGAAGCGCGATATCGCTACGGCGAAAGAACTGCGCGCCAACGGAATCGTTCTTGGAATCCTCAATCCGGACGGAGACGTAGATGTGTCGCGCTGCCGCGAATTGCTGGAGCATGCGCGGCCATTGAAAGCCACGTTCCATCGCGCTTTTGACATGTCGCGAGACCTGCGCCAATCGCTCGACGACATTATCGCTTTGGGTTTCGATCGAGTGCTGACTTCTGGCGGCGAGCAGAAGGTGCAGGATGCGATCCCACTAATCAGACAGCTGCGCGAAGCGGCGTCAAATCGGATCGCGTTGATGATCGGCTCCGGTGTTAACTCCGGCAATGTAAGGGAACTCATCTCGCAGACCGGAGTGCGCGAGGTTCATGCGAGTGCACGCCACGCAGAGCCAAGCCTCACGCGATATCGGAACGACAAGGTCCGTATGGGAATCTTGCCGGAGTGGGAATATCAACGTGCCGTAGCTGACGAAGAAGAAGTGCGCAATCTGGTGCGCGCCATTTCAAGAATCGCAGAGTGATCTACACCAGCCATCATATAAAAAGACCCGTCGTATAAAATCAGCTCACATCGTTCCTCGCCACGACTAACGGCCAACGACGAACGACCGTCCATCATGAAAATCGGTGTTCTAGCACTCCAGGGAGATTTCGACGCGCATCGCCGCCGTCTCGAAGAATTGGGAGCGGGAGTTGTCCTCGTGAAAAAGCCGGAGCAGCTGAATGAACTCGACGGCCTGGTGATTCCCGGCGGCGAATCAGGTACTTTTCTGAAGCTGCTCGGTGAAGACGGATTCGCGCAGCTAAAAGACTTTGTGCTTGCGAAGCCAACCTTTGGCACTTGCGCGGGATGCATCCTGCTCGCCACCGATGTGGAGAATCCGAAGCAAGCAGGCCTGGGCGCGCTCGACATCACCGTGCGCCGCAATGCCTATGGACGCCAGATTGACAGCTCTATTCGCGAAGGGAAATTTCTGAACAACCCGATCGAGATGGTTTTCATCCGCGCTCCAAAGATCGAGCGCGTGGGCGCGGGCGTCGACGTGATCGCAACTGAGGGCAAAGACGAGACGCCCGTGTTGGTGCGTAAGGGCAAGACGCTCGCGGCAACGTTCCATCCTGAACTGAGCGACGATCCGCGCATTCACCAATATTTTCTGGATCTGGTGGCGAACGCCGCCCTTCGGAGAAAATAAAAAGATCCAAGAGCCGAGGGGAAGGAATACCGAGGGGGTTCCCGGCAAGAAAGAACTATTTGCTCACGTGAGTCCGAATCAAAGTGGCCAATCCTACCAAGCCGCCTCCGAGCAAGAAGAGAAGGCCGGGTTCAGGGAGTGCAGAGGATGGTACGACCGCGGGGGCAGCAAAGGAATTCACAGCCAGCATCAGGACAAGCAGAACAACAGGGCCCAAGTTTCGCACGATGGAAACTCCTTTCACCCAGAGGTAGTGGCAAGTGGTTGTCCAAACCGGAGGACTTTTACAATCCATTTATAGAGTGACTTTTTGGGGCAAAAAATGCCCGAGGTTACTGTAGTCACCTGAGCTTTGCAGGGGGTTGTTCTCGCCAGTGTGCACGACTTTGCAGTTTATTGCCCAGGCTATGTCCCATATCGGGCTGTGGGCGCGGGGTTCAGCCGATCTGGCACGCTGGGAGATTCCTGATTGCGGAGGCCGCTGGGGTGGCTGTGATCAGGATAGCTGATCGATTTTCGCGGCCAGAATGAAATCAGACTCGGTCAGACCATTGGCAGCGTGCGTCCAGGTCGTAATCTCGACCTTGCCCCATCCGAGCAGGATATCGGGATGATGTCCCTGTTGTTCGGCCAATTCGCCAACCCGGTTCACGAAAGCCAGCGCGGACTTGAAATCGGGAAACTTGTAGGTGCGAGCGATGTGATGTTCGTCGATAATCTTCCACTGCGCGGGATCGGCTAATAGGCGATGAAAGTCGGAAAGTTCTTTCCCTTTTAGCGGCGGTACACCGCCCCGGCAGGGAACACAATTTCGGTCAGCCAGCGTCTGCGATCCCAGATCAAGCTCCTAGAACGGAATATCTTCATCGGTAATTGGCGAACTCCCAGCGGGCGCATGCTCGGGTTCTGGCGCGCTCTGGTCAAAATTATTGCCGCCCGCGGATGTCGATGCTCCGCGCGAACCGGCGGCGTAGTCGCCACCGCCTTCGCCGCGTCCACCGAGCAACACCAGATCGTTGGCGACGACCTCGGTCATATACTTTTTCTGGCCGGTCTGCTTGTCGTCCCAGGAGCGGGTTTGCAGGCGGCCTTCGATGTAAACCTTGCCGCCCTTTTTCAGATACTCGCCGGCAATCTCCGCCAGTCGTTGCCAGAGCACGACGTTGTGCCACTCGGTGCGGTCCTGCCACTGGCCGTCTTTGCCCTTGAAGCGCTCATTGGTCGCCAGGGTGATCTTCGCCACCGGCGTGCCTTGCGGTGTGAACTTTACTTCGGGATCCTTGCCAAGATTTCCAATCAAGATGACTTTGTTTACGCTTTTCATGAGTCCAGACTCCTTCCAGAAACGCTGACTTCAGGCTGACCTTAAATGTTGAGCTTCAAGACGCTCACTATAGCAGAATTGGGTGGCCCCTTGGCGGTGTCGCATGAACACCCAATTTGTGACGAATCGGCAGGGCCGGCTCGAGACTAGGCTCCCTTGCTTTCTAACTCTTGCGCGATGCGCGAGCCTTCAATAAATTCTGTTTCACTCGGAGCCTCACAAGTCTTTCGATTAAGCCGTAAGGGATTGGCTGGTCGAGTGGAAAGCGGAGATTGCCTTTCTCTCCAGCATACTGTGACGACGCCTTCTCTAACTTCGCGTCGCCCCTAACCGGAGGATAGAACCCGATGTGCTCCTTGAAAGCAGCAAAGTGCACCAAAACACCGTGGAAGGTGAACGTTGGCATTCTGTAACTGATTGTTTCCTGTGCGTCCGGTGCAGCACTTCTGATCGTCAGCCTTATTCTTTCGAGTATGGCCCGAACTTCGGGCGAAAACGATGCAACGTACTCGTCAATGTCGTTCGGAGCAGCGTTCTTGGGTTTGGCACGAACATTCGGCATAGTGTCTCCGCTATACGAATATCTGAAACAGCATCAGATAGACGATCACGCCCGTGATCGAAACGTAGAGCCAGATTGGGAAGGTCCAGCGTGCGAGGGCCCGATGCCGATCAAATTGCCCGCGCCACGCCCGCGTCAGCGTGATCAGCACCATAGGAACAATGATGATCGCCAGGATCGTGTGTGAGGTAAGGATGGTGAAATAGAGAGGCCGCGACCATCCAGTGCCGCGAAAATACACGATGCCGCCGTGATGCGGCCAGTGATAGTACAGATACGAGACGAGAAAAAGGCATGAGGTTACGAACGCGGTGAGCATCGCCGCACGATGGGCGGCGACTTTGCCGCGCGCAATCAGAGCCCTGCCGGTCACCAGCAGCACGGCGCTACACCCGTTGAGGGTAGCGTTGATCTTGGGGAAGATTGAGTAGTCGGTCATGTTTAGTCGAAGTGCAACTTCACTTTTACGAGGAAACTGCTCATTTGGCAACACTTTGTCATCCCGGAGGCGGCCGGGTCGGATGAGTCTCGCGTATTGAAGCGCTCGCCATTATCTGATTAAAACCACATAAATTTATTTCGTGAGGGAAAACAGCTTGAAGTCGCGCTTTCAGGAGTAAGGGGGAAGTAAACGCGCCGGCGAGCGGTCGTAAAGCGCGAGCCGGCGCGATCGCTTACAAACTTCCACTCGGTTCGAAAACTCATGAAAAAGGAGACATTCAAGATGAAATCCCGCAAGCAATGCCTGTTCGTTACACTTCTGGCCCTGGCGATGTGCGTGCCGGTGCTGGCCACGGTCAAACCCGTGATTGATAGCGCCACGCCGAACTATGCTACCAACCAACTCACAATCGTCGGCTCGTCCTTCGGAACCGCTCCAACCGTCAAGATCGACGCCCAGACCCTGACGCTCGTCTCGCATAGCGCGACAACCATCGTTGCCACACTGCCCAACGGCATCTCCGGAGGCAGTTATCTGCTGACCGTGGGCTCAGCTGGCGCAACCGGATCATTTGATCTGAGTCTCGGAGTCGCAGGGCCGCAGGGTCCCATGGGTCCTCAAGGACCGCAAGGACCCCAAGGGCAGACTGGCGCCCAGGGCCCCGCCGGACCAACTGGCCCGCAGGGAGCGCAAGGACCGGCCGGAGTCAGTCAGGGAGTCAGCGTCCTTACCTACCAATATGTGTTCTTGGGTCAACTTACGTCGGTCGCTTCTGCTCCCCCAATCACGACCCCCGGCACCTATTACATGAGTGGCGATGCAACCGTAGTGTTATTTCCCGGCGATGACGTCATCTGCTATCTGGCGACCCCGAACGACGGTTTAGTCACCTCCGGCCCGCAAGTGGGCCCAAATTATAACAACGTCGGATCCTTTAACTTGGCGATGGACGGCGTGTATTACCTGAATGTCGGCGACACGCTTCAGATGTACTGTCAAAGCGAGAATCCGCAGTCCTACTTCGTAAACGGGGCATTTAATGCAATTCTCATCAACTCCAACAATCAGGCGCCGACAAAACAAGGAACGAAGAAAGCTCGGCAGACACTCAAGCATTGAGAGCTGGCTTTCTCAAGCGGCCAGGCCCGGAAGCGGCCTTACGATGACGCTTCCGGGTTCGATCGAGTGACGCGGCGGGCAGGAACCGTGTCACTGCGCTCGCCTTCCGAACGAATCGCCTGCGAAGAATCCCTGAAGCAGGCAGCTCCCAAGCGCCTCGCGTTTTGACGCCACGCCGTCGTGCGGTAAAGACCAAATAATTTCAAATCGTGAGGGAAAACAGCTTGAAGTCGCGCTCTCAGGAGTAAGGGGGAAGCAAACGCGCCGGCGAGCTGCCATAAACGCGAGCCGGCGCGATCGACTTCACGCTTCCCGCCCGATTCGAAAACTCATGGAAATGGAGACATTCAAGATGAAATCCCGAAAGCAATCCCTGTTCGTCTGTCTTCTGGCCCTGGCGATGTGTGTGCCGGTGCTGGCCAACGTTAAACCCGTGATCGACAGCGCGACGCCAAATTATGCTACCAACCAACTCACCATAGTCGGGAGCAATTTCGGCACGGGCACGCCAGCGGTCGATTTGGATGGTACGGTTCTGACCCTGGTCTCTCACACTGCGACGACGATCGTCGCGACTCTGCCCACCGTCGCTGCCGGAAGCTATGTGCTTTCCGTCAAGGTAAGCGCTGCAACTGGAACCTTTGACTTGACCCTCGGCGCCGCAGGTCCGCAAGGACCCCAGGGACCGCAGGGTCCAGCGGGCGAGCAAGGTCCCGCAGGTCCGCAGGGACAGCAAGGAGCGCAGGGGCCTGCCGGAATAAGCGTGGGCTATAGCGTCTATGAGCCTAACGAATTAGCCATCACGAGCAGCTACTCCCTCATCGCATCCAGTCCCAGCATCTCGACCGCTGGCTTCTACTACATTAGCGGGAGCGCTACGATTGGGCTGGCTAATGGCGATTACGTTGGTTGCTATGTGTACTCCATCTTCGACGGCCAAGTCTCAAACTTCTCGGAGGTGGGTCCGGGCCTCGCACCTTATGGAACCTATGCCCCCGTCAACTTTAATGGCGCCTACTATTTGTTCGCAGGTGACCAGCTTCAGCTGTGGTGTGTGAGTGACTACAATTCCATCTTCCTGGATGGCGGCTTCACCGCCACGCTCGTCAACAGCTCCAACAATCAGTCCCAAGCGAAAGCAGTGAAGAAACGCGGCATGCCTAGGCTCCGGCACTAAGCTCATCGACCGGTACATTCAGTAGCCACTTCATCACCCCATCATGGGGCCGGCCTCGTCCGGCGGCCCTTCATCCTCTTCAGCGAGTTATCTTGCCGCAATTACGGGAGACATCGTTCTTGGCGCATTTACCCACGAATGCATCTCCTCGCCTGCCCCATGCTCTTCCGATAGAATGAAGTCACGATGTCTGAAGTCGGGGTCCAGCAGCCGCCCGTTCCGGGACCTGCGCCAACACAAAACGCTTCTCGGCCCTTGCCGGTCGTTGCCGTGTGGGTACGCGATCTGCTCGTTTCGCTTGCCATCTCAGCCTTCATCATTATTTTTCTCTACCAGCCGGTAAAGGTCGAAGGCACTAGCATGATGCCCGGTCTCGAAGACCAGGAACGCATCTTCGTCAACAAGTTCGTCTATCGCTGGGAGCCCATCGAGCGCGGCGATATTGTCGTTTTCCGGTATCCGCGCGACACTTCGAAAAGCTACATCAAGCGCGTCATCGGAATTGCCGGCGACCACATCCGCATCGAAAACGGACAGGTCTATGTGAACGGCGAAGCGCTCGACGAAGACTACGTACCCACGGATTACGCGGATGCGCGTTCATACGGCGAGATCGTGGTGCCACGGGATAGCTTCTTCGTCCTCGGCGACCATCGCACCATGTCGAATGACAGCCGCGACTTTGGGCCCGTCAACGAACGCTTCATCTACGGCAAGGCTGTCTTTGGGTATTGGCCGATGGAGAAGCTGGGGCGCTTACGCTAGCTGTCAGCCGTCAGGAAAATCAAGAGCGAAACCCACATCACGAATGCTGCGGTTTCTCCTGCGGTGCTGTTTTTCCTGAGGACTGAGGGCTGGCGGCTTTCTTTCTGCTGACACCGTCTCGCTCTCCTGCTAGAATCGGTAAAATCCACTCCCAGGAGTTGCAATGCAAGCGATCCTTGCCCTCGAAGACGGCAGAGTCTTCCGAGGCAAAGGCTACGGCGCTAAAGGGGAATGCTCCGGCGAAGTCGTTTTTAATACTTCCATTACTGGCTACCAGGAAATTTTCACCGACCCCTCCTACGCCGGGCAGATTGTCGTTCTGACCAACCCCGAAATCGGAAACTACGGCACCAATCCCGAAGACAGCGAATCCGTGCGCCCGTATATCGAGGGGCTGATCGTGCGCGAGTTTTCGAAAGTCAGTTCGAACTGGCGCTCGCAGCAGGTCACCGACGAGTTCATGGAGCAGTTCAGGATCCCGGTGCTCGCCGACATTGACACGCGCGCTCTCGTGCGCCACTTGCGCGACAACGGCGTGATGCGCGGCGTGATCTCGACGCTCGAAGACGATATCGACAAGCTCGTGGCCAAGTCGCGGGCGATTCCGAAAATGGATGGCCAGGATCTGGCCAAGGTCGTTTCGACCAACCATACCTATGTTTGGGAAACGGGCGAGCGCTCGCACTTGCCCGACGAAATCGTCGGAGTAAAAGATGAGCCGGCGCGCTTCCACGTAGTCGCCTATGACTTCGGCATCAAGCAAAACATCCTGCGCAAGCTGCGCGGAGAGGGCTGCAAGGTAACAGTGGTTCCGGCGCAGACGACGGCGGAAGACGTGCTGGCCTTGAAGCCCGACGGCGTGTTCCTGTCGAATGGTCCCGGCGATCCCGAACCTTGCACGTACGCGGTCGACAACATTCGGCGGCTGATGGGACGGCAACCGATTTTTGGGATTTGCCTGGGACATCAGCTCACCGGCATCGCTTTAGGAGGGAAAACCTTCAAGCTGAAATTTGGCCATCACGGCGGAAATCATCCGGTGAAGCACCTAGCCAGCGGCAAGATCGAGATCACCGCGCATAACCACAACTTCGCTGTCGATCCCGATTCGCTGCCGCAAAGCGAAGTGGAATTGACGCACATGGATCTGAACGACTCGACTCTCGAAGGAATGCGGCATCGGAATCTGCCGCTGTTCACGGTGCAGTACCATCCAGAGGCGGCGCCGGGGCCGCATGATTCGCACTATTTGTTTAAGGATTTTGTGCGGATGATGGAGGAGTGCAAGCGGTGACAGTAGTCCCTATTTTTATGTGCCTAATCGCGGCCGTTGGCACCGCCGCTGCGAGTACATATGTCGGGCCCGGGGCCATACCTTCTTGCTCGTCGTCCCCTGAGCTAACCCTCTCGGTCACGAGCTCGGGGAAATGGGCTAGCGGCGTTCGGGTGGACATTTATCGCAAAATCGAAAATGGCGAACGTCTTTTTTGGACTGGGCTAACTGCATCGGACGGTACTGCGAAGCCCTCAGCGTTGCCGGTGGGAGAGTACAGGATATTCGCGGACGCGGGAGATCGCGGCGGAATGATGAGCCTACTCGTGGGGCAATTCAAAGGGACGACTAGGTGCGCTCTCAGTATCGGAATCCCGATCAGCTTGGACTCCGGAACTTCGACGCCGGAGGAGCCATCCAAGCTTCAGCTGAAAGAGTTTCGAGGAGTTGTCGTCGACCAGAAGAAGATCCCCATTCCACACGTGATCGTCAGAGTCCTTCGAAGCGAATTGGCCGAGGGATATCTGGCCCAATTCCAGTCTGACGAAAACGGGAGGTTCGGACTTCCGCTCGGCGAGGGGTCATACATTGCGACGTTCGATTACCAAGGGTTTAGAACCCGCACCATCTTGTTTCGCTTGGGAGAAGGATGGCAGGGCTGCGAGTTGGGAATGACTCTCGATGGTTCGGCCGTTCATGACCCACCCGCAGCAGAATGGACAAGTACACCGTGACTGACAACTGGCCACTGAAACTGATTTCTAATGCCCAAACGAACTGACATCTCGAAAATCCTGATCCTCGGC
>JBEKLO010000118.1:0-12034 GCA_050010155.1 Terriglobales bacterium
ACCAACATCGATTTCATTTCGCGCACCGCGACCGCGAATTCGCTGGTGTTGCTCGACGAACTCGGTTCCGCTACCGATCCCGAAGAAGGCGCGGCCCTGGCCGTTGCCATCGCCGAGCACTTCCGCCAAGTCGGATGCATGATCGTGATCTCGACGCACCACACGTCGTTAAAAGTTTATGGCGCGAACACAGCTGGAGTCATCAACTCCTCGGTCGGTTTCGACGAAGCCACGCTGCAGCCAACTTATGAACTGAAGATTGGCGTACCCGGAGCCTCTGCCGGGATCAACATCGCGCAACGCCTCGGGCTGAATCCGGTCATCATCGCGTCCGCGCGTTCTCGCCTCGGTTCGCAGACGCAGGATGTAGGGCGCTTCCTCGACCGCTTGCACTCCGATCTTCGCGAACTCGAAGCCGAGCGCGAGCGCATGAAAGCGCGCGCGCAAAGAACAGCAAGCCAAGATTCGCGAGATGGAGGCAAAACTCGAAGCCCTCTTTCGCGACTTCGAATACCACGCCAGAGAGAACGTAAATGCCGTGCAGGAGCGAGCCGCCGCCCAGAAATTATCCAAAGATGCCGAACGCCGCATCGCCAAAATGCGCCGCGAATTTCGCGAACAGTTCGATGCCACGGTAGTGGCGCACCATACCGGCGCCGATCGCGGAGACCCCAACGCCCAGCCCAGCCTGGTGAAACACGTTTCCGAGGGCGACACGGTGAAGCTCAAATCCATGGGCCGCGCCGCCGTGGTCAAAAAGAAAATTGGCGACCATCATTTCGATGTAGAAATCGGCTCGATGAAAATGCGCATCGCCCGCGAAGATATCGCCGAAGTGCTGACGAACGCACAGGCTCGGGGTTCCGAAACGCCGGTGCAGGCGGCTCGTTCGCGCGGCATCAGCGTTTCCTTGCAAAACGAAGCGGGCAGCTTCAACATGCCCGGCGAGATCAACGTGATCGGACGCACCGTAGATGAAGCGACCAGCGAGGTGGAGAAATTTGTCGACCGTGCATTTCTCGCCGGAATGCAGCGCGTGCGCATCGTCCATGGCAGCGGCATGGGCATTCTGCGCAAGGCCCTGCGCCAGTACTTGAAGAAGCATCCGCACGTGGAGTCTGTAACGGAACCGCCCAGCAACGAGGGCGGCGGCGGAGCTACGGTGGTCGAGTTACGAGTGTAGAGTAATGGCTGATCCGGCGGTTGGGCTCTCTTCAGTTCTGCTGGCTTCAGTTCTGCTAGCTTCAGGTCGGCCAGCTTCAGTTCACCGTCAGCGGAGCGCTCACGCTTCCGATTCTGCCGCTCAAGTTATCGCGCACCACAAACTTCACCTGATAATCGCCGGGAGGTAGATGGAAGGCGTTATTGTAAAAAATTCCTTCTGATTTGACCTTGGTCAGAGCGTCGGCGGTGAATGTACCCTTAGCGGTGCTCCCCACGTTGGCGGGTTGAGCGTCAGTCTTCACCGCTTGCGCCATGAAGTCCACGTTGTAAGCGTTGCTGGCACCTATGGTCACACCTGTTCCCGGCAGGTGCAGGGTAAATCCAACCTTCTTGTTGTCTCCATCGGGAGCGGTTCCGCGCCATTGCACCGACAGAGGAATTCCCGTGCTGTCAAACGGAGACAGCAAGGCTAGGCCAATATCGGCGTCCTGGCTTAGCTCCGGATTCATCGTGGCATTCGTAACCAGGAATCCCGTCCGCGCTCGCACTTCCACGTCCTTCCGTCCCACCTTAACCTGCAGTTTTCGCCAGCCCGGTTTGGTGTTATGCGTGTCCAGGTAATAGCCAATCAGGTAATACGAACGGGCGTCGTCCACCGCCCGTTTGAAACCCGTCGCGATATCGTTACTGTTGTAATAGGCCTTCCCGCCCGTCATCGCCGCAAAATCTTTCAGCGTGTCGATCTTCGCACCTTGCAGCATGCCCTGGTCCGCATTCCTCACCCCCAGCCGTGCTCCGTTCCCCGTTCCGTGACGGCTGGCATCCGCAACCGCCGAACCCGAGTTCACCAACCCGCGAACGTCCACCGGGTAAACCGAAATCTGGGCATTATTCAGAGCCGCCATCGCCCGCTCGTATAATGCCGACAGATATCCGCCCGGCAGCGCCGACGGAGAATCCAGCAGGAACGGGAATCCGCCCGTCGCCCAGATCAGAGACTTTCTTCCCGGTATCCCCGAAAGCGACCACGCGATGCCCATAAACGCCTGCATCGTGTTTTCAATCGCGCGAGACTGCTGGTAGGCAGCGTAGCTGGCGTCACCTTGCAAAACGAATTGCCGGATCCCATCTTCGAGACTGCCCGCGGGATGGATCGGGCCGAAACCGGTGTTTACTGCACTACTGGCGGCCCTCACTTGTTCCTCGCTACCGATTCCTTGCATCATGGGCAACTCACCGCGAACCTTCTTCAGCGCAGCTTCCAACTCATCGGGATTGTTGGTCAGCCCGCTAATGGTCTGCACTCCGTTATTGCCGATCAAGACCAGCGCCATCACCGGCACGGTATTGAAGTTATCGGCGAGATATTGAATGAGTTGCTTTCTGCCCGTCGCCTGAGCCAGAAATGGTGTATTCACCGTGTCGAGCGCGATCACCACCACGTTGCGCGGCGCCTCTCCATCCAGTGCCACGTTGCTGAATGTTCCCGGCGGATTCGTGGCTTGTATCAGCCGCTCGTTCGTCGCTGTGATTTCCTCGCAGACCGTGATCCTTTGCTCTTTGCCATTTTCCTCGAGCTTGAAATCTTCTTTCTTCAGGTCATGAATATGATTGCCGGCCTTGTCTGTCACCACCGTTGGCACCTGCACCAGCACGGTCTGCGATTTGAACTCGACGTTCTTCTCCTCTTCGACGTGCGCCGTCGAGAGCATCGAGGCCGCATTGGCAGCTTGAGGCCCAATGTAAGTGGTCGACGTCGTCCCGGACGATCCACGTCCGCCGCCACGCTGGGCGAGCGCACAAGTTACGAGCAGAGTTAGTAACACCGGGAGGCTGAGAACTAAGCGGCGCATGGGATACTCCAAAACTTGGGGTCATTGTAAAGCGTGCTCGGCCCAACTGCCACTAATTTATCTCAACAGACTACCGCATGGCTCCTCGCGGTTCGGCCGCGCCTAGGCCAGATAGACACGCATGCATCACACAAGATATTTGCTTTCTATTCGCCTTGTGGCATACTGCGTTGGAGGCAACGTTTCACGGAGCTCGGCAGCATGGAACGGCAGGGAAGCTGACCCGGCCGAAAATAATTTATTTCGGACTGGTTTTCCTTCGGTGCTCCTCATACGTCCACAGGCGGAAAAAGGTTACGATGCAACGCACACACTTAAACATCGTGGCGACTCTCGAAACCAGCATTGGCCGTTTGCCGGCGAACATTGAAGCCGAGCGCTCCATCTTGGGCGCCGTTCTGCTCGATAATCACGCCTTCAACGACGCCGCCGAGCATCTCAAGCCCGAAGACTTTTCCATCGACTCCCATCGGCGCATTTATTCGCGCATGATGGATCTGGCCGAATCTTCCCGGCCCATTGACATCATCACGCTGGTCGAGGAGCTGGAGCAAAAGAAGGACCTGCAAGCCGTCGGCGACGTCGGCTATATTTCCGGCCTCCTGGACGGCGTGCCCGACCGCCCTTCCATCGAGCATTACGTTCGCATCGTCCGCGACAAGGCGATTTTACGCGGCCTGATCGGCGTGTCGAACGCCGCCATCGCAAAAGCGAGCGAGCAGTCCGAGCCGGCCGATGAAATCCTCAACGATGCCGAAGCCGCCGTCTTTCAGCTTTCCGAAAAACGCATTGGCAAAGGCTTTCAGGGCATCAAGGAGATCGTCCGCAACTCGTTCGGCTCGGTTGATGCTCTGCTGCAACGCGGGCAGCGTATCACCGGCCTGGCCACGCATTACACCGACCTGGACGAAATGACGAGCGGCTTCCAGAAGGCCGACTTGGTGATTCTGGCGGCCCGGCCGTCGATGGGCAAAACTTCGTTCGCCATGAACATTGCCGAGAATGCCGCCATCGACGATGGCAAAGTCGTCGGCATCTTCTCTCTCGAAATGTCGAGCGAGGCTTTGCTGCAACGCCTGCTTTGTTCGCGTGCCGTCGTCGACGCGCACAAGATGCGCACCGGCTCGCTCTGGGGCGACGATATGAAGAAAATCGTCCGGGCGATGGAGGAACTCTCTAACGCGAAACTCTTCATTGACGACAGTCCCGGAATCTCGCTCAGTGAAATGCGCGCCAAAGCACGCCGGCTCAAGCAATCTCAAGGAAGCCTTGACCTGCTGGTGGTCGACTACCTCCAACTCATGTCCGGCGGCAGCAAGCGTTTCGAAAATCGTACCCAGGAAGTGTCTTCGATTTCGCGAGGACTGAAAGCCATCGCCAAAGAACTCGGTGTTCCCGTCGTCGCCCTGTCGCAGCTCAGCCGCGCTCCTGAAAGCCGCGGGGGCGACCACCGTCCCCAGCTCTCCGATTTGCGCGAATCCGGCTCGATCGAGCAGGACGCTGACGTCGTCATGTTCATCTTCCGCGAAGAAATCTACAAGCAGGACGATCCCGACCTCAAAGGCCGCGCCGAAATCATCATCGCCAAGCAACGTAACGGCCCTATCGGCAAGTTCAATCTCGCCTTTCTGCACAATTCCACGCGCTTCGCGAACCTGCTCGAAGGCAACAACGAACCGGGCGAGTAGCGCGCAAAGGGTAGGCCGGGGACAGCGTCACACCTGGGTTTCCGCGTGAGGGGTGGAGGTGCGCCCTGCCTGCCCGATACCGACGGAACCTCGGCTCCCCGCGAACTGCGTATCCCCAAAAGGCGACCGCCGATTGGCCGAAATCCGACCCTCAGACACCATTGCCCTGTGGAAAACTATGTGGATGATAAGGCCCACCCTCGGAGTTCACGCGCGCGAAGTGGTTGGCGAGACAGTTGCCCTCGGGCTCGATCCTCTCTAACGCTATGTTTTTAAGTTGGTTAACGGTGATCTGAGAGCCCATCGACGGAACCGCTTGCGAATCAGCACTTTCGTCACAAAATGTGAGATTTGCACATTACACGAAAGACTGTAGCCCGCATCCCAAGCGGCTAAACCGACCCTCAGTCCCGCCAGGATACTGAAAAGTAAGGGTTGCACGAGGCCGCACGCCTCCCGCGAAACTGAGACCGCCATCACCACCAGACGTGACGCCCCTCACCGCACGAGTTCGTGCCAAGACTTACGCTTCTACAGAAAGGAGGAGACTGGATGTCCTCCTAGTACGAGTCAGCGTGCCCCCCGGAGAGCGCTGGCATTTCCTTACGTCCAGCCCCGCCGCACACGCCGTGCTTTTTCTGCTGTCAACGTGGCATAACTCTCTTAATGCCGAGCGCGCGGAGGAAAACGCAAAGTCCGTCAACGAGTGCCCGAAAACGACTGCCTCAAAAAGTTCACGAACGAGCTGTCAGAAATCCCAAAACTCTTCTGCGGCCTTTGTGATTTCCGTTGCGCTCTGCGCTAAGGCTTTTGACTTTTTTTCTTGGAGAAATTCCTATGCTGCATCTCGACACCGGTAACACCGGTTTCATGATTCTATGCACCAGCCTGGTCATGCTGATGACACCCGGCCTTGCCTTCTTTTACGGCGGCCTCGTCGGACGCAAGAACGTCCTCGCCATCATGATTCAGAGCTTTGTTTCCATGGGCTGGACGACGGTGATCTGGTACCTGTATGGCTATTCGCTATGTTTCAGCGGCGACTGGCACGGGGTCATCGGCAACTTCCACAATGCATTTCTGCGCGGGGTCGATCTTACGACCGCGTCGCCGAATAATACGATTCCGATGTTTGTGTTCATCGCTTATCAGATGATGTTCGCGATTATCACTCCCGCGCTCATCTCGGGAGCGTTCACCAACCGCGTCACGTTTAAGGCGTACATGCTGTTCCTGACCGGTTGGCTCACCTTTGTGTATTTCCCGTTTGTGCACATGGTCTGGGGCGGAGGTTTCCTGCAGCAATGGGGCGTGCTCGACTTTGCCGGTGGCATCGTCGTCCACAACATCGCGGGCATCGCCGCGCTGGCTTCTGTGCTGTATGTAGGGAAGCGCCACACCGCCGATCGCGGCCCGCATAGCATCCCGCTCGTTGCTCTCGGAACCGGCTTGCTCTGGTTCGGCTGGTACGGCTTTAACGCCGGCAGTGAAATGCGCGTCGATTCCGTAACCGCAACCGCATTTCTCAACACCGATTTGGCAGCTTCGTTTGCGGCCGTGGCCTGGTTGCTGGTGGCCTGGATCAATGAGAAAAAACCCAAACTCCTCGGCTTGCTCACTGGAGCCGTCGCCGGATTAGCGACCGTCACTCCCGCAGCCGGATATGTTTCTCCAACCACCGCCGTCATCATCGGCTTGGTTGCCGGAGTGGTTTGCTACTACGCCGTAGAAATGAAAAACAAATTGCAATGGGATGACGCGCTCGATGTTTGGGGAGTGCACGGAGTGGGTGGCTTCCTCGGCATCGTCATGCTGGGAATCTTTGCCAATAAGCAATTTAACCCCGCTGGCGCGAACGGATTGCTCTACGGCGATCCGACGTTCCTGCTGAAACAAGTCGTGGCCGTAACTTTCTCCTCGGTGTGGGCCTTCGCGTTTACGTACGCGATGTTGCGAGTCATTGATATGTTCACGCCCGTGAAGGTCGACGAATTAAGCGAGGCGTTAGGTCTCGATGAATCGATCCACGGCGAACATGCTTACGAGGAAACACCCGAGCACGATCTCGTTCATACGGGCATACACTGACCCGCGCGGGGAAAAATTCCCATGCATTCGGCGGTTGTGGAATCCCATCCTAACGTCGCAAAAGGCGCGACGTTAGGATGGGGCATCCAACAACTACCTACTTCAGCGAAGCCATATCGATCACAAACCGATACTTCACATCGCTTTTGAGCAACCGCTCGTAAGCCTCGTTGATCTGCTGAATTTTGATCCGCTCGACGTCACACGTAATCCCGTGTTCGGCGCAGAAATCCAACATCTCCTGGGTCTCCCGCAAGCCGCCAATGAGCGAGCCGGCCAACTGCCGCCGCCTGAAAATCAAGTTAAAACCTAACACCGGCGACGGGGTTGGAGGCGCACCGACCAGCGTCATCGTCGCGTCCCGCTTCAGCAAATTGAGGTAAGCATTCAAATCGTGCTGAGCCGAAACCGTGTCGAGGATGAAGTCGAAGCTGCCGGCGTGTTTCTGCATCTCCGCATCGTTTTTCGAAATCACCACTTCGTCGGCGCCTAACCGCACTGCGTCCTGCGTTTTGTTCGCCGAAGTCGTGAACAAAACGGCATGAGCGCCAAACGCATGCGCGAATTTCAGTCCCATGTGACCGAGCCCGCCGAGGCCCACGATGCCCACTTTCTGACCCTTCTTCACATTCCAGTGGCGCAGCGGCGAGTAGGTCGTAATGCCCGCGCAGAGCAGGGGCGCCGCAGCCGCCAGATCGAGATCCTTCGAAACCCGCAACAGGAATTTCTCGGTAACGACGACGCTATCCGAGTATCCACCGTAGGTCACGCCTCCGAGCTGCTTGTCTTCTCCGTTGTAGGTAAAGGTTGCTGGGCCGTCGCAAAACTGCTCTTCACCCGCGAGGCAACCCGGGCACACGCCGCACGAATCCACCATGCAGCCCACCGCGGCGAGATCGCCTTCCTTGAATCTCTTGACTGCGCTGCCGACTTTGACCACGCGGCCAACGATTTCGTGTCCCGGGACGCAGGGATAAACCGTGGGCATGACACTCTCCCACTCGTTGCGAACCGTGTGCAAGTCCGAGTGACAAACGCCGCAGTACAAAATTTCGATCTGAACGTCCTGAGGACGCGGCGTGCGGCGCTGAATCGAGCCGGGCGCGAGCGCCGAAGTCGCACTGCGCGCGGAAAATACTTTTGCGGGATACGTTTTTTGCGATGCTGACTGGGTTTGATCTAATAGACCGGTGCTGGAAGCCTTTTCGGGCATGAGATTTTTCTCCTTATGTATATGCGACTCGAAATAACGCTTATGCGACTCTAAAAATTTGGCTACGGCCGATCAGGAATCGTGGTCATGCACTCGACATGGCCATTCGCGCCGTCAGCAGTTTTCTGGACCGCGAAGTGAAATCCGAGTTGAGTCTCAATTTTGACCGGAGTTCCATTGAGCAAGTAGGGGCGAAAGCTGAAGGTTTTCAATGCCTCCTTGCTGGCATTCACAAGAACAGGATCGCCAGAGACCGGCACACTCGAGGTTATCTTTCCGGTGTCATCGACTTCGATCTTGAAAATTACATCGCCTTGAATGCCCTTGCTCATGGCTTCCTCCGGGTACACCGGCATCGTCTTGTGTTGGACCAAGCCAAGCATCACTTCGTTCGAGACGCGAACGCGTGCACCAGCCGGCGGGGCGCTATTTTGAGAGAGCGCAACTGCCGCGCAGCAGGCGACTATCATGACTATCATTCTGATTCTTGGCATACGATCTCCTTCTGGAAAGCGAGTTAGTTAGTGTCCTCGCCCACCTTCAACACCGCGAGAAAAGCTTCCTGTGGAATATCCACGCGCCCGATGCGCTTCATCCGCTTCTTGCCTTCCTTCTGTTTTTCGAGGAGTTTGCGTTTGCGCGTGATGTCGCCGCCGTAGCACTTGGCGAGCACGTTCTTGCGGATCGCGGGCACTGTCTCGCGGGCAATAATCTTCGCGCCAATCGCCGCCTGAATTGCGACTTCAAACATCTGCCGCGGAATCAGTTGCTTCATTTTTGCCGCCAGCGCCCGCCCGCGGTCGTAAGCAAAGTCGCGATGGATGATGGTCGAGAGGGCATCCACCGGCTCGCCCGCGACCATGATGTCGAGCTTCGCCATCGGCGAGACCCAGTTGCCCGAGAGATGATAGTCAAGCGAAGCGTAGCCCCGCGAAACCGACTTCAGCCGGTCGTAAAAATCGAGCACGATTTCATTCAGCGGCAGCTCATACTGCAGCATCACTCGCGCCGAGCTGACATATTCAAAACTTTTCTGCTTTCCGCGCTTCTCCTCAACCAGCTTCAGAATGCCGCCGACGTATTCTTCGTTGGTCAAGATGACCGCGAGAATCACTGGCTCTTCGACCTTCGCGATTTCGCTCACGTCGGGCCAGCGCGAAGGATTATCCACTTCAATCACTTCGCCGTCGGTCTTCGTAATCTGGTAGCGCACGCCCGGAGCTGTCGTAATCAGTTCGAGATTGTACTCGCGCTCGAGCCGCTCCTGAATAATCTCCATGTGCAGCAGTCCCAGAAAGCCGCAGCGGAAGCCGAATCCGAGCGCGACTGAACTTTCCGGCTCAAAGAAAAATGACGAATCGTTCAGCTTCAGTTTTTCCAGAGCCTCGCGCAGTTGCGTGTGCTCGTGCGCGTCCACCGTGTAGAGCCCCGCGAAAACCATGGGCTTGATTTCTTCAAACCCCGGCAATGCCTGCAGCGACGGCCGATCATCGTCGGTAATGGTGTCGCCAATTTTTGTATCCGCAACATCTTTGATGTTCGCAATAATGAATCCCACTTCGCCAGCCACCAGTTCGTCAATCTCCACTGGCTTCGGCGTGAGCACGCCCAGAGTTTCCACCTGGTAAACGTGCCCGTTCGACCACAAGCGTATCTTCTGTCCCTTGCGCAACCGGCCTTCAAACACGCGCGCCAGCACCACCACCCCGCGATACGGATCGAACCAGGAATCGAACAACAGCGCCTGCAGGTGCCGGTCCGGGGCGCCTTTCGGCGGCGGAACGCGCTTCACAATCGCCTCCAGCACATCCGGCACGCCCTGGCCCGTCTTGGCGCTGATCAGCAACGCATCGCTGGCATCGAGTCCTACCGCGCTCTCGATCATTTCCTTGGTGCGCTCGATGTCGGCGCTTTGCAAGTCGATCTTGTTGATCACGGGAATAATTTCGAGCCCGTGATTGATCGCCAGATAAGAGTTCGCGAGCGTCTGTGCTTCGACACCCTGCGAAGCGTCAACCACCAGCAGCGCGCCTTCGCACGCCGCCAGCGAGCGCGAAACCTCGTAAGAAAAATCGACGTGCCCCGGAGTATCGATCAGGTTGAGCTGATAAATCTGTCCATCTTGCGCTGGATATAACATGCGGACGGCGTGTGCCTTGATGGTGATGCCGCGCTCGCGCTCCAGGTCCATCGAGTCGAGGACCTGCTCCTGCATTTCGCGCATGGCGAGCGACCCGGTCAGTTCCAGCAGGCGATCAGCCAGCGTGGATTTTCCGTGGTCAATATGCGCAATAATCGCAAAATTGCGGATGCGAGATGCTTCCATGTGATACGTCGATTCTAGCAGGCAATGGCAGGAGCGAGCATAACAAGGATTGAACAAGGACGGAATCCTTGCTATACTTCGGGTAAATGGCTAAAGTCACGAGCAAACTCCAGCTGACGGTTCCGAAGGCGATTGCTGAGCAGTACAGGATTCGCCCCGGAGATGAGCTGGACTGGTTACCCGCAGGGGAGACGATACGGGTCGTAAAACGGTCGCGGTCCGCATCGCGCAGAGCGGACGCGGCCACGCTCCAGCAACGGCTTAGACTTTTTGAGCAGGCGACGGCCCGCCAGGAAAAGCGAAACGCTGCATTCCGCAAGAAACATGCGCTCCGAGCCGAACCATCAAACCGCGGTTGGACGAGAGAGGACCTTTACGATCGTGGCCTTTCTCGTTGACACGAATGTTCTTGTCTACCGTTTTGACGCCCGTTATCCGGAGAAGCAGCGAATTGCTCGTGATGTTCTGCATCAGGGACTCAGAGACGAGTCCGCCCGAATTCCCCACCAAGCGCTGATCGAGTTTCTGTCTGCAGTAACACGCACAAGAGCCGGCTCTGATCCCCTGCTATCGTTGGACGAAGCGCGCCATGAAGTGGAAGAACTCATGACGCAGTTCCCCATCCTTTATCCGAACACCGCGGTTGTTCGTTCAGCGCTCTTAGGCGCGGCGGCTTATCGGATTTCGTGGTTCGATGCGCACCTCTGGGCTTACGCCGAACATTATGGACTGGAGGAGATCGTTTCCGAGGACTTCGAACATGGGCGGTTATATGGGAGCGTGAGGGTGAGGAATCCGTTTCAATAAAAAAGGGCGCGATCGCTCGCGCCCGACCTCTGCAATCTGACCTCGAAATTCTGCCCTAGTCCCTAACCCCATCCATAAACGCCCGCAGCTTGCGCGAGCGCGACGGATGCCGCAGTTTCCGCAGCGCCTTGGCCTCAATTTGCCGGATGCGTTCGCGCGTCACTGCGAACGACTGGCCCACTTCCTCCAGCGTGTGTTCCGAGCCATCTTCCAGCCCGAAGCGCATCTTGATGACTTTTTCTTCGCGCGGCGTCAGCGTGCGCAGCACCTGCGAAGTCTGGTCTTTGAGGTTGACGTTGATCACCGCCTCGGCCGGAGAGACTACCGCGCGGTCTTCGATGAAGTCGCCCAGGTGCGAATCTTCCTCTTCGCCAATCGGCGTTTCGAGGGAGATCGGCTCCTGTGCAATCTTCAGCACCTTCCGCACTTTCGCCACCGGAATATCCATCCGCTTGGCGATTTCTTCCGATGTAGGTTCGCGTCCCAGTTCCTGCACCAGCTGCCGCGAGGTGCGGATCAGCTTGTTGATCGTTTCGATCATGTGCACCGGGATGCGAATCGTACGCGCCTGATCTGCAATTGCGCGCGTAATGGCCTGCCGAATCCACCACGTGGCATAAGTCGAAAATTTATAGCCGCGGCGATATTCGAACTTGTCGACCGCCTTCATCAGGCCGATGTTGCCTTCCTGAATCAGGTCGAGGAACTGCAGACCACGATTGGTGTACTTTTTCGCAATCGAGACTACCAGGCGCAAGTTCGCTTCAATCAGCTCGCGCTTGGCGTGCTCGGCGTCCATGTCGCCCTGGATGATCTCGCGCTGTGTGCGCTTGAGCTCCTGGAACAACAGGCCCGCTTCCACTTCAAGCTTTTCCAGCTCTCCGCGGACCGCCCG
>JBEKLO010000119.1:0-11656 GCA_050010155.1 Terriglobales bacterium
GGATATGAATTGCTCAGCCAAGCTCCGGAGCACGAGTCCAGCGTGCCCGCAGAAGTTGCCGCCGCTCCGTTCTCTAATTCCACCATGCCGGCGCTGCTTGCAAAAGTGCTCCTCGCGTTCGCCATTGAATTCGAGCGCGACTCCGGACTATCGCTTGCCATCAGCGCCAATGTCCTGCGGCTCGTCGGCCAGGATGGAGTGCGCGTCCGGGATCTTCCACGTCTATCCGGGGTTTCGAAGGAGGCGATTGCGATGGCGCTGGGTCGTCTCGAAGAGCGAGGCTTGGCGACCATCCAGCCAGAAGCGTCAGGCAGCCGAGTGAGGATACTCGTGCTCACCCCGCAAGGACGGCGAGCCCAAAACACGTACCACCAGTTGGTCCGCGAAATCGAGCAGCGCTGGCGGGCGACCTTCGGCAAGGACCCCATCCGCAATCTCCGGAAGCTCCTGGAGCGCGTGGTCGGAGACCCATCCGCGAAGATATCCCCTCTGTTCCGTGGGCTGGAGCCCTATCCCGACGGCTGGCGCGCGTCGGTCCCCAAGCCCGAGGTGCTACCGTATTATCCGATGGTTCTCCACCGTGGGGGTTTCCCCGACGGCAGTTGACCGCCGCGAGCATTGCCGCTCTAAACTCATTTGCGCATTGAGCCCGTTCGCTTTGACGCTCTGGAAATCCGCCTGTTAGACTGAGTAATTGTCATCCTACCTTTAAACAAAGAAGGAAGCCCGTGCGCGCAGAAACCCGGCATCAACTGAAACAGGATCGCTTCAGCAAAGTCACGTTCGAGGCAGCGGAGAACGCTGCTCACTGGACGGTCGAGCACCAGGCAAAACTCATTGCCGCTGTCATTGCAGTGGTTGTGATTGCTGGGATTGCCTTCGGCGGCTGGTATTACGTCAACTCGCAGGACGAAAAGGCCAGTGGCGAGCTCTCGACCGCGGTTCGCACCTTTGAAACGCCAGTACGTCCGGCGGGAGTGCCGGCGCAACCTGGGTTCGACAGCTTCGCATCGGCTCAGGAGCGTGCCACTGCTGCGCGCAAACAGTTTCAGGAGATCGTCGACAAGTATCCACACACGCACACCGCCGACATGGCGCGTTATTTCGTAGGACTGGCCTCGGAGCAACTCGGCGACAACGCCGCCGCCGAGCGCAGTCTGCAGGATGCGTCCGGTTCCTCGAATCCCGATCTGGCGGCCCTTGGCAAATTCGCGCTGGCTGCTGTCTATCGCGCGGAGAACAAGGACACGCAGGCGGTCGATCTTTACAAGCAGCTGATCGAGAAGCCCACGATCGTTGTCAGCAAGGCGACAGCGCAGCTCGAGCTGGCGGGTTTCTACGAATCGCGACAGAAGCCCGACGAAGCCAAAAAGATTTACGGTGATGTAGAGAAAGAGAATCCCTCCTCCGAAGCGGCATCGCTGGCGCAGCGCCGAGCCTCAGCGCTCAAACAGTAGCCTCATAGGGTGACGAGGTTTTGCCCCGCCACCACACAAACCACAGCCGCAGGCTTGTCTAGGCAATTCGTCGCAGACAAGCGATGAGCCGCTCGCAGTCTTCGACCGTGTTGTAGACGTGCGGCGCCACTCGAATCGAACTCCCACGGACGCTGACAAATACCTTTTCCCGCGCCAGGATTTCGGGAAGCTCTCTGGGTATCGCCGTTTTTCTCCGCAGAGACAGGTAGTGCGGCGCGCGCAGCGGTTCGTCGGGCGCGTAGAAACCGAGCCCAGCCCCCGCATCCGCCATGCGGCGAGTGAGCGCTCCGGCCGTTTCAGAAACCTCCGCGACTTTCCACTCCAGCAACTGCTTCATGGCATGTACGGCAGCGGGAAGCAGCGCGAAGTTCGAGCGCTCGCCCATGTCGAAGCGTCGCGCCCCCGAATCGTAGTTCTCGGTGTACAGAATCAGGCTCGAGAAATCCCGCGCGTTGGCGCGCTGAATCCAATTCTCCTCCAGTGGCTTTCCACCCTGCCATTTGGGAGCGACATAGAGAAGCCCGACGGAATAGGGTCCAAGCAGCCATTTGTAGCTGGCAGCGACGGCAAAGTCGGGCTGGACGCCATTCTGTAGATCGTTTTTCAGACCACCCACGCTGAAGGGCAGCGCGCCGAGCGACTGTGTGAGATCGAGAACGAGCGCAGATCCGATCTTCCGGCAGGCTTCGCCGATGCGGACAAGGTCGAGCCTGCCGCCGCTCGTCCACTGCACGTGCGGGAGCGCGGCAATCGCCACGTCGGGAGTCAGAGCGTCCAATACCGCGGCGGTCCAGTCGTTGTCTTCCGGCCACCGGACGACCTTCAATGACGCGCCAGTTTCGTCCGCTCGCCGTTGCCACGAAAAATAGTTAGATGGGAACTGCTCCTCCAGGACAAGAATGCTCTGGCCTTTTTTGACGGGCAAATTTCGCGCGGCTGTGGCGATGCCATAGCTGGCCGACGGCACTATGGCGATGTCGTCGGCTGAGGAACCGATGAGCTGCGCGGCCGTGGCGCGAAATTCATCCGCGCCGGTAAAAAATTTGTCGGGAGTGATTTCCCAAGGATGTGCTTTGCGGGCGAGTCCAGCGGTTCCCGTCTCCAGCCCCGCCTTCATCAGTGGCGACATGTAGGCACAGTTCAAGTAGGCAACGTCGTCGGGAATATCGAAGAGATGGCGCTGGCAGGGAATCATGGGCTAGTCTCGTGTTTGGTCGTTGCTTCGTTAGTCGTTGGCAAACAGTGTATCAATGGGGAAGGAATTGCCAGGCACGCCCCCTGAAGAAATCGAAAGGACGTGAATCGAGTGAAATCGGCCCTCACACTTATTTTGATTTCGGTTTTCCTGGGCGCTCCTGTCGTAGCGCAGAATGGCGACCCCACGCCCCCCAACGCTTCGCTCGCCTTTGCGCGCGCGCAAAAATTGAAGCGTGGAATCAACGCTAGCGAGTGGTTCGCCCAGGTCTACGACAAGCGCGGATACACGGCAGAACATTTCCAGGCATGGACCACCGCCGACGACATCGCGCTCATCAAATCGATGGGTTTCGATCACGTGCGCTTGAGCGTCAATCCGCAGCCCATGTTCAACGAGCGCGAGCCCAACAAAATTCCGGCGGAATATCTGGGCTATGTCGACGCGGCTGTGAAAATGATTCTCGACCACGGCTTGGCCGTCGTGATCGATTTGCATCCGGAAAGCGATTTCAAGGCGAAACTCGCAAAAGACGACGAGTTTGTCGAGCGCTTCGCCGATTTCTGGCGGGCATTCGCCGCGCACTACTCGGCATTGAATTTGGACGCGAGCCGCGTGTTTCTTGAAATTCTGAATGAGCCGGAATTCACCGACCGCTATCGCTGGCTCGGTGTGCAGATGAAACTCGCCGCAGCGATTCGCCAAGGTGCGCCGTCGCTCACGATTATCGCGGCGGGCGCGCGCTGGTCGAGTGACGATGAACTCGTTTTTCAGGAACCCCTGCACGATCCGAACATCATTTACAACTTTCATTTTTACGAGCCATTTCTCTTCACCCATCAGGGCGCGAACTGGAGCGCGTATTACTGGCATTGGCTGCGCGGCGTGAGATATCCCTCTACGGTGGAGTCGGCCGAGCGCGCCGCGGCTCTCGCGCCGGATGAAGTCGACCGACTGCAGGTGATTCGCTACGGGCGCGAGCACTGGGATGCCGCCCGCATTGAATCCGAAATGAAGCAGGCTGCGGAATGGGCGCGCCAGCGCGGGGTTCCGCTGGTGTGCAACGAGTTTGGCGTATACCGCGAGTACGCCGATCCGCAGGATCGCGTGGCGTGGCTGCATGACGTCCGGACGGCGCTCGAACACAACGGCATTGGCTGGGCGATGTGGGACTACTCGGGACAGTTTGGCGTCGTCACAAAGAAGGATGGGAAGGGCGTTCCGGATGACGGGGCGCTGCGGGCTCTCGGGATGAAGTGATAAAGTTTTCCACTCATTCTCAAACGGCGCGAATGAGTGGGGGCCACGGGTTCAGACAGATTCCTCCTAGATCTTCTGTGTCTTCCACTTCCCCCGCTTGAACAGCACTGCGCTGGCGGCGGCGATCGCACATTCCGCGATCACGATGGCGATATATGCGCCCTTCGAACGCAAGCCCATCGGAATCGCCAGCCAATAAGCCAGTGGAATCTCCAGCAACCAGAAGCCGAAGAAATTTACGATCGTGGGCGTAACCGTGTCGCCCGCGCCGTTGAAAGCCTGCAGCATGACCATGCCGTAGGCGTATCCGATGTTGCCGTAACTGATGATGCGCAGGCAGCTTGCCGCCAGCGGAAGGACCGCCGGATCATGGGTGAACAGGCGCGCAATGGGCTCCGCCATGAACACGAAGAGCACGCCCAGCGATCCCAGGAATAGCATATTGTAAAAGCCGGTGCGCCAGACGGCCTGTTCGGCGCGATCCGGCTTCCCGGCGCCGAGATTTTGTCCCACGAGCGTGGCCGCTGCGTTGCTGAGTCCCCACGATGGCAGTATGACAAAAATCACCACGCGAATGGCGATGGTGTAACCCGCGAGCGCCGCAGCGCCGAAAACGCTCACGATACGCACCAGGCCGATCCAGCTAGTATGTGCGATAGCGAATTGCAGGATTCCCGTCAATGACACGCGCACTAGCCGCAGCAGCACGCTGAGATTCACGCGAATCTGCCGCGTCAGGATGCGAATGCGTTCAGTCCCGCGCAGCAGGCGGTAAAACTGGTAGCCCACGCCGATGCTGCGGCCAGTAAAGGTGGCGAGCGCCGCGCCGGTCACGCCCAAGCGCGGAAACGGCCCCAGCCCAAAAATCAGGCAGGGATCGAGAATCAGATTGATGATGTTCGAAACCCACAACAGGCGCATCGCGATCGCGGCGTCGCCAGCGCCACGGAAGATCGCGTTGTTGAGAAACAGCATGAGAATCGCGCCGCTGCCGCCCAGCGCAATTCGGGCGTAGCCGCTCCCCGTCGAGACGATATCGCCCGAAGCGCCCATCAGCCGCAGCAACTGCGGCGCATAGATGAAGCACGGAATCCCGATGGCAACCGAGGTGGCGAGGCCAAGCACAATCGCCTGCACTCCCGCCACCGCCGCATCCTCCGGGTCTTTTTCGCCAATGCGCCGCGCCACCATGGCTGTGGTCGACAAGCTCAATCCGATGCCCACGGCAAAAACCAGGCTGAGCAACGATTCGGTCAGCCCGACCGTAGCGACGGCGTTCGCGCCGAGCCGTCCCACCCAGAAAACGTCGACCACGGCGAACAGCGATTCCAGCACCATCTCGAGAACCATCGGCACGGCGAGCAACAGAATCGCGCGGTTCAGGCTTCCGGTGGTGTAGTCCTGATGCGAGCCGCGAATGGCCTCCCACAGAGAACTCCCCAGGCTGCGTTCGGGCGGAGGCGGCGGTGAATTGATGGCTGTTACCACTTCCATAAAATACCTGGCGGACTTCCTACACGTCGCATGCGCTCAGCGAAAATGGCACGTCCGCGTGGCTGGAGCAAAGGGAAAGAAGACTGGGCATCCGCAACAGCGTATCAGCGGATTAAAAGAGCGGCGAGTGAGAGGCGGTGTACATGGTGGAATCCTTCGCGGATCGGCGACGTTGGAATGCCTGAGTACTGCGTGGCCACCGAGCGGAAAGCATTATATCTCGAAACTGAATGCCGGCGTTAACCGTGGAGCACGGCCGAGTTCACAATCTTTTTCGCATCCTGAGCCTTGTCGTATTCCCACAGGCAAAGCTCATTGCCGTCGGGATCGCGCAGAAAAGCCATTCTGCCGTCCTTCTTTTCTTTGATCTTGCTGGTCGGTATGCCGCGGTTATGCATGCCCTCCAGAGTCTGCTGCAGGTTCGCGACCGAAAAGCACAGGCGGGCATTGCCACTGCCCGGAACCACGGTTCCAGGCGGCAGGGGCACGAGTTCGATCAGCACGCCATCGAGATCGAAGCGCGCCACGTAGTCCTGCGACACCAGAGGCAATCCGAGGGTGTCGCGATAGAAAGCGATCGACGTTTCCATATCAGAGACGTAGTAAAAGACGGCATCAAAGGAGAGGTTCAGCTTTCTGGAAGAAGATGATGAGAAATGCATGGCGAAGTGCCCCCTTTCTACGCTGTGTGGTTGGGAGGTTTCTGGAATCTTTCCTGGGCAACGCTGGATTCTAGGAGAACCGCGAGGGCCTGTCAGTGAGGATTGACACCAGTAGAGGTGATATCGGAACGGGGCACGCCTGCAGGGGAGCGCTGGGAAAACTCAGAGAGATTTCAAGCCCCAGAGGGACGATCACACTCTTCTGCCCTGCTGCATGCCCGAAGCGTCAGCCGGGCGACGACGCCCGGCTTTCCGTAAAAGCGATTACTCCTGCGCGTAGAGAATCGAACTCGCCGGACCCGTGCTACACGATGTTGCAGGGGCTACAACAGTGCAAGAACCCATGATGTAAAAACTCTGTACCGCGCAAACCGGATTCGCATTCTTTGCGGTCGTTTTACATCCGGTGGTATTCACAGCGTAGATCACGTAAGTTGAAGAATCCGTCGATGGAGCCGTCAGCGCAATCGAACCCGTGCCCGAGGTGGATAGCGTGTAAGTGCCCGTCATGGTTTGGGACCCTGGGTACTGAGTTCCCGTCAGGCACTCCGAAATGCACGAGCCTGCGCCAGTACTAAGTTGTGCCCAGGTCGTGAACAGATTGGCCGCAATCGGCGCAATTGCCGGACTGGCGTTGGCGGTCGTCGCTGCGGCATACGTACCCGGCAGTTCCGAACCCGACAAGCCAAGTCCTACGTTCCCCTGTGGATTCATCGTTCCGGTCATCACCGACGAACTGGATTGATCGAGCAGGAATCCGGCATTGGCTCCGCTGGCATAAAGCACGAATGGAATCGGGGGCACGACCGGATTCGTGGTCGGATTGCCCAACATCTGGAAGACGTAGCGTCCATTGGTAGTGCTGCCTGCTGTGTAGGAGTATGCGCTGCTCTGGAATTGAACGGCGGTGAGAACGTTGCCGGCGGTGTTCTGATCGAAGGTGCCCGAGAAGCCGCCATCGCCGTTCGCCGATCCCAGAACTAGCGCGACGTTGGTACTCGACCCACTAACTCCGGTCAGAGCGGAAACGGAGGTGGCGTTGAAGGCGCCGTTGTTATAGGTCTCCGAAGAATCCTGGAGCACCATCGTTCCCGAAACTGCCGCCGGATGTGACGCTCCAACCGCGTCGGTAGAAATCGCATAAAAAGTGAGTGGATTCGTCTTGCTGGACGATCCGGAGGCGACAAAGAAATCGAAATCAAGCGTCGTGCCCGTAGCCAGCGTCACGCCCGTGACATGCCACAGCCCGCAATTACATGCGTCCTCAGAGTAACTGCCCGCAACGCTGCTATAGGGACCCGCCGTACCGTTGTCGTTCCCATCTACTTGTCCACTGACGATTGAGCCAGTGCCATTCATCGGCAGGACTCCGACATATCCGAGGCGGTTGCCACTGGCGTCCACGCCGGTGAATCCGAACGCATAGGTCTGGTCCGACGTGCCGGTGAAGTTCTTGGAGTTCGAAATCTTCGCGATACCGGAGCCGGTCCCATTGCTGTCCGATTCGATCATTTCGAGATCGCCGTTCCCGTCGAGAACGACCTGGAATTTATACGGATAGCTTCCCGAAGGTGACAGCGTCAGGGTGCCTGCATTATTCGAGTTGTAATCGGAGGAGGGGGTGTAGGAACCGCCCGTGATTTGAATCGGGTTTTGGCCGGAAGGGCCGGTCTTGGTCAGCACCTCCTCTACACCAGAGGTGATCGACCCGCTCGACGACGCGGTGAACGTTCCCGCCTCCGCAATGGGGTTGTTGCTACTGTCATATCCGGAAAATTGAAACGCGTACGTGCCGTATACGCGGGAAGGTACCGGCGAGATTGTGGCGACTGTGCAGTAGTTTGGATTGGGCACACAGCCGCTCGGATCAAGCGTGGAAGTGGCTGATATTTGAATGCAACCGCCGCCGCTGCAGTTGTCCGTCGGCGTGTACTTGTAAAGATAAGCCCCAGCTACATTCGGATCTGTACCAAAGTTTGTGCACGCCGGTCCCCCCGATCCGCCGACATTGCAGCTCCACTTCACGGTCTGCGGCGCAGCGTCAGGGACGGCTACCGCCGTAAATTGCTGATACAGACCATTGCTTATGCTCAGCTTCGAGGGCGCCACTTCCGTGGTGATGTCGACTACCGTGATCCCAAAAGCGTCCATTATTGTGGGGACGGCCGTCATTGCCGCCGTGATCACCGGCTGCGTACTTCCGATGCACACGGTCTGGGAAACGCACGTGGGGGCCTGGTAAGTCGCAGTTGCCGCAGCGGTCGAGCTTGCCGGAGTTGTAGACAAAATCGCCCCCGGGCCGCTCAGCGTCCAGGTAACCGGGGCATTGACTGGGTCGGTTGTCGCCGCCGTGAGCGTAATCGTCTGCGTCGGGTAGACAGCGCCAGGGTTATAGTTGGCGGGAGTAGTGATGCTAACGCTAACCGTCGGGACAATCCCGTTGCCGCCCTTAGCGCAACCGCCGATCACCAGCAGACTCAGCAAAACCACCGCAAGCAGGGAAATCTTTAACATGGTGAACTCTCTTTGAATTCAATTTTCTTTGGAGTCTGCCCGCCGGCAAACCGTTGCCTGAGCCCGTGCCCCAACATTGCTTGCACTCGGGATCTATCCCAGCTGGGAGCCGAGCCAATTCAAGGCAGGAAGTTACAATGTACCCGAATTCAAGGCGTTTGTCTCCGCGAAGAGGGCTTGCGAAGTGGTCAAGTTTTTGGTCTACCAAGGTTGGGGTAGTGGGCGGTTTAAACCTTGTTCGGAAAAGGTCTGCCTTACAGACGGCGCGGAAAAAATAGCCGCAAAGTCGCGCCAGACAGGCGAAAATAGCCGCAAAGCGGCGCAAGATTGCAGCCCACGGCGCAAGCCGTGGGGTGAAAGTGGGAAGCGACCCAGCCCCGTAGGGGCGAAAGAAAGACCGTGGCTCCCAACGCCGGTCCGAGTTCTCGCAGGCATTTGCGTCTTCGCCGGCCCAATACGAGCTAAAGTATTTATCCCTCAAAGACTTAGCCCAGACATTCCCGCAAAAACCAGCCGGATAATCAAGCTAACTCATTGATTTATAAATACTTTACAGGTAAGTCCTTATTCCTCAAAGACCTGGGAAAAAACAACCGCTAAGTCTCTGATTCCAAAAGACCGCGGTAGGGGGGTCAAAATGACTGTTCCAAGAGACCAAGCGTTCTCAGTGCAAAGAAGATATGTTTTGCCTGAGACCTGACACTTGAGACCTGACACCCGATTCGTCCACTGCCGCGCGTTTCGCGGTTTCGAGTAGCGGACGCAGTTCCGAGGCTGTGATTCCGAGTGTTCCCCCAGAGAAGCCATCGATGTAAGCGGAGTTAATGCCCACGACCTCGCCGAGCGAATTCAGCACCGGACCTCCGCTGCCTCCGCGAGCCGTGGGCGCGTCATAGATGAGCTTGTCGCCGGTTACATCGCCGATGTGGCCGAACGTCGCCGAAGGCCGGATCAACGACAATGCAGCCAGCTCGTCCGCCGTGTCAGCATCGTCGGGATGCGACGAAAGTCTGTCGTACACAACCGCGGGAGATTTCGCCACCATTCCCGTAACTCCCATCGGATAAGCCAGCACACTCACCGACTCGCCCACATGCGGCGCTGTCGCGCACAAAGTCAACGGTCGTAGTTGGTTGGTGAAGGCGGTGGTTTCCAGGCGCAGCACAGCCAGATCGCCGTGAGTGGCCACGACCGCCGTCTCCAGAGCTACCGGAAGCGGCGAGCCCGGAAAATATGCCACCAGCTTTTCGAGCACCGGCGATCCACCTTGCCGCAAAGCCGCTGCAACTTCCCGATCGCCATACCAGGGCTCGGCCACATGGCGATTAGTGGCAAGCAGTCCCGGCCCAACTACAAAACCAGTCCCCGCGACCCGCGCGCGAAAGCTCTGCGGGCGACCGGACACGTGATAAATCCCATAGATATAAGCTACCGATTCCCGCGCATTATCTACCGCTGCGGAGGAAAACGATTGCTGTCTTTCGAGGTCCGCGACTTGGCGCGTGAGCTGGTGCACCTGCTGCTCCAGCCCGGCGTTTTCCGGCGGAGCGTAGTAATGCGCCATCATTCCCGCCCCGACCAGCGCCAGCACGCCCAAAAGGCCCTGGACGAACCTCTGCCATGTTTCGACCAGTTCGTCTTCGCCGTGATCGGAGTTGAACATGAGGGCCATTCAGCCCGGCCGGGAGGGAGATGGCCGGACAGTAGCCACTATCCTGACGCATTCAGGTCAAGGCTTGTAGGGTACAGAAGTTCGCTCGCGGCGGGTCGAAGGTAACTCGGTTAAGGCTCGACGCCGAGCCGCTTGGCCATCTCGTCGTAGAGGAAGCCCTCGCCCACGCGGTAGGGTTGGATCCATTCCCCATCAATCACAAACTGCGGAATGGCGCGCTTGCCGGTGCGTTTCACGATTTCGTCGCCGGCTCCCGGAGTCGTTTCGATGTTGATGTCGGTATACGCCAGCTTGTGCTTCTCGAGGAAGCGCTTGGCTTCCCGGCAATCCGGACACCAGGGAGTGGAGTAGACGGTGATTTCCATGTGGCGCTTACAGTTTCGTTGTAGAACGGTTCTGTGTCAAACCCGCTCGAGCTCGTGAACAGTCCGCTCATTCTGCACGTTGCCGGTGTTCAGCGTGGTGGCCGGCTCAAAGAGTAAGATCCAGCATTCCTCCTCTGCGACGGGACGATGTTCGACCCCGCGCGGTACCACGATAAATTCCCCCGTTTCGATCCATTCATGCCGGTCGCGGAATTCCATGCGAAAGCGTCCTTTCACCACCAGGAACATCTCGTCTTCCTTCTCGTGGTGATGGAATACGAACGGGCTGTCGAACTTCACGAACTTCACATACTGGCCATTTAGTTCGGCCGCGATGCGGGGATTGTAGAAGTCGTGAATCTTGGCGAACTTTTCGGCAATGTTGATTTTTGACATGGACTTCCTCTGCAATCAGATGTTTCGTCCCTAATGGATGACACCGTGCGTCCGCTGGTCGCAGGATAATTGGACGGCGCGATGCGTTCGCCCCTACACAAACAAAAGCCGCCAGCTTTCGCTGACGGCTGATGGCTGATGGCTGAGAGCTGATGGCCGAGAGCTGACGGCTGTTTAGAATCCTGCTGTCCCTGTGCCTGGGTGTCCACCGCGCAGCATCGTCCTCACACCACGTTGGCTGTTGATGCGTGTGGTCGTGTTCCAATCCACCTCGTCGGTGCCGATCACGCCGCTTCCGCCACTGGCCAATTCATAGCTGATGCGGCCGTTCTCATAGGTGTAATTGCCCACTTCCAGCACCATGCCTGTCTTGAGCACAAACACCGGCACTCCCGGCGCTCCACCGGAGCCGCCCGTCCCCTTAGTGTCGTAGCTAGCATAAACAACCTGCGGACCCTGCTCAGCTACCTCGGTCATCGGCTGGTCGCTGGCGCTGAATCTCACGTTGCGAACCGCTAACTGAGGAATCGTGTTGTCGCCCGTCGCGCTCGCGCCCTGGTAGGATGCGCCTTGGTATGAGCCCTGATAATACGAATCGTTCTCCATCCGCGGTTTCCCAA
>JBEKLO010000120.1:0-11558 GCA_050010155.1 Terriglobales bacterium
TCGGCGGCGCGAGCGACTACAAAGACCACGACCAGAGAAAACAACACGACTAGAGCAACAACACCGATTCTCTTCACGAGCGGAGGCCTCGACAGCGTTTTACCATCCGCGTGCGAAGGGAGGCAAATGAACGAAAGGTTAAAGCCGATTGATTCGATGGGTTGTTAGGCCTTCTAGTGGCTCTCAACGAATAGAAAGCAAAACCGCGATGTATTGGCGTACCCTGTTGACTAGCGACGGTTCAGCCTGGGAGTGAAATTTCGCTTTGCGGCCAATCCAGTCCATGCTTTTCAACTGGTCGACAAGCACCGCCCCCTCGACCTGGTCCAAGGCGATCGGCAGCGCGAATGGGTAAGGCTTGCGCTTGCTTGTCAACGGACAAACAATCGCCAACCCGCTGGCGCGATTGTAGCGCTGGTCGGTGAGCACCAGTGCCGGCCGCCGTTTGGCTTGTTCGCGGCCAACTTGCGGATCGAAGTCCATCATCACAATGTCCCCCGCTTCCGGAACATAGGACGTCACCATTCCACAACTTCCTTCCCGACCTCTCTGCCGCTCGAGATCTCCGTGTAGCGATTTTCTGGAGTGATCTGCGAAACGAGCTGCGCCAGCGTGGGAATCTTCGAGGCCCGGCGCAAGTGCACCTGGCCTTCGGCGGCGAACTCGACCTCGAGCGAATCGCCTTCTTTCAGCCGAGCCGCCTCAAGCACCGGCTTCGGAATGCGCACGGCGAGACTATTGCCCCACTTGACCATCTGCGTCTTCATAAACCCAGTATAGCCCGGTGTATCTACATTGTCTATACGTTACTTGCCCCCACCAGATGCACTTCCGACACCGGCGGCCCGCTCTGCGATTTTTTCACCCCAATCAGTTCCACCGCTTTGGCGGCAATGTGTTCGGCGGAGACTTCGAACTCCTTAATCAATTCCCAGGGTGCGCCCGAGTCTCCAAAGCGATCTTTGACTCCGATGGCGCCAGTGATGATGGGGATACCGTAGAGTGCGGCGGACTGAGTGATGGCGCTCGCGACCGGCCATGCCAGCGCGCCGACCTGGTGTTCCTCGGCGGTGAGAACGACGCTGGTATCGCGGGCGGCGCGCACGATGGCATCGGTGTCGAGCGGTTTGAGAGTATGCAGGTTGAGTATTCGGGTTTCATAGCCGAAATCCTGCTTCAGTATCCACGCGGCACGCATGGCTTCGGGCACCATCGGACCGCAAGCAGCGATCGTCAAGTCTTCGCACTCATCACTGTAGTCAGATTCCAATTTCGTCTCGAAAGCATCGATGAAGTTCGCTGCCTCGCGACGCAGGCGAATCACGTTAGCCTTGCCGAAAACGAACGGCGTTTTCTCGTCGGTGACAATAGGGGTCGCTTCGCGCGCGAAGCGAATATATTTCGGGCCGATATGCTTGAGCAGCAGATAATCGGTGGCGTTGCGAGTTTCCACAATGTCGCACGGGACGACCACGCTCATGTTGGGCAGTCCGCACATGGCAAAACAGTCTTCGAGCGCCTGATGGGTAGCGCCGTCGGGGCCAACACTGACGCCGCCGTGAGCTCCGGCGATCAGCACGTTGAAGTTCCCATAGCAGATCGAAGTGCGAATCTGATCGAGATTCCGCGCCGCGGCAAACGTGGCGTAGGTGCCAAAGACGGGCAGCTTCCCTTCTTTGGCAAGTCCGGCTGCGGCCGAAGTCGCCGACTGCTCGGCAATGCCCATGCTGATCCAGCGCGACTTGCGCTCAGGCTTCCCGGCATAAAACTCACTGATAGTGATCGAACCAGAGATGTCCAGTCCAAAGCAAACCACGCGTGGATCGTCGCCGTTGGCAGCCAGCGACTGCCCGAAGCCCAGGCGCGTAGGTTTCATCTGAACCTTCATGGTTGCGGCAGAGTTCCACCAGTAGTTCCTGTGAAACTTCGGCATCTTTGCGTCAAGTTTTCGCTCGACTTCGGCTTGATATTCCTTGGCATGGGCAAAGAGCTGCTCCACCGGGATCTGCCCTTCGAGTCCGAGTTCCTTCAAGCTTTTGTTCAACTCTTCAAGGTTCGGCGCTTTGCCATGCCATCCGGCAACATTTTCCATAAAGCTGACGCCCTTGCCTTTGACGGTGTTGGCAATAATAACGGTGGGCTTGCCGCATCCAGCCTTCGTTTTGGCATTCTCCAACGCTTCGACGACCTGCTTCATGTCGTGGCCGTCGATGGTGACCACGTCCCACCCGAAACTCCGATATTTTTCTTCGAGCGGCTCGACGTTCATCACGTCCTTCACCCAGCCGTCGATCTGCAGCCGGTTGCGGTCGATGATGCCGATGAGGTTGTCGAGCTTGAAGTGGCCCGCTTCCATCGCGGCTTCCCAAATCTGGCCTTCTTGCTGCTCGCCGTCTCCCATGATGCAAAACACGTGGTGATTCTTCTGGTCCAGCCTGGCGGCGAGCGCGATGCCGACAGCAATGCTCAGCCCCTGGCCGAGCGATCCCGTGGAGACTTCAACGCCCGGCAGTTTGAGCCAGTGCGGATGCCCCTGGTACGGCGAATAAAGCTTACGCAGAAGCGCGACGTCTTCCTTAGGACAGAAGCCGGCAAACGCAAGCCCAAGATAAAGGCTCGGCGCCTTGTGGCCGGTCGACCACACGATGCGGTCGCGATCAGGCCAGTTGGGATTTTTAGGATCGTGGTTGGCAACCCGAAGGTAGAGCGCGGCCGTAATATCCATGATCGAAAGCGTGCCGCCGGCGTGTCCGGAAGTGGCTGCGCACAAGGCGGCGAGGTCGTAGCCGCGCATCAGGTTGGCCTGCTCTTTCAGTTCGTCAATGCTGTAGGAACGCAGAACTTCGCCGGTGACTGAATTTTGAATAGGCATGGGGTGGCTCCTTCGCGTACGCCGCGCGTTAGGCAAGGCAGGAAACGGCGCATAGGCTTGCACAATGAGAGTAGCTGGCACCGTCGCAGCGGTCAGTGCGCGGTGTCACAGGCAGGGGTGACGAGTTCCCCCGAAGTCCTCATCGCCAGCGGCTCGCCCACCACAGAATTGTCATCCTGAGCGAAGCGAAGGACCTGCTTTCTCATCCGGTGAAAAATGCAGGACGACAATCTGTGTTAGCCCATGCTTGAAGCTAGCGCGCTGATTTAAAGATCGCGAACACCGCCCCTTGCGGATCAGAGATCACCGCAATGCGCCCAGCTCCTTCGATCATCATGGGCGCGAGACAGAGTTTGCCACCCAACTCCTTAGCCTTGCTCGCGGACACATCGACGTCATCGACCTGGAAATAGGCCATCCAGTGCGGCGGCGCTCCCGGCGGGCGAAACGCTGCCGGAGGAATGCCTCCAATGAAATGCTCTCCATTCTTTATGTGTACGTAGCCGGAGGGATCTTGCGTGCCGTCTGTACGCTCATTCGCGATCTGCCATCCAATAAGTTTGGAGTAAAACTCCGTAGCGCGTGTAGCATCGGGCGTGCTCAGGTCGGCCCAGCAAAACGTGCCGTGAGCGTGGGCGATTCCGATTCCGGTGTTTCTGCGCGCCTGCCAGAAACAGAAATCCGCGCCCGTCGGATCCTTCACCCAAGCCATGCGCCCCGCATCCATCACGTCGAAAGCCGGAGCAAGAACCTTGCCGCCCAATTGCTCCGCCTTGGTAACGGCCGCGTCGGCATTGTCCACCGCAATATAAATCGTCCAGTGCGAAGGAACGCCTTGCGCCCGCTGCTCGGGACGCAGCGAGCATCCAGCAGCGGCATCGCGTCCCTGGAGTTTGAATATTGTATAGAAATCGTTAGGGCCCATCGGCATGTCTTCGGGTTGCCAGCCGAAGAGCGCGGTGTAGAAACTCTTTGCAGCGTTCTGGTCGGAGGTGTGCAGTTCAATCCAGCAGAAGGAGCCGGTCGAATGCTTGTCGATGTTAGTCATAGCGGCAGAAGTTTACACCAAATCTGGCGGGCGCATTGTCAATGGGAGATGAAAGCAGAAGCATTGAACTGTGGAGATCGCATCGCTCGAACGATGACGGAGCGTCCCCAATTCACTTTGCGATCAGCCCAGTACCGCGCCAACTGTTGCTGTTGTGACTCGAGATCGTGACCTCAGCCAGGCCCGCAGTTTGGAACCAATCGATGACTTCTTCCTTCGTGTGGTAATAAGCGGTGGGAGCCACCAACTGATCGAACACGTTCCAGAAATTCTCCGCAAACGAATAGTCGGAGATGGAGCAAAGATAGTCAGAGTAGGGCAATGCGCGCTTCAGCCAAGCCACGCGCCGCGCCGGCCTATACAGGAGCTTCAGCGCCAAATAAAGCACAACCGCCGGGAAAAAACAGAGGCAGCGCGTGACCACACGGGGCAGCCTTGAGGTCACATTCTTACGAATCGGGTCCACCAGCTTCACGATCCAAAGATTTCCCTCTCTCCCGTACACCCAGGCCGCGATTCGACCGCCCGGCTTGATATGTTTCGTCAAGGCAAGAAATCCACTTTTCGGGACGGGAAGGTGATGGAGAACTCCGATGCTGTAGGCCAGGTCAAACGGCGCCGCGAACGGCAAATTGCAGATGTCCGCCTGGATGACGTGCACGTTCGGTAAGTCACGAGTGTTTTGGTAGGCCGCTTCGACGGCATTCGACAGGTCAATTCCAACCACCGTGCGGGCGCCGAATTGCGCGGCCAGATAGATGTGCCGTCCCTTGCCACAGCCTCCGTCAAGCACAACGCGATCCTTGAAGCTCGCGGGAGTCAGAGGCGCGATCCAGGCAAGGAATTCGCGGCGGTCCGCCTCGGTAAGTTCCGAATAGTGGGTCCATTCGTAAGCGAAAGCGTCGGCTGTAGCTTTCTGATCGGCGGTCAGAGACTGTGCCAGAAAACGAGGAATCCCCCGGAGGATCGGGTACGCCGCGCTACAACCTTTACAAAGAAGCGCTCCTTCCATGATCTCCGCCCCTTCGGCGGTATCGGCGCGTGCCTCAAGAGGGTTGTGACACGCAGGGCAGACCAACAACGACAGCAGGGATTGTTTCAATGAGACCTCATCACAAAAATTAGCTGCAAGCGAACAGGCAGCTTAGCATTCGGGGCTGACGAAAGACAACGTCGGCGCACCCTTGTCGCTGCTCTTCAGCGCGTGTCGTCTTTGCAGCATTCTCAAGATCCAATAGCAGGAGAGAGCGGCCGTTACATGTTTTAGCGAGTGACCGCTAACACCGATGAGCGAGTAGATTTGCTCATCAAAGCGCTCAAACAGTTTCGCCAGTACGTACAATCCGAAAGCTATAACAAGGTAGTCGGTACCGGTATAACGCGGCCGAAATAAAGCGATCGTCAGGGCGATCAGCAGGGGCGAGAAAAACTGCACGAATAGATAAAAGCGATAGTCGCCGCGGCCTTGCGCTTCGGTGAAGTACCAGTAGGCGACGCTGGCGATGCCCATTGCAAGCAACGGAAGAAACGTCCACAATCCAAGACTAATGCTAATCCGCTCGCTGATGACAATGACAACCATTGACATAAAGCAACACGTCAAAGGCAGAAGATCCCACGGGAGACGGGAGTCCGCAGGCGCCAGGTGATACCAGAACGAGCCCACACCCGTGAGCGCAACGCCCGAAAAAAAAACAAAGTACGGAATCCTCTCCCGCGACAGAACAAATGAAGATTTGCTCGACGTGAGCAGCAGCCACAATATCCCCCAAATCCCGACGGCTACGAAAGGAATGTTCGACAGAACGTCCAGGCAATTCGGAATGCCCCAGATGCTCCGCGTGTCGGCGAACCGGTGATACATCGGCCCTAAAGCAATACGCGGGACGAACCATAGAGAGGCAAACGCGACCAGGCAAACAGCGACGAGCACGCCTAACCGAGTTCGACGCTGCCAACCTCTGAACGGCGGCTCATCCCTGTACATCTACAGTCGCCTCTCTTCGTTGCGGAAACAAAACGACGGCCGTGCTTCGCCGATTCGCGCCGGCAAAGACTGCGCCACTGCGCCATTCCATCAGTATCGCGCGGTATCGCGGAAGGGTTACAGGTTCTCTTTCGTCCAGCGCTCAATCGCCACCAGTGCTTGGTTCAAGTTCTCAAGCGAGTTGGCAACACTGAAGCGAAGATAGCCTTCGCCGTATGCACCGAAGGCGGTGCCGGAAAGCCCGGCAACTCCAGCTTGATCAAGCAGCGCGTCGGCCAGTTTCTTGGATGGCCAACCGGTCTTGGTGATGTTCGGAAAGACGTAGAACGCACCCTTCGGTATGCGGCAGGAAAAGCCTTTGATCTTGTTCAGGCCGGCCACAAAGGCGTCGCGGCGGCGCTTGAACTCCGCGCTCATCCTGTCGACCGAAGACTGCTCACCTCGCAGCGCTTCGATTCCCGCAACCTGGGTGAAGCTGGCCGTACAGGAATTCGAGTTCGTGTTCAGCCGCGCGATCTGCGCGGCCAGATCAGGACGCATTACCCCGTACCCCATGCGCCATCCGGTCATCGCGTAGGTCTTGGAGAAGCCGTCGAGAAGAATGGTGCGCTCCTTGAACCCGGGCACGCTCATGATGGAGAAATGCTCGCCCTCGAAAATAAGGCGGCTGTAGATTTCGTCCGACAGAATCATGATGTTGCGATCGCCGATGGCCTCGGCAATTTCCAGAATGTCTTTCTTGGTTAGCACCCCGCCGGTCGGGTTGTGCGGCGAGTTCAGGATGATCAGCTTGGTCCGGTCGCTAATCAGCGAAGCCAGTTCTTTCACATCGACGGAAAAATCCCGCTCTTCGCGCAGCGGAATCGGCACTGCCTTGCCCATCGAGTAGTTGATCATCGACTCGTAGATGGGGAAGCCGGGGTTGGGATAGATGACTTCATCTCCCGCATCAATCAATGCCAGAATCGAAAAGAAAATAATCGGCTTGCCACCGGGGACAACCACCACCTCGTCGCTCGACACCGGGACTTTGCGGGTGCGGCTGACGTAGTCGGCGATCGCCTGGCGCAGATCCGGAAGACCGGCTGCCGGACCGTAGTGCGTCCATCCCTTATGAAGCGCGTCGACACCCGCCTCGATAACATTGGAGGGAGTGTCAAAATCGGGTTCGCCGATTTCCAGGTGAATGATTTCCCTGCCCTGCTTTTCCAGCGCGCGGGCGCGGTTCAGAACTTCAAAGGCGGTTTCGGTGCCGAGCCGCGACATCCGGCTGGCCAGGCGCAATTCGTGTTGGGTTGTGGTAGGCATAGCGGCGATGAAATTATAGCGCGTTGAAAGGTCCGAAGTATGGCAGAGGTCGATGCGCGAAGTCAAAAGTCAGAAGTCAAATTGCAGAAGTGTCGAGCAAAACCCGTCCCACGAATCGTGCGTTTTTCACTTCTGCAATTTAACTTTTGACTTCTGCAATTATTCCGAGATGGTGCGCTCTTCGCTCTGCGCTCGCAGCACGCGTTCGACAGAGTAGGGAGCGCGCTGGGCGGGATCGTGGAAGTGGCGGACCTGCATCTCTCCCAGCAGGCCGACCGCGAGCAGGTTCAAGCCCGCCAGCAATAGCACGGCGGAAAACATCATCAGCGGGCCGTGTTGATACATGACATCAGTGTGATGCAGGATCTTCTCCAGAATCAGCCAGCCGGAGATGCAGGAGCCCGCGAACATGCTGAACATCCCCAGGGTGCCGAAAAAATGCAGCGGGCGGGAAAGATACTTAAGCAGGAAGCGGATGGTGATGAGGTCAAAGAACACACCAAACGTGCGCGAGATTCCGTAATGCGACGCGCCTCGTTCTCGAACAATGTTCTTGATCGGAACCTCTATGATCGACGCGCCATACCACGAGGCCAGCGCCGGGATGAAGCGGTGTAGCTCTCCGTAGAGCGGAACCTGTCCCAGGATCTCACGGCGGTAGGCTTTAAACGTGGTGCCGAAGTCGTGGATATCCACGCCGCTCAGCTTGGCCATCAGCCAGTTGGCGCAGCGGGAGGGGATGCGGCGCAGCCAGAAATTATCGACGCGATGCTTGCGCCAGCCGCTGACGATGTCATAGCCCTCGGCTATTTTTTCGAGGAATAATGGGATGTCGCCGGGATCGTGCTGCAAGTCGCCGTCCATGGCGATGATATATTCGCCTCGGGCATGGTCGAAACCGGCCGCCAGGCCTGCGGTTTGGCCGAAGTTGCGGCGCAGCTTGACTACCGTCACGCGGCTGTCTACGGCGGCTATCTCGCGCAGCAGATTGAAGGTGCCGTCGATGGAGCCGTCATCGACCAGCACCATCTCAAAGGTCTCGCCGCTCGCCTCCATCACGGCCTTCAGGCGGGCGTAGAGGTCGGTGACGTTCTCCTGCTCGTTGTGGAGCGGGACTACGATGGAATACTTGAGCACAGTCCTTCTATTATACGGCAGCGGGGGGTGGATTTTGCAATGGAATGTGTTGTTTACGTGGTACCTTCTCTGTATGTACACAATATGTAACTACAAAGTGTTTCACGTGAAACGTTTTGTAGTTACGTTTACTGTACATACGGCGGTGTAGGTACGGTTATGAAGAAAAAGCGAACACTGGTTAAGAAACGGGGCAAGAATCAGGCAGAGCTCGCGCGGCTGTGGGCTTCGGCGGAGGAGCCGGATCCGGCCTGGCGGGGATACTACAAGGTACCGAAGAAGTCGGTGACGCTGCGTCTGGATGCCGATGTTCTGGCGTGGTTCAAGAAGCAGGGTCCGCGCTACCAGACCAAGATCAACCGGTTGCTGCGGTGGGCGATGAAGGAAGAAATTGACGTTTCGTTGTGACTGGGCACGGCTCGCAAAGGCGCACAATAGGCGAACAAAATATTGTTTTGCATACGATTGTGTACGTACATAATGGGCAAAGACAACCTACGCAAGGGGTTCGGCGATTTCTGGAGGCTCAAACGGGGCTTGACACCGTGTGCTATTCTCAATGGCCGCGTTTTTGACCGTGAAACAGTGGATGCGAGACCAGAAAAAATGTCTGCGTTGCGGGTTTCAGCGACAAATCGCTGGGCTATTTCTGAAATCCCGGCCATGTCCACATGAGGAGCAGAGTTTAATCTGATTCCCTTTTCCGAAAGCAACTCTAAGGATGTGGGTGGTGGCGCGAAGATCAGCTTCCGTGGCGGCATCCTGCCGAACTGTTGAGAGTGAACCTCACCGGCAGGATAGAACAACATACTTCCTGCGCTGTGTTCGGTTCGTCTGCCGCAAATGCGTTCTTCGTAACTGCCTCGGAGAACAACCGTGAAAGACGATTTCTCATGGCTATGGGGGTTCATGCTACTATTTGCGACGTATGAAGTCAGGCGAAAATCCATGATGAATGCCCTCCGGGCTACGTTGATGCAAATGGGCTAACTTGAGGAAAGACTGCCTTGGCCCGCTCCTGTAATGATACTGACATGCGATCGAGAAAGTTCCATCCTCTCCAAACCGCGGCTGGCATGATGATCGCACTGGCGGTCCTTTGCAGCGGTCAAAACACGTCTGCCTCCGCGGGACGTTCTGATCCTTCCGCGAACCTTGATCCATGCCCCGTACTCCAACAGTTTCGCACTGCCAGCGGTGGGGCAGCATGGAACAACGTACATACTCTTCACTTCCAGATGAAGCTTGCTGCGGGCGGGCGCGAAGGCGCTTTTGACTCATGGGAAGACGTATCTACAGGACGCTTTGCCCACGAGGTGGATCTTCCGCCGCAAACGCGGGCTGATGGATATGACGGAATCTCGGTTTGGACGAAACCGCCCACGGGCATCGCCTACATTCTTGGCGATCAGGATGCACGTCTCGGTGCCAACGATGAAAGTTTCCGAATCGCGCGCGGATGGTGGTTTCCAGACCGTCGGCCATTCACTTGCGAAATCGCTGCGGCTCGCAACGAGGGAACTCGGGTATTCGATCTTGCCCGGATCGTACCTGAAGGTGGACGGCCATTCGTTGTTTGGATTGGCCGCGCCACGCACCTGATGGATCGGGTCGTTGAGCAACAGGCGGAAGAGACCAGCGTCACTCGCTTCTCCGACTATCGTTGGGTGGACGGTATCCGTTTGCCATTCACAATTCGACTCGGCAATGGTGACCCGGAGCATGAGGATGTGGAAACCGTCGAGACCGTTCAAGTCAACCCGGAAATACCAGATACCCGCTTCGCCTTGCCATCCTTGCCTCGGAGTTCAACCGCCGGGCCTGAGTCCGTCACAATACCATTTCGGCTGGAAAACAATCAGATTATCGTCGATGTGTCTCTCAACGGGAAGGGTCCATACGAAGCCGATTTCGACAGCGGGGGCAGCCTGTTGTTGCCCCCGGAAGTGGTCACTGAATTGGGTGTAGCCGCCCGAGGGACATCGAGGCAAACTGGCGGTGGCGAGGGTGCAATCTTGGGCAGTAAAGGCATTCTGGACGCGCTTTCCCTTGGTGGGGCCACGCTCAATAACTCCCACTTCGTAAGCTTCGCATGGGATGACGAACACCCGAAGCGCTTGCTAATCGGTCTTGAGGTTCTCCAACAATTTGCGGTTCGCATCGATTTCGACGCGATGACGATGACCCTGACGCGTCTTGAAAGCTTCAAGTACACTGGCGATGGCGCGGTCTTGCCATTCCATTTCCAGGACAATCAGCCCGAAGTTTACGGAGCAGTTGACGGAATTTCGGGTGTGTTTGCCGTTGACACTGGTGACAACGGCTCGCTGTTGCTGATCGCGCCATTCGCTCACCGTTACGACTTTGCAGGCCGCTACCACGCAACGATTCCATATGGTGGCACTGCAGTTACCGCGACGCACGGAGTGATGACCCGAGTCCATACCGTTACACTCGACGGCCCAGATGGACGCCCTGTCGCTTCCGTCGATAAACCAATAACGCGTATCTCGCTTCAACAATCGGGATTCGACGCCGATCAATACGTCTCAGGCAATCTCGGCTTAGGCATACTCAAGCAGTTCAACATTACCTTTGACTATAGGCGTCAGCGCCTCATCCTGGCGGTTAATCATTTCCACGGGATGCCCGATCTCTTTGACCGAAGCGGGATGCACCTCACCGAACAAAAGGGGGCTTGGACCGTGGATGACGTGTATTCAGGTGGGCCGGCAGAACAGGTGGGCATCCGGCCTGGAGATGTCATTTTGACGGTGAACGGCAAAGGGTCTGCAACCCTTGATCGTTTAGGGCTGCGGACGTTGATGACCAACTCGGTTGGTACGCAGTTGCAGTTGCTTGTGCGATCCGGTACCACCGACCATGAGGTAACGCTCGTGTTGCAAGATGTTCTATAGGTTCACCAATCATTCGGGGGTCGCCAGGTCAACCATTCAGAAAAGGAGCGATGCTTCGCATCGGGAGAAGGCCGACACGTCACCCCTGAAAGGGTGTTGCACTGGGGGTCGACAATTTTTCCCGAAGTGTACTACCCCCCCAGTTTATTGACTTGCCGCAACCTGCCCCCTAGTATGGTCGCTCCTAGAGGCGGGTGGCCCTTTCCTGCCGCATCGTAGCCGAAGCTGGAAAGGTGATTGTTCTTGCCGCTGACGGTCGCACGGTGTGGTGGAGAAACTGACGGTAAG
>JBEKLO010000121.1:0-13992 GCA_050010155.1 Terriglobales bacterium
GGCGGTCCGGCATCAAGTTCCAACGCATGGAAAAAAACAGTCCGAGCAACTGACCAAACATAACGTCCACCGGCGGACGACAATCATCTGGCACCGGTGTGCGAATGTCAGGCGAGAGATAACGGTCGGCCAGTGCATCCAACGGGAGTTCGGAATGCCCGCCTATGGCGATCCGAGTCTTCACGAGTCGCTTTTGTAGAATTTCCTGTAACAGGTCTCTTTCATAGCGGGCAACGTCCTGATCGCTCGAAAGAAAAGCAACCAGCAGGGTGGTTTTATCGAGAGCTGCCATAGGACCGTGTCGCAGTCCCATGGCTGATTGCGACATGGTTAGCATTCTGCCCGCAGTCAATTCGAGTACCTTCAGCGCAGATTCGACTGCCACGCCCTCAAGCGCGCCCGATCCAAGAAAACAGACTCTCTCATAGGGCTCGCCAGCGAGTGCTGCCGCAGCATCCGCTGCGTGTGGGAGGAACGTCTTTCCCGCTTCCACGAGCCGGCTAAGAATAGCTTCGTATGGTGCGAGATCATGAACATGAGCCATGCACTGGCCGAACACGACCATATTCGAGTATGAACTGGTCATGGCCAGGCTCCGGTCGTTGACAGCATCGTCCAGTGCGACAATGAACGCCTGTTTCTTACCAGTGGCGCAACGAATCATGCGCCCTTCCGCATTGCACGACACGATGATGTGATGAATGTCCGTATGACGTGCGAGAGCTTTTTCCAGGACCGAAACACCCTCCGGACTGTCGCCCGATCGGGAGAACGAAATCCAGAGGTAACGCTGACCTGGAATCAAAGACTCTTCCCCGTGAGTCAGGAGACTGGTGCTGGGAGTGGCAATGACTTCGCACTTCCAGAGGCGGCGAAGCACGTTGACGAGACATCTGCCAACATAGTCGGAAGTGCCCGCGCCGATAAGAAAAACAGTTGGGTTCGGTCGTGTGGGATCACCAAAGCCGGCGTTTGCAAGAAATGCCGCAAGCCCGGTGCGGTGTTTCTGAAACAGAGAAAATGTTGATTCCCAGGTGGCCGGTTGCTGCGCAATTTCCGCGGGGGTGTAGAGGAGACCGCGCTCGCGCTTCTCAGTACTCGAAAGAGCTAGAAGTTGATCAAGAGCACTCACGCCACAGCTCCTCGCTAGAACCGGCCCACGCAAAGTTACCGGGCTGAGACCTTCCAGAATCGTCAGCCCGGGAAAAAGGACTGCCGCGATGAGCCCACTGCGGCGGCTCTGCTTGTAGTGGGTTTCGAGGCAACTTTCGTTTTATTACGCATATAGACATTTACTTGCGATTGATAGAGAAGTCAAGTACAAAAATCACTGGGCTTAGCTGGCATTTTTTCGTGTAGATTTGCATTTCAGATCCTTGCGACAAAACCCATGCTGATTGAAGAACGTCAAAGAGCGATCTTGGAAACTTTGCGTGTGGACGGGCGCGTGCTGGTCGCGGAAATGGCGAAGCGTTTCCGCACGTCGCAAGTAACAATTCGCAAGGATCTCGAGATTCTTCACTCCACTGGAAAGATTCATCGCACTCATGGCGGTGCGCTGCCCGCTCGCGAGGGAGCGCTGGAAGATCCCACGCTGCGGGAAAAGGAAAAGCTGCATCGCCAGGAGAAGATGCAGATTGCGGCGGCTGCCGCGAAGATGGTGGAAGAAGGGCAGGTGGTGATTCTCGATTCCGGAACCACCACAACGGCTATCGCAAGAGCGTTGCGCGATCATCAAAATCTAACGATCATCACCAATGCCGTGAATATCGCGGCGGAACTGGCCGGTTCGTCCCTCGAAGTAATTCTGACGGGAGGGACTCTGCGGAAGAATTCTTTTTCTCTGGTGGGGCCGATCGCAGAAGAAACCTTGCGCCGCCTGAATGCCGACATTCTATTTCTGGGAGTCGACGGCTTTGACGTTCACACTGGACTGAGCACGCCGAATCTTCTGGAAGCAAAAGTAAATCGCGCCATGATGGATGTTGCTCGAATCGTCGTGGCCGTTTGCGATTCGAGCAAATTCGGCCGCCGGAGTCTCTCTCTTATCGCGCCTCCGTCGGCGGTTCATCGGGTTATCACCGACCGCTTAGCTCCTAAGAATGATATCGATCAATTGCGCAAGGCCGGGATCGAGATCACTCAAGTCCATGCCGGCGAGCGGCATGGATTGCCGGACGCCCGCAAGCGTCCGCCACATCAACGAGACAAGTAGGAACTCACCGGTCTTCAGCCAGGCCGCGGTGGCCAGGAGGAAACATTGCCTCAATTTGATGTCACGATTGCTGGAGAACTCAATCTCGACTTGATTCTCTACGGACTTCCCGAAGCGTTGCCTCCAGAACGCGAATTGCTGGCCGAAAATATGATGCTGACGCTGGGAAGCTCTTCTGCCATCGTGGCGCATAATCTGGCGGCGCTGGGAAGCCGGGTGGGCTTTGTTTCGTACATCGGCGACGATCCCCTTGGAGGCATCGCACTGCAACGGCTCTCCGCTAGTGGAGTGCATGTTGAAGAAGTCGTCCGAAACGTCGGCAGTCAGACCGGTCTCACCGTAATCCTGCAGCATGGAAACTGGCGCAACATCCTGACGTATCCAGGAACGATCTTCGCCTTGAAGCCGGAACACATTAATTTCGACTACATTTCTGCCTCCCGACATTTTCACTTGTCGTCGTTTTACTTGCAGCGAGGCCTGCGGCCCCACGTCGCAGATCTTTGTCGGGAGCTTAAACAGCGCGGTCTCACGATTTCCCTCGATCCCAATGACGATCCGGAAGACGAATGGAAGAATGACATCGACGAAGTCTTGCGCCACGTGGACATTTTCTTACCAAACGCGCGGGAGGCGAAGAAAATCACCGGAACCGAGAGCATCGATGAGGCAGTTTCCAAGTTGGCTTCCATGGTGCCAATCGTTGTCGCGAAACTCGGCGCGCAAGGCGCGATGGCACAGCGTGGGTCCGACCGTTTCGTCAGTCCGGCTATGACCGTCGAGATCGTGGATCCGGTGGGTGCTGGGGACAGCTTCGATGCTGGCTTCCTGCACATGTTCTTACGCGGCGGGGATCTGCAGAGTTGCTTGAACGCGGGAAACGTCACGGCAGCGCTCTCGACTACGCGGCCTGGAGGAACGGAGGCGTTTCGCGATGCGGAGTATCGGGATCGTTTTTTGCAGAACCACCGTTAGACGGCGATCCGCTACTATTGCAGCGTCACAGTGATCGGCGGCGACGTTGCGCTTCCATATACGGTAACCGGCGGCCCGGATACGGGACAACACGGCGCGATCGAATTTCCCGAGTACACTGCCGTTAACGTGTTGGCGCCGGGCGCGAGCTGGGACGCACTGAGTGGCAGACTTGCCGCAGATTCCGTAGCGCTAATTGGCAGCAGCGGCCGCGTTTTCAGTAAGGTCGATCCAAGCATGAATTTCACCGTGCCGCTGGGCACACCGCCGCCACCGGGATTGGCCGATACCGTAACCGTCAGCGTGGTCGACTGACCGGGTTCGAGAGTGTACGTCCCGGCGGTCAGGGTTACGGCCAATGAGTTGGCGACTGCCACTCCAGTATTTTCGTAGGCGCCAATGTCAATGCTTGCGGCGTTCGTCCGAGGATTCCCGATGAAGTCGGTGCTGCCATAAATGGAGTTGGGAGAACTGCCATTGGGATCACACCAGCCAACGCTGCAGGGGAGGCTGGTGCTGCCGTCGCCGACCGTCGGCGAACTAGGGATGGTGTCAAAGTTCGGTGGCGTGGCTCCGAGATTGACGAAGAGTGGATCGGTGTTCAGGGAGTTTGCATCTTCCCCGCTGCTGGTCTGCCAGTTTGAGAAACTCGTGTAGCTGCTCTCGTCGCCCCACCAGATCGACGTTCCTTCAACGTAACCCGCGGCCGAGTTGTAGAGGTTCCAATTGAGCGTGGCCGGCGGGGAAGGATACATCTGCGAAAACGGGACGTAGCTGAAGATCCAGGTATTGTAGGCGCCGGCGTAGACAACGTTGTTTTCGTAGATGTCGCCTTGCTCGCTGCCGACCTGGTATTGAATCTGGAACTCACCGGTTGAGCCGCCATCAGGTTGGGTGGCGTTGTTGTACAGAGTATTGTTGACGAATACGTCGTGGTAGCTACTGCCGCCTCCATTGCTATGGCCGCCCTTTTTGGACGCGGCCGCATAACCGCCGATAGAGTTTCCGCAGGCATTTGAGTTGTAGAAGATATTGTTGCGCACCGTGGCATACCGGCCGTAACAAGGGGACTTGCCTTTTGCGGCGTTTCCTGTTCCGTTTGGGCCAGACCACTCGGTGCCATTGGGTTGGCAGATTTGATTTTCGGCGGTGGTCTCGATTCCGTAGTCGGACTGCAAGATCAAATTGCGCTCGAAGGTTACATAGGCGCATCCGTCACAGTAGAGCGCGTCGGCGTCGTATTCGTAGCCCTCACCGGCATTCGTGATGCCGCTAATGTTGTAGATCGTGTTCCCGCTGATTTCTCCGTACATCGCCTCGTCGTAGCCGACGGGACCGACGCCTTCGTATCCAATCGCGTCGATGCCGATGTTGTCGTTGTCGTGGACGAGGTTATTGGTGATCTTGAAATAAGTCACGTTGCCATCGACGTTGACGGATTCGCTGTTCCCGGTTCTCAGGTCGTAAACTTCATTGCCGCTTATCACCAGCTGCGTGATGGGAGTCTTCGACGTGCCATAAACGGAGATGCCGAAAGCGTTGCCGTTCTTTTCCGACTTGGTCGTGATGTTGTGGACTTGATTGTTCAGAATCTGGATTCCCGTGCCCGATCCCGTGATCCAGACTCCGGTCGGAACGTCCGCGGCGCTGCTGGTAGTGTAATTGCGGATTTCGAATCCGTTGACGGTGATGTAGCTCCGGCGTCCGACAATATTGATGAGACCCTGCGTGCCTTTTGGTTTCAGGCCAGTGCCGTCGATCACCGCGGTGTCGCCGGGATAACACTGGAATGTAATCGGTGCCGATGCCGTTCCCGACGCTGGAAAGTTCACCGACTCGTTATAAACGCCTTCGAACACGAAAACGGTCGCGCCCGCCGAGACCGAATTCGCCGCGTGCTGGATGGTTAACCAAGGCGATTGCATCGTGCCAGGATTACTGTCGTTGCCGTTTTTCGAGACATAGTAGGTTGCCCCAACTTGTCCGGCAAGTAACGGCACGAGGATCAGCACGACAAACAAAAGCGCAGACGATGCAACGCTTGCATTTCGCATGATTGAGATGGTGCGTTGCATGAGTTTCCTCCTTGAAAGCAAGGGCACGCCGGTCCATGGGTCACTTGACTCGAAAACGATAGGAATTATATCTCCAGATCACGTGCTCTTTCACCGGACCGGTTGATAGCGCTTGATGTTTTGAGGATCGAAGGTCGTGGGCATGTGGCCGGAGATACGTACCTTGAAGTGATCTTCGCTATTCAGTCCGCTGAGACCGGTGGCCGTCAAATGTATGTCGTATTCACCGGGCTCCGTATAAGCATGATGCACTTCAGCGCCTTCCAAAGTGACGCCGTCACCGAAATCCCAGTGATAGGACAGCACCGCGTTGCCGCCCCCGCTGTGGGCCGCAAATGTAAGAGCGGCCCCCGCGTTTCCGGCGGCAGGGTGGTCCGTCGTCACGGCGGGAGCAGTTGCGGGGATGCGGGCGTCAACTATTTTCAGTACCCGCACCGAATGAGGAGGTTGATGAAAGACCAGAGCGCCCGCGGCTGAAGTGGGGATCTCGCGATTGTCCAGAACATCGGTAACCATGTACTGACCCGTCGCTGGCAATCCCGCGCTGGTTAGATCAATGGAGCGATCCTTCTCCTTGTCCGTCCAGTTGAAGACGGTCAGAATGCTTTGCCGGTCGTCTTCTTTAAGGTAGAAAATGCCGGGCTGCTCGTCCTCGGGCGCGTAATTCATCAGGTCGAGTGGAATCGACGCTTTCCCAAGGCGAAGCATCTGAATCAAGTCCCGATTCTGAATCAGCGCGAGGCGCTCAGGAGCCTTTGACAGGGACGGAAGTTCGTCTCCGATTTCGAACATCCCTCCGGAAACGGCGGCGAGCGCAATGGACACTCTGGCCTCATCCAAAGTTACGGGTTTGTCGCTCTCGTGCCACGTCTGATCGGCAATGGTTTGGGTGGATACGGTAAACGCATCCGGATCGGCCACAAAGAAATTGCGATTCATGTAGTAGCGCGCGGCAATTCCCGGAGCCGCATCTTTACTGGCGCCGAAGGTGTGCCCGGTGTCCTGCGATATCCGGCCATAATCCACGTAACCTACCGGGTTGAGCATGACGCTTCCATCTTTGTCGAGATAGACGTCGTCCCCAACCGTGTCGCGGATGATCTTCAGCCCAATCCTCTGGGCCTCGAGCGCGGTCGTATCAGGTTTGTAGTAGTAACCTTCGATGCCGCTGTCGTCCATGAAATCCATCTTGATGTAGTGCACGCCCCATTCCTTCACCAGCGTGGAATATGTTTTTCGCAGATACTCCTGCGCTTCTGGATTCGTGGTATCCAGCACGAAGAGCGAATCTTTATTGTCCTCCACGGTGCCGGCATGGATGGGCTGCCCTTTTGCATTTTTTACGAGCCAGTCCTTGTGATTCTCATACACCCAGGAACGTTCCGATATTTCAAAAGGTGCAGTCCAGATCGCCGGAACCAGTCCCAGCCCACGTACTTTGTACTCGAGTATTGCGAGACCTTGCGGAAACAAAGTCTCGTTCGGAGTCGTGTATTCTCCCCGCGCATATTGATAGCCTTCATCGATGTGGAAGATGTTATAGCCGTATGATTTCAGATGCTCCGCTTCCCACTGGGCATTGGTCAGCGCGGCGGCGTCATTTAATCCGAAATAATATGCCGTCCAACTCCACCAGCCCATCAGCGGAGGCGCCGAGATTCTGGCGTGATGAATTTGCCGAATCAGCGAACCATAGGTTTCGAGCTGGCGATGATAATCCGCACCCAGACTGAAGAGCACGCGCTCCGAGGATAACTCCGCACCCGCGGCGACCGGCAGGTTCAACTGCACCAGATCCTCTGCCGGCGAGTGCTCCAGAGAATTTTCCTTCGCCATCTCAGTCGTCCCAGTGGAATCGACTTCATAGGCCCCAGGACGAAGTGCATTCGCGGAAGAGCCGGCGACATGAAGCCGCAGAATGGTGAGAAACCGATCCGAGGTGAGTGCGCCTAGAAACAAGCTCTCATGGCTCCGGCGATTGTAGATGAGCTGACTGCCGACGGCGCGATGCATCTGCTTTTCGGCATCGGCAAAATTGCGGATCGTAATGGCTGGCCGGTCCTCACTGAAGCTGTCAGACAGAACTCGATTGTCGACGGCCGGTCCTCCCAAGTCGAGAATCGGTCCTTCGCTTGCATCGACGGAGCGAATGCTCTCGACGCGAATGGTTTTCCCGGTCGTGTTTCGAACCGTCACCTGGATATCGCCAAAAAGATCGGTCGAGTAGGCGCGCAGGTGATAAATCAGGTCTGGCTGTCCGCTTAGTCCGGAATACGTGACTTGCCAGTCGGTAGCGTCGCCCAGATATCCCTGGGCCTGCGAGTGCTCAACCGCATGCTGCGGATAATCGGACGCATGCAGCCAGCGTCCATCCACCTGAGCTCCGACTCCGGCTCGCAAAGCATAAGAATCAGATCCGGGCATTGCGATGGTGTATGTGCCGTCTGCCGAGTTCGCCCCGACTTTCAAAGCGTGTTCTTTGCCGGACGATTGTGCATGAAGCGTCGTAACCCCGCTGCTGACAAGCAGCAGAATTGCGGTAAGTCCGGTCGCGAACACCATCCTGATTTGTCTGATCCAATCGCCGATCACCGATTCCTCCATTGAGTTGGGAACTATTATTGCTGCGACCGTTTCACCCACAGAAAGACGAGGGTGAGATCATACTGGCTGCTCGGTAATCTCCTCGCGTCGAGGATCCCAGTACAACCTCTTTCCGGTCCAATACGATTGCGCAGCCATGATACACACGACGGAATGGGAAAAGCCGTGATCGACGGTTGCATTCGGCTCTCTACGCGCCCGCATTGCGGTCAGCCAGTTCACCATGTGGACCACATCGTCATCGTCCGGCCCGAGAGAATTGGGCGGCGGCTCCCCCGGAACATTGACGGCTGCCGCCGCGTCCTCGCGTGGTCCCAGCAGAGGTGCGTCGGTATATACGGGGCCCGACTCCCATGGATCGAATTCCTTTCTCCCACCTTCCGCGGTAGTAATGAACAGGGAAGCGCCCTCCCCGCCGTAGTTTTCGATCGTCCCGTTCCGGCCCTGAATGCGTGAAAAACTCCGGTAGCTGTTTCCGAACGTAGTCTTGTACGTGTATAGGAACCCCTTCGGATACGTCACGGCCGCCACGCAAGTATCGGGATTTTCCCGTCCGTCTTTCCAGGTAAAAACGCCTCCATTCGCCACCACACTGGAGGGATACATCTCGTCTGTCCAAAGATGAATCAGGTCGCTGCCGTGGCTGAGCCACTGATCAAATATCCCGGACGAAAAATCCTTGTAGAGCCGGAATTCAAGGTAAACATGGGGATCGAATGGCCGGTTTGGTTTGCCCAGCAGCCAGCGCTTCCAATCGGTATCTTCTTCGCGGAGCTGGGACGTTCGGCCATAGAGCCAGCTTTTCCACTGCATACTCGCGTCCTGCAACATTTCCGGCGAAATGCCGGTATCCACATCGACAAAACGCCAGCGCTCCTCGTTGACGTTCCATTCCTGCTCGATGTGGACAATGTTGCCGATTTTTCCTGAGCGAACGATGTCGCGCACGGCTAGCGGATAAGGCTGGCTCCGGTGTTGCGTTCCCATCTGCACTACCTGTTTGGACGCCTTCACGATATCGCGAGCTTCCTTCGCCTCAGCCAGCACATTGGCGAAGGGTTTTTCGACGTAAGCATCCTTGCCGGCCTGAACCACCTCGCTGCACAGCTTGGCGTGTTGGAAATCTCCGGTCGCGATCATCACGCCGTCGATGTCCTTCCTGGCGAGCATATCCTCGGAGTACTGGTACATCTGCGGCTCAAGGTTGAAAGCCTTTCTTACTTGCGTGGCGCAGCGCTCGCGGGACCGGTTCCACAGATCGCATACGGCAACCGTTTCGGCTGGAATTTGTTTCGAGGCGAGTTGCGCCATATGCACATGGCCTTTGCCCCGCTCTCCGCATCCCAGTTGTCCCAGCCGGATACGATCATTAGCCCCGAGAATCCGGGCATACGAATGCGCGTCCATGCTGGTGGCTACTAACATTCCTCCAGCCCCTTTCAGAAATGTCCTGCGATTGGTCCCGTCTATCTGTCGCATCGTGTCCCACATTCTAGTCGTCGTGTTATATGAGCGCATCTCGGGACACTCATACTACGCACACGCGCGGATCCATGTGTTCCGACGTGGGTTTCTGGACTTCACTTGCCCGCTTTCTCAACGTTCCCCAATCTCACCTGCGTGTCTCCGAAGTCGGGCGCCCACTTGAGTGCGGTTCGATAGGCCTCGGCAGCTTCTGAGAGTTGTCCCTTATCTTCCAGAACACGACCCTCCCAGTAGAAGGCCTGCGGTGAGGGCGCAATTTGTGCAGCGCGCGAAAAATCGTGCAAAGCGGCGTCGAGTTCGCGCTCTTCGTACTCGATCATGCCCCGGCCAAGCAAACTATTCTGTTCCAATGGGTTCAGCGCAAGGGCCTGCGTGAATTCCGCGGCCGCGTCATCTCGTCGCCCGAGTTGATTGAGCAGCACGCCCAGATTGTTGTGTGTCTGCGCGACTTCCAGTCCGTCCGATCCGTACTTCAGCGCGAGTTGATATTCGCGCAGCGCCCCATCCAGTTCATTTTGCCGCTGCAGGAGTATGCCCAGGTTGTAGTGTGCGGTCGAGAATGTGGGCATCAACCGAATGGCGCGCTCCACGTGAGCTATGGCCAGGTCCGGGCGTCGCATCTCCATCAATGCCGATCCCAGATTCCCTTCGGCGATCGGATTCCCGTCCGTCACTTGAATCGCATGGGTAAACAGGCTGTAACTATTTCGCCAGTATCCAATCTGGATGTGCGCCATCACGGAATACCCCAGCAACACGACGATCGCAATAGCAACCTGTGCCGCGCGGCTCAGTGAAACTCGCGCGGCGCCTTCAGAAGCGAGCCACACGCCAATCACGAACAATCCCCAAAGAGGAAGATATGCATACCGGTCCGCCCATGCCTGGCGCCCGACCTGAACGATGCCGATTACTGGCACTAGCGTTCCCAGAAACCAGAACCAGCCCACCAGCAGATAGCGGCGTTCACGGAAATGCCAGAACAAGGCCGTGACGGCCGCCAGCAACGCCGAGGTTCCCAGCACTTTCCAGAGTGCGAGCGAGCCCTCGGGATGCGGATAAAAAACCGCCAGCCCCGACGGCCATACCGCCTTCTCCATATAAATGAGATAGGAGTAAATGGCATTTTTAATCCGCATCGCCATCGGCAAAAGCTGAGTCGAGCCGACGGCGCCACCCACACGCTGCGCGTAGACCGTAATCGCCGCGCTTCCTGCTGACAGCGCCAGCAGAGGAATTTTTTCGAGCACAAGCTTCGAAATTGGTGTCGCCGGAAACCGCTGCAGCGGCCAGAAGTCGACGAGCAGCAGAGCAAACGGCAGCGTGATCACCATCGGTTTCGCCATCAGCCCAAGTGCGAACAGCAGAGCGACCAGCAGATAACGGCCTACGCGCGGCCTCTTCGCATACCAGCCGTAGGCCGCGAGGGCCAGCAACCAGAAGAAAGTGCTGAGGACGGTTTTGCGCTCCGCCACCCAAGCCACCGACTCCACGTTCAGCGGATGGACGGCAAACAACCCCGCCACCAGCGCGCTACGGCCCAAGTATCCGGTTGTCTTCGCCAACAGCAAAAACAGCAACACCACGTTCAGGGCGTGCCAGAGGACACTCTGCGCGTGATGTCCGGTCGGCGCCAACCCGAACAATTGCGCATCGAGCATGTGCGAAATCCGCGTCAGGGGGTGCCAGTTGGCGTCCGCCGTCGAAGTAAAAGCCCACGCCAGGTTGCGTGCGGTCAGCCCCTGCTGCACATGAACATTCGAAGTGACATAGGCGGGATCGTCATAGTTGACGAATCCGTTTTGCAGTGCAGGGTAGTAAAGTGCCAGAGTGCTGAGGAACAGTAGGAGACCGAGGAGGGCTACGGCGGTTCGTGGCTGTGGCACCACTATTTTTTAGCAGGCGGGGAAGGGATGGGGATAGTCCTCAATCAGTTTAAGGCATATGAAGCCATTGAGGAATTGAAATTCAAGCCATCAAAGTAGCTGTATGCCTTGACGCCTATCCTGCGTTTGCGATTCGGTGGCATCGCTCTTCGTTTCTCCGCGCTGTCCGCTGCAATTCGCATGTGTCGTCACGTCCAATGCCCCTATCAGACTTGTTCGTCCTCCACCGGTTCCGGCGCAGGCGCTTCGAGCTTTGCGATCCTCCGCTTCAGGTCCCCGATCTCGGTCATCTCAATCGCGCGCAGTTGCAAATTCAAAAGAGGCGCCAGGCCGGCCGCGAGTCTCGGCTGAATCCTGCCGTCGTAGACATCGGCGATCAACCGGCCTACCGTATCCCGCACCGCGATCGCGTTGTCCAGGGTTGGCAGCGGGTCCGAGACTTCGCCGGTGACATGACGGTTTTTCCGGCCTCCGACCCGGCCGAGCTCGGAAGCCTTGTCGGGATTCGCGTGGAAAAAACAGAGGCCGCCCGCGGTGGCGGCAGCGCCACAGGGTTTGCCCGATTTCGTCTCGCCCTTGCAACGATGTGCTTTATGATTGGTCGGCATTTTGGCGCACTCCTTTTATCAGTAGGCTCAAGAGTTCCTGACGGTTGGGTGATTTGTGCCCGCCCTTGTCGAACCACTCCCAGCGGGCGTACGAATACCTGTTTCCAACCGCATGTATTCGCCGCTTGGCCTCTTGAAAATTGAATGAAGGATCTTCTGGAAGCTTGTGCCAGGCGTCGTAGGCGGCAGCGCGCTCCTCCCAGGTACGAGGCCCCTTACGCTGCACGAATGATCTCCAAGGATGGGGAGGGCAGGGACAAAACTCATTATCGTTTCCGATTCTAGTTCTAAGGACATTCCAGGTGGGAGTCTGCCATAACCGTCCCAGTTGTCGAAGCCCGTGAACTGGGCAAACCAGCGGCATTCGCATTAAGAGCGCGTCGAGGCACTCCGCGTTGTGGAACCGAGTCTGGTCCCATCGACAAATGCATAACTTGGGCTCTTGTGTCTGTTGCGCAGCCCGCTTTTCGAGCCTGGAGATCTTATTTCTGACGTCGCTCAACATTGAATGTGCCTCCTTTGTCCGAACATCGGGTCTTCACTCCTATCGAGTGGAGGCCTTTGAGTCGACCAACGACTTGCACATCACAACCATAGCGCCGGCTTTTCCGGTGCTCCTCTCGCAAGAGCGATATCAAGCTTGGACTGGCTGTTGTTATCCCCTCCGCGCTCTTTGCAATCGCAGTTTCACAAGTTCTTGACGGCTGGGTAATTCCCGCCCCGACTTCTTGATCCACAAGTCGCGGGCTGCCCAATACTCCTCGACAAGTGCACCCGTTCGCCGATTGTCCTCTTGAAGATTAAATACCGGATCCGGGCAAACTTCGCGGACCTCCGGTCGGCCGTATTGTGGACTAGTCCTCGGATCGGGACCTATTCTCCGCACCCATAACCTCCAAGGATCCGGTGGGCAGGGGCAAGACTGATCCGACTCTGGTCCAAGAGGGTATAGCTTCGAATGCCAGCAGAAGAATCCGAGTTCCCGAAAGCCGTGAACCGGACAAACGCGGAGGATTCCTTTCAAAACCGCATCGAGGCAAGATGCGTTGTGGTAAAGAGTTTCCGCTCTACAATTGCAGATAGAGGTTTTTTGTGACCGTTTTGCCGCCTGCTTTTCAAGCCTGGAGATTATCTTTTCGAGGGCGCTCAACATTGGATGTACTTCCTCCGCCGAACATCTGGGTCTTCACAACTATGCGTGGAGACCTTGAATCGATCTTCGAGAAGCACATCACTACAATTGCGGCGACTAACTAGCGGTATAGGCGTTTGTCACGGTGCCAAAGATGGCAATTCTTTTTTTCTTCGCCTTCGCCAAATCATAAAACATTCAAAAGGGAAAAAACAAGAGCGCCAATAATCTATTTTAATATTTCAGGCTTAAGGGACACAGGAACATGCATTTACTACTCAAGTTACCCGCTAGGAGCCTGCTCAATGCCGGATCAGACATACACAGTTTTCCGGTCCGGCAGAGATTTCTCCCAGCGCAAAGCCAATTTTAAGTTTGCCCGATTTTTCCCAGAAAACACCGTCCGGGCAGGTGTCTTGGTTCGGTAATGCCTGGGTTGTTGAGGTGCAGGTCTAAGGTGGCTCCTTTTCGATGCTTTATGCCCTCTTTCGAATTTTCGCATGCTAGCTAAAAGGATCAGCGCGCTGGATGGTACCCAGAGAGTCGCCGGCTGCGGGGGCGGGCACGGCGGCTCGAAAATCAGAGCGAGGGGCGAATCGACTTTGCCGTGATTTCCGGTTAAGCGACTGGAACCGAATAGGTTCGGTCCCTTGTTGTTGCCGCGGGCAGGAACGTTCGCTTTGGAGGAATACGAGTTATTTTGTTGGGTATCTCTTGTCCCTAACCTTCTTGCCCCCGTCTTGCCTTTGGTCCCAAACTGCCGCGACCGTGGCTTCCAAGTAGTTTGTAACGGACCGCTTTTCTTTGGCCGCCTCTTCCATCAGTCGCTTCTTAAATTCCGCTGACACACGCAAATTGAGCGTTTCTGTTTTGGGCATTCCGGACTCACCAATGCTGGAATTGTAAGGCCAAAGGCAATGCGACGTGAATACATTTGCCATGTAGCGCTATATGCGTTACAATAGCGTTACAGTCAATGGGGTTCTAAGCCATGAACAGAAAAACCAAACTG
>JBEKLO010000122.1:0-15493 GCA_050010155.1 Terriglobales bacterium
ATTCAGGCTATGGATTCCGCCGGCGCGATTGCCGGACCGTTGCTGGCATTGGCGGTGATTGGACGGTTCGGCATGCGCGGCGTCTTCGCGTGGGCGGGGATTCCGGGGGCGCTGTGCATCGTCGTCGCGTGGGTGGGGATTCGCGAAGTGCATCGTGGCGCGGTTTCGAAGGCTAGAAGTCCAGAATCGTCACGGCCGGAGATAGCTGCCGAGCTGCGCTCGGCCCGGACGGGCGAGGGCGCCCGTCCCCACACGAGCAGTGGCACGACCTCGTGGCTCCCTAGATTGCCGTTTGGCTTCTATTATGTGCTGGCGGTGGTCACACTTTTTTCTTTGGGAAATTCTAGTGACATGTTTTTGGTTTTACGGGCGGGGAGTATCGGCATGCCGGCTTCCCGGGCGCCGCTGCTGGGGCTGGTGTTCAACATTACGTTCACGCTCGTGTCGTGGCCGGCGGGCAAGTTCAGTGACCGGTTGTCGCGGTCGGCGATCGCCTCCGCTGGATACTTCGTTTTCGCGATCGTCTATTTTGTTTTCGCGCTGGCACCTTCGCAACTGGCGATCTGGCTCACCATGGCGTTTTACGGACTGTTTTATGCCCTGACCAATCCTGTGCTGAAAGCGCTAGTGGTGGAAAGCGTGGAGGGCGATGTCCGTGGGCGGGCGCTGGGGATATATTTTTTTCTGACCAGTGTGACTACTTTGCTATCGAGCGTGATCACTGGGGCGCTTTGGAAGGTGTATGGGCCGGCGGTGCCATTTTATTTTTCGGCGGGGATTGCGATGGTCGCGGCGATCGGCCTGCTTGCGCACCGTTCGCCAGCGCGGAACTGATCCGCTCCCGCTAACCTGCAGCTTCGGGATGGTTTCGTAACCAGAAATAAGCGACTACCAGAAAGGCGACGCCGGCTACCGTGTCGAGGGCGACATCCCAAATGGTGCCGGTGCGCGAGGGGATGTAGCTTTGGTGCCATTCGTCGAGCGAGGCCACGATGGCGGTCCCTAGCCAGGACAGGAGCGATGCGCGCAGCAATAAGGAGGGGACTCGACCGAGCGTCGCGCGCCATCCTCGCAGCAGGAGCAGGCTCAACATGCCGTAACCGACTACGTGTCCGGTCTTGCGCAGGTAGTGATGGAAGACGAGGAACTTGTAGAAATCGATTTGGCCGAACAGGCGCGTCAGCAGCCCGTACAACATGCCGCCGGTGTGCTCGGAGGAGAAAAAATCGGTGGACTCGAAGGCAATGAGGCAGATCCAGACGGCGGCTGGCCACCAGGCGCGGACGAGGTTGGGTCGGGATGAAGCGGTTGAGTCGGTCGTCATTGGGGCGCGGGCAATTGCATAGGTCCTTCGCTTCGCTCAGGATGACAATTCTTATTACATTTCGCGCTTCGCTCAAGATGACAGTTCTTATTACATTTGACACTTCGCTCAGGATGACAGTGTTGGGACGATGACAATTCTGTGACGATGACAGCGCTGTCTGTAACGATGACGATATTGAACGAATGGCGTCATTCGGCGGCGTAGTTCGGGGCTTCGCGGGTGATCATTACATCGTGGACGTGGCTTTCGCGCAGGCCGGCGGCGCTGATGCGCACGAAGCGCGCCTTCTGCTGCAGTTCGGCCACCTTCTGACATCCGCAATATCCCATGCCCGACTTCAAGCCGCCAACCATCTGGTGCACGATCATCGCCACCGAACCACGATAGGGCACGCGGCCTTCAATTCCCTCGGGTACCAACTTGCGCAGGCGGTTCGAGTCTTCACCCATGGTCATGGCGGTTGACGAATCTCCGTCGAGGTTCTGGAAGTAGCGCTCGCTGGAGCCCGCGGCCATCGCTCCGAGCGAACCCATGCCGCGATACGCCTTGAAGGTGCGGCCTTGATAGAGAATCAATTCGCCGGGGCTCTCGTCGGTTCCAGCGAACATCGATCCGATCATGACTGCGGACGCGCCCGCTGCCAGGGCTTTGCTGATATCGCCGGAATACTTGATACCGCCGTCGGCAATGATGGGAACGCCGGAATCGCGGGTGGCGCGCGCCGCTTCGGCAATCGCGGTAATCTGCGGAACGCCCACGCCGGTCACGACGCGGGTGGTGCAGATGGAGCCCGGTCCTATACCGACTTTGACGCCATCGACGCCAGCGCGCACGAGGTCGCAAGCACCGTCGAATGTGGCTACGTTGCCGGCAATCAGTTCGACCTCCGGCAGCGCCGCCTTTACCGTTTTGACGGCTGCGATCACCAGAGCGGAATGACCATGAGCGCTGTCAATCGCCAGCACGTCGACTTTCGCCCTCGCCAGTTCCTGGGCGCGCTCGAGGAAATCGCCGGTTGCGCCGATCGCCGCACTTACGCGTAAGCGGCCTTTATCGTCCTTGGCCGCGCCGGGATATTTCAGTTTCTTCTGGATGTCCTTGACCGTGATCAAACCTTTCAGAATGTACTTGTCGTCGACTACGAGAAGCTTCTCGACGCGATGCTCGTGGAGAATTTCTTCGGCCTGCTCGAGCGTCGTACCGACGGGAACGGTGATCAGATTCTTCTGAGTCATTACCTTGCTGATCGGAATATCAAAGCGGGTTTCGAAGCGGAGGTCGCGATTGGTGAGGATGCCGACGAGTTTTCCATCTCTCTGGGTGATGGGGACGCCGGAAATCTTGTATTTCTGCATGACTTCTAGAGCGTCGGAAACTTTGGCATCGGGCGACATGGTGACGGGATCGACGATCATGCCGCTCTCGGACCGCTTCACCTTGTCGACTTCATTGGCCTGCTGCTCGATGTTCAGATTGCGATGGATGATGCCGAGGCCTCCCTGCTGCGCCATGGCGATGGCCATATGGGACTCGGTGACCGTATCCATGGCGGCGCTGATGATGGGAATGTTCAACCGGATGTTGCGCGAGAGTTGGGTCTGGGTATTAGCGTTGGCGGGCACGACTCCGGAATGGGCCGGGAGCAGTAATACGTCGTCAAATGTCAGGGCTTCGGGTACTGGGAAGTGAATCATAACTTTGGGATGAAACTTCTATTGTAGGGAGGGGTGCCGGATGAAGCAAATGGGGACGCTCGTTTCCGGATGGCCGACGATACCAGACTTGACGGCTCGGAAATCGCTCGTGGAGACTTATTGCGACATCGGATTGGCGATAGCGCGGGCTGGATGTCGGCTTCTGCTGCGCCCTTTTGCCTCTTAACGCCGAACCCACAGGAGAAATCGACAGCAATGCATATCGACTTGAAGTCCGCACTTTCCCTTCTGCCTCTGCCGGCGACCGCATTATGGCCGGAGGGGGTTTGGGATAAAACGGTGCTTGAGCACGGCACAATGTCCCTTCTCGTATTCGCTCCACGCGGACGCGATTACCAAACCAGTCACAAGCAGGATGAGCTTTACATTGTGATGAAGGGATCTGGAATTCTCACGATTGAGGACAAACCCTATCCGTTCGTGGAGGGAGATGTGTTGTTCGTTCCGGCAGAAAAGCAGCACCGATTCGCGGAGTTCTCTCAAGACTTGGTGACGTGGGCAATCTTCTGGGGACCTCTGGGCGGAGAAAAGGTGTGACCGCTATGCGGTGACTTCGTGGAGATTGACGTTTTGGGCCCGTTCCGCGGCGGCTGCAATTTGGTTGAGCATGCCGCGGAAAATCCAGCGATGCACCGGATAAAGCGCGTACCAATAGAGAAGTCCTGCCAATCCCGCAGGATCAAAAATAGCAGTTTGGCGAATGAGGGAGCCTCGACTATTTGGTTCCACCTCAAAACGCAGCCACGCGCGGCCTGGCACTTTCATTTCCGCGACCAAACCGAGTTCGCGATCCGGCACGAAGGTTTCCACGCGCCAGAAATCCAGAGCGTCACCCGCGGAAAGCGTGTGCGGATCGCGACGGCCCCGGCGCAGTCCCACGCCACCGACAAGCAGATCCGCTGCGCCTCGAAGCCACCAAAGGAAATTGGCGAAGTACCAGCCATTCACGCCTCCAATGCGCTGAATCGGAGCAAAAGCCGAAGCGGGGGAACCCGACACTTGCACGGTTCGAGAATCGACCAGCCTGGTGCCAAATTTGATGCCGCCCCATGACTGGGGCTCTCCGCTTGAGGAGAGAGCGTCGCACCAGCTCGTCAGGGCGAATTCCCGGGCTTCATAGGCAAGAGCTCTCTCGATTGCCTCCCGCAAACCTTTCGGCTTGATGTCAAAGGCTGTCAAGGCGGAGTTGTCGTGCACGAGAGTCGGGTTGCGCATACTCTCGACGAGCTTGCGGCCAATCCGCGCGTAAACCGGCGTGACCAGGCCCAACCAGAGACTTGAGAGGCGAGGCGTCAGGATGGGAACCGGGATCATCCATCGACGGAGACCGCATTGCCGGGCGTATTCGTGCATGATTTCGCCAAAGCTGACCTGGTCGGTGCCGCCAATCTCGAAAACGCGACTGGATTCCGCCGGCAGCATGAGGGCGGCCATCAGGTACGCAACCACATCCTCGATCGCGATCGGCTGGGCTCTGACGGCAACCCAGCGCGGGCAGATCATGACGGGCAAACGCTGCACCAACGCGCGAATGATTTCAAAAGAAAGACTGCCGGAACCGATCACAATGGAGGCGCGAAATTCGATGGTTGGAATCTCTGAGCTTCGCAGGATGTCTGCAACTTCGTGGCGACTCCGCAGATGAGCGGATAGAGCCTGGTCGTGGGTTGATTGGTCGAGGTTCGCTTGGCCCTGATTCGTACGGTCATCGTTCCCCAAGCCGCCCAGATAGATAATGCGTCGGACTCCGGCATCGCGGGCTGCGTCGGCGAAATTCTGGGCGGCTTCGCGGTCCTCTTGTTCGAACTTACCGGCGGAACCCATGGAGTGGACCAGGTAATACGCCGTGTGTACTCCTGCCATCGCTGGACTTAGTGAAGACCGGTCGAGACAGTCGGCTTGAACGACCTCGGTGGAGGCAGCAACTCTGGGTCTGAGAAAATCGGGACGTCGAGCCAGGCAGCGAACGGGCCAGCACGCTTTCTCCAAGTCTTTCAGGAGGCGACCGCCGATGTAGCCTGATGCTCCCGTTAACAGGACGAGCGGGCGACGATCTGCGCACATGGAGATCTCCCTCATTCGACCGATTGAGTCAGGCTGGCCTGATCGTAGCACTTCCCGGATTTCTGGTTTTTCACGAAAGGCCAGTGGCCAGGCACTGCACCCCGTCGTTTCTGTCGGCGGTGGCTACGAAGGAACTTCACCCCCCCCAAAAAAAACAGGGCGTCCGCGTGGGACGCCCTCGTACTTTCTGGAAGTTTTTCGCTACTAACTCGAATTACTCTTTCTTGTCGCTGCCTTCCGTCTTACCCTCAGCTTCGTTCGCAGCCATATTCGCCTGCGCCTGGGCTTCTTCGTCGGCGTGCTCCATTGCCTTGCGGTTCTCTTCGGCACGTTTGGCGCGGATTTCGGCTCGCTTCTGGCGCTTCTCGTCGATGACCTGCTCGCTGCCGAGCAGTTCGATGAACGCTTTTTCGGCGCCGTCGCCTTTGCGCCAGGCGCCGCGAATGATGCGCGTATAGCCGCCTTTGCGGTCGCCGAAGCGTGGAGCCACGGTGTCGAAAAGCTTGGTGACCGCTTCGTTGGTCATCAGGTAGGAAGCGGCCTGCCGACGGGCGGCGAGATCTCCCTTTTTGCCGAGGGTGATCATCTTCTCGACCGATGGACGTACCGCTTTGGCTTTGATCACGGTCGTTTCGATGCGCTCTTCCATGATGATCGACGTGACCATATTGCGCAGCATGGCGCGGCGATGGGAAGTGGTCCGTCCGAGTTTGTATCCTGCTACTTTGTGACGCATGTCTGAACCCCAGTTGTCAGTTGCCAGTGGCCAGTTGCCAGTGGGTTAATCGACAGTCAGCCAGCGGCTCGCGGGGTCAGAGCTTTTACTGGCAACTGACCACTGGCCACTGGCAACTGCGTTTCTACAGATCGTTGTCGCCGTATGCTGACGCGGGCAGGACCTGATTGGAAGTTGGTCCGGGAACGGCATTGCCGTGCTCGTCGATCTTCATGCCCAGGCTCAAACCCATCGAGTTGAGAATTTCCTTGATTTCGTTCAGCGACTTGCGACCAAAATTTTTCGTTTTCAGCATCTCGGCTTCGGTCTTCTGCACCAGTTCGCCGATGGACTGAATATTCGCGTTCTTCAGGCAGTTATAGCTGCGAACCGAGAGTTCGAGTTCTTCAACGGAACGGTTGAGGTTCTCGTTCTTGATCTCGGGCCGGCGCTCTTCACTAGCCGAGGCGGTTTCGATTTCTTCCTCGAAGTTGATGAAGATATTCATGTGATCCTTCAGCAGCTTCGCGGAGAGTCCGAGGGCATCGCCGGGGGTGATGGAACCGTTGGTCCAGACTTCTAGCGTCAGTTTGTCGTAATCGGTGATCTGTCCCAAACGGGCGGCTTCGACGGTGTAGTTGCATTTGCGCACCGGCGTGTGCACGGAATCGATGGGGATGAACCCGATGCCTAGATCGTCCTCGAAATTCTTGTCGGCCGAAACGTAACCGCGGCCGCGCTTGAGGCGCATTTCCATATCGAGCTTGCCGCCCTCGCTTACGGTCGCGATGTAAACTTCCTTGTCGAGCACTTCGACATCGCCATCGGCTTCAATCATGCCGCTGGTGACGACTCCGGGCTGCTCGGCGCGCAGGTAAATCGCCTTGGGACCGTCTCCCGCAAGCTTGAAGGGGATCTGCTTCATGTTCAGGATGATGTCGGTCGCATCTTCGACCACACCGGGGATTGACTGGAACTCATGCAGCACGCCTTCGATCTTGACGGCGGTAACGGCCGCGCCTTCGATCGAACTGAGGAGCACGCGGCGAAGGGCGTTGCCGATGGTGGTGCCAAATCCGCGCTCAAAGGGCTGCGCCCAGAACATTCCGTATTTATCGGTGAGCGAACTGGTATCGCTCGCGAGTCGTTTCGGTTTTTGAAAGCCTCTCCAAAGCATGGTGTTTCTCCTCTCGGCCATGTGGCTCAATCCTGCTCGGCATTAGCCAAACCCGAGCGGCCCGGCTCAGGTCACAGCAGGAAAGGCTGATCTGGCTCGAAAAAGCGGGCCAAAACACGCTGTTCGCTGTTCGTCGTTCGCTATTCCAACTTCTCGCGGATCGGATGATCTTAGCGAAAAGCGAACAGCGAACGACGTGCGGCGATTACTTGCTGTACAACTCTACAATCAGCTGCTCGTTGACCGGCAGCTGGATATCTTCGCGCTTTGGCAGAGCCAGGACTCGGCCCTTATAGTTTTCGCGATCGATTTCCAACCACGCTGGCGCCGGCTGATGACTGGCAAAATCCCTGGCGGTTTCGAGAATCGGAACCTTGCGGCTGCTCTCGCGAATCTGAATCTCTTCGCCAACCGCGACTTCGTACGAGGGAATGTTCACCTTCTTGCCATTCACCTGCACGTGTCCGTGACGCACCAACTGCCGCGCCTGACGGCGGGAAATGCCGAAACCCAGACGGTAGACTACGTTGTCGAGACGGCGCTCGAGTTGTTCGAGCAGCTTTGCACCGGTCACACCCTTGAAGCGGACTGCCTTTTCGAAATAATTCCTGAACTGGCCTTCCTGGGTGAAGTAGATGCGTTTGGCTTTCTGTTTTTCGCGCAACTGCAGACCGTAGCCTACGACCTTGGTCTTTTTGTCTTTCCCGTGTTGTCCGGGAGCGAAGTTGCGCTTTTCAATGGGGCACTTGTCGCTGAAGCATTTGGTGCCTTTCAGGAAAAGCTTGATGCCTTCCCGGCGACAAAGACGACACACTGCATCGGTATATCTTGCCAAGTTGTTCTCCTTTTAGATGACCGGTTTACGGGTTTCCGTCCCAACAAGCCAAAAACAGGCTTGCTGGGAACCCTTGGCTTCACCCTTCGTCCCGGACGAATTAGCCGTCAGCTTTCAGCCCTCAGCCATCAGGAAAACCCTTCTAATCCAGGTCTTTGCTGAGAACCGAAAACTGGGAACCGAGAACCTTCTCGCTACACTCTTCGCCGTTTCGGCGGTCTGCAACCGTTATGCGGAATCGGCGTTGTGTCTTTGATCGAACGGACTTCGATTCCGGCCGAGGCCAGAGCGCGTACTGCCGACTCGCGGCCTGAGCCTGGACCACTTACCCTTACATCCACACTGCGCACGCCGTGATCGCGGGCCATGCTGGCGGCATTTGACGCGGCCTGCTGGGCGGCGAACGGAGTTCCTTTACGCGAGCCGCGGAAACCGAGCGAGCCGGAGCTTTTCCACGAGAGCACGTTTCCGGACATATCCGTAATCGTGACGATGGTGTTGTTGAAAGAGGCCTGCACGTGCACGAGTCCGTGGGGGACGTGCTTACGCTCTTTCTTCTTGAACGTCTTCTTCTTGCCTTTTTTCTCGGGCGCCGCTGCGGCGCCGCCTGCTGCTGCTGGTTTTGCCATTCGATAGCCTTTAGCTCTTAGCTTTTAGCCGTTAGCTTAAACCCGCCGCGATAGAGCCAACGGCTAAGAGCTAACGGCAATTTCTTACGCTTTTGCCGTCTTCTTCTTCTGCGCTACCGTACCCTTGCGCGGACCTTTGCGGGTGCGAGCATTGGTGTGAGTGCGCTGGCCACGTACCGGGAGGTTACGGCGATGACGGAATCCGCGATAGGATCCGATTTCGATGAGGCGCTTGATGTTCATCGAAACGTCCTTGCGCAGATCGCCTTCGACCGCGCCTTCCGCCTCGATTACCTGGCGGATGCGATTGACCTCATCTTCGGCGAGGTCCTGCACTTTTTTCATGGGGTCCACTTTCGCGGCGTCGAGAATGCTTGCCGCGCGTGAATTGCCGATGCCGTAAATGTAAGTGAGCGCGATATTCGCGTGCTTGTTGCGCGGAAGATCGACGCCTGCGATACGAGCCATGATCCCTCTCTTGTTGGCTTTCAGCTGTCAGCTTTCAGTAAAAGCAAAACCTTGAATCAGCCTTGACGCTGTTTGTGTTTCGAATTTTCGCAGATCACCCGCACTACTCCCTTGCGGTGGATGACCTTGCACTTGTCACAAATTTTCTTTACCGATGCTCTTACTTTCATAAACCTGTTCCCAGTTCCCAGTTGCCAGTTCTCAGTTACTGCAACTGCAGATCCCTCGCTTCGCTCGGGATGACAAACTCAAAAAGACCGCCCACAGAAAGCTATTTGTAGCGGTAGACGATTCGCCCGCGATTCAGGTCGTAGGGAGAAAGTTCGACTGCGACTTTGTCTCCGGGCAAGATTCGGATGAAGTTCTTCCGCATTTTGCCGGAAACGTGCGCCAGGACCTGGTGTTTGTTTTCGAGCTCCACCTTGAACATGGCATTGGGCAGGGGTTCGACCACCACTGCCATCACTTCAATCGCGTCTTCTTTACTCATTACCCTCCCAAATTTCTCTCACTACAGATCCTTCGCTTCGCTCGGGATTTCGGCAGCGGGCTCCCGCTTCGCTCACGCCCGCTAGACGCCTCAACTTCAATCGCGTCTTCTTTACTCATTACCCTGCTGAAACCAGCCGTCAGCTCTCAGCCTTCAGCCATCAGCTAAAACCTTCACCCCCAGAACTCTACCTGATGGCTGTCGGCTGAAAGCTGCTACTGCGTCAAAATCACTGGACCTTTTCTGGTTACGGCTACGCAATGCTCGAAGTGTGCACTGTAACTGCCGTCTACCGTAACCGCCGTCCACTTGTCGCTCAACACTTTGGCTTCCGGACCGCCCGAGTTCACCATCGGTTCGATCGCGAGCACCATGCCTTCGGTCAACTCCGCGCCCTGGCCCTTCTTGCCGAAGTTCGGAATCTGCGGCGCTTCATGCAGCTTGGTTCCGATGCCATGGCCTACAAAATCCCGTACCACGCTGAACCCGTTCGCTTCCACGTGCTTCTGGATCGCCGAACCAACGTGTCCGATAGTGTTGCCGATCTTTACCTGCTCGATGCCCTTGTATAGCGAGGCCTCGGTGACTTCGAGCAACTTCTTCAGTTCCGGGGTGAGCGACTCGCCCACCGGCACGGTGATTGCGGCGTCTCCGAAATACCCGTCGTAGACCACTCCACAATCGATGGAAACGATGTCTCCCGTTTTCAGCACCCGCTTTTCCGACGGGATGCCGTGCACAATCTCTTCATTGATCGAAGTGCACAGCACACAGGGATAACCGAAATATCCCTTGAACGCCGGCGTGGCTCCGAGTTCCGCGATCAGTTTCTCGGCAGCCTTCTCCAGATCCATGGTCGAAACGCCGGGAGCCACCATCGTTTTCAGGTGGTTCAGTATCTGGCGGACCATGTTTCCGCTCCGCCTCATCTTTTCGATTTCTTCCGGCGACTTGCGGATGATACGGTCCTCTCCAAAACTCATCGTTCACTCGAAAAACCACACTCGAAAATCAACTTCCAGTTTCGTTACTCTAAATCTTGGGTCGCAGCGGCTTCGACTTCCCAGATTCCACTTTCGGCGTTACCGATCCCAGCAGGCCGTCGTGTTGATGCCTCTCCTGGTGATACCGATCGATCACGCTGAAAATCTGCGCCGTAACCTCTTCTACCGGCCGATCGGCATTCAACGCCACCAGGCGCCGTTGCCTCCGGTAATAATCCGCTACCGGCCTGGTCTGCTTCTCATAAGCTGCCAATCGCTCGGAAATGACTTCTTCGCGATCATCTTCGCGGATCACCAGCTTGGATCCATCCACATCACACAACTCGTCAACGAGAGGTGGCTGAAGGTGGATGTTATAGAGCCGTCCACAGGTGGGACACGAACGCCGCCCGGTAAGCCGTAGTAGTAAATGATTATAGTCTACGAGCAACTGGATCACAATCAGCGGTGCGCAGGGCTTCGATTTTTCCGAGTTGTCAAAGACCTCTTTTTCCAGGAAGGCGTCGAGCCATCCTGCCTGGGCGGCTGTCCTGGGAAAGCCATCCAGCACAAACCCGCGGCGGCAATCGGCTTCGCGGAGCCGGTGGGCCACGATGCCGTACATTAACTCGTCCGGTACCAGATCGCCTCGGGCCATGATTGCCCTGGCTTCGAGTCCAAGTTCGGTGCCACGCGCGACGTGATCCCGCAACAGATCACCGGTCGATATCTGCGGAATCCCGTAGTGCTCGACGATCTGTTTGGACTGCGTGCCCTTGCCCGCCCCGGGGGGACCGAGAAGAATCACAGGTCCAATCTTCTTCCCGACCTTCTGCGCGCTGCCACTCGCCGAGTCGTTGGCCATTAAAAGGGATCACCAGGTTCGTTGGCCATTAAAAGGGATCACCAGGTCCGGCGTCCGCGCAGCCGTCCGCTCTTCGGCGTAAAGCCGTCGTAGTGCCGCATGATGAGCTGCGCCTCGATCTGTGTGACCGTGTCCATTGCGACTCCGACCACGATCAGCAGCGAGGTTCCGCCAAAATAGAAATTCACTCCTAATCCGTTCGTAACCCAGGTGGGCAAGTTCTCAAAAACCCGGCCGAGCAGCGGGAGGTGGTTCAGCTTGATGCCGGCAATCATCCATTCCGGAATCAGCGAAATCAGAATCAGGTAGAGCGCGCCGACCAGGGTGATGCGGGTGAGAACGTCGTTGATGAAGTCGGAGGTACGCTTGCCAGGCCGGATGCCGGGGATAAATCCACCCCACTTCCGCATGTTGTCGGCAACCTCGTTCGGGTTGAACACGATCGAGATATAGAAGTAGGCGAAGAAAATGATCCCGAGGCAATAGAGCAAAGTATAGAGAGGTTCGCCCCACTTCATGGCGTCGAGAATCGGGCCGATGACTTTGTTGTTATGGAAGGCTGCGCCGAGCATTTGCGGCAAAGCTAAGATTGAAGAAGCGAAGATCACCGGCATGACGCCGCCGGCATTCACACGCAACGGCAGGTGGGTGGATTGTCCGCCCATCACCTTGCGCCCGACCACGCGCTTAGCGTATTGCACTGGAATCCGGCGCTCGCTGCGCTCGACAAATACGATGAACGCCACCACGGCGATCATCAGCACGAGGAGCATGAGGATGGCCGGAGCCGTGAAGACTCCCCAAGCCGAGGTGCTTGCTTTCTGATACAGATCGGCTATGCCACGCGGCAGACCGACCACGATGCCGGCGAAGATCAAGAGAGACATGCCGTTGCCGATACCGCGCTCGGTGATCTGTTCGCCTAGCCACATGATGAAAGCGCTGCCCGTGGTCAGGGTCAGCATGGTCATCAGGACGAAACCGGGGCCGGGAGTGTTGACGAAATCTCCCGCTTTTTCAAGGCTAATGGCGATGCCGAAGGACTGCACCGCGCTCAAAACCACGGTGAGATAACGCGTCCACTGGGTAATTTTCTTGCGGCCCATCTCGCCTTCTTTTTGCAACTTGGCGAGAGGCTCATAGACAACGGTCAGCAACTGCAGAATGATGGATGCCGTGATGTACGGCATGATGCCGAGGGCGAAAATCGTAAGACGGCGCAGGTTGCCGCCGCTGAACAGATCGACGAAACCGAGTACCGATCCGCGGTTCTGCTCGAAGAACTGCGCCAACCGGTCGCCGTTGATGCCGGGCGTCGGAATGTGGCCGCCAATGCGATACACCGCCAGCAGGCCAAGCGTGAATAACACGCGCTTGCGGAGATCCGGAACGCGGAAGATGTTCGCGAGCTTTTCGAGCATTACTGCAAGACCTCAAACTTGCCGCCAGCCTTGGTGATCTTTTCCTGCGCCGACTTGGAAAACTTGTGGGCGTGCACGGTAATCGCGGTAGTCAATTCGCCGTTGCCGAGAATCTTGACGGGCGCGTGGCCATCGACCACGCCGGCCTTCTTCAGCACTTCGGGGGTGATTTCGGTTTCGCCGAGCGACGCCAGGCGGTCGAGGTTTACGACGTCGTATTCCTCGCGGAAAATGTTGGTGAAGCCGCGTTTCGGGATACGCCGGTGCAACGGCATCTGGCCGCCTTCAAATCCGCGAATCAGCCGCGCACCCGTGCGGGACCATTGCCCCTTGTGACCGCGCGTGGATGTCTTGCCCATGCCGGAGCCCATACCGCGCCCGACGCGCTTCTTCTTTTCCGTTGCCTTCTTCGGTGCCCGTATTGTCGATAAATTCATGACGAATTCCGTTCCCAGCTCTCAGCTGTCAGCTGTCAGCTCTCAGGAAAATCCTTAGCGCTCCTCTGAGAGCTGCGAGCCAATACTTAACTAACAATCTCGACCAGGTGCGGTATCTTCTTCACCATGCCGCGAATCGCAGCCGTGTCGGGCCGCTCAATCACCTGATTCAGCCGGGTGAACCCCAGCCCCTTCACAACTTTCTTATGCTTGACGGGAGTGCAGATCATGGACCGTACCCACTTCAACTGAATCTTGCCGCTCGCCGCTTTGGTTGTCTTGGTCGTCATCATGATTACAACTCCTCTACCGACTTGCCGCGCAGTTCCGCGACGTGTTCGCGGCTCTTGAGCTTTTTGAGCGCCGCGAAGGTCGCTTTGATCACGTTGTGCGGGTTGTTTGTGCCAATCGATTTCGTCAGCACATTCTGAATGCCCGCTGACGTCATCACCGCGCGTACCGCTCCGCCCGCAATCACGCCCGTGCCTTCGGGAGCCGGCTTTAGCAATACCATCCCCGAGCCAAAGCGGCCGATCACCGTATGCGGCACCGAAGTCTGCGTCAAGTTGATTCGCATCAGGTTCTTCTTCGCCGACTCAATTCCCTTGCGGATGGCTTGCGGAACTTCTTTCGCTTTGCCCGATCCGTAACCAACCACCGCCGCCGAAGGATCGCCCACGACCACGAGCGCCGCGAACGACATGTTCTTGCCGCCCTTGACGACCTTGGTCACGCGGTTGATCGAAACTACCTGGTCCTTTAACTGGAACGAACCCGCATCGAGTTTCTTAGTAACTCTTGGCATTCAATATCCATTTCTAATTTGTAATTGGTAATCAAAAATCCAAAACCCTAAATTTTGAAATTACAAATTACCAATTTACAAAATTCTTAGAACTGCAATCCCGCTTCGCGCGCCGCATCGGCCACGGCTTTGACCCGGCCATGATAGATGTAGCCGCCACGATCGAAGACCACTTTGGTGAAGCCCTTCTGCTTGGCCAGTTCGGCAATCTTTTTCCCAACCATTTTCGCCGAGGCCACGTTGCCGCCGGTGACGCGCGCGTCCTTGCGATCGTCGGCGGTCGATGCCGCCGCCAGCGTGACACCCTGCAGGTCATCAATCAACTGAACGTAAATGTGGTTCAGCGAACGGTACACGTTGAGCCGTGGACGCTCTCAGCCATCAGCCATCAGCTAAACCTTCAACCGCGAGACTTCATTCTATGAAGTACCTGACGGCTGAGGGCTGACGGCTGACCGCTATTTAGCTCCTGTTTTCCCAACCTTCTTTTTCAAGCGCTCGCCGGCGTAACGCACGCCCTTGTTCTTGTACGGATCGGGCGGACGCAAGGAACGCATTTCCGCCGCCACCTGGCCAACTTTCTGACGATCGATTCCGTTCAGCGTCAGCTTGGTCAGCTTGGCATCGACCGCGCAATCGACACCGCTCGGCAGCGGGTACTCGATGGGGTGCGAATATCCGAGACTGAACACCACCGTTCCCTTGCCCTTCATTTCCGCGCGGTAACCGATGCCGACGATTTCCAGGTCTCTCGTCCAACCTTTGGTCACGCCCTCGACGGCGTTGTTGACCAGCGCGCGCGCCAATCCGTGGACTGCCGAGTGGGCGTCGTCCGGGCGGATGGCGACGAGGTTGCCGTCCTTCTGCTCCATCGTGATGCCGGACGGAAGAGATGTATCCAGTTTGCCTTTTGGGCCCTGGACCATCACCGTGTTGCCTTCGATTTTGACCGTGACGCCCTTCGGGATCGCGATCGGCTTTTTTCCAATTCGTGACATAAGTCGCTCTTCGTCTTTCGCTATTCGCTATTCGCCACTCGCGCATCGCCCTTCGCAAAACACCAAGAGCGAACAGCGAACAGCGGCTCTCCTACCAAATCTCGCACAGCAACTCGCCGCCCAGGCCTTCGCGGCGCGCCTGGCGTCCTGTCATCACACCTTTCGGGGTGGTCAGGATGTTAATGCCCATGCCTCCGAGAACGCGCGGAATCTCGGTGCGGCGGACATAGACGCGGCAGCCCGGACGCGACACGCGCGCCAGGTTCGTGATGACCGCCTCGTTGTTGTTGCCGTACTTCAAGTAGACGCGCAGGACCTTGTGGCCCTCTTCTTCCGCCGGCTTGAAGTTCGCGATATAGCCCTCTTCCTTGAGAATGCGGGCAATCTCCGTCTTCAGCTTGGAAGCTGGTATATCGACTTTCTGGTGCCGGGCGCGGATCGCGTTGCGGATGCGCGCTAGCATGTCTGCGACCGGATCGGTCAACCTCATCGTTTGTTTCTCCTCGAGCCGCCCGTTCGCTCCGCGTCGAGCGGAGAACCTGTCAGCAGCTGCACTGCTTTCGT
>JBEKLO010000123.1:0-11035 GCA_050010155.1 Terriglobales bacterium
CGAACGCAGATGACAACTAAAACAACTTTCCGCGCAGCGCAAGCCGGTAATGCTCATAGGCTCTCCTCCCTCACCTCGCAGATACAACTCCTGCGCCGGGTTGGCGAGCACTGAATAAAAGCAAACCGAGCTGTGAATCTCATGGCTGGCCAGACCGCTCTCGCGGGACGTAATGACCGCAGAATGCACGCGGACTGCCACGTCACCTCGTTCTATTTCGGGTCCGAATCTCAATGGCTTGCAGCACACCCATTGCTCTCAAGCCGCCAATCCTCGCCGGACGTTCGGCAACCCCGCCGTCATTTCGGCAACTTGGCAAATCCTGGCAAGCCCCCGCAATAGTCGCGCGGCCATGAAACAATTTTGACCCTGTGTATTCGAAATCACCGACTTTCGCTCCCCTCACCGTTTACAGTAATTCGCGACAAACGTTCGGGCATCGACCGGGTTCCCGGGCGCATGTTCTTCGTCAGACCGTTCACGATGACGCTGTCTGCAACAGACGTCACATGGTTAAGGGAGGGTTCTATGAGTTCCGCCAAATTATCATGGTTATATCCAGGCTTGATAGTCTTATTGTGCCTTTGCGCGGGACTGCTGCGCGCTCAGTCGACACTCCCCAATCCACCCGCACCGCCGGAAACGACTCAAACCCTGCAGCAACGGGTAACGCAACTCGAGTCGGAGGTGACCCAACTGACAAACCTCGTGCGGCAAATGCAATCCGCGACCCCGGTACCCGCCTTGGAGAAACGCCCACCCGTGCCAGCCGAAAACGTCCAGTCCCCGCCAAATACAGAGGAACTCACGACTGCTGACAATGCCTCCAGAGACAGAGAAACTCTAGGTTTTCTGCGCGACACCACGATCAGTCTGGGCCTCGATAGCTACTACGAATACAACTTTAACCAGCCTGTCGGCCGCGTGAACCTCCTACGCGCCTATGACGTCCTCAGCAACAACTTCAGCTTGAATCAAGCCAGCGTGATTTTTGACCATCCTCCTGAAGTGGCCGAGGGACGCCGCTGGGGAGCACGCCTCGACCTGCAGTTCGGGCAGGCGACCGATTCGTCGCAAGGCAACCCCGCCGATGAACCGCGCCCCGACATCTATCGCAACATTTTCCAGGCTTACGGTACCTACATTTTTCCCGTCGGCAAGGGTTTGGACGTCGACTTCGGCAAGTGGAGCAGTTCGCTCGGCGTCGAAGGCAATTACACCAAGGACCAGATGAACTATACGCGGTCATTCTGGTACAGTTTTCTGCCCTTCTACCACATGGGGGTTCGCGCCAGTTATCCGCTCACCGATCGTCTTACCCTTAACTATTGGGTGATCAACGGAACTAATCAAGCCGAGGGCACCAATGGTTTCAAAGACGAGTTGTTCGGTTTCACCGCCAAGCCGCAAAAAAACCTGACCTGGACCGCGAACTACTACTACGGACAGGATCATCCCGATCGAACGGTGGGAACGAATTGCGGACCGATCCCCGTCCAACCCGGCCTCTGCTTCATAGCCATTAACCCCGCTCCCAACGGACGCACCAACATCTTCGACAGTTATGCCACATGGCAAGCGACTCCCAAACTGACGCTACAAGCCGAAGCCGACTACGAGATCGAACGCCTGTGGAGAAACAGCGCGCCCGGCGAGTCCTCCACGCCCACCGAGGTCGCCGGCGGCGCCGCCTACGCTCGTTATCAATTCAATAAGAAGTTCGCCCTGGCCGCCCGTTCCGAATACATGTCGGATGGCGGCCTCTTCAGCGGCATCCACCAGGACCTGAAGGAAGCCACCGTGACCTTCGACTACAGTCTGGGTGACGGACTTCTCACGCGCTACGAGTGGCGTCGCGATTTCTCGAACCAACCCTCGTTCCTGACCGACGTCCAGGGCGTCCTGGCCAGGCGGCAAACGACCGCAACCATAGGCCTGATCTGGTGGTGGGGTAGAAAAGAGGGGGCCTGGTAAGAACCAGAAGACCTGTCATCCTGAGCGAAATAGCTGCTTCGCGAAGCGGGGCAGCTATGCAGTCGAAGGATCCCTACCCCGCAACGCCCCGCGGCACGCTGCTCTATATTGCTGATTATAAATACGTTGTAATACTATAAGTGCGGCGCTTGACAATTCTACACTCACATTCCTATAATTAGCACTCGTGGCATTCAAGTGCTAACAGCCTTGGGTTCGGGGCACATCGAAAATTCGAATTCAACCTACTCAAACAACCACTCTTGAAAGGAGTATGCAACTATGGCAACCAAATTCACCCCGCTGCATGACCGTATCCTGATTCGGCGGGTCGAAGAAGCCGAGACCACCCGCGGTGGGATCATTATTCCTGACTCCGCCAAAGACAAGCCGCAGGAGGGAGAAGTCATCTCCGTGGGCAAAGGCAAGATCAGCGAAGAAGGCAAGGTTCGTCCCCTCGATGTAAAAGATGGCGACCGCATTCTGTTCGGCAAGTATTCCGGCACCGAGATCAAGATCGATGGTGAAGACTACATCATCATGCGCGAAGAAGAAGTCCTCGGCATCCTGACCGGCGCAACCAGCTCAGCCAAGAAAGAAACCGCCGGATCGCGCAAGTAGCTCTCAGCTGTCAGCCGTCAGCTCTCAGTCAAGGCGAGATCCGGCGGTAATGACAATTCGAGAGTGCCATACAGTCGACGACCAGCAAATAGGCAGCGCGATGAGATTTAACTGATGGCTGATAGCTGATGGCTAATCCAACAAACATTCCGCAGGCCAGTCCTGCAATTGAACTTGAGGAGATAAAAGAAAATGGCAAAGCAAATTGTTCACGGAGAAGAGTCCCGCCAGGCGATTCTCCGCGGCGTCAACATTCTGGCTGACGCTGTGAAGGTTACTCTCGGCCCCAAGGGCCGCAACGTCGTTATTGAAAAGAAATTCGGTGCGCCTACCATTACCAAGGACGGCGTCACCGTTGCCAAGGAAATTGAATTGAAAGACGTGCTCGAGAACATGGGAGCCCAGATGGTCCGCGAAGTCGCTTCCAAGACTTCCGACATCGCCGGCGACGGCACCACCACTGCAACCGTTCTCGCCCAGGCAATTTATCGCGAAGGCGTGAAGACGGTAGCTGCGGGCGCCAATCCCATGGCGATCAAGCGCGGCATCGAAAAGTCGATTCTGCTCATCACCGGCAAACTCGATAAGGAAGGCAATCGCGAGAAAGGCGAGCTCGACAAACTGAGCAAGCCCGTCACCGGCGACATGATTGCCCAGGTCGGCACCATCTCGGCCAACAATGACGAGACCATCGGCAAGATCATTGCCGAGGCCATGAAGAAAGTCGGCAAGGATGGCGTCATCACCGTGGAAGAGTCGAAGACGCTCGACACCCAGCTCGACGTGGTCGAGGGCATGCAGTTCGATCGCGGCTATCTCTCTCCCTACTTCGTCACCGATCCGGAGCGCATGGAATCGGTCCAGGAGAACGCCTACATCCTGATCCACGAAAAGAAAATCAGCTCCATGAAAGACCTGCTCCCGCTGCTCGAGCAGATCGCTAAGGGCGGCAAGCCGCTCCTGATCATCGCTGAGGACGTGGAAGGCGAAGCGCTCGCGACTCTCGTCGTCAACAAACTCCGTGGCACGCTGCAAGTCTCGGCCGTCAAGGCTCCGGGCTTCGGCGATCGCCGCAAGGCTATGCTGCAGGACATCGCCATCCTGACCGGCGGCAAGGCCATCACCGAAGATCTGGGCATCAAGCTGGAGAACGTGACGCTCGCCGATCTCGGACAAGCCAAGAAAGTCACCATCGACAAGGACAACACCACCATCGTCGAAGGCAAGGGCAAGCCGGGTGAAGTGCAGGGCCGCGTGAAAGAAATTCGCAGCCAGATCGAAAAGACCACCAGCGACTACGACCGCGAGAAGCTGCAGGAGCGGTTGGCCAAGCTGGTCGGTGGCGTAGCCGTAATCAAAGTCGGCGCCGCGACCGAAACCGAAATGAAAGAGACGAAAGCTCGCGTGGAAGACGCCATGCATGCAACCCGTGCAGCAGTCGAGGAAGGTATTGTCCCCGGCGGCGGTGTTGCCCTGGCGCGTTGCGTTGCGGCTCTCGACAAGCTGAAGCTGGAGGGGGACGAGCAGATCGGTGTCAATATTGTCAAGCGGGCCATCACCGAGCCCTTGCGCCAGATCGCCGAGAATGCCGGCGAAGAAGGTGCGATCGTGATCGGTAAGATCCACGACTCCAAGGAAACGAACTTCGGCTACAACGCCCTGACTGGAGAGTACGAAGATCTGGTTAAGGCGGGCGTGCTCGATCCGACCAAGGTAGTGCGCACTGCACTCACCAACGCCGGTTCGATCGCGGCGCTGATGCTGACGACAGAGGCCCTGGTAGCGGAGATTCCGGAAAAGAAGGAAGCTCCAATGCCCGGCGGCGGACACGGCGGCGGCATGGGCGACATGTACTAGGACAGCTGTCAGCCGTCAGCTTTCAGCGGTCAGGAAAACCGAAGCCCCGCTCTCGCGAGCGGGGCTTTTTTCGGTTCCGCATCCGGTATCGCGGGACAACTTTTTTGCGCGTTTTTTGGGCCAGAAATCTGCGCCAATAATGGCTGTAAGCGACTGATAACTTCGTCTTTTGTTCTCTCTGTATGTACATGCTAAGCTGCTGAAAACACAACTCAAATAAACTTGCCTAATGTGTCCGACCTGGCCGGTAAACATGATATAATTGAATTGCAACAAATTGACGCGGACCTGTTCCGCGCCTTTTGTTTTTTTGGTCCTTTTTTCGTCCTTCCTGGGTCCGTGGCTTATCCGTTTTGGACTGGCTCATTTTCCATCTGCGAGCGGCTTTCGGTTCACCGTTCGCGGTTCGACTTTCGCTTTTCCAGATCGCCGGCTGATGAATCTCGCTGTCCGGTCATACCGGGAAACACTGAGTCAACGGCCTTTTTGGCCAATCTTGGGCGATACATATCCGGATACAATAGCGGTTCTTGGCAGGCCTTCGGGGGGATGGATGGCGCGTGGGGAACTTTTTTCCGCATTGCACAGTGATTCTGTTCTGGACACGCTGCGCACAGCGTTGGCAGCAGTCGCTTCCATGTTTCTGGCTCGTCTTTTGAAATTGCCGGAATATTATTGGGCTCCGATCTCGACCATCGTCATCGTTCAATCCACGATTCCTGCGCGGACGTTGGGTTGGCAGCGATTCGTAGGAACCGCAATGGGAGCAGTGTTGGGCGCGCTCTTGGCAACGTTCTTCCCGGCGAGCGCGCTGGTTTATGGCGTGGGAATCTTCGCCTGCGGAGTGCTCGCATGGCTATTGCGCGTCGGAGGTGCTTACCGCTTCGCCGCGATTACCCTGAGTATTATCCTGCTGATTCCGCGGACGCGCGCTCCCTGGCTCATTGCCTGGCATCGCTTTCTGGAAGTTTCGCTGGGGATCGCAGTAGCTCTGGTAGTGACGACCGCATGGCCGCAAACAAAAAAAACGGGCTAGAGAAACCCTGCATTGAGCGTTCGCGGACAGGAGTGCCCGTTCCACAGGATTCAAGCTTGGAGCTCGTGGCTCGAAGCTCGCGGCTGCGGGGAATCCCACCCTAGCGCAAAGAACGCGCTAGGATGGGGCACCCCCGAAGCTTTTCTGGTTCGAGTTTAAAGAGGAACCTGACTCCCCGTAGAGACGGGTCTTGCTGCGTCTGAAGTGTCTCGCGAGGATGGCGACAGATCGCCAAAGCGCTTGAAGCGATAATCGCGATAGTTGCCAGGATTGCCTTCGCGCCCATCGCAGGCAGCGAAAAGGATGTTGGCCATCTCGCGCGCGGTAACGAAGTGCAGCGTTTCTTTTCGGTCAGCCGCGCCGTCCACCAGCGCAGTTAGAAAGTTGCAAAACGCGTCGCCGATCACAGCGTCCTTCTGGGTCGGGTTCATGCTGTGGCAAAACACTTTGATAAACAGCCAGTCCGGACGTCCGACGACGCGGACTTGCGCCTGTTTCCAGAGAGACCAACGATGTAAAGTCGGAGGATTCGCTCCAGTGATGGCGCCATTTTCGAGAACCGGACGAACTGAACCGAACGTGCGCTGGAGGTCGGTCACAAGCGGTCCTTGCACGATAAGAGGAAGGGTTCTGGCAGCGTGTCCAGCAACCAGGTCGCGTCCCTCGCGATGAGGCGCACGCTGATCGAGCGGGAGCGCGCACTCGTAAACGGAATTCGTTTTGGCAATCTGCGCGCGATGCCAAATGCCGCTCGGCATCGTCAGGTCGGCGTAACAGCCAGTCTCAGCAAGAATCTGCATTTCCGAATCGACGCCGCAGAACTTTCCGCCAGCGCAGTTGGCAAGCGCAAAATTTCCGTGCACAAAAGCATAAGCCGGACGCGTCGCCCCTTCTTCCACCGCGAGGCAGCGATGGCGAAAGGCCAGCCGGTCGCGATATTCGGTGAGCAACCGACGAGTGTTTTCGGCAGTATCGGGATGGTGCATTCCATGATGCAGGTGAATCTCGACTTCTCCCCAACCAGCATGGCAGTGCTCCGCGAGCATCTCAAGCAACCCCTGATCGTACTGCTCGGCGGGATAGAAGTAAGTGTGAACCACCGGACGGCCATCGTGGTCGCGCCAGCCGTCGATGACTTTGGGATATTCGCGCACCCACGATTCCAGGCGGCGTTCCTGCTCGGGGCGGGGGACGCGCTGGTAGCCGTCCTCGGGAACGATGGCCGGTTCGAAGTGATCCGCCAGGGCAAAAATCACGTGCACAGGACCGCGGACGGCCGACTGCAGCGCGCGCCAGGTCGCGGCCGGCAGAACTTTCCTTGCGTAGTCGATTTGTTTTTTGAATCCCACGGCGAACGTTTATCGCAGCTTCCTTATCGCTCTCTAAGGCCCGATAGCAATGAAAACCCCGCATTCAAGTATATCCCGCTCGCCAAAATCCCCCATTTTGGCCTGATAACTTAAAGATTCGGGTATCCGTCGGGATGGTTGCGATGCCACTGCCACGCGCTTTCGACAATCGTCTTCAAATCAGGGAACTTCGGCTGCCAACTCAGTTCGCGGCGAATCTTTTCCGAGCTGGCGATCAGCACTGCCGGATCGCCCGGCCGGCGCGCCGATTCGATTGCCGGAACCGGATGTCCGGTAACCTGTCGCGCGACTTCGACCACCTGGCGCACGCTGAAGCCCTGCCCGTTGCCCAGGTTGTAGATCAGCGGACTGGAATGTTCGACCGTTTTTTCTAGCGCATGCAATGCGAGCAGATGCGCGTGCGCCAGATCGCTGACGTGTATGTAGTCGCGGACGCAGGTGCCATCGGACGTGGCGTAGTCGGTACCGAAAATGTTGACGTGCTGGCCGCGGCCGAGAGCGACTTCAAGAATCCGCGGGATCAGATGCGTTTCCGGCTGATGGGCTTCTCCCTGATCGGGACGGGAAGCTCCCGCAGCGTTGAAGTATCGCAGGCTGGCATAGCGCAGGCCGTGAATCTGATGGAACCAGGCCAGCATTCGCTCCACCAGCAACTTTGATTCGCCGTATGCGTTGGTGGGACGGAGCAAATCGTTCTCCTCGATCGGAGTGCGCTCGGGATTGCCGTAGAGCGCAGCCGTCGACGAAAAAACAAAGCGCTTGACTCCGGCGGCGAGCATCGCTTCGAGCAGAGTCAGCGCATTCGCCGTGTTGTTGCGGAAAAATGTTTCGGGAGCCTTCATCGATTCGCCCGCTTCGATTAACGCCGCAAAATGCATGACGGCGTCAATCCCACGCGAGCGGAGCAGATTGTCCAAGCCGGAGCGATCCGCCAAGTCTCCCACGATCAGCTCAGCGTGTTTCGGCACAGCCTGGCGATGGCCGCGGCTCAGGTTATCGTAGACAACAACCTGGTGTCCGGCCTGCAATAGCTCCCCGACAACCACGCTGCCGATATAACCCGCCCCCCCTGTAACCAGAACCCTCATTCGTTCTTGTCCTTCCTCAGGCTGCGCGGCCTTCGGCTGCGCGGCCAATTCGAGCATAAAAGAAAACGTCCCGGAAATATATCCGGGACGTTGGTTCCTTTCGAATTTGCGTCGCGACGCTAGTGCGAAACGTTAATGCGAAACGGCCGCGAACAGCGGCGAGCTCAAAAGGGACTGGAATTTCTGGTCGTCGCTCTTGAAGTGGAGCTGCAGGTTCGAGCTGTCGGAATCGACTGTAGAGGAGTCAATGGCAGCCTTCTCGGCCGGACTGGCTCCAAGTTTCTTGTAGAGCATCACACCCTTGAGGATCGTGGAGAGCGTGGCCGCCGTCATCGAGTCGGCTGTTTGCACGGTCAGATCGAAAGTCACTCCGCTCTGAAAATTCATGGTGTAGCGGGAAGCCAGGATGCGCTTCTTGATGCTTTCGTAGTCGCCGACCTTGGACGCGGCATCACCCATGGCCGAAAACATCACTGCCTGGGTTCCCTGCTGGTCGAGAATGCTCCACATCGGCGCACTGTCAACGTCTGCCATCTGTTCGGTCATCACCGGGTTGGAATCAAGCGAGGGACGCTTGCCGTCGCGAGTGTCGAGCGCGCTGTGGAGCGAGTTCTCCTCGCCGAAGGCCAGCGTGTTGTCGTCCAGAAAAGTCATGACCAGACCGTTATCCATCGGGTAGATGCGGCTCGTGCCGTACTTAACGCCCGTGATCTTTTTGAGCCTCATCTTCTTGAGCACGGCTTTGGCGGAGAACGATCCGGCCGCTACGCCGATGGTTTGAATCCCCTTCTTCTCCGTGCGGAAGGAAGCGAAATTAAGCTGGTCGAGATCGCGATCGGAACTGATGCCAATGCCCTTCAGCGCGGTTTCGAGGTCCTTGAGATTTTGCGGCATGACCTTATCCTTGAGCGCCTGCGCGGTCGGCGAATCTTTGAGCGCCCGGTAGTCCACGCCGATGAGTTGCTGAAGTTCAGAAGGCACAAGGGCGCGCGCCGACGATGCGATGGGCATGGCGTAGCCAACCGTCGCGCAGAGAAGCAATACCGCAAAAAACAATTTCTTCATAGAATTCCTCAAAATGCAGTCCTAAGCAGGGTCCTCAAATGGGTTTGCAATTTTAGATGCACACCGCAAATGATACGTTATCTTTCGTGGACTCTAAAGCGATCTGGATCTATTTTAGCGCCTAATCGCGGACAGGACCGTAACTAAAGCGCGTCCTTCCTGGCTGGTCTTAGAACGCTCGAATCGCGGGAATTTGCGCGGAAAGGACTAGCGACCTGGGGGCTGCGTCGATGGATTAGCGTCCTTTGGGGCTTCCTTTTCTGCTTCTTTCATGGCTTGCACTAAACGAACCGCGGCGTCTGGTGCCCGGAGTTGGTCCCGAAGGGACAGCACGCTCTTGGTGTGTTCGCTTTTCAGATAGCCGTAGTTTTCAATAGGCGCACCTGACGCTTGCGTCGTATCGATACGCAGATAGACGTTCCCGAGTAGCCCTTCTTTAGCAATTTCCGCGATCGAGTCCTTCGGAACTTTGACATCATACGTTGTGACAAGAGCCATTTCGACTTCCGCTGGACAACTTTTATTCTGCGGATTGGCTCGCACGCTGCGAACCGTCCCGACATCGACTCCCGCGATTCGAACTGGAGCCCCGGCTCTAAGCCCTTCCGCGTCATCAAAGCAGGACTTGATATTCAACCGCACGTAATGGAGTCGATTAACAAACAGGCTGCCAACAGCGGCCACCCCTACGATGACGATTAGCGCGAGAATGATCTTCCTGATCAAGCTTATCCCTTCAGCTTTGCCGCCCGCTTCCGCGTCTCACTCACGAACGCCTCGTCTTTCAGCGAATCAAGGTTGATCTCGACGTTCGCGAGTGCACCTTCGAGCGCGGCATTCGCCAAGGCAATTGCAGTCGTCAAATCCGATTTCATATTCGGATTCGTGATTGGCTTCAGCTTGGCGGTGATCTCGGCGACCTCGACAACGTTTTCCGCAACGCGCAGAGGCACGCTGGTCGCCTGTTTCAGAGCAGCGGCGATCGCGGCGTCGCCTTCGTTACCGTTGCCAGCGGATTCCTTGGCCGACTTGTAGGCCTTCATCACGAGATTGTAGGACTCGGCATCGGCGTCGATGGCTGACTTGAGTTCTTCGCGAAGCTGCCCGAGTCGGGCGATCGCTTCGCTGAGCTGGCTTTCATATTGCACGTAGGCTTTTTTACCGCGCGACATGGACGCGACCATGCTTGCCAGTCCAGCGGCCATGGCTCCGCTGGCGGCGGCGGCACTTCCACCTCCGGGAGTCGCGGTGGGAGCGGCTAGTTGTTCGATGAAGGGCTCGACTCCGGCGCGCAGTCCGCCTACGGCCGTCTTGCCGCCCATTACCGCGGTCAGCCGGTTTTCCAGAATGAGCGAAGAATCGAAATTCTCGACTTGCAGAAACCATTCCGCTGCCTGCTCCAAAGCCTTTTTCGGAATCAGGCCGACGATCTCGCTGGAGACTGGAATGACGCCATAGCGCGCGGCTTCGCGCTTCACGTATTCGAAGACGCGATGGATGGGAGTCTGCTCGAAGTCGGTCAGGTTCATCGAGACCTGAGCCAGCCCTCGGACCAGGAATCCGGCGCCTTTGACGAAGCGCAGGCCGCCGCTGGAAAAGCGGACGGCTTTGGCGATTTTCTTGGCGATGTCTACGTCGGGAGTGTTCAGGAAGACGTTGTAGGCAACCAGAAACTTGCGCGCGCCAACGACCGTTGCCCCCGCCGTCGGATGCACGCGAGGCTCGCCGAAATCAGGCTTGCGCGCCGCGTTAGTCGCAATGTCGGCGCGAATGCCCTCGAACTGGCCGCGGCGGATATTTTCCAGATTCTGCCGTTCGGGAGTGGTTGCGGCAGCCTCGTACAGATAGACCGGAATCTGGAAACGCTTCGCGATTTCTGCTCCAACGTGGCGCGCCATGGCTACGCAGTCTTCGATGGTGACGCCGTCAATTGGAATAAAAGGGACAACATCGGCCGCTCCCATGCGTGGGTGAGCGCCTTGATGCTTGGTGAGATCGATCAACTCGGAGGCTTTGCCTACGCC
>JBEKLO010000124.1:0-11008 GCA_050010155.1 Terriglobales bacterium
GCACGATTCATCTTGCCGATCGCCGCCGCATAGAGTGGGCTGACCGGCGGACGAAACCCCGTGCCGAGAATTGCGTCCACGATCACATCCGCAGAAAAGATCTCCATTGCATCGTGCGAATCGAGCGCACTCGGTTCCAGCACAATCACGGGCGCATTCTTCAAAGGGTGAAACTTCTGCAGCATTTCGTGATACATGGCCGTCGCATCGCCGCGAAGGTCTGCCGGATCCGACAACAGTAGAACGCGTACTGCGCGGCCCGCTTCGACCAGCTTGCGCGCCACCACGAATCCATCGCCGCCGTTGTTGCCTTTGCCGCAGACGACGGAAACCCGCTCCGCTCGCGGGAAATCGGAGAGCACGAAGCGAGCAACGGCCGAGCCCGCATTCTCCATCAGAGTGATGGAAGGCACTCCGAAGCGCTCCGAAGTGGAGCGATCGATCTCGCGCATTTCCGCGGCGCTGACGATCTTCATGGCCGCGACCCAGCCGTCAGCTCGAGTTCGCGCAGTTGTTGCGGCTCGCCCATGGCGATCAGGAAATCGCCGGCTTCGATGCGATCGTCGGATGCGGGATTAAAGTGCATGCCCGCCTCGCGCTTGATGGCGAGGATGATGACACCGCGGTCTTGGCGAATGCGTGAGGTCTCGACGGTTTTGCCGGCAAATCGGCTGCCCGCGATGATCGGCACTTCACCGATCTCGAGGTCCATGCCGAGATGCGTGGTGGCCGTGTCCAGAAAACTGACCACGTGCGGGTGCAAAAACGAATGCGCGATTCGCTGTCCGGCAAAAACGTACGGACAGACGACGGCATCCGCGCCCGCGCTGCGCAGGTGTTTCTCCGCCATATCTTCGCTGGCGCGGGCAATGATGCGCAGGTTCGGATTCAGACTGCGCGCCGTTAGCACGATATACAAATTCGTGGCGTCCGTGGTCGTGGCGGCGACCAGACCACTCGCGCGGTCGATCTGTGCGTCGCGCAGGGTCTGCTCCTGGGTGGCATCGCCGACGAGCATGAGCCAGTTCTCGCTGGCAAATTTGTGCGCTTTTGCCTCGTCGCTTTCGATGATCAGAAACTGAGCGGGGCGGCGCGCCAACTCGCGAGCGGCACTGCGGCCGACGCGCCCCGCGCCGCAGATAATGTAGTGACCGTTGAGACGGCCTATGTTGCGCTCCATGCGGCGCCTTCCAAAGAAGCTTTGCAGCTCGAATTCTAACAAAGCCTGCGTAAGTGCCCCGATGGCCAGAAACACCAGCGACACTCCGCCCATGATGATGAAGACGTTGAACACGCGCCCGGCGTGCGATAAAGGATGTACTTCCTGATATCCGATGGTGGTCAGCGTGGTGATGACCATGTAGAAGCCATCGAACCACGGCCATCCTTCGATGTAGTGAAAGCCCAGCGTACCGACACCGACCACGAAGGCCAGCGCGGCAGCCACGAACTTGAGATTGCGCGATGTTCTCATGGCTTCATCGTTTCGTGCATCAGCGTTCCGCCGGGCGAGAAGCGCGATCCAGGGTCCGCCACGACAGGTGAGTATAGCTCCGCCATGGCATGACGCTTCCAGTCACTGTGAACTCTCTTCAACCGAGCCTGGAATCGATCACGAGTGTGCAATTTTGAACAGACAGGGCCAAGTTGTTTTGGCAGAATACTGAAACTTTCCCCCGTTGTTTGGGATGTCCGAACAGGTAGTAGCACCCACAATGAGGTAGCTCGGCCTTTTCGCCAAAGTTTTCCCCACGGCGAGGCTGAGCTACCTGCGGGCGGGAGTCGTAACTGGGCACACGCATATCGCATCGCACAAACCATCCCCTGCAACGAACCTCTGAATCGACGATGATCACGCCATGCTGACGGAAGCGTCAGCTCTGCTCCAAGAAGCTCGGCTAACACGCTCCCACGGCGGCATCGGCGCGAGAGATCTGGCGCTGGTAAGGCATCTTCTCAGATACCCCCCTGCTCAAGGGTTTCATTGACTTGACCATTTTGACCCTTTAGATTTGGCGCCAGTAATCAACCGCAGTTGATGGCTGTGATTCCTCGCAAAGGGGGCGTGTAAGTGTGAGCAATGGGAACGCAGAAAAGTCACACCAGGAGGAAGCAGTTGCGAATGCGGAGTCTGCGCCAATGCGCAGTCGCAAGCACTATCTGAGGCCAGCGTTCCGGTACGAGCGCGTTTTTGAGACCATGGCGCTGTCGTGCGGGAAGTTGAACCCGACTCAGCTCCAATGCATTACTCACTCGAAGAATTCGTAGCACGCCCGGCGTCGGCGGGGTTGGCTGGTAAGGGTGTGTGGAGAGACACAATGCAAGGATGCATATTCCGATGGTTCTCGGTGGCGGCTGGACTGCTCCTCCTGGGTGTTCCGGTTTCGGGGCAAACAGGCGCGGGACAAGCAGATTGGGAGAAAACTGCACGAGCCGTCGCGATCGGCGGTCAGGGGCGCCTCAGCTATTCGCAGGACTGGAGTTCACGCCACCTGTTGATGCCCGGCGCACGAGCTGTCTTCGCCGCGGAAAAACGCGACCCCCGCTATGTTTACAACCAGCTCCAGCGGCAAGCGGCGATCAAAAATAGTGGCATCGTGTCAGCGCCGCCTCCCAGAATGAAGATCGACTGGGCCGTGTCATTGGAAAACGGCTACGTACCGCAGAACCAGTTTCCGGCGAAATATCAGTTCGGCATTGGCGAAGAAGATTGCGATTCCGATTACGTGGTGTATGGACTCACGGTGATCTCAGGAGCGCAGGCCAATCTGGTAGGGGTGAACAACCTGTACACTGAAGGAACCCAGCCCTGTAATGACGGTTCGCCGTGGGTGGCATTCGCCTATAACACAGTAACCGCGAGCGGCGGCCAGATCAGAACTTCGCCGGTGCTGTCCCTCGATGGAACGATGGTGGCATTCGTGGAGAGCACGAGCACGGCGTCCTACTTCCACGTGCTGGTGCTGCCGAATCCGATCCCGGTGCCCCCGTCGCAGGCAGGGACGGTGTTAAGTCCCGAGACTCCGACTTCATGCACGACGCCGACGACGCCAGGATGCATGACGACCCTTCTCATCGAGAACTCTGCAACCAATTCGAATTCCTCCCCTTGGGTCGATTACGACAACGATACGGCATACGTGGGCGCCGACAATGGCCTGCTCTACAAGATCACACCGATATTCGGCGGAGGAGCTCCGGCGCTGGTCAATGATCCGAGCAACTGGCCGGTCACCGTCTCAGCCCCAACCCAGAGCAACACAATCCTGACCGCTCCGGTTGAAGATGCGAATTCGGGCAACATTTTTCTCGGAGACGGCTATGGATACTTGTATTCCGTTAGCCTGAATAACCCGGGTGGCACCTGGGCGGCGCAGCAGACGATCGGGTGGGTGTACGACGGAAGCGGTGATGGCAGCGGAGACCCAGGGACCGGCGTTGTGGATCCGCCGATTGTAGTCACCGATCCGGCGAACCCCACCGTTGACCAGGTCTTCGCCTTTACAGGATGCAGCATTGTGCAGGGCATCGGAGGGGCGATCACCCAGCTTCCAGCGAATTTTTCGAGCGGTTCGGCCTCGACACCGAACACGGTCAACCTGGGATCCGCGAGCGGGGACGGGGACTGCACAGGCCTCAACATTCACGCCGCAACATTTGATAACGCGTTCTGGCTGTACGGTTCGACATCGGGACACATCATCGAGTGCGGATTCGTAAACAACAGTGGCGCGCCCTCGAATCCGCAGATGTATATGTTCCCCTTTGCCAGCGGAGTCATCACCAGCCCAGCGACATCCACTTTCGTGATCAACAACACAAAGGGCGACGAGTGTTCCCCGCTGACAGGGTTTGATGACGGGACCGCGGACCGGGCGTTCTTCGGAGTGGGTTCGACTGACGGGTACCTGGAGAGCTCAACCATTACCAGTTCCTTGTCGACTCCGGACTGCGCGATCCTGCCGACGTCGAGCTGTGTGACCGCTCCGAGCGGTCTCGGAGGGACCAGCGGAATCATTATCGACAACAACGTCTCGAACGGCGGAACGAATATCTACTTCTCGACCCTCGCGCCGGGGTCGGTGAATAATCAGAACTGCAGCGTGTCCGGAGGGGCTGCAAATCCTTATTGTGCTGTACAGTTGTCCCAGTCGGGACTGAACTGATGGTGCCCATCCCTGGTAAATTCATGTTGTGACTCGCAGCGAACCTCGGTACAGTAATGCAATGTTCGCGGAATCAGCCTTTGCGCCTCATCCCAACCTCAGCGACGAGGTGAATCGGAATATCGTCCAGTCGGAGATTGAGGGAGGCGTCTTTCTGGAGGGCTTGCCGCCAGACACCGTGCTGCACATTCGCACCCAGCACCACTTCTACACGGCACTCCTTCTGGGTGAGGGTTCGGCGCTGCTCTCGGGACATCCCGAATACTGTCCTGAACCGGTTCAGGTCACCATTGCCGGCTCGACATGGGGCGGTTCCATGCTCAAGATGCGCTTCATCGGTCGTGGAATGCACCTGGAGTTTCACCACCCCGCATATAGCACGCCAATTATCACCTCTGCCATCCAGGAGATCCGCGAGCGCATCCAATCCGCTCGGGAACGCCGAACGGGAGTAGAGCGTGGCTGTGGAACCGGCCTCCCACCCGCCTAAATCTGCCTGAGTGCTCGTCTTCATGCGTCGGTATCGAACGAAGAAGCGGCGCAACCCCACCCTGAAGGCCCGTCAAAAAAAGCCCGTGATGGCGACTCCTTAAGGTTGGACCAGGGCGCCGGTCGAGGAGGTGTTCGGAACATTTCGTGATAACTTCTTGATCACAAATTCTTGTAACAGATTGGCGACGGCGCCTCCGGCGAGGCCTAGCCCGAAATTTTCGAACGTCAATCCCGCACCACGATTGCTTGCCGGATAGTAGAGATTGGAGATCCCGCCCGCCGCCAGGCTTCCGAAGACATTTGAGTAATTCGCCTGCCAGCGACCGTTATCTCCTTTGCAAATGAAGACATTGGCAATCGCATACCGAAACCGCGACCGTTTGCTGCCTGTTCCCTTGTAGAAATATCGCGGATCCTGTTTGAGCAGTGCTGGCAGTATGGCGCCTGCGATGAATGTGCCTGTAACCGTATCGGCATAACCGGCGCCGACGCGCTTGCCATAACCTTGCGCGCCTTGCCCATATCCGCTGAACTCATTTTCCGCCTGCTCGATTCCCGCTGCTCCGGCCACAAACACGAAGGTGAACGGATCCACTACTGTCCGCAACGCGAGCTTGAACTTTTGCTTCGAGTTGAGCGGAGCTGCATTGGGAATGTAGCTGACATAGAAATTTGGCAGCACGCCCAATACCCGCTGTTTCTCTTCAATCTGGATCTGCTCCTCTGCAACTTCTTCCCGCGAGAGTCCGACCTCCACATCCGTGACATTGGTGGCAACCGCCAAGGCGTTCTGTGGGACTACGTAGATCTCTCCCGCGTGCAGAATCCCAGAAAACGTCTGCGTCGCGAAGCCCGCCGAGGTGATGGTGAGATGGAACGGTCCGGGAGCAATGTTGGCAAAGGAGAATTGGCCATCGTTGTCCGAAAGCACCTCTTGCTTATCGGTTTGATCTTGACGGCTGAGGCGAACCCGGGCTCCGGCCACGACCGCCCCGCTTTGATCAGCCACGGTTCCGAGGATGCTTCCAGACAAGGCCTGAGCAGACCCGGGCGCCTGCGGAGGACTCTGTCCCCAGCAGGGCCACGTCCAGCCTAGAGCGAAAAGTGCAAAGACTATAAGTGCAGACTTAAATGGCAAGGCCATGAATAACTTAACTTTATCCTCTTCCAACCTTCTATCCAAATCACAATTAAGCCCCATGACCGAAATGTTCTCGTGGTGCTCGCAGCTAGTTGCGACAACGAAGCGGCCGTTGGCGTGAAAAGCGATCTTGCGACAGTCTGGTGCGCGTCTAGCCGCTAATTTGCAATACCGTATGAAACTCTGACGGGGGCTCTCGCGTAAACTAGAGCATGGCCGACCAAAGCAACGTACTTCCTTCCGACTCTGCTATCCCCGCTTCACCGCCCCCCTCGCCGAAGTCCAACATTTTCCGCGGTCCAAACGGGTTGCGCGCCGGCTGGCGTGCTCTGATCTTCCTCGTCATTGTTGGAGCGATCTTCTTCCTATCGGGGTCGATCCTGCGTCTGCTTGGACGCGGTGGCGCGCCGACGGGCGTGTCCATGCTCAAGCCATCGGGACTCAGCATCCTGGAAGGAACAATATTTCTTTTCACCTCGATCGCTGCCCTGATCATGGCCCGCATCGAACACCGCCACTATGGCGACTACGGTCTTCCCATCCAGTCGGCATTTCGCAAGAACTTTTGGATCGGAACAGCCGCCGGCTTTGTCGCCATCAGTGCCAGCCTATTCGGCATCTTTCTGTTCCACGGATTCCGAATCACGGGCCTGGCGCTTCACAGCAGCCGTATCCTAATTCCCGCCACTCTCGCCTGGACGGCCGCTTTCATCATCGTCGGCCTCGGCGAGGAGTTCGCCTTCCGCGGCTATTTGCAATTCACACTCACGACCGGCATGGGGTTCTGGCCTTCCGCCTTCCTACTGTCGGCCGTTTTCGGATTGGCACACGCGGGAAATCCAGGAGAAAGCAAGTTTGGGCTGCTTTCGGTGGTGTTCTTCGGTCTTCTCTTTTGCTTGTTCCTGCGCCGCACTGGCAATCTTTGGTGGGCTGTAGGGTTCCACGCGGGATGGGATTGGGGCCAGACGTTCTTCTACGGCGTAGCCGACAGCGGCATCCCCGCCTACCATAACCTGCTCAACTCCGAATTCGCCGGGCGTACTTGGATCACCGGAGGGACTGTCGGTCCCGAAGCCAGTGTCTTCACTCCGATCGTGCTTGCGATTGTCGCTATCCTTTTTAGCCGGGCTTACCGCGAAAACCGCGAGAACCAAAAAAATGGCTGAAAATGTTCTCTTCAGAGAATTTCGACAGCGAAGTCTGTTCGCGTGTTATTGACTATTACCGCCGCGATGCTGGCATCGGGTGTTTCGCAAAGAAAGTCCAGCGCGCCCCATTATTTTGCTCCTGCCAGTTGTGCGCAACACCTTGTTCCCAATTGAATTGAACCTCGGCATTGCTTGTGCAGCCGGTAGCGTCATTGCCCGTGGTATTTGGGTTGGCTGCTCCATTCAGGCATAACGGCTCAGTGTTCGCGAAAACCGTGCAGGCGTCGGCACTCGTTCCGGACCAATAGTTGAAGGTGTCATCCACCGTGTCCAGCGTGAAAATCACGCCGTTGTACTTGGTCGTGCTGTAGTTGCAAGGCGGTAGCGTTGTATCTTCCGTACCGTGCCACTCCTGCACCGAAATGGGCGCTATTGGGTCAGATGGAAACGGCAGCGGCGATGAATCGCTCCCTTGCTCGGCAACGAGCTGGCCCGAAGCGGGAGAAATCGCCGCTACTAGTTCCGGGTGTTCGAAGCCGACGCGCTCCGTCATTTCCGCACCTGAGGAGAAGCCGGTGACGTAAACCTGAAGCGGATTCACATTGTACTGAGAGGTCAAATTCTGGATGAGCTGAGCCAGGAAGCCGGAATCATCCGGGCATTCTGAATCCGCGGAACCACACCCCTCCGCGTAGGCAAATGCTCCCCCGTTCAATCCGTACGGAGAGCACGCTTCCGTCCCGTCCATGCAATAGGCGTTCCAGTTCCACTGGTTCGTATTCGGATCGAAAGTAGATGCGGGCTGAACCAGGATAAAACCGTTCTGATCGGCGAGTGGCTGCCAGCCCCAATTCAGGCTAATCACAGGTTGAGGGTTATCGCCGGTGGACTTTGTTTCTTGGGTTCCATGCAGCATCAGTAGCATGGCAGGACTCGAGCCCATATTTGCAGGCAGATACACTTCGTAATAGCGCGTAATGTTATTCCATGTCATCGAGGAATCGATGGTTGTTCCGGTATTCACCGCTTGAATCACTGCGTTCGAAGTGCTGCCGCCGAATGAAGTGCTGCCGTTGTAGACCGCTGTGATCGAATCAGTGCCGGTCGGCAACTTGGTGGTCGTATAGTTGGCTGTACCGCCGGAAAGCAATGCGCTCCCTAGCTCCGCGCTCCCGTTGTAAAAGAAAACCTTGCCGGTGGGCGTACCGCCATACTGCGGTATCACGGTAGCGGTAAAGGTTACGGACTCTCCCGGGTAGGATGGATTGGGCGAGGAAACCAATGTCGTCGTTGTCGGGGCTGGGTCCACCACCTGGGTCACCACGTTTGACGTGCTGCCACCGTAGGTGCCGTCACTCGAGTACTCCGCTTTGATCTTGTTCGTACCCGACAGCGTCGAAGTCGTAAAGGTGGCCGTGCCGCCACTCAACGAGCCCGTCCCGAGCACATTCTTTCCTTGCACGAAGGCAACACTCTCTCCATCCGGGGGCGCCGGCGTCACCACTGCGGTAAAGGTCACCGGCTGGCCGTAAGTGGACGGATTCAGTGAAGACGTGAGGCTGGTCGTCGTCTTGGTCAAGGCGGCGCACAGGCTGGAAACGCCTGCCAGCAGCACAACGATCAGGATTCTAGCGGCTTTCATGCGGGATTCAGGCCTCGCTTGCTGGAAAAATTGAGATTAACCCCGTTCTCCGAGGACCATCGAAATCGTAAACGTTCTTCTAGAGCCGCCCACTTAACCGGGTTTGAAACAGGTCTGAGTCAGCAGGGGGTGCCGACAGCTTCCGCAAAGAATACCATGCCCAATGGGCTTGTCAATGCCACCGAACTCCGGGAAAGCATCAGATGTAAGTTGCTGATATATAACAACTTATAAACTCAACCACCTGAAGATATCCAAGCTTGCCATACCCACCCCGGATTGCGCGATTTACAATCGTAGTGGGTTCAGAAGGAGCCTCGTCCTCCATCAGGCAAGCCATGAAACTTTCCGTTGTGATGCCGGTCTATAACGAGCGCGCCACGCTCCGCGAGGTAGTGCTCAAGGTGCTCGCGGTTCCCCTGGAGATCGAGTTAATCTGCGTGGACGATGGCTCGCGGGACGGCTCGCGGGAAATTCTGGCCGCACTGCAGGCCGAGCATCCGCAAATCCGCATCGTGCTTCAGCCGCAGAACATGGGCAAAGGAGCGGCCCTGCGTCGCGGTATACAGGAGGCCACAGGCGACTTCGTCATCATTCAAGATGCCGATCTGGAATATGATCCGGGTGAGTATCCGCTGATGATCGAACCTTTAATCCAAGGCAAGGCCGACGTGGTTTTTGGTTCGCGCTTTCTCGGCGGCGCACCGCATCGCGTACTCTACTTCTGGCACTCCGTGGGCAACCGGGCTCTTACCCTGCTCTCCAATTGCCTCACGAATATCAATCTTTCAGACATGGAAACGTGCTACAAGGTTTTTCGGCGCGAAATCATTCAGTCCATTCCCATCGAAGAAAATCGTTTTGGATTCGAACCAGAGATCACCGTGAAAGTGGCGCGCCGCAACCTCCGCATCTATGAAGTGGGAATCAGCTACTGGGGGCGCACCTACGAGGAGGGCAAGAAAATAGGCTGGAAAGACGGGGTGCGAGCTTTGTATTGCCTGCTGAAATACTCCTTCAAAGAGCCCAAAACCATGACGAAACCAGTTGCGTCGACGGTCCCCGCCCCGGAACAAGATCGCTCTCGCTTATAGGATCTCTCTACTTATTGGTGGCCGCCACCGCCGCCACCTTTTTGCTTCAAACGACCTTTGTAGGAGCTTGACTGGACGCCACGCCCTGCACTTTTGGCGCCGCCCGTACCGTTGAAATTCATCGGCGGATTCGGCTTGTCCTTCACTGGCTTCAGCGCAGGCGCTTTTTTGTTCGCCGATCGCGCCGAGCCCTTCATGCTTTCGCGCTCTATACTTTGTAACGCCTTGGCATCGCCACCAGAAGCCGTGTTCCCAGCCGCCTTCTTGGTCATCGGCGGGCTCTGTTTCGCCGGCTTTTCATGCGTCACCCGAACCTTGAATTGGTTGTTTTGCTGAGCCCATCCGCTCACACTCATCGCTGCCAACATCGCCGTAACTGCCACCCAAAATCTCATCTTCGTTTGATCCTCTGACCGCAAATCCCTATTCCTGAAATTCCAAAACTTCGAGCCAGCTTCGTCAACCTCAATCTTAGATGCACGCCCACTGCCATCCGACGCTTGAATGCATCCTATGTTAAACCCGACGACGCCAGAAAGCACTCGGAACAAAGGCAATGATTTAGCAAGGACAGGGGTTTGTCTCAAATCCCTCGAAGAGCAATAGGAATCACGCTATATGCAATATTTTGCACATACGAGCGTCTCCCGGTGTCCCGCTCGAGGAAGGTTGGCTCTAATTACGAGCCGATAGACGAATGGCTGCGAGCTCGATTGCTGGCCGCTGTTCCCTTAGGATTTGCTGCCAGCATTCATCCGGCGTCGTGCTTCTTCGCAGGCCTGCTCCGGGTCGCGTCCGGTGACTTGCTTGTACCAGGCAGGATGAAAAGTCCAGGCCCAGGCTTCGGTCACCGCGCCGCGAATCATCGCTTCGAACGTGCCCGGCTCGCCAATCGTGCTCAGGTAGATGTGGATGAAAATTCCGCCGAGCATAATGAGGGCGGAGATGTCGTGAAGAACGTAGCTGACGGCTACGGCAATTGCTCCAAAAGTTCTTGCGCCTGCCCAGAGGATGGTGCCGGTGATGATGTAGACGATGCAGCCGGCGACGATCTCCCAGAACATCACCTTCTGTCCGGCGTTGAAGAAGCCGGTTTCAGGCGGGTCCATTTTCTCTTCACCGCTGGCAATTGCTTTTATGTTGCGCATCCAGCGCGTGTCGCCTGGGGCCCAAAGCATGGGCCGGAGCCAGTTGAGCGCTTGCAGCGCGAAGAAGAAGACGAAGGCTACTCCGAAATAGGGGTGCATGATGCGGCTGAGTTGCCCGCCACCGAAGATGGGCGTGAACCAGCGAAACAGCCACGGTAGATAAATGCCGAAGCCCGT
>JBEKLO010000125.1:0-10885 GCA_050010155.1 Terriglobales bacterium
ACGATGATCGAACTCCGCTTGCGCTCCGGCTAAATCCGGGCGGTTTGGGGTTCTTTCAACCGTCCGTACACGAAAAAGAAAAACACAGCCAAGCCGATGAAAAACAGCGTGCCGCCAAACATCCATAATTCGTAGGACCACAACGACGTGATCTGCTGGGCCGGGAAAAACGCGAGCGCGATGCCGAGGATCGTGGTGAGCAAACCGCTGGTGCCCGCCAGAAACATCGTGATTCGGCCGTATTGCCCGCGAGGCACGGATTCGGTCATGGAAAATCTCACCAGCGCACCAAACATGTACACGAACGGGACAAGTTGCAACACCACGGCCAGCGATAGGAGCTTTTGAAATGTCTCCTGAACGCCGGCACCGAAAAAATTCATGATGACCAGAACAGCGGAAACAATCGCCTGAACGATCAGAGCGGCGTACGGCGTGGCATAGCGCGGGTGAACCTTCCCCAGCCACGAAGGCATATAGGAATCGAGGCCCGCGACAAAGGGAATACGCGCAGAACCGCCCATCCATGCGGATCCGATGCCGGCAATGGAAAAGCTGAGCATCATCGCAAAGGGCACGACGATCCAAGCGACTCCGACGCGGGCCGCCATATGGCTGACCGCCTGCACGATTCCCTGAAGCACGTTGACGTTCTTCCCGACGGCGATAAGCAAAGTGAGCGTAGCGCCGAGGTACAGACCGCCCGAGAGAACTCCACCCCAGGCGACGGCTCCGGGAAGTGTGCGGCTCGGATCCTGAATTTCGTCTCCCATGACCGATGCGAGTTCGAGGCCAACCAGACCGAAGCAGATGACCCCAAAGGAATTGAGGACAAAGCGCGGGTTGGCGGGAACCTTGAAATCAGCGGCAGTGATGGTGCTGCCGAAGCGCAACCAGATCACTGCGCCAAGACCTATGAGGACGGCGGCAGCGACGAAAGTCCCGATTGCGCCGAAATTATTGATCCACTTCCCGACGCCGAGACCCACAACATTGAGAATGGTGAGTAAGGCAAGCAGCGCAAGTGATAGCGTAAGCGCAAAAGCTTTATTATCGGCAAGCCCCGCGTGGCTGGGGCCGATCACGAAAACGGAAACGCCAACAAAATACAGCATCACCGTCGGCACATACAGCATGTTATTAGTCCAGTAACACCAGCCGGAAAGAAAACCGTGGAAGTCGCCAAACACTTCCTTCGCCCACAAATACACGCCCCCTTCGCCGGGATAGCGGTGCGCAAGTTCGATCACCGCGATCCCTTGCGGCCAGAAAAATAAAATCAGCGAAATCAGCCACAGCCAGACGGTGACGCCTCCATTGGCCGCAATGCTGGGGACGACGTTGAGATTAAATACCGCCACCACAAACAGCAGCACCAGGTCACGGCGTCCGAGAACGCGCTTCAAGTGCGGCTGGTTGGGATCAGAAGTCATCGGATGATCAGGTGATCGGGTCATCTGCGCCGTCCGGATCTCGGATTTTCAATCACCCGATGACCAGATGAACAGATGACCCAATCCGGTTAGTGTGCCGCCACCGCTCCCAACCGCTCATGCTGCGCGGCGGCCAGCGACGGAGCGACATCCGCGAACGCCGCCAAGTGCTCGTCGATATCAGCTTCGGTGTGCTGCACCGATATTGTCCACTGCTCGTCCCACCAGTACGGCTGGCACATAACTCCACGATTCACCATGCCAAACCAGTAATGCCGCCAGAGGTCCACATCAATCGCCAGCCAGTCGCGGTAGTTGCGAACCTCCGTCGGATACAACATCAGCACGCCGTTGGCACCCGCGCTCGCGATATACCCCTGCAAGCCAACTTTCGCGAGCGTCTTCTTATATCCATCCACCAGCTTGTTACTAAGTTTTTCAATATGCGTGTAGTTCGCTCGAGTCAGCACTTCGCGGAACGTCGCCAGCCCCGCGGCCATAGAAATCGGATTCGTGTTGTAAGTGCCCCCGTGAAAGACTTTATGGTCCGAGATTAACTTCATGACCCGCTTGTGCGTGCCGAAAGCCGCCAACGGAAATCCCCCGCCAATCGACTTCGCCAGGCAGATCATATCGGGCGTCACGCCAAAGTATTCCGAAGCGCCGCCCCAGCAGAGTTTTGCCCCTGTCTTGACTTCATCGAAAATCAGCAGCGCCCCGTACTTGTCGCAAAGCGACCGCAATCCTTCCAGAAATCCTTTCTGCGGCATGCAGAGCCCAACATTCATCATGATCGGTTCAAGAATAATAGCCGCTACCTCATTCGGATTTTCCCTGAACCGCCGCTCCACCGTTTCCAGGTCATTGAACGTAGCCACCAGCACGTTCGCGATACTCGCTTTCGGCACGCCTGCTCCACCCGAAACGGCTTTCGGATTTTTAATATCACCAAGATCATCGCCGGGCGGATGCGGCTTCACGCTGACCAGCGCCGCATCATGCAGTCCGTGGTATCCGCCTTCGAACTTGATAATCTTGTCGCGTCCGGTTGCGGCGCGCGCCAGGCGAATTGTGTGCATCGTAGCTTCAGTGCCGCTGTTGCCGAACCGGCACATCTCCACCGGAAAACGCGTGCAGATCTCTTCCGCCAGTTCCCACTCCATGTTGTGGGGCATGCCGTAAAGGGTGCCTTTGTGTAACCGCCCCTCCACCGCCTTCATCACCGCCGGATGCGAATGACCCGCCATAAGCGCGCCGAAACATAGATTGTGGTCGATGTATTCGTTGCCATCAAGATCGCGGAACTTGCCGCCCGACGCTTCAGAAACAAAAATCGGATACGGATCGTAAGCGCGATAATTGCTGGCCACACCCAACGGTAGACGCTTCAGGTTTTTCTTGTGCGCTTCGGCGGACTTCGGAGTACGGCGCTCGAACGTGTCGAGCTCTTTTTGCAATGCGGGGTACATCGTGATCTCCAAAAATGCTCAGGCCGGATAGGCCATTAGATTGGGTCCAAGCGGCCAAAACCGCCCGGGATTCGAATACCTCTATTTTATTCTTCTCAACTCGTCTTTCGAGCTAGAAATAGAACTTCAAAGCAAACTGCGCCAGACGCGGAGGTTTGACCTCAGTGACCTGGCCAAACTGGGTACCGTCTGTGCTGTTGCCGTCCGGATTATAGAACTGCGTGTGATTGAAGACGTTGAACAGTTCCCCTCGAAATTCGAAGTGCGCACGTTCGTTGACCGCAATCATCTTCACGACAGCAAAATCCGTTTCGCTGATTCCTGGCCCGCAACAGAGGGTGCGCGGCGCGGTGCCGACCCGACCCAACAGGCTCGGATCGTAGCAGCCATATACGATGGCTGCCGTGCAGTTCACAATCCCGTTGGCTGGACTCGGAGCGGTAGTCGCATTCTCGGTGAAGCTATTCTGGTTGAAGTAGTAGCCTCCATGGCTCTGCGGCTGAAGCCTTTGCAACGGAGCGAGTTGGTCTGGTTCTCCTGGGTATTCAAAGTCCGCGCTGTTCATGAGCTCATTGTCGGCAGATGAAGTGATGCGGATCGGGAATCCGGTTTGGTAGGTCGTTATCCCTGACACGGACCAGTTATCAAGCGCCTTCCCGGCAAAGCCGCTGAATCTTCTTATTGGCAGTTCCCAAACGTAACTAAGGACAAAGCGGTGACGTGCGTCGAACAGCGACAGCGCCCGGTTATGCGCTCCCGGCAGCGGATTCAAAATACCTTCGAAGCTGGAGGCTTCGTCAATCGATTTGCTGAACGTGTAGGCGCCGCTAAATTGAAGCCCGTGGGAGAACCGCCGTTCCAACGACGCTTGCAGCGAGTTATAGCCTGAGTTGGCAATCGTATCTTGGGCAAAGATGCTAGTAAACACTGGAATCCCGTCAGCTGGGCAGCCGGCGCCGGTGAAGGGATTGCACTGGGGCGACGAGTAACGACGGAGGCCGACGAGATCCAACCCGGTAAGCGATGTGCCGGCCGGGATGACAGTTGGTCCGTTCGGCCCGTAGGGAAGGTGGAATCCACCGGGCGGAGCCACGGCACCAGCGGGAAAGATGAATTGCGAATCCTCTAGAAACGGCCCGCATGTCCCGGCGCCAAGCACCGTATTAATGTCCAGGCACGTCTGGGGATTGGAATAATTGATATCATGCGTCGCCAATAGTCGATGCCCTTGCGATCCCACGTATCCGATTTCCAGTTTTGTGTCCCTCGCCAACTCGCGCTGGATGGTGAAGTTGTACTGTGCCGAATACTGTGTGCGCATGTGCGGCTGGAAATCGCCAAAAAGATCAATCGGCTCGAATTGCGCCCAATTTTGAGCCGTCCCGCGCACGGGATTGAGAACGCCGTTAAACGGATTCAGATAAGTGGTAGCGCCGTCCTGTCCCAGAAAAGGCTGGTTGAACTGCGTCTCGTTGACAGTCGTGCTTCCGCCAAACGGAGGCTCAGCGCCGAATTGTGCCAGCACCAATTGTTCGATCGGGTTATAGAACAGTCCCCAGCCAGCGCGAATGCTGGTCTTGCCGGAACTACCCGGACTCCAGGCAATGCCGATACGCGGAGCAAATGCCTTGTAATAGGTCTGTGTCATGCCCGCAGGAACGCCGGGGTCCCCCGGAACCACCAACCCAACCGCATCCTGCGTCGAGCAATTGGTGGCGCCCCCGCAAGGGAAGACCGTCGACATTTGGCCCGGACGGAAAGTCTCGACGTGCTGGGCCTTATCCGCCAACGGCGTATTCAACTCCCATCGCAGGCCGTAATTCAGCGTGACATTCGGCTTTATCTTCCAGCTGTCCTGCGCAAATAGATAAAGACCCGTGTTGCGCACGTACTCGACTTGCGCCGAACCTTCATTGAACGAATCGGGAAGGCCTAACAGGAAGTTGGGATACAGGCTGTTTGCGCCTACGTCGTTCGGACCGCCGCCATAATAGTCGAACGTTCCGTTTACGTTGTAGTAATAAAACTGGTTAAACTGTTGCCGACGGGTATCCACGCCAAATTTGAGGGTATGGTTGCCCCTAACCTTGGTCAGGCTATCTGCCCACTGGAAGGAATTCCCCACCTGAGGAAGTTCCCCCTCAGAATCGTTGCCGAGGGAGAATCCTCCCGAAACCGAGATGGACGGAAGACCTTCTCGACCGGCGCCAAGGTAAGGATGTATGCCGTAGAGGTTGCCCGGAACATCACCATAAAAACAAGGCACGGGGCCAGTAACGCCGGTAAGCCAACTGGGGGCCGCGGGACACGAGTTCTGCACCAGTTCCGTATTTGCCGGATGCTGGAATGTCTCCTGGCCCTCGCGGTTGTAATTGAAACGGAACTCGTTCACCGTGCTGTTGTTGATGGTAAAGGTGTGCGTGATGTTCCACTGCTGAAAGCGTTCGGCCACAATGCTTCCAAAGCCGGGAACGTCGGCCCCAGTCAGCTCGAAATTGGCGAATGGCTGCACCGTGCGATCGTCATTGAAATAGTAATAAATGCTCAGGTTCTGCTTGTCATTGATCCGGTGGTCAACCTTCACCGTGAACTGGTCGCCGCGTATGGGTTCGGTGGGGACAGTGCTGATCAGAGAACCATCGTTCGGCGCCTGTGGAACAAATTGCAGCAGATCAACCGCCGTGGGGTCCATGCAAGCCAATGGAATCTGACTAGTGGGAAAGACAGGCGGAAGTGGGTTCTGAAGGGTGGAAACCCCGTACGGCGCCCCATCTTGAATTGTCGCCGTAGGACCGTTCACCAGGTAGTTGGCTGTCTGGCACCCCGGACGGTTGGCCAGGAGCGCGGAGTTGGTCAACGCCCCAGCAAAAGGTGAGGGGCTAGACCCAGTGACCGGGTTAATGTCGGAGAAGTCCGAGACAATCTGCCCGTTCACCACATGCGTGGGAGACGGCCGTTCCTGCGAACTGGGCACGGTGACCGCTGGCGATTGGATACCTTGACGAATGCGCCGCCCTTCATACGAAGCAAAGAAGAACGTTCGCTCCTTCTTAATCGGCCCTCCGAAAGTGCCCCCAAATTGGTTTTGATTGAATTGCGGCTTGTTGCAAGGCAGGCCGTCTGCGGCCTCCGTTAGACAGTAATTATTGGCATTCAGCACCTTGTTGCGGAAAAACTCGTACATATTGCCATGCCAATCGTTGGTCCCGGACTTCGTGACCACATTCACCACCGACCCCGAGTTGCGTCCATATTCCGCATCGAAAGTATTCGTTAGAACGCGGAACTCCTGAATACTGTCCGGCGAAGGTTGAACGGTGGGCAGGTTGGCGAAGAGATCATTGGCGTCGCCGCCATTCACACTGAAATTGTTGGACCGCCCGCGGCCGCCATTCACCGACACCGCGCCGGAGTTGTCGCTTCCATAAACGAGCGTATTGCTCGATCCGACGGTCGACATTACTCCCGGCTGCAACTGCAGAAGTTGATAGGTGTCGCGCGTGTTGAGCGGCAAGTTCGAGACCTGCCGCGAATCCATTACCGCGCCCAGTTGCGTGCTCGTGGTATCGACCAGCGGCGCTTCGGAGGTCACTTCCACAGTCTCTTTCGTCTCGCCGATCTGCAGGGACGAGTTCAGCGTGATCACCTGATTGAGGTCAACCGCGATTCCCTTGCGAACGTTCGTCTTGAATCCCGCCAAATCAAACGAGAGCGTGTAGGTGCCGACCGGAACTTGGGGAAAGCCGTAGTCGCCCGCGTTGTTGGTCGTGCTCTCGTTGCTCACGCCCGTGGCTTCGTTGGTAAGCGTAACTTTCACTCCCGCCAGCACAGCCCCGCTAGGATCGGTGACGCGCCCGAGGATGCGTCCGCCGGTGCCCTGCGCAAACATGAACATGGAGCAGATCAGGCATAGGCTCAGGACGGTGACCCAGCAAGAAATCCGAAACGGCTTCGGCATCGGTATGCAATAGATCGGCATGGAAAAAATCCTCCAGTTCTGGGGGCAAATTTGCTAGATCCGATAGAGCTTGCGCGCAACTCAAACCTTGCTATAATCGCGCAAGGTTAGAGACTCCGCATCGCTCTGTCAAGCGGAAAAATTCGATCCCCATAACGCAACTGGCAAGCATATTCAGAATCATGCCGAGCGACGCCCAGCTTCATTCCAAAATCGTTTATCTCAAAATCGGTGAGGTCGCCCGTTTAGTGGGGATTTCTCCGTCCGCCATTCGCGCTTGGGAAGCTCTCGGGCTTACGCGTCCTCACCGCACCAAGAGCCGGTATCGTCTTTACACCAACGACGATGTGCGCTTGCTGAAACGCGCGCGCTACCTGCGCAAAGTCCGCGGACTGAACGCTGCTGCCATCGTGCAGATGCTCAAACGCGAAGGCGCAATTCAACCTCACGCCAGCCCTTCCACCGCGGGAACAACGCTTGGGCCTCGACTGCGGCGCTTGCGCACCCGTCGCGGTCTCAGCCTCGCCGAAGTTGCTGCCGCCGCTGGCATCTCCGTTGGTTTTCTCAGCGCCCTCGAACGCTCGCAGATGAGCGCCTCCGTGGGCACACTCCGCAGGCTAGCACGCTACTACCGCACCAACATCCTTGATTTTTTCGATGCCACGGAATTGAATACCCGATTGGTGCGCCCGCCCAAACGCAAAGTGCTCGAAGCTGGTCCTGGAGTCCGGATGGAGCTGCTCGCCTGGGGCAACAAAGTCATGGAGCCGCACCTGTTTCGCATCGCGCCGCGCGCCGGTAGTGGCGAGTCCTACACTCACGAAGGCGAGGAATTTCTTTTCGTGCTCCGCGGAGAACTCAAGATCGCTCTGGCTCGCGAGGAGTACCATCTGAAACGCGGCGACAGCTTCTATTTTGAAAGCGCCACGCCGCATAGCTGGAAGAATCCCGGCCGCAGCGAGACCTGGCTGTTGTGGGTCAATACGCCGCCGACATTCTGAGTGCCGAAAGATACTGTGACGATGCACCGCGTCCCTGGCATTGACGTCCCTGGCATTGATCAGGGCGGGAGAATAAATAATGTTACGAAAATTAATCTTCGCGTTCTGCATCCTACTCGCACTCTTCTCGGCATCCTGCACCAGGAAAACTCCAACTCTGAACCTGCTGGTCTGGGAAGGCTACGCCGACCCTTCCTACGTAAAGGCTTTCGAAGAGCAGAATCACTGCAAGATATCGGCGTCCTACATGGGATCAAGCGACGAGCTAGTCGCCAAACTGCGCGGCGGCAGCGCCGGAAACTACGATGTCATCTCTCCCTCAAGCGATGTAGCCACCATGATTGCAACTTCCGGTCTGGCCGCGCCGCTCGATCTCGGCAAACTGCCCAGCTACAACCAGCTCTCGCCGCAACTCACGTCGCTCTCTCTCGTCCGCGTGCAGGGTGATGTTTACGGCGTGCCGTTCATGTGGGGCCCGGACCCAATGATTTACGATACGACCGCGTTCCCTCAACCTCCCGAAAGCTGGAACGTGATGTGGGACCCGAAGCTAAAAGCAAAGGTTTCCGTCTGGGACGATCTTTCCACCGTCTACATGGCCGCCCAGGTGCTCGGCTACGACAAACCCGATCCCAGTCATCTTTACAACCTGAGCGATCAGGAACTCGACGCCGTCAAGAAAAAGCTGGTGGAATTGAAGCCGAACATTCGCAAGATGTGGTCAACAGGCGGCGAACTCACTAACCTTTTCCAGAACCATGAAGTCGTGATCGCCATGGGCTGGCCGCTCATGACCAATCAACTCCGCAAAAGCAATTTCCCCGTGGGCGAAACCATTCCCAAGGAAAACACCACCGGATGGATCGATCACCTCATGATCACCGCCGGCAGCGAAAACAAAGATCTCGCCTACAAGTTTCTGGAATTCATGATCCAATCTCAAACCCAGAAAAAAGTCACCGACGTGACCGGATATACTCCGGCAAATCCGCACGCAGCCCAGTACATGACGCCAGAAGAAGTAAAGAACCTGCACCTCGACGATGTAGACAACTATCAGAAGCGCTTATATTTCTGGCAGAATGTGCCGCGACGAGCCAAGTACAACGAAATCTGGAACGAAGTAAAAGCCACACAGTAAAAGCTTTTGCAGCAAAGTGTGGCGCGGGCGCCCTCGCCCGCAAAATGGAAGCAGCACCAAACCGACCGCTATGGCAACAACGTCAGAATCCGGAGTCACAATCCACGCTCAGCCAAACTCCGCGTCGCTCGTCTCCATTCGTTCCGTAGCCAAGCACTTCGGCAAGAACATCGTCCTGCGAGACATTTCTCTCGAAATCGCCGAAGGTGAATTCCTAACCATCCTCGGCGAAAGCGGCTCAGGCAAAACCACGCTGCTAAGAATTCTCGCCGGCTTCGAGCAGCCCACCGCCGGAGAGGTCTGGATGCAAGGCGAGCGCCTCGACACCGAGCCTCCCTACCGCCGCCTCGTGAATACCGTCTTCCAGAATTACGCGTTGTTCCCGCACATGACCGTCGAGCAAAACGTCGGCTACGGATTAGCCATCGCCAAGCGCCCCGCCGCCGAAATCGAGTCGCGCGTCGCCGAAGCGTTAGCCAAGGTCAAGATGTCTACCTACGCAAAGTCGAAGCCTTCGAAAATCAGCGGCGGACAGCAGCAGCGCATCGCACTAGCCCGCGCTCTGGTCAACCGCCCGCGCCTACTGCTCCTTGATGAGCCGCTCTCCGCCCTCGACGCCAACCTCCGCCGTCAGATGCAAGTCGAACTCAAAGCCCTGCAGCGCGAAGTCGGCATCACCTTCATCTTCGTTACGCACGACCAGGAAGAAGCAATGGTAATGTCCGATCGCATCGCCTTACTGCGCTCCGGAGAACTCGAGCAAGTCGCCAGCCCGCGCGAAATCTACAACCGCCCCGCAACCTCATACACCGCGCAATTCATCGGACACACAAATCTATTGCAAGCCGACATTCGCCACGGCACTGCCATCTGCGGCGCCCTGCATTGGCCCACTTCCCTGCCCGATGGACCAGCCCTATTCTCGCTGCGTCCAGAATGTATTCGCCCAGCAACCGCCGCGCCTTCGGCCATTACTTCTCCAGAAAAAAACGCGGCCATCCGTTTTCGAGCCCAACTTCGCGACCAAGCTTTCCACGGCGCCACCGACCTGCTACGAGTCGAATCCGATACCGGACAGACCCTAACCATCCGCACTGCCAGCCGCGACCTGCCCAATTCCAATTCCAATTCCAAATCCAATGTCCCGTTGGAATTCGAATTTTCCGCCGAAGACGCCGTTCCGGTTCGCGCCTCCAACTCCAAGGAGAGAACCTGATGTTCTCCCGCGCCTACCGCACCGCCATCACCGTCCCGCCGCTCGTTTGGGTCGCAGTATTTCTACTCGTTCCATACCTGCTGATGTTCTGCTATAGCTTCTGGTCGGTCTCCGAATCCGGAACCATCGTTCATTCCTGGAATCTAAATAACTATCAAGAGCTCATGACCAAGCCCGTGTATTGGCAAACGCTCCTGCGCTCCATGTGGATCGCCGTCCGCGTAATGTTCTTCTCCATGCTGTTGGGCTACCCGCTGGCCTACTTCCTCTCCTTCCATGCCGGAGGCAGAAAAGATCTCTACTATCAGCTAGTCATCATTCCACTATGGGTGAGTTACTTAGTACGCGCCTACGCGTGGAAGACAATCCTTGGGACCGACGGCGTTCTCAACACGCTGCTGCAATACGTACACCTAACCCGTCATCCGCTGGATTTCCTGCTCTACAGCCCATTCGCGGTAGTGCTCACATTGACGCACATCTATACGCCCTTCACCTTCCTGCCCATCTATGCATCGCTCGAACACATCCCGCGCAATCTGGTAGAAGCCTCCCACGATCTCGGAGCCACGCCCGCCCAAACTTTCTGGCGCGTAATCTTCCCGCTCTCGATTCCCGGAGTCCTGGCCGGAGCCACCTTCGCCTTCGTCCTAAGCCTAGGAGACTT
>JBEKLO010000126.1:0-11141 GCA_050010155.1 Terriglobales bacterium
AGTTACTCGATGTCAGCCTCCTCGGAGTATATGCGACCGACCCGGCTCTCAACCTGAATGACCCCAATAACACGAGCGGCGGCGGAGGCGCTCTGATTGTCGACCTGGACAGTCTCCTGGCCGGCGGCACCGGAGTCCTGACTCCGCAAACCGACACCAGCCCTGCCGACTTCACGGGCAGTGCGAGCGGCTATGCCTTTGGCGCGCAGGGGATCCCTGCCGGGATTCTCGAATACGACTTCGTCGGGCAAGGAGCGTTTACGGAAGGCGCTCTTGCCGGAACCGGACTCCTCAACGATGTCTTCGACAACTTCGGCACCGGTACGCCGGATACCGGGGTTACGTTTGCGGGCGCCCCGGTTCCCGACGATTCCGAGGCCACCACTGGGCGCTACACGATGTTTGACGAGAATTTTTTTGTCATCACCGTCGTACCTGACACGCCGTTGGACTTCGACGTGGTCGTTTATCAGGCTAGCGGCACACAGGCATACTGGCTGAACGAAGACGAAGATAGTATATTCCTCGGCCCCCTCGAGCAGCAGGGAACCCTAACCGGGATACCCGCCGTGCAAAAAGCCATGGCGAAATCCCCTCAAGCACAGAAACGATAACTCTAACCCGGGAAAGGGGCACAGCTGAGACAATCCGGCTGCGCCCCTTCCTCATTTCGAGCAGTCCCATCTGGCGGTCCCAAAGCCCACCCTGGCTTCACGCCACCCTCACGCCAAATCCTGTATACTGATCGCCCCTATGAAGGTGTTTGTCATTGTTCCTGCGGCCGGACTAGGCACGCGCATGGCCCCGCCCGCAGCCGCGCAATCCAAGAAAAAAAATCCCACCAAGCAGTTCAAAGAACTCGGCGGCGTACCAATTCTTATCCACACGCTCCGTAAATTCGTCGCCACCCCAGCTGTCTACGAAATCATCGTCGCTCTGCGCCATGACGAGATTGCCGGCTTTCGCACCCAGGTCGAAAAGCAGTACCCGGAAATCCTGACCAAGCGTCTGCAACTGGTCGAAGGCGGCGAGCATCGCCAGGACTCCGTCGCCAGCGCCCTAGCCCGTACCGCGGCCGATCCCGAAGATATCGTCCTGGTGCACGATGCCGTTCGCCCCTTCGTGACCCCAGAAATCATTGGCCACGTGATCGAGGCTGCGCACCAGCACGGAGCCGCCATCGCCGGATGGCCCGCCGTCGACACCGTGAAGCAGGTGGAACGAACCGCCGAAGGTGCGCTCATCAAAACCACCATCCCGCGCGCCAGCATTGTCATGGCGCAAACTCCACAGGGTTTTCCCTACAGCATCCTGAAGAAAGCCTTTGATGACGCGGTCGCCGACGGCTTCCTCGGCACCGACGAGGCTTCTCTAATCGAGCGCGCCGGCCTCCCGGTCGTAGTTGTAATGGGTTCGCCGCGCAACATAAAAATTACCACCCCCGCCGACATGGAACTGGCGGAGTTCTACCTGAAACAAGAAGTGATTTTGTAGTTTTGCAATCGGGTAATTTTGTAATTTGTAACCCGTCCGGTGGTCTGGCTTTTAATTTACAAAATTACCCGATTACCAAATTACAAATTCTTCTCCGGAAACTGACGTTGAAACCTAAAACGCTGAAACCTGAACTTCGCATCGGCTACGGTTGGGACTCCCACGAATTCAAGCCCGGCATTCCGCTCAAAATCGGCGGACTGACGCTGCCCCACAACCAAGGCCTCGGAGGCCATTCCGACGGTGACGTCCTGTTGCACGCCATCACCGACGCCCTGCTCGGCGCCATCGCCGGCCCCGACATCGGATCACTCTTTCCCCCTTCTGACCCGCAATGGAAAAACGCCGATTCCGCCGTCTTTCTGCGCGAAGCCTTGCAGCGTGTCAAAACCGCCGGCTACGAACTAGTAAATCTGGATTCCACGCTGATCCTCTCCACTCCAAAAATCAGCCCCCACGCGGAAGCGATTCGTAAACAAGTAGCCAGTTTGTGCGGAATTCCCTCAGACTGTGTAGGCATCAAAGCCAAAACGCCCGAAGGCATGGGCACGGAAAATGCGGCGATTGCCAATGCGGCCGTGTTGCTGAAACGCAAGTAGCCAACGGACGACGAAGAGAGTTTGGAAGACGTTCTGACGAACATTGGAACACAGAGCGTCTGAAGCGCGGCAATGTTTCAAGAATTGTCATCCCGAGCGAAGTGAGGGATCTGCAGTTCGCGGTGCCTCAATTTCTCCCGCCAACTCTGCCCGCTTAGCTCGCGCCGCCGCGACAAATGCCCTGAAAATAGCGTGCGCCGACTCAGCCACCTCCGGCCCGTCGTTCACGCTCCGCTCCGGATGCCACTGCACCGCCAGCACAAAATGTCCCGGAGCCGTTCCTTCCAGAGCTTCGATGATCCCGTCTTCCGCCGACCGCGCCACCACGCGCAGCCCCTCGCCGGGAACGTCCGCCGATTGGTGATGCGAAGAATTCACCGCCATCGTATTCGCAGTGCCCGCCGCATTCCCCACAATCTCCGCCAGGCGCGATTCCGGCTCGATCCTTACCGTGTGCGCGTTTGCAACCGTCCGTCCCGGAGTGTGGTCGATCGCAGACTCAATATGCTGCACCAGCGTTCCCGACCGGTACACATTCAACGACTGTAGTCCGTAGCAAATACACAGCACCGGCTTGCGCAGATGGTAGGCATCCCGCAGCAACAACCCGTCCACCAGATCCCGTCTGTCATCCGCCGGGGCCGTCTTCTCGTGACGCTCCGCGCCGTATTTTTGCGGATCGACATCCGCCCGGCTTCCCGGCAGCAGAACTGCGTCGCAGTTCTCGATCTGGTCCTGCACCTGCGTAGGTGTCAGGTCCAGTTCAATGCGCACCGGCTCTCCACCAGCCCCGCGCACCGCTTCTTCATATTTCGGCAACGACCGCGCAGCATAGTCGGCGTCGCCCGAATGCGGCACAGGAATAGCAATCCGAGGCGCGTTCGCTTTCATCTTGTCCACGTTCAACTCACCCGCTCGATCCCAGCCAGTGTCTTCCGCTGCCGGTAGTTGCGAATTTCCATGGTCAGCGATAGCGCCAGCACGATCGCGCCCGCGGTAATCGCAAACGGAAACGCAATGTGCCGGTACGCAAACGTCAGGTTGGGCGCAACGTGCTTCACTTGCGAATACACCACGCTCCCCAAAATGCTTACCAGTAGCGCAACCGCGAACGACAGCAGCGTGAACAGAAACGTCATCGCGAATACCCGCGCCGGAATTCCGATCCAGCGCGGTCCGTCGGAACTCTTCTTTGCCATGCTCCTAAATTACACCATCGGCACATACCATCGCGACTCGCTGCATACCGCTTCCATCGCGCTTGCTGTATGATTTTGCACGGCAAGTTTTCCAATACAAGAGGTGCGGTTCATGTCACCACGGAAGTCGCTGGTTCCGTTGTTGCTCGCCATATTTGTGGTTTTTCCTGCGATTGCGCAGACTGCGCTTGCACAGGCTATGCCCGCGCAGAATGCGAGCCCTGCGCTCAGCATTCCGAATACGACATCAGCGATCAACTCACCCACGCCGCTTTCCCAGCGCGTCGTGCACTACCAGATCGATGCCAAGTACGACCCCAAGACTCATGGCCTCGACGCCGAGGAAACTCTCACCTACCACAACCTCACCGGGCAAGCCCTGGACACATTCCCCTTCCATCTTTATCTCAACGCCTTTCAGCCAACTTCCACTTGGATCCGGGAAACCAAAAGAGACGGTACTCGAGATGTTTCCTTCGAAAAGTGGGACAAAAAAAACTTCGGCTCCGATGAAATCAAGCGCTTCGAGGTTGTCGGACAAGGCGATCTAACCTCGCAGCTCAAGTTCATTCAGCTCGATGACGGGAACAAAGACGATAAGACCGTCGTGCAGGTACATCTGCCGCAGCCCATTCCGCCCGACGGCTACGTCCAGTTCAAAATCACTTTTCACGATCAGTTCCCGCAAACCTTGGAGCGTACCGGCTGGAAGCGCGACTTCCTGCTCGCCGGCCAGTGGTTCCCCAAAGTTGGCGTCTGGTGGCACGGAGCCTGGAACTGTCATCAGTTTCACGGCGCCACCGAATTTTTCTCCGACTTCGGCGTCTATGACGTGAAGGTCACCGTCCCTCAGTTTGAAACCGTGGGAGCGTCCGGAATTGAAGTCAGCAACGTCAACAATCCAGACGGCACCAGATCCGTCAGCTACCACGCCGATGACGTCCACGAATTCGCCTGGACTGCAAGTCCCCACTACAAGGTCTATACCGACAACTTTCAAGGAAGCATGGGCCCGGTGAGGCTGAACATCATGATGCAGCCCGCACACCTTGACCAGGAAGAGCGGCACGCGCGCATCCTGAAGCAGAGCCTCGATCACTTTGAGCGCTGGTACGGACCTTATCCCTACAAGACTCTAACCCTGGTCGATCCCGAGGCCGGCTCGGCCGCCGAAGGCATGGAGTATCCCACCTTCATCACCGGCGGCACAACTTGGTGGAACCCGAAGGGCCTCTATCTGCCTGAGTTGGTCGTCGAACATGAATTCGGTCATCAGTATTGGTATGGAATGGTCGCGACCAACGAGTTCGAAGACGCATGGATGGATGAAGGCATCAACAGCTACAGCGAAGTGAAGGTCCTCGATGACATTCTCGGCCCCCGCACTTCAATCTTTAATCTATGGGGGTTCACCATGGGCGAGCGAGAGCTGCAGCGGATGAGTTTCCTCGGTTCGGCGGATCTCGACCCCATCGCACAAAACGGATGGGAATACGCGAACTACGGGTCTTACAGTGGAATCACCTATGGCAAAACTGCCTCCGTCCTGCTTACGCTCGAAGGCATCATCGGCGAAGATACGATGCGCCAGGCCATGCATACCTATTTCATGCGTTACCGGTTCACCCATCCCACCAAGGAAGATTTTCTAAAAACCATCGAAGAAGTTTCCGGCAAAAACCTGCGCTGGTATTTCAACCCCGCGTTCTATGGCACTCAAGTTCTCGATTATTCCGTGCAGAAAGTTGAATCCACCCCGGTCGACTGGTACAAGGACAACTTCAAAGAGAAAAAAGGTGAGACCGAGTACCAGTCAGAAGTCATAATCCAGAGCAAGGGAGACTTCTTCTTTCCCGTCGATATCGCCATCGTCTTCGACAACGGTGAAAAGGTTCGCGAACACTGGGACGGTGGAGACATCCAGCACCGCTGGATCCGGTACACCTATCAGAAGAAGGCCCAGGTCGAAACCGTGGAAATCGATCCCGACCACAAGATCCAAATCGACCGCAACAACTTCAACAACAGTAAGCGCGCCGAGCCTGACGCGAAACCGACGCGCAAACTGACCAACTATTGGACTTTTGTATCCCAATTCTTTGCCCAAGTTCTAGCGTGGTGGATGGTATAGGAGCCATATCGATGAGTAACAGACCAAGCCTTCTTTCAAGCGGAGCCGCCATCGCACGCCGCAACAAGCGCTATGTCATCTGGTTTTTTTTGCTGAACCTCGTTTTGGCTTCGGCCGGAGCCGCGGCCTTCCGCCTGCATGCCGCTGCCTTGCTCGACCACAGCCTCTATGCCGACGGTGTCCTGCACGGATTCGACAATGGCGTCTTTGCGGAAATGCTGGCTCGTCCGGAGTTTGGTCCCCTTCAGGCTTCCGCAGCGCCAGCAACCTCACTCGCCGTTTTGTTCTTTGTGCTCACCCTGATATTCCTGCCCGGCGTGTTTCTCGGCTATGCCTCGCCTTACCGCATCTCGCGAGAAGATTTCTTCCGCGCTTGTGGCAAAAACCTGTGGCGCTTCGTTCGTATCGCGATCCTCTTTGCCATCGTTGCCGGCATCGTGGGCGGAATTTTGGGCGGAATTGAGAATGCCCTCGCCAAGGTCGCAGACGAGAAATCCTCGATCGAGAAGCTCCCCTTCTACATTCAGTTGATTGGCTCGATCATCATCTTTCTGGCGCTGACAAAGATTCGCATCTGGTTTGACCTGGCGGAAGTCGACGTGGTGATCTCCGACCAGCGAGCGGTTCGCAGGTCGGTGGGCAAAGCGATGCGCCAATTCCGCGCCCATCCCTTCCATCTGATCGGCGCGTATGTGGCCATCTCCATCGTCGCATTGCTAGTCCTGGTGATCGGTATCGTGATCTGGAATGTCGCGGTCCCGTCGGCCAGCCTGGTGGGAGCGTTTCTAATCGGTCAGCTCATTCTGTTGCTGCTGCTCGCCACTCGTTTCTGGCAACGCGCCGTAGCGGTTTCGTTTTACTCGGCGGCGATGGCTGCATCTCCGGCGGAGATTCCGCCCGCGCCCGTGACCATGATTACAGCGGCCGAAGCCTCGCAAGGTGGCGGCATCTGAACAACCGGGGGCGCCAAGTACCATGGAGCATTTTTGGTCGCAGGCTTCTCCTTGGTGTACCTTGGCGGCCTTTGTGGTTAACGTTTTCTCCGAGGGCTCAGCGTGCCCTTGGACGATATCTGTCCGCGAACGCCGCACGCGCATAAGCTACAATATCCTCATGTCACAAACTGCCTCCGCGATCACCCGCAGCCCCGCGGAGATCGTGCAAAGCAACCCGGTTTCGCAAGCCCCGAACGGCATTTGCTATGCCCGCTCGGGTGAAATCACCATCACCGACAACGATCTCGAGCGCATGATCGCCACCGTCCCCGTGCCGGTAGCCGCCGCCCTAGCCCGCAAGGCCTACTATTTCGTCCCCCTCACCGTCTCCCAGGGCGACGAGACCGTCATTGCCGATCGCTACGACGTTGCCCTCAGCGACAACGCCGTATGCCATCGCAACCTCAATCTCGGCGATGCCCAGTGTGTCTTCATCTCTACCCGCTTGATGGACGACAAATTTTCGGTCGCTTTTGAGTTCTACATTAACGTCGGTCATGCGCTAGTCGAACGCGCCGGTGTGTCCCAGAGTTTCGCCGACTTGGCCTGGCAGCATGCCGAATCCGGCGTTCGCGGCGAGACCTCCCTCGACGCTTGGGAGGCCCGCAAGCTCGCCACCGCGCACGGTCCAGACGCGGAAAAATTCAAGAACGAGTATCTAGCCGCCAGCTTCGCCGATGCGATTTCCATCTACCTGCTCTCGCTCTATCTCGACGTCGATTACCACGATCTGCGAGAACGCGACTACCCCCTGCTGGCCCCCGCTCCCATGGCTGAGCGCCTTCGTAAAATCGCCGAAATCTTCCCCCCGAATCCCGGATTCGAGTTCAACATCTACTACCGCCGTCGCGCCTAGAGCTCGCGTAGGGGCGGGACGCCCTCGTCCGTCCCAAGCGGAGCAAAACTCCGCCGTGACCAGTGGCCCCGCAACCGCCCGCTCACTTGCTCGAAAGCACAAACTGGTTCCCATCCGCGTCCTTGAAAATCGACGACGTCCCCCACGCCTCTTTCTTCGGCTCCGCCGTAAACTCCACCCCCTTCTCCTTAAGTGCCTTGGCCGTGCCAAACACGTCATCCGTCCAGAACGTCACTGGCTGAAATCCGCCGATGCGGTCTTCATGACCTTCCGGAGTAAAAAGAACAATCTGCGATTCGGCGCCCGGGATGCCCAACTCAATCCAACGTTGCGCTCCAAAAGGCTGGTCGGTCATCACGCGAAAGCCAAGTTTTTCGGTGTAAAACTTCAAAGCGCGGTCCTGATCTCGAGTCGGAACGCAGGCAAACTTGATACCACGAATCATTTTCAATCTCCTTTAAGAGTAGTGAAGCCGTTTGAGAATAAAAAAGCCCGCGTCCGGATGCAATCGCCTATTCAATGCTATATTTACAGCCGGTATAGCATGGTTTGGGACTGCGCTGGGCCATCATTATTCGTGTGCGACGGATCGATGGCCATCGACTAACGACCCTCGACTAACGACGAACGACGGTAACAATGATCCCAATCGACGACTACGTAATCGACGTCCTAATGCGCGACCTGATCGGCCACGACCGCCGCGTGGTGAGCTTTTTGGTCTACCTGTGGTTTACCGGAGAACAGCGGAAAGGACATGTAGTCGAGGCCAGCTACCGGCAGATAGCCGAGTCGATCGGAGTCTCCAAGAGTTCAGCGCAATCCGCGGTGGCTTGGCTCCTCAAGCGCAAGCTGCTCGCGTCCACCAAGAAAACGGTCACCGCCACGCCGCGTTACAAAGTGCTGACACCCTGGCGCGATTACGACCGCAACCGAGCCCGCTCCTAGCCAAACAAATCAGGGGCCGAGTGTGGAGTCGGCCCCTGTTCCACGAGACTCAACTCATCCCTACGGCGCCGTTAGCCCCGTATAATCGCCCACTACTTTGGCATCGTAAGGCGCGTTGAGCTCGTCGAACCCGTTGCCAGCGGCCGCAATCTGTCCCTGGCTGAAAACGATATTCCCTTTGGAATCGACTTCAATCACCTGATCGTCGAATTGATTGCTGATCAGGGTATGCCCGTTTTTCAAGCGAACCGCTCGCGACGGCAGCGGCGCCGCCACGCTTCCCGGCTGCGTGTTCGTCAAGTATTCCCACGCAATTTCGCCAGAAGACGTTACTTCCAGAATGCGATTGTTGTTGCCATCGGTGATCAGCGTGTTTCCGTCCGCCAACCGGCTGGCGAATGCCGGACCGCTAAGTTGGGTGCCGTTCACTGATCCGTAGTGCCACACGATGTGATGATGGCTATCCACTTCAATCACCCGGTTGTTGCCCTCGTCGGCGATCAGAATATCGCCGTTAGCCAGCAACTCCGCGCTGTTGGGACTATTGAGCTGGTTGAACTGCGCTCCCGCAACTCCCGTCATCCCTTGTTGCCAGACGATCTGCAACAACGGCGTAACCTCGATCACGCGAGCGTTGCCTTGGTCGGTGATCAGAATGTTGCCGTTCGGCAGGTACGTGTTTTGCACTGGAGTATTCAGTTCGTTGAAGCCCGAGCCGGTCACCCCCGCCTGCCCGTATTGCCAAACAATTTCGCCGCTCTCGTTAATCAGCATCACCCGGTTGTCGGGACAACCATTCGGACAAGTCAGTTCGCTTCCCGCCGGAGCGCCAGTACCCGCAACCAGGCTGAGCTTGCCGACGCGTTGAATGTCATTAGGAGCGACCACCGAAGTCGGCCCCGCCGTCGAAGACCCGTCGCCGAATGACCAGATAATCTCATTGGTCTCCGGATCAACCTCCAGAACCCGATTGTTGAATTGATCCGCAATCAGAATATTTCCCTTCCGGTTGTAATATTCGCCGGCCGACGCAGCCAGGCTGCAAGACACCACAACCGCAACTAATGCGGCGAAAGAAATCATCTTCATGCGAAATTTCATGGCCCGTCCTCCAAACCGCACTCGCAAAACCAAGTCCGAAGACCGTGTCTCGGCAACAAAGAATCTAGACGGAGACCCACTCCGAGTTGTCAATAAACTGTCACTTTCTTGTCAATTAAAAGAGAGGGATTCCGGCGGTTCGTACTTGCCTTGTGCGACGGCTGCCCCATCCTTGCGCGTTTCTTGCGCAAGAGCCTGCCCTGAGCGAAGCCGAAGGGGTCGGATTCCACGGTAGCGTCGAGCGAGGGAAATACCATTTACTTTCACTGGGGCAGGATTGCCTGGTGACCCTCGTACACGCTTCCGCACCTCGTGCACTTGGCGGGTACAGCGGTTACAGCTTATGCTGAAAGTACGTTGAAAGGTTCAGGTTTCGTTCGCTGATGATTTCGATTGGTTTCTACACTCTGGCTCTCGGCACAGCGGGGGTCGTTTTGGCCAGCTATGCGCTTCTGCGCCGCAAACCCAAGCATGCCAAAGATGTCGAGTTCGAACGCCGCACTTGGCTGAATACCGTCGGCCGCATCACCGATGGCACCGTCATTGACGTCCAGGAAATTACGACCGCCGCCAACCGTCCCGCTACGATGCTGATTTACCAGTACGACGTCGCGGGCGTTTCCTATGAGGCCTCGCAGGATGTCACCTACCTGCGGCAGTGGATCAATCTCCATTCCTGCCGCCTCGGCCTGCCCACCTCTGTAAAGTACGATGCGCGCAATCCCGGGAATTCCATGGTGATTGCAGAAGGCTGGATGGGCTTAAGACAGTAAGGCGGCTAGTGGAGCGAGGGGGCGCCCCGCCCGTCAACGAGCGCAGCTCGGAGTGATCTTCGTGAGGAAACCTCAGATTTCTTCCTGGTCAAGGGGTTTACCGTCAGAGCTTCCCGACCGCGGCCAGCACCATGTAGACAACCTGAGCCGTCGCCAGCCCGATCCAGATTCGTTGCCGAATACGCGAACGGCGCAAGTCCCGCAGCAGATCGGCCGCGGTGGGTTCCTTGGACAGAGCCTCGACCACGAGGTTTTCTTCCGGCATAGTCACCGGTTGCAGATTGACGGTTCTCACCGCATCCGCCGATTTCGGTTTGTCGGGATAAAACACCTTGGGTGTGTCCACCACTTCCGACCACATCGGCAGCAGGATCCATGACTTGGGAATGATGTCCAGAATCGGTTTCGCGGTCAGCTGCAACGCGGGCTGCGTTTCCGGAGCGACGCGATCCGCCAGATTCCGCAGCAGCGATCCCCACCAGAAGTGGCTGAGTTGATCGGTGATTAGTTCACCCACATCGACAGGCCGGGATTCCAGTTCCAGCGGCGGCAAAGTCTCGGGCGAGATCACGTCTCCGATGTTCGTGAACACCGTGCGAAACCACGGCATCCGCAGACGGTCCCCAAGCGCCAGCCCAGGCGGCAGCAGATCCAGCGGTATATCCACCGGTGTCCCCGTGGACGGGGGATCGGAATACCAAGCTTCGGCAGCATTGGAGCGGTAAGCCATAAGGTGAGTCCAGTGGATCGCCGGGCGTCCTCGCCCGTCCCGCCGAGCGAAGCTCGACACAATCTCTCAATCTTAGATGCCGCAACCCGCTTCTGTCACGCCACTTTTACGCAGCTTTACGAGCGATTTCGCTGATGAGCGAGTGTTCTTAGTGCAAATGCCTGGTTACGCGAACCATTGGCAACAGTAAGAAACAAGGCAGGTTTCTCCTGACTGCAGCTTCGCGTAGAAGTCAGGATATCCAGCTAATAGATCATGAATCCAAGCGAGTGGGCGCCTTTTTGCGGACCGGCCGGGCCGACAAAGCTGCCGCGT
>JBEKLO010000127.1:0-13195 GCA_050010155.1 Terriglobales bacterium
AGCCGATAACCGAATCACCGGCACATCGTCACCCGGAAACTGGTAGGTCTTCAACAACTCACGCACTTCGAGCTCGACCAGATCCAGCAACTCCGGATCATCGACCGCATCGCACTTGTTCAGCGCAACCACAATGTACGGCACGCCGACTTGGCGCGCCAAGAGCACGTGCTCGCGCGTCTGCGGCATTGGACCATCCGTCGCCGCGACAACCAGGATCGCGCCATCCATCTGCGCCGCGCCTGTGATCATGTTCTTGATGTAGTCGGCGTGGCCCGGGCAATCGACGTGCGCGTAGTGCCGGTTCGGCGTCTCGTACTCGACGTGCGCCGTGGCAATCGTGATGCCGCGCGCCTTTTCTTCCGGAGCGTTATCGATCGAATCAAACGACCGGAACACAATTTTCGGGTTGTGCTTCTGCAAAACTTTCGTGATCGCCGCCGTCAACGTCGTCTTGCCATGGTCAATGTGACCAATCGTCCCTACGTTGCAGTGCGGCTTGGTCCGTTCAAATTTTTCCTTCGCCATTTGCCGTTTTCCTCAGGGGCTAAAGCCCCGAACCTTGTCTAACGATCCGACGTTCACGATTCGGCGTGGCTAAAGCCACGCCCTGATACAAATCACCTCGACGCCGTCTTGCCCTGCGTCTTGGCGATGATTTCGTCCGCCACGTGACGCGGAGCTTCTTCATAACGCGCGAAATGCATCGAGTACTCGGCGCGTCCCTGCGTACTGGAACGCATGTGAGTTGCATAACCGAACATTTCGGCCAGCGGAACGATGGCCTTGATCACCTGCGAACCGGCGCGATGTTCCATGCCTTCGATGCGTCCGCGACGCGAACTCAGGTCACCCATGATCGTTCCGGCATAATCTTCCGGCGTGACCACTTCGACCGCCATCACCGGCTCGAGAATCACCGGGCTCGCCTTGCGCGCGGCTTCTTTGAACGCCATCGAACCGGCAATCTTGAATGCCATTTCGTTCGAATCGACATCGTGATAGCTGCCGTCGTAGAGCGTGGCCTTGATGTCGACCATCGGATAGCCGGCGAGAACACCGCCTTCCATCGCCTCCTGCATGCCCTGGTCGATCGGCTTGATGAATTCCTTCGGGACCGTGCCGCCCACGATTTCGTTGATGAACTCGTAGCCCTTGCCCGGCTCGTTTGGATCGAGATAAATCTTCGCGTGCCCGTACTGGCCGCGGCCGCCGGTCTGGCGGATGTACTTGCCTTCGGCTTCGGCGTGCTTGCGGATGGTTTCGCGATACGCCACCTGCGGCTTGCCGACGTTGGCCTCGACTTTGTACTCGCGCATCATGCGGTCGACGATGATTTCGAGATGCAACTCGCCCATGCCGCTGATGATGGTCTGGCCGCTGTCGGGATCGGTGTGAACTTTGAAGGTAGGATCTTCCTGCGCCAGTCGCGCCAGTGCCATACCCATCTTTTCCTGATCGGCCTTGGTCTTGGGCTCGACGGCTACCGAAATCACCGGCACCGCAAACACGATCGACTCGAGAGTGATCGGATGTTTTTCTTCGCAGATGGTGTCGCCCGTACCCACGTTTCTTAGTCCGACCACGGCGCAAATGTCGCCGGCGAGAATCTCCTGAATGTCTTCGCGCTTATTGGCGTGCATCTTGAGCAAACGCCCAATGCGCTCGTGCTTCTGCGTCCGCGAGTTCATCACCGACTCGCCTGACTTCAACTGTCCGGAATACACACGGATAAACGTCAACTGACCGACAAACGGGTCGGCCATGATCTTGAAAGCCAAGGCCGAGAAGGGATCTTTGTCGTCAGCTTTGCGCGTGATCGTCTTGCCCGTGTCGGGATCGAGGCCATGCGTTTCTTTGGTATCGAGCGGCGAGGGCAGATAATCGACTACCGCGTCGAGCAAGGGCTGGACACCTTTATTCTTGAATGCCGTTCCCACGACCACCGGGAACAACTTTAGCCCGATCGTCGATTTGCGCAACGATGCTTTCAGTTCGTCCGCCGAAATCGCTTCGCCTTCCAGAAACTTGTGCAGAATGTCGTCGTCGTTCTCGGCAACGGTTTCGACGAGCTGCGTGTGGAACGCCTCCGCCTTTTTCTGCAGGTCCGCAGGAATGTCGCCAGTCTTATACTCTGCGCCGATCGATTCATCTTCCCAGATGATGGACTTCATCTCGATCAGATCGACTACGCCTCTAAACTTGTCTTCTTGTCCGATGGGAATCTGAATGGCTACGGGCTTGGCGTTGAGGCGCTTGCGGAGCGTATCGACGGCGTGCTCGAAATCGGCACCCATCTTGTCAATCTTGTTAATGAAACAGATTCGCGGGACGCCGTATTTATCGGCCTGCCGCCAGACTTTTTCCGACTGCGGCTGCACGCCATGCACGGCGTCAAACACTGCGACCGCGCCGTCGAGAACGCGTAGCGAGCGCTCGACTTCGGCCGTAAAATCGACGTGACCGGGGGTATCAATAATATTGATGCGAATGTCGCGCCAAGTGCAGGTGGTGGCGGCGGAAGTAATGGTAATGCCGCGCTCCTGCTCCTGCTCCATCCAGTCCATGATGGCCGTGCCTTCGTGGACCTCGCCGATACGGTGCGTCTTTCCCGTATAAAACAGGATGCGCTCCGTCGTCGTGGTCTTCCCGGCATCGATGTGACTGTTCTGGGCACGACATTTACTCTTTCTGGGGCTCTAAAAATCAGCTGTCAGCTCTCAGCCGTCAGCTCTCAGCCGTCAGCTCTCAGCAAAAACTACCACCGGTAATGCGCGAACGCCTTGTTTGCTTCCGCCATTCTGTGAACATCTTCTTTCTTCTTGATAGCGGCGCCTTTGCCATTCGAGGCATCGAGCAATTCGTTCGTCAACTTTTCGATCATTCCTTTTTCGCCGCGACCACGCGCATAGCTTACGATCCAGCGGATCGCCAGCGATGTTCTGCGGTCGGGAGCGACTTCGATCGGCACTTGATAGTTCGCACCGCCCACGCGCCGCGTCTTCACTTCGAGCAACGGCTTGGCATTCTCGACGGCTTTGGTGAACAGCTTCAGAGCCTCGTCGCCGCCTTTTTCCTGCAACTTCGTGAGCGACTTATAAAAAATTCCCTCGGCAGTCGACTTCTTTCCCTGCCACATCATCGAGTTGATGAACTTCGTCACCAGATCCGATCCGTACACCGGATCGGCCTCGGTCTTGCGCTTTGGGGTATGTCCTTTACGAGGCATCTTCGTTAGCTCTCAGCTTTCGGTTTTTCAGCTTTCCGTTCTTGTCTGGCCGCGGTTTCATTGGCTACCAGCCAATCACCACAGCACTGACTTATGCTTTCTTCGCGCGCTTCGTACCGTATTTCGATCGCCCCTGGTTTCGGCCGGCTACGCCGGTTGCGTCCAGGGTGCCGCGCACCACGTGATAACGCACGCCCGGGAGATCTTTCACGCGGCCTCCGCGGATCAGCACAATCGAGTGCTCCTGCAGGTTATGGCCGACGCCCGGGATGTAGGTGGTCACTTCGATTCCATTGGTCAGGCGAACACGCGCCACTTTACGCAGCGCCGAGTTCGGCTTCTTCGGCGTTTGAGTGTAAACGCGCGTGCAAACGCCGCGCTTCTGCGGGCACGATTGCAGAGCCGGACTCGCCGTCTTGTATTTGGTCCGCTCGCGGCCGAATTTCACCAGCTGATTAAAAGTAGGCACTCTTGCCACTCCCAGACGCGGCAAGCCGCGTCTCATTTTCCGCTGCCACACATTTCCGGTAGAGACAGGGATTGCCCCGTCCCCGGTCTGGCACAGGCCAATTACGCCCAGCCATACTCTCCCGCGCAAATGCTGACGGCGGCAAGAATTCGTTCAGTTTCCCGCTCAGACTAATCGCCGACGACGGTGACGCCACGCCTTACCCTTGTATTCCAGGGTCGGAGGCGTTCCGTTTCGTCTGCTTCTCCTGCATAGCCTCGCGTGATTCCCAGTGTTCGACTGCATATCCTGGGCGCCAAGGTTTTCGCAGGATGTTTCAGCGAGGGCGTTCCCGGCTCACCTGCAGCCGGACCCGTAGATCTTCAAAGCTCTCAAACTCGCGGAACTGTTCGATAATAACAACTAGCTTGCACATCGTCAACCATTGTTCGAAGCATCTTAAAAGGCAAGGTTTCAGAGTTTCAAGCGCAAAATCGCCGGCGGACGCCCTGCCCTCGTCTTTGAAGCTTTGTAACCTTGAAACTTTGAAACCTTGCATCTACACTGACAGTTTTCCGCTCAACAGCTGATTTATGCTCGCGCCCGGCAAATGGGCGCGAGGAGGGTTCATGCATCGTTGTCGTTCCAGCTTTCTGGCTACACTGGCCATCACCTGTGTCTTCATAGTTGCGCTCACTGGCTGCCTGGGCAAAAGCAGCGGCAACTCCAACGGCGGAGGCGTTTCGAGCGTAACGCTGAGCCCCGGCGGAACCCTCTCCATGGATGTGGGTGGCACCCAGGTTTTTAGCGCTGCCGCCAGGAATGCGCAGGGCAAACCGATCCTGGGCCTCAATATTCAATATATCGTCACGAGCGGCACTCCGAACGCCCCCGCACAATTCACGGTCGCCAGCAATGGATACGGCTGCGCCGGCACGTGGGACGCCAGTGTCTCCCAGTGCAATCCCGGCACGATCGGAATCGCCTACGTACAAGCTGTGACAAACGGTGTGTTCAGCGCCCAAACTACAATTTACATACACCAGCACGTCGATAACATTCAGATTAACCAAATCCAGAACCCACCCCCGCAGTATGATTGCTTCTATCAGGGACAGACGTGGGATTTCGAAGCGATTGCTTACAGCGGCAATCCGCCTGTGGATATCAGCAACAGCGTGGGCCCTGTCACCTGGTCGTCGACCAATGCCGGTGTGGTCACTACCGCTCCGAACCTCCAAAACCCCACCGCGCTGAACCAGATTCAGACAACCGCCGCGTCCCCCGGCATCACGCAGATATTTGCCAGCGTCTCCGGGACCACGAGCGCCGCGTATCCTTACACGACATGCCTGGTCAAAGCCATTTATCTACAAGTCGCGAGCCAGGGGCAGCAAGGAAACTCGATTATCGTAGACAACGGCGCCAGCATCCCGATCAATGCCACCGTGATCGATACCCTGTATAACATCGCGCCCGGCGATAACTTCCCGTTGGCGAAACCACCCCTCACGTGGAGCACGACCGTCCCAGAAGTTGCTGGCTTCAGCACCACCACCAACACCACGGCAAGCAACAACGCTACCGCCCGCAACAACCTCGGCGGCGCCACTCTGACCGCATCCTGCACGCCGCCTAGTTGCAACATTGGAGTTTTCCCTAGTCTCCCCATCTACGCCAGCAAAGGTACCCTGCCAAATGGGACTACGGGATATGGCGAGATCCTGGTGGACGTAACCTCCACCACCGCTGCTCCAACCTACACGGCATGGGCCGCAACCACCGACTGCCAGAACCAGCAGGGATGCGATAGTGCGCTGTTTTCGGTGACGCCGACGATCGGCTCGGGAAAGAACCCCATCTGCCCCACCTGCATCGTCAGCCTGCCCCGCACTCCCAATTCCATGGTGTTCGATCATCAGGCATCCGCGAAACTGTATATCGGCACCGATCAGGGATTGATGTACGCGAGTGTAGCTGGCAAGACGCCCGGAGTCAGCGAGGTCTCCATCTCTCCGACGCCTTGCAATGTTTCGCTATGTGGTGAAGTGCTCACGGTTTCGAACGATGGCAAGCGGGTGGTGGTTTCCGACACTGTTTCCACGACTCCCCAGGTCTACATCTACAACTCGACCAGCGGGGTTGCGCCGATTGATCTCATTCTGTCAAACCCCGGTGAAATTGCCACCGCTGCCGCATTTTCTCCTGATCAGTTAAAAATCTTTCTCCTTACTAACCTGGGCAACATGTATATCTACTCGACAGTCGACCCGCTGACTTCGATTCCAATCGCAAACACGGCAACTAGTGTGGCGTTCGCCGCGGATGGCAGCTTTGCGTACGTGGGGGGAACGCCGACTCCAGGAACGGCAATTTCTGCGTTCGCGACGTGCAATGCGCAACTTCCCAAAGGTGATCTGGGTTCTGTGGCGACCCCCGGCGTACCGTTTCAGATCTTCCCATCGCCGGACGCTCTGCATGTTTTGGCGCTCGATCCCGCGAATGACAGTATTGACGTGTTCACAACGACTGATGTGCAGAGCCCTCTTTTGAATGGACAGGCTGCCTGTAACGATCCGATTGTGGACTTCGGCACCGTGACCCCGCTCGGCCTCGGCCAGGAAAAGAATTTCACTCCGATCTACGCGCAGCTGGTTAACGATGGCGCGAATATGATCGTACTCGCCCAAAATGTACCGGCTGTGCTCATCGTCAACGTAAGCAATGGAACCACTAGCTCCATCCCGATTACAGGATCACCGGCAACGGGCTGCCCGCAATGTTCCGGCAGCAGCTTTCCGCTGTCCGCGTCCGCCTCGACTGACGGCAGCCAGGTCTTCGTCGCCGCCTGCGACCAGTACAACGGAACTACCTGCACCGCCGGCTCCGTGCATATTATTGGGACATGCGACCAAATATCTTGCATCGCACCGCCCGCGGTTGGGTTTGGCGATTTTCAGCAGGTTCCCTATGTCAATATCAACGAAAATAACAATCCCAATATGTGCAATGGCCAGGGCGCGGGCGCGCCGATGTGCCTACCGAACATGATTGCGATCGCGCCCCAGTGACGAAACGATCTGCAGCGGGAAAATCATGCCGCGTGCACTCGTCTCGATGCATGAAGGTTCTGCTATGATCGCGGCATCGCCGGGAAAACCGGCGGACTTAACCCTTTACGAGGAGTTTTTATCATGGATATGGCCGCTCTTCCTCTAGGCTCCCGCCGCAACGAAGACATCGCTCTTGACCTCATGAAATTCATCGCCATGACAACGGGATATGGCAAGACCGCTGGAGGCAGCGTGGGATTTCAAGGCAGCGGTTCGTCCGATAAGCCCGAAGATTACGCCGCTCATCTGCTGGAACTTTACGGCCGGTGCCTAAAGTCAGTGGATGGGAAGTAAGCCGGTTTCACGTTGCAATCCACAAATCTGAACCACTAAGGGCACGATGTATCACGAAGAGTTTTGCTCGCGGAAATTTCCTTCGTGCAGTTCGCTAACGCCTGCGAGTTTCCCACCGCCGACGGATTGGGTTTGCGCCAATCCTTCCGCCTTCTATAGAATCGGGAGTTTGCTGCAGGTTGTCTGAAGCCGCAAGCGAAGTCCTCTCGGGATTGTCGATCAAGCGCAAAACGACCAGCGATGGGTTGGAATCATTATGAAAATTCATGAGTATCAGGGAAAAGCGATTCTCAAGAAGTATGGCGTCGCCGTGCCGCGTGGAACGATGGCAACGACTCGCGAAGAAGCAGAAGCGGCGGCGAAGGAGTTGCTGAGCTCCGGCGCTGCGGGAGTGGTCGTGAAGGCGCAGATCCACGCCGGCGGACGCGGCAAGGGCGGCGGCGTGAAACTCGCCAAGTCGGTGGAAGAGGCGGGCGAACTCGCCAGCAAGATTTTAGGCATGACGCTAGTCACGCATCAGACTGGGCCGGAAGGGCGCGTCGTGCGTCGTCTGCTGATCGAAGAGACGCTGCCGATTGAGAAGGAACTTTATCTCGGCATCCTGGTGGATCGTGGCGAGGGCAAGCCGGTTTTCATGGCATCGGCCGCGGGCGGGATGGATATTGAGCAGGTGGCCGCCGAGACGCCCGAAAAAATTCTGAAGCAGTACATCGATCCGGGCATGGGGCTGGAGGCATTCCAGGCGCGCAAGATCGCGTTTGCACTGGGATTGAAAGCGGCGCAGATCAATTCCGCAGTCCAGTTTTTGACCGCACTTTATCGCGCCTTTCTGGAGTCGGATGCCTCGCTGGTGGAGATCAATCCCTTCATCAGTTGTACGGATGGCCGGTTGTTCGCGCTCGACGCCAAAATGACCTTTGACGATAACGCGCTCTTCCGGCATGCGGATATCCGCGAACTGCGGGACATCACCGAAGAAGATCCGCTGGAAGTGGAGGCCTCGAAGTACAGCCTCAACTACATCAAGCTCGACGGCAGCGTGGGCTGCATGGTGAATGGCGCCGGCCTGGCCATGGCCACGATGGACATCATTAAATATGCGGGCGGCATGCCAGCTAATTTTCTGGACGTGGGGGGCGGCGCCAATGCTGAGCAGGTGGCGCACGCGTTTGAAATTCTGCTGAGCGATAGGAGCGTGCGCGCCGTGTTGATTAATATTTTTGGCGGAATTTTGCGCGTCGATACGCTGGCGTCCGGGGTGGTCGAAGCGGCGAGGAAGACGAATCTTCAACTGCCGGTCGTGCTACGACTGGAAGGCACCAATGTCGTGGAAGGTAAGAAAATTCTGATGGAATCGGGGCTGAACTTCACGGTCGCTGAGACCATGAAAGATGCCGCCGACAAAGTGGTGGCCGCGGCGAGAGCATAGCTGGACAGCGGTCCCCGAACGACGAATCGCGAACACTGTTTTTGAAAGTGAGCAATTATGGCAATCCTGGCGGATAAAAGAACGCGATTGATTGTGCAAGGGCTGACGGGGCGCGAAGGCACGTTCCACGCGAAGGCTTGCGCGGCTTACGGCACGCAGATTGTGGGCGGCGTCACCCCGGGCAAGGGCGGGACAACGCACGAGGGGTGGCCGATCTTCAATACCGTGCAGGAAGCCGCGGACAAAACAGGAGCAAATGCCACGGTAATTTTTGTGCCGCCACCGTATGCGGCCGACGCGATTATGGAAGCCGCTGACGCGGAAATCGAATTGATCGTTTGCATCACCGAAGGCATTCCGACGCTGGATATGGTGCGGGCATGGGAGTTTCTACAGAACCGGCGGTCGCGGCTGATTGGGCCGAACTGCCCGGGTATTATCTCGCCAGGCAAATGCAAAATTGGCATCATGCCGGGTTCGATCCACAAAGAAGGCAATGTTGGAATCGTCTCGCGTTCGGGGACGCTGACTTACGAGGCGGTGCATCAACTGACGCAACGCGGCATCGGGCAATCGACGGCTATTGGCATTGGCGGCGACCCGATTATCGGCACGAATTTTATCGACGCGCTCGATCTGTTCAATCGCGACCCGCAGACGGAAGCCGTGATCATGATTGGGGAGATTGGCGGGAACGCAGAAGAGACAGCCGCGGAGTTCATCCGCACACACATGAAGAAACCGGTCGTCGGATTTATCGCAGGACAGACTGCGCCTCCGGGACGCCGCATGGGCCACGCCGGGGCGATCATCTCCGGCGGCAAGGGCACGGCGAAAGAGAAAATAGCCGCCATGGAAGCGGCAGGCCTGAAGGTAGCAAAATCGCCGGCGGATATTGGCGAAACGCTCGCGGCCGCGCTGGGAGTGAAAGTGTAGAGAACCAGCCCTTAGCTTTTAGCTCTTGGCTTTTCACTTTTCACGCATCCATGATTATTTTGTAGCTACGAGCTAAAGGCTAAGAGCTAATAGCCACACCCGCGACCTGACCTGACTTATGAAAACGCTGCAACGCACCCTGACCATCATCAAGCCCGACGCGGTGAAGAAGAACGCGATCGGAGACATCATCGAGCAGTTCGAGAAGAATGGATTCCACATTCTGGCTATGAAGATGCTGGAAATTTCCCAGCACCAAGCGGAGCAGTTCTATGCCGTCCACGCGAGCCGGCCGTTTTACCACTCGCTGACCAAGTTCATGTCGAGCGGACCGATCGTGGCGTTGGCACTGGAAAAGGAAAACGCCATCGCCGATCTGCGCAAACTCATGGGCGCGACTAACCCGGCTAGTGCCGAAGAGGGCACCATCCGCAAGAAATGGGCTAGCGACATTGAGCACAACGCAATTCACGGCTCGGATGCGGATGAAACCGCGCGCTTCGAGTTGAGCTTCTTTTTCGCGGGATACGAATTGGCGCAATAAGCTGTCAGCTCTCAGCTATCAGCCGTCAGTGGCCTCTGCAAATACTGCGGCTTTTACTGAGGGCTGAAAGCTGACGCTGAAAGCTAAGGATCCTATGCCACTGGTTCAAGTCACGATGCTGCACGGCCGGACGGCCGATCAGAAGCGCAAGATCGCGCAGCGCATTACCGACACGATGGTGGAGGAGGCTGGCGCTAAGCGTGAGGCGATCGTCGTCACCTTCGTTGAGCTATCTAAGGAGAGCTATGCTTCTGGCGGCGTGTTGATGGCGGACAAACAGCCGGGGTAGGCAGCCAAATAGACCGCGGCTGCACAGTCGCATGAGGTCCTTCACTGCGCTCAGGATGACAACTACTTCGATGACAACTGCTTGGTAGTTACCCCAGCGGTTCGAATAAATGGCCTTCGGTGCGGTCGGCGATTTTGGGGAGCTCTTTTTTCCCGAACTGCAGGAAATGAGGAGCGGCGCGATGCGCCTCCAGGGCGGCATCGTCCTGGTACTGTTCGTAGATGAAAAACCGGCGCGGATCGGTCTTGTGCTTGTGCACCTGATACATGACGCAGCCCGGTTCCTTGCGCGATTCGGCTGTGAGTTTTTCGAAGATTGCGGCGACTTCAGCCTCGCGTCCTATTTTTGCCATCCAGGTTACAGCCAGCACCACCATCCGTCGCTCCGTTCTGTTGCTGTCAGTTGAGTTAGTCTTACGCTGCGGGGCCCCTCAAACCGAGTTCGCTGATGAATTCCGGAACTAGGATCGTCTGCTCACGATCGGGGCCGGTGGAAACCATGGCTACGCGTGCTCCCGTTTCCTGTTCGATGAAGGCTAGATACTCGCGAGCGGCCTTCGGCAATCCTTCGACTGTCCGAATGTCTTGCGTTGGGCTCGCCCAGCCGGGCATTTTGCGATAGATGCATTCGATTTTTTCGTAGCCGCATGCCTGCGCCGGAACTTCGTCGATTTTCTTGCCGTCCACTTTATACCCCACGCACACTGGAATCTCGGTCAGGTGGTCGAGCACATCCAACTTAGTCACCACCAGCCAGGAGATTCCGTTAATCATGCCAGCGTAGCGAAGCAGAGGCAAGTCGAGCCAACCGGTGCGGCGGGGACGTCCGGTAACAGCGCCGAATTCATTGCCGCGCTTGCGCAGGTCGTCGCCTTCGGGGCCGAGGAGTTCGGTCGGGTAGGGGCCGCTGCCGACGCGGGTGCAATAGGCTTTGGTGATGCCGATCACGGTGTCAATCGATGTGGGTGGAACGCCGGTGCCGGTGACGGCGCCACCGGATGTGGAGCTCGAAGAAGTCACGAACGGGTAGGTGCCATGATCAATATCGAGCATGGTGCCCTGGGCGCCTTCAAACACGATTGACTTGCCTTCGGCCAGCGCACGGTTCAATAGCAGCGCCGTGTCGCGCACAAACGGACGCATCTTCTCGGCGGCTTCGGCGTATTCCTGAAACATTTTGTCGGCATCGAGCGGCTCGGAGTTGAAGAGCGCGTGCGCGATTGTATTTTTTTCCCGGCACGCGTTCTCGATGTGCGTCCGCAATAAATGAGTGTCGAGCAGATCGGCGACCCGCAGTCCGCGGCGTCCCATTTTGTCTTCGTAGGATGGGCCAATACCGCGCGAAGTGGTTCCGATCTTCACTCGGCCGGGAGCGTTCTCCGACCCCAGCTCCATCATGCGATGGTAGGGGAGAATCACCTGTGCACGGTCGGAGACGAAGAGGTTGCCATCCATTTTCACATCGGCGGCACGCAGTGAAGCTACTTCTTTCAGAAAAGCCAGTGGATCAATCACCACTCCATTGCCGATGACGCTGGTGCATTCGGGCCGCAGAATGCCGCCGGGCACGAGCTGCAGAATAAACTTTCTGCCGTTGATGATGACGGTGTGTCCGGCATTATGGCCGCCGGCGTAGCGGGCTACGACCGAAAAAGTCTGGGTGAGTACGTCGACAATCTTGCCCTTGCCCTCGTCGCCCCACTGGGCTCCTACGATGACCGCGGTTCTACCTCGAGTCGTTTTACTTCTGGTCAATGCAAACTCCAATTGGAATAATTGCGCGGCCGTAAATCGAAGCGCGCCCCAGGGTCGCACACACGGATTGCGCCGCTTGCTGAACTGATTGGAAAGCCGGGAAGATCGGCGGTGCTTGGTGTGTACTCTCTAGCATACCGAATCGAGCTGTGGACGAGCAACCAGCTCTCAGCTCTCGGCACAACCGATCGACATCACAGGACAGTCAGCGATCTTGTATTCTGACAAGCGTGCCTGAACTTCCTGAAGTCGAAACGATCGCGCGCGGATTGGATAAGCGCGTGGCCGGAGACACCGTCGAATCTGTCTGGATCGGATCGCGAAAGCAGCCACTCAAGTCACCGGCTGGGTTGATCGCATCGACGCTAGAGGGCAAGAAGATCGTCCGCGTGCACCGCGCGGGCAAGCACATTGTGTTCGATCTGGAGAACGACGCCCGTGCAACGAACGGACCAACCCGCAAAGGCAGCCGCGGCACTCGCAGCAAGATGCGGCTAGCCGCGTCTCTACAGACGGCGCAGTGGATCGTCCACCTTGGTATGACCGGACGCATGGTCGTTTCGGAACCCGCGGCGGAAATTGCCAAGCACACTCACCTGATCGCGAAGCTGGCTTCGGGGCGTGAACTGCGGTTCATCGACGCTCGCATGTTCGGCAAGCTCAGCATTCATCTTCAGTCTGAAACTGGCGGCTTCGATCCTGGCGGAGTGGAACCGCTGGAAGTCAGCGAGGAGCGATTCGTCGCGCTTTTTCACGGGCGCAAGACTCCAATCAAAAGCGCGCTGCTGAATCAGAAGTTGCTGCGCGGCGTGGGCAATATTTACGCCGATGAATCCCTGTTTCGGGCGGGCCTCCGTCCTCGTCGAAGGGCGGCCACCATCACGCGCGACCAGTTGGGCAAACTGCACCGGGCGGTGCAGGAGGTGCTGCGCGAAGCGATTGCGCTGGGCGGATCGTCGATTTCCGACTATGTCGATGCCAATGGAGAAGAAGGATTCTTTCAACTCCAGCATCGCGTTTATGGACGCGAGGGAGAATCGTGCCTGGTATGCGAGACCGCGATCCGGCGCATTGTGCTCGCCGGACGCAGCAGTCACTACTGCGCGAAATGTCAAAAATAGCCATAATGGAGCGTCATGAATAAATTTTCTATCGGAGT
>JBEKLO010000128.1:0-10595 GCA_050010155.1 Terriglobales bacterium
CGCGTAATCAACAAAGTCAGTCAGAACCTGCATGCTGAAATTCTGCTGCGCCTGCTGGGACGCGAACGCGGCAACGCCGGAACGATCGAAGCCGGCCTCGAAGTTCTTCACGGATTTCTGACACAGGCGGGCATTTCGGGCGACCAGTATCTTTTCTACGACGGTTCCGGACTGTCGCGCCAGAATCTGGTAACTCCGCACGCCATAGTGGAGTTGCTGAGTTATGCCTCAAAGCAGCCGTGGGGCGCCGACTACAAAGCAACATTTCCAGTCTCCGGCGTGGATGGCTCGCTAACCGACCGTTTTAATTCTCCGCGCCTGCGAGGCCGCGTGATGGCCAAAACGGGCTCTCTGGGCGGAGTGAAGGCGCTCTCTGGATATGCCACCACCGACGCCGGGCAAGTGGTAGCCTTCTCGATTTTGTCGAACAACTTCAACCTGCCGACGAAACGAGTTACGGACGCGATCGATGAGTTAGTCCAGGCAATAGTGGATGACGCGCCAGCAGGGCGGTAGTGCCGCGACCCTTAACTTCGCTAGATAGCAACTTCGCGCGATAACATCTTCGCACAGTACCTTCGGGTTGTCGTGAAGTTGCTTCAAAAAATGAATTGTCATCCTGAGCGAAACGAAGGACCCATGCAATTGCTCGCGTTAGAGGTCCAATCGTCCTCGCCAGGCTGGAAGCGCAGGCCGCTCGCCCAGCTTTACCCGACGATTCCCATCTTCTTTCCCACGCGCTGCAGCACCTCGAGCGCCCGCGTCAATTCATCTTTCGTATGCGTAGCCGTCATGATGGTGCGTATGCGCGCTTTGCCCTCAGGCACGGTAGGAAATGCGATGCCCGTTCCAAGCACGCCTTCTTTGAACAGCTCACGGGAGAAATCCATAGTCAGCCGTCCGTCGCCAATAATGATCGGCGTGATGGGCGTTTCGCTCGCAGGAGTCGTCTTACCGCCGATATTAAAGCCGAGCAGCCCAAGTTCTTTTTTCCAGAACCGAGTGTTCGCCCACAGCTGTTCCATCCACTGCGGCTCAGTTTCCAGAACATCGAAAGCCGCGATACATGTGGCCGCAACCGAGGGCGGATGCGACGTGGAAAACAAAAACGGCCGCGCACGATGATAAAGAAAATCGATCAAATCGCGAGTGCCGCAAACGTAGCCGCCGAGAGCGCCGATCGCCTTCGACAAGGTTCCCACCTGGATGTCAACCCGCCCGTGCATCCCAAAGTGATCAATCGTGCCCCGTCCCTGGCGGCCAAGCACGCCGGACGAGTGCGCGTCGTCAACCATCATGATCGCGCCGTATTTCTCGGCCGCCTCGCACAGTCCGGGCAGCGGCCCGATGTCGCCGTCCATCGAGAACACGCCATCGGAGATCAGCAGCTTTTTCCCCGGCTGGTTCTTCACGCTGGCCAGTTGCTCTTCGGCGTGAGCCACATCTTTGTGACGGAAGACAAGAATCTTCGCCCGTGAAAGGCGGCAGCCGTCGATGATCGAAGCGTGATTCAATTCGTCGGAAATGATGAAATCTTCTTTGCCCAGAAATGCCGAAACCGTTCCCGCGTTGGCCGTGAATCCCGACTGAAAAACCACGCAGGCCTCAACGTTCTTAAAGCGCGCGATCTTCTCTTCGAGCTCCATGTGAATTTTCATGGTGCCGGCGATGGTGCGCACGGCCCCCGATCCGACGCCGAACTTGCGCGTAGCCTCAAGCGCCGCTTCGCGCAGCTTGGGATGCGTCGTGAACCCAAGGTAATTATTCGAGGCAAGATTGATGACCTGCTTGCCGTCGAAGGTACAGACCGGCGCCTGTTCGTCGTCGAGCACGCGCAGCTTGAAGTGCGTGCCCTTCGCCTTGAGCTCGTCAAGTTGATCGGTCAGGAATGAAAGCGGATTAGTGCGTGTGGCAGTGGGCATTGGCTTACCTCGAATCCATAGGAGTTGACCTGCGGCGGACAAAACTCGAGTTTCGTAGACAAAACTCAAGCTTCCGTATCAGGGTATCGCTTCAGCGATACCGTCAGCGCTTAAACCAGACGCCCCTTTAGGGGCTGCGCCGCCGAAATTAGTTTACTCTCGCGTTCGCTATCCGGCTTTGGGTTGTCCCAGCGCCGCAATCGTTCCCTTCGTCGCGCGTAGATAATCCCCCGGAGCAATCAGAATCTGCAGCCCGCGAACGCCGGCCGAGACGGAAACAACATCGAACAGTTCGATCGTCTCATCCAGGTACACGGGAAAGTCGCGCTTGGCCGCCAGCGCGGTCACCCCTCCGCGTATGTACCCCGTGAGCCCCTGCAGCTCTTTCACCGGGACCAACTCGATCTTTTTCTCTCCGGCGGCTGATGCCAGCGCTTTCAGGTCGAGTTCCTGGTCTCCGGGAATGACGGCCATCACGACGCCAATGCCACTGCGATCTTTACTTCCGGAAGGCCGCGCGACCAGAGTTTTGAATACCTGCTCCGGCGGCAATCCAATCTTGGCGGCAACCGTCTCGGCGGCCAGGTCCTCGGGATCGACCTCGTAAGCGCGCAGCTCGTATTGAATTCCTAACTGATCGAGCAACCGCGCCGCATTCGTCTTCGAAATCGATTCTTTCGCCATAACTCATTGAATTATAAATACTTTACAGGTAAGTCCTTATTTCTCAAAGACCTTGGGAAAAATTACTCCTAAATCTTTGATTCCAAAAGACCGCGGTAAGGGGGTCTTCAAATCTCATCATCCAAACTTCTCTGTCTTGTCCGTTCTAAGCCAAAGTTCCGTTCAGCGTGATATGGCCGCAAAGATGCAAATCGTGCAAGAATCGGAGCCACATCGAAGTACTGTGAAGGAGGTTCAAGTTGCGTCTTCTGATCCATTGGATTCTAAGCGCGATAGCAGTGTGGATTGTTGCTCACGTAGTTCCCGGCATCAGCGTGAGCGGCCCGATGGCAGCGCTCATCGCAGCGGCCGTGATTGGTCTCGTCAATGCCACTCTTGGATTGTTGCTCAAAATCCTTACCTTCCCGCTGACGCTCCTGACGCTAGGCCTGTTCTGGTTCGTGATCAACGCGCTCATGCTTGAGGTAGCAGCGGCGTTTGTGCGCGGATTCCAGGTGCGAGGCTTCGAGGCGGCTTTTCTCGGCGCCATCGTGCTCAGCGCGGTGAGTTCGCTCTTGCAATGGCTGTTCATGCCGAAACGCGGAGCGAACTAGCAAAAGCACTCGGCCTGAAATGGCTCAGAACTATAAGGGACGTTCGCGCAGCGACGCGAAAACACGCTGCACCTGCTGTTCGGTCGCCTCGAGCGATCCGGAATTGTCGATCACAAAATCGGCGGCTTCGACCTTCTCGTCGTCGGAGATCTGCGCGGCCATGCGCCGCGTTACTTCGGAACGGGCAGCGTCTTCCGAGATTCCAAGGCGGCGAGCGAAACGCAATATGCGCTGTTCGGGACGACAGGTCACGACGATCAGGCGGTCGAAACGGTCGCCCGCGCCCGCTTCGAGGATGAGGGCAGCTTCGACAATCGCGATGGCGTTCGGATCGCGGCGACCAATTTCTTCCATCCACTCGTTTTCCCGATCGATCACCGCGGGATGAACAATTTCGTTGAGTTCCTTAACGCGCGGAGGAGCGCCGCCGGAAATGCCCGACGAAGTGCCGAATGCGGCTTCGGCCAAGCGCGGACGGTTAATCGTTCCGTCCGGATTCAGGATTTCGCAGCTAAACCTGCGAACGACTTCGTCATAAACTGGACGGCCAGGCTCCATTAGCCAGTGTGCAACAGCGTCTGCTTGTATCAGATGAGCACCGAGTTTGACAAACATCTCACCCACGGCAGATTTGCCGCTAGCAATACCGCCAGTGAGACCGAGTTTTAGCAAAGGACGCTCACGGTTCAGATCCGTTGTCGCTGATCGTCGTTCGCTGTTCGCTCCGACGCGCTTTTAGGCTATCGCCAAACTCTTAGACTCGACTCAACTCGGGCTGCCTGAGACCTCTCCGCAGCATCGCGGCCTTTACGGTGTTGGCCATCAGCATGGCGATGGTAAGCGGGCCAATGCCTCCCGGAACGGGCGTAATGGCGCCGGCGATTTCGGCTACTTCTGGGTGCACGTCGCCCACCAGCGTCGACCCCTTCGCCAGAAACGTCTCTTCGCGCTTTTTGTTGCCGGCAAAGAGGCGGTCGAATTCCTTCCGATCGGTGACCCGGTTGATGCCGACGTCGATCACGGTAGCTCCCGGCTTCACGTAGTCGTGCGTGACCATGCCAGCGCGGCCAATCGCAGCCACCAGAATGTCGGCGCGCTGGCAAACTCCGGGCAGATCGTGCGTCTTCGAGTGGCAGACGGTGACCGTAGCGTTCTGATTCAGCAACAGCATGGCCACGGGTTTGCCGACAATGTCGCTGCGCCCGACGACCACGGCTTCCTGTCCCGCAACGGGGATCTGGCTGCGCCGCAGAACTTCCATCACGCCAGCCGGCGTGCAAGGCACCAGGCCAAGACGCTGCGTGGAAAGGTAGCCCACATTCATGGGATGGAATCCGTCGACGTCTTTCGCGGGATCGACGGCGAGCAGGACCTTCTTGACATCGACGTGCGCGGGCAGCGGCAATTGCACCAGGATGCCGTCGATTTCATCGCGCCGGTTCAGATCCGCGATCAACGCGATCAGTTCTTCGGTGGTCACGCTTTCGGCAGGCGTGTGTTGTTCGCTGTAGAGCCCAACTTCCTCGGAGCTCTTCACCTTCCCCCGAACGTAGATCTCGGATGCGGGGTCGTGCCCCACCAGCACCACGGCGAGACCAGGACGCAATCCTGAGGATGCAAGGCTCTTCACCTGAGCGGCGACTTCCGCGCGGATCTCACCGGCTATCTTGGTTCCGTCGAGAATTCTGGCTGCCATCTCACCTCGCCGTGCTGTGCGGTAAATCGAGCAGTAAATGGAAAGGAGATTCTATCGCATCGAACTCGCCTGTGTTCCTCAGTTCCCCAGAGCAAGGAAGTTGACTTCGATCTTCACGCGCTGAGTCGCGCGGCATTACAATGATGTCTCTATGATTTCCCAGGATTTGCTCGAAGTGCTCGTCTGCCCCGTTTGCAGGAAACCGGTGGTCCTGAACGCGGACGGCAAAGGCCTGAGGTGCGGCGAATGCCGCCGCGTATACCCCGTTCAAGACGATATCCCAATCATGCTGGTGGACGCCGCTAAGATCGCTGACTGACAATCTCCAACTGACGCCTGACCTGACCCCAGAATCCACCGGGAACGAGCCCCACGAACCGGCCCCACAACCGACAAAGTTCGGTTTCTTCCGGTTGTGAAACGACATTTTGTGTCAATCTGGCAACCCATTGCGGCGTTACATCTTCCGCCCCTCTCCGGGTGAGTCCTCGCAACCTTTTGCAAGATCTTGGGTTCTAAGAACTTGAGGGACCAGGATGCCGTATCTGATGTAGTACCAAAGTTACGGCATCCCAATTGCATGTACCGGATTCGGTTGCCGATGAATCTAATTGAGCAACGGCAAGGGGATCGAAGGTGAGAATGGCCACGAAAGAGCAATTTACGGTGACGGAGCTATGCGCCTTGCGAAACGACCTGATCCAGGGCGGCATGGTGGATTCCCGCGAAGCCGCGGAACTCTTGCAGGTTTTCCTGGCCGGGCGAGGCTATGGCGTTTCGCAGACGGCTGCGATCGACGCCGCCGGCCGCGTGGAAATGGCCGGCTGTTCCCTTCCGGTCCTGCAGCGTGAACTGGAAGGTCTCGCGCTGGTAATGTGAGTTTTCGCGCACGAGCGACTAAAAGGCACTAATACATATCGATTTCGAAAGAGGTTCACGGGAAACTGATCTAGCTCAACTCAGCGATCGACAGTTTCTCATTACGAAGTGCCGGGCGTAATCGCCCGGCCTTTTGTATTTCTGGCGCAAGCTCTGGGATTCCGTATCAAAGACGATTTGGCGATGCGGTGAATGCTCCGAAAGCAGACACTTTCTTTGGATCGACCTACCGATGCTGGAATTCCGGCGATCCAATCACGAGCGCGGTCATGGTGTTGAGCGTGCGCTTGGGGTCGTCAAGAGCGTGCGCCGCCACCTGCGGGTCGTCGAGTTGCCGCCGAATGGCTTTCTGCGTGGCGGCCGAAACCTCTCCATTCAGCAAGGCGTTTTCGAGCAGCAGTAGAGCCGTCTCCTGTCCGCGACCGGAATCGGAGTCTGCCGGATTTGCGTGCGGGAAGCCACGACTGGTGAGCGTGCCCAGGGCAAGCAGGCGTCCCGCATCGAAATTTGTTCCACCGACTTTCCCGTTACTGAGATCGAGCGCGTAGTTCATTCGGTCGATCAGCGCCTCGGAATTCATCCAGGTAGATTCGGTCATGGAATACCCGGTCGGCGGCACCATCTGATAGAGGGGCATTCCCATCTTGTTCAGAATGCCGAGCATCGGTCCCGGATTATTGAGGTCGGTGCCGGTGGCCCGCAGCGACGAGATGACGAATTCGAAAGGCGTCTTAACCTTCGCGCGGTACGCCTTCGGCGCCCAGAATTCAGGCGACTTGAACAACGTACGGAGAACCTCACGTATGTCCCCGTCAGACGAAAGAAATTTCTGTGCCAGACGGTCAACCAGCGCCGGCGGAGGATCGTCGGCCACAAAGCGCATGGCGAGTTTTCGTGCGATGAACTTCGCCGTGTTCGGATGATGCGCCAGCATGTCGAGCACTTGCATACCTTCGTTGACGCCATTCTCAGGAATCGTCTGCCCAATGACGACTTTGTCTCCCGGATCGTGCTTCTTCGGGTCGAATTGAAACCCTGCTCCCTGTTCCAGAGGTTGGATGGTCCACCCCGTGAGCACGCGCGCCAGTTCGGTGACGTCGTGCTGAGTGTAGCCGCCATTGACGCTGAGAGTGTGCAACTCCATCAGCTCGCGGCCGTAGTTTTCATTAAGTCCGGGAATCGCCTTGCCTTTCGCGGCGAGGGCTACAGGCGACTTCGGCCCCACGCTGAGCCAATTATCCAGATAAAAAAGCATCGCGGGACTTTGCGCCGTTGCGACCAGCAGGTCTTTGAACTTGCCCAGCGCATGTGCGCGGATCACGTCCCGTTCATAGGCCGTAACCAGGTACTGGTCGGCATCCTTGTTGAGGTAAATATTAAAGTGATTGAACCAGAAATCGGTCATCACTTCGAGCAACTGGCGCTCGCTGTAGAGCGCGCGCAGCAGTTTCGCCTGCTGCAGTTCACTGATGACAACATTCACCGGACCCGTCATGGCAAGAAAAGCTTCGCGCTGGTCGGCCGGAAACTCGGCGAGTAGGCGGTCGCGTTGCGCTCCGCGAAGAATGGTAGCGAAGAGCCGGCGCGAATCGGGCGGCAGAGCAAGAATCGCCTCCATCCGCTTCTCTTTCGGCAGTGCGAGGATGCTGTCGGCCTGCGCGGCAACGGTGTCTTGATTCTGCTTGTCGATTTTTGCCTTGGTGTCGGCGTCGATAATTTTTCCGTCGCGGGCTGCCTGCTCCTGCTTCTGCCGTTCGGCAAGAATGCTGATCTGCACTTCGTAGATCGACCGCTTCAGCGGATCGGTGGGCAACGCAATCTTTCCCTCCGCCGCCTGCTTAACCAGATTATTATTCGGAAAGGTCTGCACCAGGTCGCGGCTCGACATCCGCAGAGTGCGAAACGGGCCAAGCTTTCCATCCAAAACACTGTCGCTAATCTCTTCGGGATGAAGTTGCTGCTCGATCCAGTCATTCACGTCGGCGTCCATCACCTTCTGCAGATCGCCGGGACGCGGCCCGAAAGTAAGCCGGTTCAGGGCATGGAGCGCGCGCTGCTCCTCGGTGAGTTTGGCTGGTGTGGAGGCGTGTTTCGAGAGAGTCGCGTGATTGGAAGCAGCAGCGGGCTTGGACCGAGGCGGCGCGGATGCTGTTTGCTGGGCCACGGCGATGCACGACACAAAGATGGCGACCAGGCAGCGGATCAATCTTGCATTCATAACGGGCGGATTTCTCTCCTTAAGTTCTAACACGTCGAGAACGCAAAGGTTTTCTTAGAACTGGGCGCTCCGCACGAGCCCTACAGTTCCTCAACCGCCTTTTGCAGCGACCGCGCGATTTCGGCGGGATCGGTTTCTGGTGGGAACTGCACGGGCTTGCCGATGCGCACCTCAATCTTTCCGGGGGCGGCAAATTTTCTCCCGGACTTTTTGATTTCAAACAAACCAACGATCCGTATAGGAACGATCGGGAGGCGCAAATTGTTGGCGAGTAGCCCAACTCCGGTGCGGAATGGCAGAAGATTACCGTCTTCCGTGTGGCGTCCTTCTGGAAAGACGAGCACGCTATAGCCGCGATCGACGGCCTCTCCAGCGTAGGCAAAACTTTTGCGAAAGCCAGACTGCCGTGGCAGTGGGAACAGGTTCAGCAAGGCGACCCCGAGCGTCCACTGCAAGCGGTCGTAGATGCGTCCGAACCAGGCGCGACCCGGAGCCGGAGTGCGTAGCAGTTCGAGCGCTTCACCGCCGGTTGCAGTCGCCAGCCGATGGCGGATGCTCGCGGGAAGAGCCGTCTGAATGAAGCCGACATCGACATCATCGATGTGGTTCGAAACGACCAGCAGCGGCCCCCGCACACCTCGCAGGTTTTCACGACCGGTAATGCGCGGCCATCCCAGAAGAAATGTCGCCGGCCGCGCCAACAGATAGTGCGATGCCATGCGCAGCCACGTAGTTGGCCAGCGCAGAGCCCAGCGCGGATAGTGAAATGCCGGAGACCGTAAGTCGCGGAGTTGCGATTGTGGGTCCCGAAGCGCGGAGCGAGTGCCTCGTTCATTCTGCACTCGCCCGCCCTGCAAAAGCTTTTCGAGATCGCCGACGGTCGCAGCATTCGCGAACCTCGTTTCGCTCAGGTCGATCTGATAGCGGTCTTCGAGGGCGCTGAGCAGATCGACGCGCTCGAGAGAACTCAGCCCGAGTCCGCTTTCCAGGTTGACGTCCGCCGTTAGGTTCTGCACGCTGCGGCCGGTAATTCGCGCGAGCAATTCGGAGAGCGGACTGGCCGCCCTCGCGACGGCTTGTCCACGAAAGGCAGATTCGACCGCATCACGAATCACGTTCCGGCGCGGCTTTTGCGTGGCGCTGCGGGGGAAATCTTCTTCGGGCCAGACAAACCAGGTGCGCATGCGCTGATATTCCGCTAGGGCTTCGTTGGCGCGCTGGACGATGGCTTTTCCGTCATCGTCAAAGTTGTGCGCGACCTCCGCTGAGGCATCCTGAGTTCGGTCGCGCAGAATCAGCACGGCGCAAGGATCGGCGTTTCCGCCGCGTTCGAGCCCGACGACCACACATTCCCGAACTTCTTTCTGAGCCCGTAACGCCGCTTCCAAGTCTTCGGGAAAAATGTTCATTCCCGCAGGCGTAACGATCACTTCTTTTTTACGGCCCTTGAAGAAAAGATTGTCCTGGTCGTCGAGCGCGCCCAGGTCGCCGGTGCGATACCAACCTTCGTCGTCCTTACTCGCGACCGGCTGCAGTTCGCGGCCGTTCCAATAGCCGCTGGCCACGCCGCTGCCGCGCACTAGAATCTCGCCGTCCTCCGCCAGCTTGATTTCGCGTCCAGGCAGAACCTTGCCAATGGAGCCGCGGTTCGTGTGGAAAGGGTGGTTCAAGCTGATGAGCGAAGTCGTTTCGGTCAACCCATAGCCTTGGACCACGGCATATCCCAGCCGATGCCAGAATTCCTCGGTCTCGCGGTCGAGAGCTGCGCCACCGCTGATCATGGCCCAGAACTTCCATCCGAACTGGCGGCGCAGGTCGCGGAAGGTCCACCAGCGCCGCAAAAAATGCTGATTCCCGGCAGCGTCAAAGCGCGCAGCAAAATTTTCGCGGCCGCGGAAGTTATCCGGAAGGTCGTCAAGATTGCGTTCGATCTTCTGCTTCAGCGACTCGATCATCCGCGGGACAGCCACCAGCACCGAGACGTGCTCGCGGCGGATCGTCGCCATGACTTCAGTCGGGTTGAATGTGTTGTCGAACACGACCGTGCCGCCGAGCAATGGGGGAAGAAAAATTCCCAGGAACTGGCCAAAGACGTGGCTTAGTGGCAGTAGGTTCAGAAAGCGAACCGGATGCACCAGCCGCTCGTACTTCAGATATTTCCTGATCTCGGTTTCGATCGGGACCAGGTTCCCGACCACGTTGGCGTGGGTGAGCACGACTCCTTTGGGCTCGGCCGTGGTTCCGGACGTGAAAACGATTTCGAGCGGATCGGAAGGCTGAATCGGAGAGGGACGAAAACGTTCGGAAGGATGTTTGACGACGGCCGCGGCCAGATCGGCGGGAGCGATCGTTTCGATTGTTTCGAAGATCGCGGCACACTCGCGCGGACACACAACTAACCGGGTCCGCACCTGCGCGCTGATTCGGCGTGCGAAATCAGGGCTCGCGGCATCGTCAATGGGAACGGCAAGGACTCCGCACAGCGCGCATCCCAGGAACGCCGCGACCCATTCGGCGCAGTTCGGACTCCACAACAGCACTGCATCGCCCTTGGCGACGTTGCGTGCTCCGAGTTCGTGAGCAAATTGATAGGCCAGTGCCGC
>JBEKLO010000129.1:0-10055 GCA_050010155.1 Terriglobales bacterium
GACATGCGCGTCGTGCACAGGCAAAACGTGCCCTGGCTGCCCTTCAGGTCGGGAACGCACATTCCGGAGAGCAGCACGCCTTGAAACTTTTCCGGCGGAAAGGTTACGGGAACACGAATCACGGAGCTGAAAATTCCCGCATTGCCCAGCCAGTGCCAGAAGGGCGTGCCTTTGCGCATTCCCTTGATTTCTGTCTTGCCGAAGGGGATGGAATATTTGCCAATCTTGATATGGCGCTTCGGCCCTTTGATTTCAGCCGACGAGAGAAACGGAAGATAGTTGCTGGTATCGCGCGCCAGAAAATCGTAGATGTTGTGTTTGCCCGGATTCACTCCGGTCATGAAGGTTGACCATGCTACCGGCGAAATCGCCGGAAACGTTGTGCGCAGCTTGCTGAAGGTTCCCTTGTCGCGCAACTTCGCCAAATTCGGGAGGCGGCCTTCTTTCATGAAGCGATCGGCGAGTTCGGGGTCCATGCCGTCGAACCCTAAAATCACCGCGCGCTCAAACGTCGCTTTTCCATAGGCGTTTCGCCGACGAATGAAACGGAACAACTGGCGGAAGGGCCACGTCATCAGCGCGTAGAACGAATAGAGGAACGCAACAAAGATCGCCCAGAAGGACGAGAGGACTGCAAACCCTGCGCCGGGGCCGGCGTAGGCATGAGCATGATTGGGGAACAGGACTACCGCTAGCAGCAGGAAGGCACACGCTTTCCTGCTTGCGAAGACGGTGCGCCACCGCGTTTTTATCTCCGCCGCACGGAGGCGGGCGAGGGCGCCCGCCCCACACAATCTGTTCATATTTGAATCCCCAGCAATTCTTTGAAAATAAATCCTGCAATCATCGACAGGATGAAGAACAGCCAAATCCAGTTCATGCCATAGCCCGCGATCTCGATATTGCGATCGGGGTAATTGATCGTGATTGAATCGATCGGACTATTGTCTGGCAGCGCCGGCTCGGCCGACGAGAACAAACGTTCCCAAAAATGTCCACGCAAGCGGACCGTCGAAATTCGCGGGAGGTCATTTCCGATGCAAATGGCCTTCGTCACAGTCTGGCCGGCGGCGGCGATCTTTACTTCGTATTTTCCCTCTTTTGAGCCCGCCAGTCGCCAGACAATCTCGTTCTCCGCCGCAACGTGCACTGGAGGCGCGGTCATCGTGATCTCGGGTGGAAGATCGAGCGTCGCGTCATTCGTTGCATCGCTTGCGGCTGTCGATGCGACTAGATGAACAGTCAGTAGAAATGGAGTATTTGGAGGAATCGGCGTTGCTCCCAGATAGCGGTCGATCTGCACCATGAGCAACGTAATCGGAATGATGACGTAGAGCAAAGGCTTGAACGCGAGCTTCAGGTAACGGCCTGTACCGCGCAGGATCTTGCCATAAGAGCCCATCACCACTGGAATCTGATCTCGATACAGGCGCACCGCCAGCAGATGGGCCTTCAGTTGATCTTTCGCAATGCCGATTGCTTTCTGATCGGAGGTGTAGCCGAACAGGACCACCATCAACAAGCCCACCACCACCGACACAACCACTACTATGGCCAGTGGACTTGTCAGAAGAGAGGACTGGAACAGGGCGATTGCCAGTTCATGCCCGCGGCTCGACATTGGGCTAGAGATCGGGTTTGAGAAAACAGTCAAGCTACTCGATGTACCCCAAGCCTCGCAGCCGTTTCTGGATCTCTTCCTTCGAGGTACTGCTCTCGTCAGGCAGGATTTTCTTGGTTTCCTTTTCCAGCATGTGAATCACGAATTCGTCTATGGATTCGTATCCGGCGGCGTCGGAACACTGCTTCACCTTCTCCAGCAGTTCGCCTTCGATTTTTACTTTGTGTGAACTAAACATGAGTTCTCCTATTTCTATACACCTTGTTCATCCTGAGCGAAGCGAAGGAGTTGCTTCTTTCAGCAGCGGAGAAAAGCAGGTCCTTCGCTTCGCTCAGGATGACAATTTTTTTCAAGCATCACAATTCAGAGTTCGCACACCGGCGCGTCTAGGGCGACTGAAACACGGATTGCCCTAGCATTTCTTTTGTTTTCGCGATTCCGAATTCTGACAGAATCGTGGGCGCGATGTCAGTCAACGCCGGAGTTTGCGCTTCGATCTTGCGATTGCTTAATAGCACTCCGGGGACCTTGGTGAAGTCCATGCAATGATCGCCGCTCCACGCATTGGTGTTGTCCTCGAGAACATCGGCCGGAAACGCTCCCAGAATCGTTTTCCATCCCGCACGATATCCGCGGTTGTAACCGACTAGCGCATCGGGGCCGGTGCGCGCGTAGGGGCCCTGGTAGACTTCGCTGGCAAAATCGATTCGCGTGATCACCTGCGAGTCATCCTTCGGATCGCGAACCGCCAAGAGCTTCTGCCGGATTTCGTTGAGCAAAGCATCGGCCTGAGCTCCTGGTTCGACTATGCCCTCCCGCTCGCGTCCGCGAATGTTCAGGTAAAGACCGTTCAAGCCGAGCCCATAGGCGCGCGTGCGGCTCCAATCCACATCGGAGAACGGTTCGCTCGCATCGCCGCTGGCGACTGCTTTCCGCGTGATGTATCCGTTGTTCAAGAGCCACGTATTGAGATTGAATGAGTGCCGGTAGGGAGCAAATCCATGATCGGAAAGCACGAGCAGCGTCGTATTGCTGTCTATTTTCGGGAGCACCTCGCCTAGCACCTGATCGATCTGCTCGTAAAATTCCTCGAGGGCTGTCCCATACTGCGCGGCGCGCGCGGCGTCGTATGCAGGACTCTGCGGATCGGTTAGCCGCCACATCATGTGCGCGTTCAGATCGAGGCTCGAGAAATAAAAGAAGAACAGTCCATCGTGAAATTTGGGGAACTCCACATCGAAGGCCCGCCGATGTTCGGCGAGAACTGTGTGTGACTGTTGCAGAAATTCTTTATCGTCGAGCACGCCGTCGGTGAGCGCCTTCGTGTCTTCGGCAATCCCCTGAGTGTGAAACTCTCCGATCTCTTTGGCCAAGTCCTTCGAATAATTGGTTGGCGTGGAGATGGGCAGAGCGGGATTCTGCGGATCAATATTGATGGGCGAAACGTAGAGTTGAAAACGGGGATGCGTCTGCTTGAGATAAAAGCGGCAGATGCCCTTCACATTGCCGATGACCGGCATGAGCTGAAATTCCACGGGAACCCATCCGCTCCACTCGCCTTCTTTCAGGACGAACTGCTGGTCCTGGAAACCGATGCGCGCTACGGACTCGAGCGGATCGACGTCGACCGTGAACGGCTCGGTCGAGGGGGGCGCATTTTTGCGAAACGTGTTGTCGGGTCCAATCAAGTTGGTGGCGACTCGATTGTTTTTCACTTCAACCTGCACTACTTCTCCTCCCTCGACGGCTCCTACCGCCGCAGTCGGATCATCGGTATAGAAAGTGAACGTACCATAGGTGCCGCGCAGATCGGGCGTGCCCATTCCGGAAAGAGTCTTGCCCTTCGCCGTGATTGGCGGGAAATTCGCGGGGATGCGGTAGACGTAATTGGGCACGCTTTGCTCGTCGAGAATCTCCCAGAAGGCCTTGCCGTGGCGCAACTGGTCGGCCGAGCCGCTGCCGAGCGGAATCACCCAACTTCCGATATGAAAACTGTGCTTGGGTCCTTCGACCTTTGACGTGGAAAAATACAGCTGAAAAGTTTTCGGGTCGCGGTGGATGAAATCAAAGATGCCATGGCCGCCAGCATTCATGCCCGTGATCAGGTTCGACCAGGCTACCGGACTTTGCGGCGGAATGCTGGTCGTAAGATGGCGGAACGATCCCTGCTCGGCCAGGCGGGCGAAGTTCGGCATCTTGCCTTCCGCCATGAACTTGGTGAGCAGGTCGGGGTCGAGGCCGTCGACGCCCAGGATAATCATCTTTTTGGAGGCAAAGGCTCCGCCTCGCGCGTGCTCGCAGGAGAGCAACAGGCTCAAACCCGCGGCGCACAGGGCCAGCAGGCACACGAACCAAAGACGTTTTCTGAAGGACGCTGTCACTTTAAATCTGCAATTATGGTCTGCAAATGTTGGTCCGGCTTCCTGGCTAGCTTCCTTGCTAACGATGGGTGATCACGGACTCACCACTGGAGGAGATCCCGAGGAGCAGGTACCTAGATTGTACAAGGAGTTGCCCGGACGTCAAGACGGTCGCGGGTTACCGAGGGCGACCGTGTTCAGCCCTCAGGCCCGGATATTTTGATCTTGGACGTTTTGATCTTGGACATTTTGATCAAGGGGGACGCAGCCTTTACACTTACTGTCATGATACGAAAAGTGTTCGCAGGCGTGAGTTTGATCCTTTTTTGTTTTTCTTTCGCCGCAGCCGCTTCGAAACCCAACCTGGTATTGATCACCATCGACTCCGCTCGCGCTGACCGCATGGGCTTTCTCGGAGTCAAGGGGGCGATTACGCCCAACCTTGACCGTCTTGCTGGGGAAAGCATCGTCTTCGACCATGCCTATGCCCAGGCGCCCGCCAGCGTTGTTTCACACGCTACCATCCTTTCCGGCGCTTACCCCCAGAGCACTGGCATGAGCGAGATTGGCGGGACGCTTTCAGCGGCTTTGCCTTACTTGCCCGAGCTGCTTAAGACGCAGGGCTATCGGACGGCCGCTTTTGTGGGCTCTATCGATCTGGACCCTTGGAATGGGCTGGCACAGGGTTTTGATCGCGGCTTTCAGAGTTATGACGCCGGTTTTCGGCCTGCTATCCCGGGAGATTCGCGTCCTGCGGTCACCGAACGGCGCGGAGCCGAGATCGTGGCTCGCGCAGTCGCCTGGCTGGACCACAATGCTCAAGGACAAGGACCGTTCTTTCTCTGGGTGCACATCAGCGATGCGCGCACACCTGGCAGCTCTTACAATTCCGGCATTACCGCTGACGATGCGGCAGTGGGAAAACTAATCAGCGGCTTACAACGGGACAAGGTTTACGGGGATACCGCGGTGATCGTGGTCGCCAGTCACGGTGAGAGCCTTGGCGCCCACGGCGAAGACGCAAACGGCATTTTCCTCTATGACGAGACGGTTCATGTGCCGTTGCTCGTCAAACTGCCGCAGGGTCAGGCTACACAAAGCCAGGCTGCGGCGAAGGGGTCGAGCACGCGGGTGGCTGGCAAAGTACGGCTTGTGGATATTGCTCCTACTTTGCTTGAAATCGCTGCGATTCCGGTTCCCTCGCAAATGCCGGGACAGTCGCTGTTGCGCATCGCTAAGGCGGGCGGTGGTGGCAGCGATCAGCCTGTGTATTCGCGCAGCGATCTGCCTCAACGCGGATTCGGCTGGAGCCCGCTGGAATCGTGGCGCGCGGGCAAGTACCTCTACATTCGCGCTCCCAAACCAGAGCTCTACGACCTGACCGCGGATCCTGGCGCTGCGCACAACCTGGCACAGAGTTCGAAGGCCACGCTCGACACGATGGCCTCACAACTGGATAACTTCGACCGCCGTTTCAGTGGCGAGTCGGGCAAGTCGTGCGCGGAGTTGAGTTCGTCTGAGATGCAGAAACTGGCTTCGCTCGGATACGCTGGTCTCCAGAAATCGACCTGCGCGGCTGCTGCGGTTGCGGGAACGGACCCTAAAGACAAGATTACGATTGCCAACAAGGTGATCGACGCCGCGCGCGAGCAGTCTAAGCCGGATCGCGTCATTGCGTCGCTTACACCGGTCGTGTCGGCGGATTCCAACCTTTACCTGGCGCAGTATGCGCTGGGAGCGGCGCTTGCGGCGAAGACGAAATACAGCGAGGCAGCCAATCATCTGCGAAAGGCGATTGAGCTCCAGCCCGACTCGGCTTGGGCGCACTACTGGATTGGGGCGACTCTGGTGAAAACGGGCGACTTCAAGACCGCAATTGTGCACCTGGAAATCGCGACTGGGCGCTTGCCTGGCTTTGGACCCGCACATCTGTCGCTCGCAGAGGCTTACGAACATGTGGGTCGCGGCGACGATGCGAAGCGGGAACGGAGCAAGGCGAAATAAGGCTTGACCACCAAGGACACGAAGGTACACGAAGGAAAACCAGCCATAAAGTGGGTCCTGCGCTTCACCCCCCTCTAAGCTGTCTTTTGGAATCATAGACTTAGAGGTTAATTTTCCCTAGGTCTTTGAGGAATAAAGACTTGCATATAATGTACTTATAAATCAATGACTTAGCAGGGTCGGTTGCTGGTAATTCCCTTCAGGTCTTTGGGGAATAAGGCCTTACTGGTTAGAGTCGTCTCCACCAACGGAGAGTCGGACGTTCTCACCCGACCGGAACTGTTGCCATCCTATAGTTAAACAAGGACTTATGTATTGTGGTAGCGCAAGCACATTGCATAGGTCCTTCGCTTCGCTCAGGATGACAATTCTTATTACATTTCGAGCTGCACCTAGGATGACAAGTCCAGTCGCGCCTGAGGATGACAGGCCCAACCTAACGACGTTGGGCACAAAAAAATTGCGGTCCCGGTGTTCCGGGACCGCAGGTGGAAGACTCGTTTTGCTTGTTAGAAGGTGATCTTGGCCTGGAACTGACCTTCGCGGCCAGCCGGCAGACCTTGGAAGAACGAACCGTACGGTCCGGTCGGCGGTGCTGCCTGACCTGTGATGTTTCCGCAGCTGGGCGAACCGTTGGGCTGCAGAGTTGTTGAACACGTGGAACCGAACCAACCTTTGCCCGGGTTTTGGAAGTTTGGGTGGTTGAACACGTTGTAGATGTTCGCACCCACCATGAAGGTCATGCGTTCCCTGATTTTGAAGTTCTTGTTCACCGAGAAATCGGAGTCAAAGAACCCAGGACCACGGTACTGGTTGCGGGGTTGGGTCGGGAAGTATCCCAATCCGCTTGCGCTCGTAAATTCCGCCGAGTTAAAGCACTGGCTGAGTCCGCTGCTGCAGCTGCCCTGCGCCGGTCCGAGTGGCTGTGCCGGCACGTTGAAGCTGCCGGAGTTGTTAGTAGTCACGGTACCGTCGGTTACGGTGAAAGGCAGGCCGCTGCGAACGATAAAGTTCTCGGACGCGAGCCAGCCGCCCACTATGGCATTCAGGATCGGGTTTCCAAAGTGGAACGGCTCGGTCCATACATAGTTAGCGTTAAAGCTATGCCGGATATCGTAGTCGGCATTGCCGTAGTTGTTGCACCGGAAGCAGGAAGGATTGATCTGCCCCTGGATGGCGGTTACGCCATAGTTCAGCAGGCCGCCGTTGGAGATTTCATCGAGAGAGTGCGCCCATGTGTAGTTGGCATTGATGACAAACCCAGCCGTCATGCGGCGGCTGAAGCTTGCAGTCAAACCGTTGTAATTGGATACGGCACCTGACTGCCATTGGGTAACCTCACCGAACCGGTTGGAGGGCGAAGCGCCCGGGATGCCGGTGATGGCGGCACCGCTGGACGCATTCCCCCAGTCGTTCGGATACGCTTCGAGAATGCCGTGGTTCCCCACGTAGGCGATGGTGAGGCGGCTCTTGCTGTCGAGTTCCCGCTGGATCTGGAAGTTCCATTCCTGGTAGAGCGGGGTACGAAGCTTGCTGGTGAATCCCGTAACGTTTGGCGCGGCACCGTTTACGCACGGGCCGGTAAGTTGGGCCAGGGTCAACCCGCCCGCGAGGGAAGGAACGCCGCCGGGGCACGAGGAGGACGAGGGGACGCCGTTTCGAATAGCATTCGCAGTGTTGCTAACGACAGCCGCTGCGCCTGCAGGATCGCCCCAAACGACCGGCGCCGATCCACCAAACACCGGACTTTCTAAAGTTACGCCAACGAGGTACGGAACGTTGACGAAACTGTCGGTGATGAACGCCGGGAAAGCGTCATAGAAATAGCCAAAGCCGCCGCTGATCACAGTTTTGCTGTCAGCCATAGGCGACCACGTAAAACCAACGCGCGGAGCCAGGTTCACGGCGTCGGTGGAGTTGAAGGCATCCTTGCGTCCAATGAGCAGCGCCTGGTTATAGGGAGTGGCATCGGTCTGCGTCGCGAGGAGTGAGGACCACGGAGCGCTCAGGTTGGTGAAGCAGCGGGTATCGCAGGTCGGGTTGAAGTTGTGCTCCAAGCGCAGACCAACGGTCAGCTTCAATCTGGATGTGACTGCCCATTCGTCCTGACCGTAGACTCCGAAACCACCGGTGTTCTCAGGCGCTGTAAGACTAATGGGGTTGTTTTGGCTGTAGTAATCTGCGGTTCCGTTCCAGAAGTCAAACAAAGTCGCGTTTACCAGCGGGGTTGTCAACACACCAGCGTCGTAGTTGGTGATGTCGAACCGGCGATACGTTGCGCCGATTTTGATGTTGTGCCGACCAAGGATCTTGGAGAAGTCGTCAACAAACATGTTCTGGGTGACGTTCCGGCCCTGGGGGAAATCGAAGTTGACGCCGTTCAGACCGGTGGCGCCAGGAAGACCGAAAAAGTTAGTGCTGGGGACATTGGCATCCACGTACATGGAGTACGGGAACGGCGAAGTCGGCCCGTTCGTATTCTCCTGGAAAGTGGCGCTGTACCAGAGGAGCGAGGCGTTGAACTGGTTGGTCGCAGTGCCGCTAAAGGTGTGGTTCCAGGTGAAGCCGCCGTTGTAAGCCGGCTGGAAGCTGGCAGCGGAGAAAGCGATGGGACTGAGCGGGTCAGCGTTGGTAGCCTGAATGCCGCGGTCAATGGTAAAGCGGAAGAAAGCGCGATCCTTGTTGCCGATGTTCTGGTCGATGCGGCCGATCAGCAACCATTCGTGCGCGGGCACGCCTGGATTGGCCGAGTACGACTGGAAGCAGCCGGTCGTGTTGGTCAGATCGACTTGGCCAAGGCCAAGCGGGTCTTGACAGCTGCCGGTACCTGTGCCGTTGGTAGCGGGGATGGCAACGCCCTTGGAAAAGCCGGGAGCTGCCAGCCAAGCGGCCTGCGCTTCCTTATAGGTGGCAATCGTGGCGGCAGATGCCCCAACCGTTCCCAAGTTCGTGATCAAGTCAGTCAGGAATTCTGCTGTTGGGGTATAGACCTGCACTGTCGAGGGCACAATGTAGCGGATGCCTTCGGTGTCGAGGAAGAAGAAGGTCTTGTCCTTCTTGATGGGGCCGCCTAAAGAAGCTGCCCACTGGTTATTGTTGGCAAACGGCCGGGGCGTGATCGGTATGCCCGAACCTGCCGGTGCGAAGGTGTTGAACCAGTCATTGGCGTCGAGTGTTCGTCCGGTCCATTGGTATTGCACGTTGCCGTGCATATTGTTGGTGCCGCCCTTGCTCACGAAGTTGACCTGGGCTCCAGCCTGTTGTCCATACTGGCCACCGTAGGCATTGGTGACGACCGTTGCTTCTTCAATGCTGTTCTTGCCGAGCGTGAGGTTGGTGGGACCCGAGTTGTTCAGGTTCAAGAAGGGGTCCATGTCGTTCATGCCGTCAATGGTGAACACGTTCGAGGTAGCGGGCAAGCCGTTTACGTTAAAGTTGCCGTAACCACCGCCGTTGTTCATGATGACGCCGGGCGCGGTGTAGGCGACCGCGGTGATGTCGTTTCCGCCGTTGGGCAGGTTCTCGACGAGGTTCTTGTCGAAGTTGGTGGTCATGTCGGCGGCTTCGGTCTGCAGCACTTCTCCCGCGGCGTTGACCTCAACCACGGTTCCGGAGGCAGTACCTACTTCGAGCTTGGCGTTCACGACCGTTGTTTGTCCAACGTTAACCTCGCCCTTCGCCGAGAAGGTTTTGAAACCGGCGGCAGTGACTTCAATCGAGTACGGACCCGCGTCGGCCAGGGGATAGTTATAAATGCCCTGCGCGTTGGTTTTGAATTCGTGCGAGTAGCCTTTGTCCAAGTTCGTGATCTTGACGGTCACATTGGGCACAACCGCGCCGGTTGGATCGGTGATCGTCCCGCTCATGGCGCCTTGCGTCGTGCTCTGCCCGAGTAGCAGGCCCGGTAGCAAGAGGGCTACTACCGCCAGCAGTGCCAGAATCCTGATTGATGTCGTAAATCGCATTTTCATATCTCCGTTTTTTTTGAAATTCTCTGTCTAACCCCGGGGAGGTCGCAATTCCCGAAAGTTAGCGCCAATCACAAAGCCCCAAAAACTGAGCCCGTCCAA
>JBEKLO010000130.1:0-14351 GCA_050010155.1 Terriglobales bacterium
GCGAGAACAAAAATGCTACCTTCGGGGCCGGTTACCCCACCGCTGAGGATGGGCTTACCAACGGGGTGCGTGGCGAGGAGATGGTACTGGACCATCAGTCCACTGTCGGCGACGCCATAGAGAAACGATTGCGACCAGTCCCATGCGGCATGGAAGCCGATCGCCCACCAGATCGAGCCTGTACGCCAGAGACTGAGGCAGAAGACAATGCCAGCCAGGCCGGCGGAGAGCATTCCGATCGGAGATTCGTCTGGATTCTTACCGTGGCCAAAACCGAAGAGGAAAGACAAGATCACGGCGGAGGTCCAAAAGCCGAGGGCTTCGCTGTGGCGCGTTTTCAAGCCCCACCGGTAGAGGCCGGCGAGGCCACGCGTCAACGTGTATTGAACATAGCCGCGGGTGAGGTACTCCTCAAGCAGGGCGACCAGAAGAAAGCCGAACAGCCACGTTGATCCGTAACGGAGAACATCGTTACCAAAAAGCAGACGGCGGTCGATGACGAGAAACCCGGTCTTCCAGAGGCTGGAAACAAGGATGGAAAGACAGACGACACCCCAGGCGAGTCCGGCGAAGAAGTACGCAATTTTCTGGCTCCCGCCAAAGCCGTAAACGGAGTTGGGCCGGCGCTCGATCTTCGACATGATCCAGGTGACGAGCAGAACCGCGATGAAAGGTATGGCCTCGGCGAGAATCCCCATCTTGATGGATATCTCCGAGCCGGGTTTCATTGCGTTCGGATCAGGAGGATGGATTTTTCGGATGACGAAGCTAGCCGCGATAAAAACTAACGCCAGCAGGGCAATAAAGATGAGCAGGCTCCAGCCAGCACGGAGTCCATCTTTTCCGATGAAGACCTTATGAAGACGCGGCGGCTGCGGAGCTGTGATGGGGCCGCCGGCTTCGGCGACGATCGCCGTCGTTTCTGGATTCGGCGTTGCGTCGAGACTCACTGCGCCTCCTCATGCTTGGCAAACAGTTTCAGATTCTCGGCCTTCCAGCGCATCGCAGCGTAAATACGATTGCGTCCGCTCGGATGATCGAAAAAAATCCACTCCTCGATTGGGCCAGGACTCATCTTACGATATTCGCCGAGATGAATCGCTGCCTGCGCAAATCCATCGGGCTGCCGGCTGGTGTTCAGTCCATACATGTCGGCTTCGTACTCCTGCGTGCGAATGTAGGTGTTGAGGATGGGGGTGATGACGAAGCCAAAAACGGAGGCCAACAGCAGCACGAGCGGCAGAATGGCCGTGTCGCCCGTGCCTCGAATCTGCCATTTTTCGCCCCAGTGCCGCAGGGCCCAGCTGAGTCCCCAGCGCAGGTAGACAAAGGCCAGCACGGTGACGATCGACAAGAACATAATCCCCTTGTAGATGTGGTTCATCACGTAGTGCCCCATCTCGTGTCCCATGACCGCCTGAATCTCTTCCGGAGAGCCCCGGCGCAAGAGGTTGTCATTGAGCGTGATACGCATGGTATTGGCAAAGCCGCTGACGTTGGCACTCATCCGCGTCGTCTGTCGCGAGGCATCGATTTCGTAGACGTCTTTCGCGGGAATTCCGTTGGCTCGCGCCATACTCAGAATGGGATCGACAATCTTCGGATCATCGAGGCGCGTCACCTTATTGAAGATGGGAACGATATAGACGGGTGAAATCAGCACGATGAAGACCAGGAACAGGATGGTCACGACCGCGCCCCAGATCCACCAGGTTCCCGGAAGGCGGCGGGCGATTCCGAACAGCAACATCACTAGTAGACCACCGAGCACCAGTCCAACCCCCAGACTTTTCAACTGGTCGCCCAGCCAGGGGCCGAGGGTCTGCGTGGCAAGTCCATACTTGCGTTCGCGAAAGTAATCTTCGTAAACAGTCACGGGGAAGATGAGGATCGTGGTGAGTATGAGGTATTCCAGCCAATAGACAAACGTGTGCACCGGTTTGAAACGAGTGACGCGCTCCGCCAGATCGCGCATACGCGCCGACCAGCGTAGATTCAGCAAGAGCAGCGCGATCACAGCGCCATAGAGAAAGTCCCAAAGAATCATCCAGTATCCGCCCTCGAAATAGGCGTCGGAACGGGCCGTCTTGTCGGCAGGAATCTGCGCAAGGTAAGCATTGGTGGCCGCGAGGGCATCGAAGTGCGTCGAGGGCTGCGCTTCCGCGGGAACCTGGATCACAGATGGCATCTGGTTCGCGGCTGGGGGTTGAGCGAGCGCGGAAGTTGCCCAGCAAGCAATAAGGCAACAAAGGACGGTGGCCAAGCGCGTTTGCAATGGCATCTGGTTTGTTCCCGGGTACATTTGCCCGTAGAAGTGTATACGGAGACGGGGCGCCACTAGTTTCACCCATACCACACGGTGTGGCGAATTCGGAGCCACTACAGGTGGCTCACGGTCGCGTTTTGGCAATTTCGGGGACGGCCGCATCGCCGGCGCGCTTGGCTTGTGGGGGCGTGAGATGGTACTTGGTGAGTCCCTCTTTCAGGAACTCGAAACTTTCTTCTGGCGAATCGGACATCTTGAAGAGATCGAGGTCCCCCTGTGAGATGGTGCCAGCATCGACCATGGCTTCGAAATTGAGAATCTTCTTCCAATAAGCACTGCCATAAATGACGACGACAATTTTCTTGGCCAGCTTCTCCGTCTGAGCGAGGGTGAGGATCTCAAAGAGCTCGTCAAGCGTGCCGAAGCCGCCGGGAAAAATCACCAGCGCTTTGGCGAGGTACGCGAACCAGAACTTGCGCATGAAAAAATAGTGAAACTCAAAGTTCAGCGAAGGCGAGATGTAGGGATTCGGATTCTGTTCGAAGGGCAGATTGATATTGAGGCCAATGGTCTTTCCTCCCGCTTCATGGGCGCCGAGATTGGCCGCTTCCATGATGCCCGGGCCGCCTCCGGTGGTGACAACGAAACGGTGGCGCTTGGCGGGGATATGGGTGGACCATTCCGTCAACAGGCGAGCCAACTGGCGCGCGTCTTCGTAGTAGCGAGCCATGTCGACCGCGGCCTCGGCGCGTTTCATGTCCTGAACTTGCTGTGCGGCGGAGAACTGGGCAAGGTTGCCGCGAACTTCGGCCAGGCGATTGCTGGCATTGTCGCGGCTGTGGATGCGGGCCGATCCGAAGAAAACGACCGTGTCCTGGATCTGCTCGCGACGAAAGCGCGAAAGCGGCTCGCTATACTCGCTGAGCAGCCGCAGAATTCTGCCGTCAGGGCTATTGAGGAACGGTTCATTCTTGTAGGCGAGGGGAGCGGGTTTCAGTTTGGAATCGGTCATAATTAAATCAGTCGTTACTCGCTAGCCGTTGGTCGTTAGGCGTTCTCTGGATACATGGCTTGCGCCCAATTTCGCCGTTGTTCGCTGACGACTGGCGACCAACGACCTTCATTCTTCCTGGTATCGAATTGCCTCCCAAAATCCGATCCACACATTGAGCACGCCCAGGCCGGTGGCGACCCCGCGCGCAAAGCCGCTGGCTACCATGGCGCGAAGAGTGGGGTACGGGACGAGAAGTGGATTGTCGGACCATTCGGGACGCCAGGGCAAGATTATGAGCATTACCCCGAGCGTCGCGCACAGGAACACAAAAAAAAGCACTCCGATGCGGCGGAGCCACAGATGCGCAACCGAAAGGGAGGACCCCACGGCGGAACCGTGAACTGGAACGAGGGGGACGGACACTTCCGCCGGGGGTTTGAGTTCCCCGACACGGGTGGGCTCGCTGGCAAAAGGTAGCTTGGGGTCGGAAATCATTGCACGCGTCGTTGTTGGTCAGGCCGTCGATCAGGCCATGGGGCGGGCGTGGGATCGGTAGTATCCCCAGCGCAAATTCCGAACCCACTTCGTGCATTCTACGACTTTAGAGCCTGAATGCGCTCGGCCACGTCGCGATAATCGATATTCGTGCCGTAAACGCTGGTGAAATGACGCAGTGCCGCGGGCTTGTCCTGGGCACTCTCACACGCCGAGCCGAGTTCGTAGTTGATAGCCAGGCGCGCTTCGTCATCAAGTCCGGGAATGTTCAGAGCCTTTTCATACCAGCGGATGGCAGCTTGAGGAACTCCTTTATCGAGGAAGCATTGCGCCAGCCAGGTGTAGGTCTGAACAGGTTGCGCAAAGGCATGGCCGCGATCGATGGCAGTACATACCTTCTGCAATTCGGCAATGGCTTCATCGAGCAGACCCATCTCGCGGAAGGCAACGCCCAGATTGTAATGCGTTTCCGGGTCGCTATCGCCGGCGATAACCTCTTCTTCGAGTTCCTGCTTCAACTCGCCGAACATCTCCGAAAGGTCGACGCCGCCGGAGGGATGCATGGTCTGGGCTCCAGCCCCCAAGGGACGCACGGGAGCGGGGCTGTAGCTCATTGTAGAAGGGCTCACGGCAGGCGCAGCGGCAGCTCCTCCTGCCGATGCGGCGATCACCGGCATTGGCATGGCCGGCGCGGGAATTTCAATCTCGTGCCGTGCCGTTTCGAGTTGCGCCACGGGCTCAGGTTCCGGCTCGGCGGTTCGGGCGACTGCTGGTGCTGCAACCGGCCAGCCGGGTAATGGATGTTTTTCCGGCGACGGTGCTTGTGGGAAAGAATCACCGAGCGAAGCCTCAAGATCGGCGACAAACGCGTTCAGTTCGCTTGCCGGAGCGGCTGCGGCGAGCGCTGTTTCCAGTTCAGGCAGGGATTCCGGTACAGGCTCGTGGTTGACTTCGTCGTGAGTTTCCCAAGGAGATGCGGCCGGCAGATCGGACGAGGCAGCGACCTCGGCAGCAGGCTGGACCTCTGTTTCAACTTCGAAATCCGCAGGCTCGTCGGCGTTGATCTCGGTGATTTCGGGTTCCGGTTCAGCCGGAGGCTGGCCGGCAGATGCAAGAGCCGCCCGCAACGGATCGAGGATGCGGCTATCACTGGTCATCGACTCGAGCTTTTCGAGACCCGCATGGGCCTGGTCGGTCATGAAGTGCTCGAGATAGAACCGGATTTCTTCGACCGTTTCGGCGATTTCGGGATTGCTGGCGATATCGGCTTCGGCGGTAACCGGCAATTCTGCGGCTTCAGCGTCGACGGAAAGCGAATGTTCCCACTCGGACGCGACGTCGGACGAAGAATCGGGCGCGTCGGAGGGCGCATGCCCAACGACAAAATGCTCAGACGAATCTTGACTGTGCGAATCCTGGACGGCGAATTCAGGGTGCACGGCATCGCCACTTTCGTGAGCGGACGCCGCAGCCGTTGGCCAAGGCGGAGGAGCGGCGGTCCGAGCGCTAGCAGACGCAGCGATCCCCGCTGGATGGGTCATCGTTGATCCCATCGACGTTGATGCCACCGACGTTGATGCAGCCGAGACTGATCCAGCCGCTGAGGTCGCCGCTGGCGCGCTCTGCTCATAGCGCGCGGCTAACTCTCCATAACGCACGGCTTCATCTGGGAACCCGGCATCGTGGTACACGCTTTCGAGCGTGCGGCAGCAGACGGCGGCTTCGGTAAAGCGGTGGAAGCGGGTATGGAGGGCGGCCAAGCGCTGATTCAGGCGCGCATCGCGCGGTGCTTGCGGCAGAGCGCCCAGCAGAGGCACGACCGCCTTGTCAGGCAAATTGTAGGAAAGGAACAGATCCGCATCAGTGACCGCGGAACGCACCGCAATCGCTATGTGATCGGGATAAGCTTGATCGATGACCGGTGCGATTGCCTCCAACTCCTCGACGATCACTGCCCCTTCTTCGGCGGTGATCCCGAGGGCAGGCGCTGCTCCCTCCATCCGCGACACCACCTGCTGATAGTTCTGCTGATGGAGCTGGTTCTGGGGCTCGGTGGTGGCCAGCATCTGGTAGAGGTCGCGGGCACGAGCCAGGTTTCCTTCCTTGACGGAAGCGTGCGCCAGAAGCTCCGTGACTTCGTTGACGTGGGTACTCTCACCAGCCTTGTTCATTAGCAGCAACAACGCGTCCAGCGCGCCTACATCGTCGCGCACGTGGGTGATCATGGAATGCAGGCTGCCGAGCAGCTTGGTCGAGTCCGTCGCCAGCAGGCGATCGGCATGCCGGGTGTAAACGTCGAGCGCCTCGCGATAGTGACCGAGTCGGGCGCAACCCTCCGCCAGTAAGAACAACCCCTGGGGATCGTTGTGCACGGTGAGCAGTTTCTCGGCAATCGGGTCACTCTTGACCAGATTTCCCGTCTGCAGGTATGCCCGCAGCAGGTCGCGCAGCCCTTCGGGATGAGAATCGAGGTCCGACGCCTTCTCCAGGTACTCAATGGCGCTCTTCGGATCACCGCTCTCTAGGGCAGATTTTCCGCGCAGCAGCAGTACGTAGCTGTTGCCGGGATCAAGCACGAGCATCCGCTTCAGAAGGTCTTCGGCGGCCGGGAGCGAACCACGTGCGCGCAGCGCTTCTGCTGCCGCGCTGAAGATCTCCCACGCTTCCTTCTTTTTCCCCAGTCGAACATAAACTTCGGCGAGTTTGACCCGCATGGGCACATTTTCCGGGTCCATCTCGAGGACCTTCTGGAAGAGACGAACGGCTTGGTCGAGGTCGCCGGCCTTCATGAAATCCTCGGCCACCTGCAGGTATTGGGCTCGGGCGTCGTTGAAAAGGCCTTGCTGGGTATAGAGCTCCGCCAGTTTGAGCGAGGAATCCACGCTCGGCTGGAGCTTGGTGATCTTCTTGTACATGGCGATGCCCTTAACCGTGAAGCCTTGGGCGGCATAGGCATCGCCAACCTTCTTGAAGCACTCGATAGCTTTTTCAGTGTCTCCCAGACGGGAGTAGAGATCGCCGATGGTGTTGTTGACGGTAAGATCCTTTTCGTCGTTCTTCAGGACCTTTTCATACTCAGCGATGGCGTTCTGCAGCTTGCCCTGCTGGACAAACTTTTCCGCGGCGCTGAGAACCTTTTGTTTATTGAAACCAAAACCAAACGCCATAGGGAGCGGACTCCGGCCTTTTTCCTGTCCAACGCCCGCGATATCCGTCGGCGCCGAACGGGTCCGAACCTCGCCGGGAGATTCCCGGACGAAACCCCGCAAAACCGCGCGACCACGATCGCGGAGTTGGATCACGGAGTAAGGTAATTGTAAGGCCGGGTACCCGCAGTTCGATGGTTACCGACGATTACCGGGGGTTACCGAAAGGGAGTGTACGTCCGGTTCCGGAACGGTTCACTCTTCTCCCTCCCGCCATACAGGTGGAACCACGACAGTCAGGCGGCGCTTCTCTTGATGGTGTATTCTGCTACCCCGCGCGTTCACCACTATCAAGTGAGGATGAGCTGTGAACTCGTCAAAACCCAGGAAGAGCGCAACCCCAGCCAATCCAACCGAACACACAGTTGGTTTGTACGACAGACTCATCCGCACCATCCCAGGCGTCGATCGCAAGGGCGACGCCAACCCCTACACTTCTCTAAATGGCAACATGTTTACCCTGTTGCAAGGCTCTCGCTCCCTGGCGATCCGGCTGCCGGAGGATAGACGCGACGAATTTCTGAAGAAACACAAGACCACGTTGTTTGAGGCATATGGCGCGATTATGAAGGAATACGTGGCTGTCCCGGACGTTTTACTGGAGAATACGAAGGAACTACAGAAGTATTTCGAATTCAGCTACGAATACGCGAAGACGTTGAAACCCAAGCCGACGAAGAAACCGAAGAAGGCGTAGCGTCGAGTGTTGAGCGCTCCGAGCTATTATCGACGAGTTTTTCCCGCTGCCATTTTGCCATCTTGCGACAGGGTATCGGCCCAGCGTTCCCGCACTCCCTCCAGAAACTTCGCCTTGTCGGCCTTCATTTGTGAAACGAGAGGCTCGTTGCCTGTATCTTCGTGCGAGGCAGCCCACAAAACCATTTCGGTGAGCACGGGGGCGAGGTCGATTCCTTTCGAGGTGAGAGAATAAATCAACTTTCGACCGTCGGCCGGATCTGGCTGCGTGGCGATGATTCCATGAGCCACCAGTTTCTGCAGGCGATCGGCCAGAATGTTCGTCGCTATACCTTCGTAGCACTCCATGAATTGCTTGTAGCTGCGGAACCCGCGCAGCATCATGTCGCGAATGATTAAAAGCGACCAGCGATCGCCCAGCATCTCCACCGAAGCATTCAGCGGACACTCCGACCGACGCTTGAGTTGGCCCCTCCCTGGCATGTTTTTATCATAATATTTTCCACTTGCATTTAACAAGTAATATATTGAATAATCCCCGGCGATGGAGAAGTCGGAACTTCAACGTTTCGATCTAACAACCATGCAAGAACTCGAAAGAGGAAACAGTATGCCAGAAAAACCGTCGACTGCCACAATCGCTGCCGTTTCAAAGACGAGCCTCTGGGCGGGGCGCATTCTTTGCGGGCTACTGGTAGCCTTTTTGCTGTTCGACGGCATCACAAAAATTGTGAGGGAACGTCACGTTATGGACGCATTTGCCCGGCTGGGCTACCCCCCGGGCCTTGCCCCAATGATTGGGACCATCCTGATGGCGTGCGTCGCGCTCTACTCGATTCCGCGCACGGCTATTCTCGGTGCAATTTTGCTTACGGGATATCTTGGCGGAGCCACTGAAGTTAACTTGCGGGCTGGCAATCCGTTGTTTGAAACATTATTCCCGGTCATGTTCGGAGTGCTCGTCTGGCTCGAGCTATTCTTGCGTGATTATCGGCTGCGTTCGCTTGTCCCATTGCGCCGGTCTGAATGACAACCCCTTAGTACAACCTTAAGGAAAACGATATGCAAAAAATCACGCCATTCTTGTGGTACGACGGAAACGCGGAAGAGGCAGCAAATTTTTACATCTCGATTTTTAAGAACTCGAAAATCCTCAACGTAGCGCGTTACGGAGACGCGGGGCCGGGTCCGAAGGGAAGCGTAATGCTTGTGACATTCGAACTCGACGGACAGCGGTTCATGGCGCTGAACGGTGGGCCCGAGTACACCTTTTCTCCGGCCATTTCGCTCTTTGTCGACTGCGAGACGCAGGCGGAAGTGGATGAACTATGGGACAAACTCTCGGCCGGCGGATCAGAGATCCAGTGCGGGTGGCTGAAGGACAAGTTCGGCCTCTCCTGGCAGATCATCCCGCGAGCCTTAATGGAGTTGATGCAGGACAAAGATCCGGCAAAATCGCAAAGGGTTTTCAAAGCCATGCTGCAAATGACCAAGATTGACGTTGAAGGGTTGAAGCGAGCGTATCGAGGAGACTGAAAAACTGAGGGGAACGAAATCGAAGGAGGAGCGCGGTATGAGCCGGGTACGAGTCTTGGTAGGTACACGCAAAGGCGCTTTCATATTGGAGGCCGACGGCAAGCGCGACAAATGGAATGTCAGCGGCCCTCACTTTGCGGGCTGGGAGATGTATCACCTCAAGGGATCGCCCGCCGATCCCAATCGTATCTACGCTTCGCAGTCCAGCGGATGGTTTGGACAGATGATTCAACGCTCCGATGATGGTGGCAAAACCTGGCACCAGCCCGGAACGCCGCCCGGGGAACCGGCTGCTCCTGGTCCTCCGAAAGCCGCGAGCAACAAATTCGTCTATGATGCGGCGGCCGAAACCGGCAAGCCGCTCACCACCCATCAGTGGTACGACGGTTCGCAACATCCGTGGGAATTCAAACGCGTGTGGCATTTGGAGCCGTCGCTCACGGATCCCGACGCGGTCTACGCTGGAGTCGAAGACGCGGCCTTGTTCCACTCGATTGATGGCGGACAGAACTGGCACGAAGTCGCCGGATTGCGCGGCCATGGCACGGGACCTATGTGGCAGCCGGGAGCAGGCGGAATGTGTCTGCACACCATTATTCTCGATCCAAGCGATCCCAAGCGGATATTTATCGCTATCTCGGCGGCGGGCGCGTTTCGCACCGACGACGGCGGCAAAACCTGGAAGCCGATTAACCGCGGACTTTTTTCGCAATACATTCCCGACCCGAGGGCCGAGGTCGGGCACTGCGTTCACCACATCGCCATGAATCCATCGCGTCCGGGCACGAACCGGAGACGATCTATGTCGTGCCAATCAAAAGCGACTCGGAGCACTTTGTGCCGGATGGCAAGCTGCGCGTATTCCGCAGCCGCACCGGAGGCAACGAGTGGGAGGCGCTGACCAAGGGCCTGCCGCAGAGCAACTGCTACGTCAACGTGCTGCGCGACGCCATGGCCGTTGATGCGCTCGACAAGTGCGGCGTATATTTCGGCACCAGCGGCGGCCAAGTGTATTCCTCCTCCGATGCCGGAGACACTTGGACGCCGATTGTTCGCGACCTTCCTCCAGTGCTTTCGGTCGAGGTGCAAACGCTAGGATGATTTTTTCAGGAGCCATGCCGCGACTATGATCCGCGTCGTTCTGCCCCACCATCTCCGAACACTGGCGCAAGTCGGCAACGAAGTAGCATTTGAGGTCGAAACTCCGGCGACACAGCGTTCCGTTCTGGACGCGCTTGAAGCGCGCTATCCCATGCTGCGCGGGACCATCCGCGATCAGGTCACGCACGAGCGGAGAGCATTCTTGCGCTTCTTTGCCTGCGAGCAGGATTTGTCCCACGAACCGCCGGACGCTCCATTGCCGGAGGCAGTTGCATCGGGGAAAGAACCTTTAATTGTTATTGGGGCGATTGCAGGGGGTTAGCCAATCATCGTTACTTTTAAACAGATTAGGTAATGAATTAACCAGGAGAATTCCATGTCTCAGGAGAAATCGATGAAACGAGAGATCGCCAAAACAATCGCGTTGCCGGTCTTCGCGCTGGCTGTCGTGTTGAGCGCCGCGTGGCCGGGGCAAGCACAGGACGCTAAAACACCCTATCCGAGCATGGCGCCCGTTGAGCAATACATGATGGCGAACCGGGACTCCGAGATAGCCCTGGCACGGAGCGCGGCCCCGGAATCCGTCTCACGCGATGCCGAGGTTTTGGTCCTCGCAGGGCATGGTTACGAAACTGCGGCCAAAGGCAAGAATGGTTTTGTGTGCTTGGTTGAACGTTCATGGACCGCCCCAATTGACGATCCTAACTTTTGGAATCCCAAGCTGCGTGGGCCAATCTGCCTCAACCCGGCAGCCGCTCGATCTTATCTTCCACTCAGTCTCAAAAAGACCGAGCTCATATTAGCCGGACAATCTAAGACGCAAATGTTCGAGAGCATAAAGGCCGGCCTTGATAAGAAAGAATTACCGACGCCAGAAGTCGGCGCAATGGCTTACATGTTGTCCAAGGAACAGTACTTGGGCGATAGCGCCCGGCACTGGCATCCTCACCTGATGTTTTTCCTTCCGCGAACGGACACTGCAACGTGGGGTGCAGATCTGAAAAATTCCCCCATCTTTGCAGCAAACGACCCTGAGGATCGGTTGACCATATTCTTTGTTCCGGTCGCCAAGTGGGCTGACGGTACAACGGACTCGGCTGATCCTATGGTTGAGCACTGACGCCTGATCTCCGAACTGGATAGGTTCTGGCACTGACCCCAACGCATCCCATATGCAAACATGGACGGGCCCGGGCCCGTCCATGTTTGCTCTGAGCTTTTACTTTACTCTTTCTCGTTACCGCTCTACCGCTTTTCGATCGGTATAAACTCCCGCGTCTCATGTCCGATCCACACCTGACGCGGACGCGCGATTTTCTGTTCGGGATCGGTCAGCATTTCCTGCCATTGCGTCAGCCAGCCGATGGTGCGCGGAATTGCGAACAGGACGGTAAACATTTCCGGTCTGAAGCCCATTGCCTGGTACATGATGCCGGAGTAGAAATCGACGTTCGGATAGAGTTTGCGCTGTACGAAATATTCGTCTTCCAGCGCAATGCGCTCCAGTTCGAGGGCAATCTCCAGTCTTGCATTACGTCCGGTAACTTCGAACACCTGGTCGGCGGCCCACTTGATGATTTTGGCTCGCGGATCGTAGTTCTTGTAGACGCGGTGGCCAAAGCCCATCAACTTACCCTTGCCTTCCTTAATCTTCTTGATGTACGCGGGGATGTTGTTCTTGCTGCCGATTTCGTCAAGCATGCGAAGCACTTCTTCGTTGGCCCCGCCATGCAGGGGTCCGGAAAGAGCCGACGCGGCCGAGGCCGTAGCAAGGTAGGGATCGGCCTGGGAGCTGCCCACGGCGCGCATGGCGTTGGTGCTGCAGTTCTGCTCGTGGTCGGCGTGCAGAATAAAGAGGATGTCGAGGGCCCGGGAAATTACGGGATTGGCGACGTACTTGGGCTCGACCATCTTCCACAACATATTCATGAAGTTTTCGGTGTAGGTCAGATCATTGTCGGGATACACGTAGGGAAATCCCACCATGTGGCGATACGACATGGCGGCGATCGAAGGCATCTTGCCGACCAGGCGCTTGATCTGCAGCAGCCGGACGGCCGGGTCATGAACATTCTTCGCATCCGGATAGATCGTCGAAAGCGCGGCGACCGTGCTCACGAGCATCGCCATCGGATGGGCGTTGTCGCGGAACCCCTCCATGAATTGCTTCGTGGTTTCATGAAGCATGGTGTGATGTGTGATCTCGTAGACCCAATCCTGCAATTCAGTCGCGGTGGGCAGGTCGCCGTTCAAAAGCAGATAGGCAACCTCGAGATAGGTACAGTGTTGGGCGAGGACGTCGATGGGATAACCGCGGTAGCGCAGGATGCCACGATCGCCGTCAATATAAGTGATCGCGCTCCGGCAAGAAGCGGTATTCATAAATGCGGGATCATAGGTCATCAATCCGAAATCTTCCGGGCCGGTCTTAATCTTGCGCAGATCCATCGCGCGGATGGTTCCATTCTCAATCGGAAGCGTGTAGCTCTGCCCGGTGCGGTTGTCGGTGATGGTTACGGTGTCTTGCGGCATAGGAGATCTCCTAAGAGTATCGACGGTCGGCAAAGTATCTAGCGGCATTCAAGCCCTCCTTTGAACTCTGGCGGCGAAAGAACATGGCGCGCGGCGAGCCGGACGCAGGCCAAATACTATCGACGGCCAGCACGTGGCGCTGTGTCCTGCGTCACAAAGGGGAAGGTGCCTTTTTGCGTGCGCTTTCGTACCGACACAGGAAATGGTATCAGCAACCGCCGACGATTGCGCGGGGTGGAGTTTCCTAAGGAGTGCAACATTGGCCGTCGACGCCGCCGACGCGCTGCCGGTGGAACCAGCCATTACTCGTTCATTCGTTGGCCGCTCGTCTATGCGGTTTGATCGCCAGGCAACGGGCGAAGACCGCCGAAACCTGCGGAATCTCCTCTTCATTCAACCTGATCGCGCTGCCCAGTTTTTTCAATGCCGCGTTCAGAGCCACTGGCTGTGTCCCGGCCAGTTCCGTGAGTTGTTGCCACTCGCGGGCGACGGGAATGCGCTCGTCGGTTTCGGCATCTTCGCAAAACTGATCGGCCGCCTCCGGAGGAGTGCCGTACTCGTCGGCGACATCTTCATGAAAGTAGCCCCGCAGGAACGTATGCAGCGCAGGAAAGTTGGCGGCGGTAATTTCCGGTTTCGAGTTCATCAGCGGCACTCCGGATAAGAAGTCAGAACATAGTAGTTGTCAGGCCCGTTGTATTTCAGCACAACCAGCGCGTGCGAGCACGGATGCGACTCGATTTCGCCGCGATTGATGGTGCGGCCAATCGCGGTCGGGCTGTCATAGTCCAGCACCAGGTTGGGATGCCCGCCCGAGCGACTGAGCCAGCGCTCGATTCGGTCCTGCGACGCAACGATGGCTGCGCCCACCGCATGCTCAGCGGCAGAACGGTCAGTGTAGGTCGATGCGCCGGTGATGCGGCGTTCCCGCTCCAGGCGCTCGCGCAGTTGATCATCGGTCTGTCCCACATGTTTGCGCAGAATGTGTCCGCCCTGGGCCTCGTCCTGGCTGAGGTCGCGCGCGGGATCATTCGTCTGGTGCGCCTCCGCACGAAGGTTGGCAGAACCAGCGGCGGAGGATGCTACCGATTGCGCTTCATTCGTGGATGCGGGTTGCGAGCACGAGACCAGGCCACACATCGCGAGCACGAAAACGACGCGACTTGTCGCCCGGACCATGACGCCACGAACTGGAAAAAATGCTGCCATCGAGCCCCAGAATATTCCCTGGACTACGCCGCCGGGCGCAGCCACCGATGTAAAGTTCTGGGAATTGTGCTACTAAACAGGGTGTGCGGGCAAGTGTTCTCGATTCGTTGGACGACTTCGAGCGCTGGGGCGACGACTGCGCCTACGTGTTTCCGCGAGGGTACCGTCACGAGCGCTGGGCCTACCGGCGCGTGGCGGCACTGGCCTATCAATTTGCTCACGAACTCGGAGCACGCAACGTCGCCAAGGGCGATGCAGTGCTGTTGTGGAGTCCGAACTGCGCCGAATGGGTCGCGGCGTTCCTGGGATGCGCGCT
>JBEKLO010000131.1:0-9683 GCA_050010155.1 Terriglobales bacterium
TCTTCCAGGTCTTCAGGAGAGTGCACATCGTGCGGGATTAGGTCGTTGACCTGATCATAGGTCAGATATCCCTTCTCTTTGCCTGCGTCGATCAGCTTTTTTATATCGTCGTACTTGTCATCCAGTGCCAAGACAGATTATCCTCGGGACGCCCGTTGGTTCGCAGACGCCTCTCTTCAGCGGTGGGAGTTGTTACGGAGTTGTGCGCACAGAGGCGCGCAAACCTTAAGAGTATAGCACGCAAACGAGTCTTCCCGCTGCGCGCCGAGAACTTAACGCCCTTGTGCTACCTGCTGTTCGCCGCCCGTAACTCTTTTCCCGCTTGATGTTTAGATGACGCAAGAAGCCATTTCGTTCCAAACCCTTAGTCGCCCGAGGAGGAACGGGCGCCCTCGGCCGTCCAGCGGGGAAGCCAACCCACAACGACCAGAGCTGAAGACTAAGAGGCCCGGTCAGCCGCTTCCCCGAGTCCCGGATCCATCAGCGCCCGCTTCAACCGCACCTTTTCCTGCAAAAGCGCCTGCCGTTCCTCCAAAGGAAGCCCCGAACGCTGCGTTGCCAGCTGCACTTCCTCCAACCGATGTCGCAGATAAATCCTCCGCAACGCCCGCACCGCGCCTTCCACCGTCTCCGGCGTCAACTCTTCCTCTTCGTGCATCAGAATCGACGCCAAAAGCCGCCGGTCGTCTTCCGTCTTCGGCAACGCCATAACATCCGCCGTCTCGGTTCCCGCCTCAAGGAGGGCCTCGATCAATGACTGCGAAGCCAGCCCCTCGTACAGATGTTCCGATTGCAGCGCAAACTGCGCCTGCCGCGCTGGATCGAATTCCTCGTCCGTTCCTTCGCGAGTCGAACTCCGCGTTACGCTCGCCTGCATCTCCGTAGCCGAGGCTAGAGCCCGGATCAACACCCGTTCCGCCCCAGTGATTTGCGCCTCCGCCGAGGCTTTGACCTGGGTCGCAGCGCGATCGGTGGCGGCATGCTTCAATTCCTGCCGCAGCACCGCCGAGTCAATCCCGAGCTTCTGCGAGATCTCCAGCGCCAGTTCATCGCGCACAATCCGGCTCGGCACCCGCTGAATGTGCGGTAAAAGATGGTTGACCGCCTTCACTTTGCTCTCCGAATTACGCACCGGAAACAGCGCTCGCGCCCGGTCAATCAGATAATCAAAATATTTCTGCGAGCCGCGCAACGCCGCCCCGTAAGCATCCTTACCCTTGCGCCGTATAAAAAGATCGGGATCAAATCCCGTTTCCAGCGTAACCACGCGAATGTTGAACTCTTCCTCGATCAGCAATCCGAGGGTCCGCTCCGTAGCGCGAGCCCCCGCGGTATCAGGATCGAAATTGACCACCACATTCTTCGAGAATCGACTCAGCAACTTCGCCTGCAACTCGGTAAACGCCGTGCCCGAACTGGCAATCACATTGTGGAAACCAGCTGCGTATACGGAAATGCAATCCATCTGCCCTTCCACCAGAATGGAATAGTCCAGCTTGCGAATCGCTTCCTTCGCGTTGTCGAGATTGAAGAGCACCCGCGACTTCGAATAGATAGCAGTCTCCGGAGAATTCAGATATTTCGGTCCAGCCTTCTCATCTGTCGAGAGCGTGCGTCCAGTGAAAGCAATCACTTTCCCCAGGTCATTGCAGATCGGGAACATCACGCGATTACGAAACTTGGCATAAATAGCGGCTCTTGGCTCTTGGCTGTTGGCTTTTGGCTCGAAACCCGCACTGTCCGCTGTTCGCTGTTCGTCGTTCGCGGCCCCCACCGAATTGTCATCCTGAGTGGAGCGAAGGACCTGCTTTTCCTGACGGCTGACGGCGGATGGCTGATGGCCGTCCTCCTTCCACGAAAACAGCCCACTCTCCCGCAACAACTCTTCCGGAAACTCCCGCCGCAAAGCATCCCGCAGCAGAAAGCCCGAATCCGGCGCATACCCAATGCGAAAGCGGCCGATCATCTCCTCATCCAGCCCGCGGCCTTTGAGATATTCGCGGGCATTCGCGCCTTCCGGACGCCGCAAACATTCCTGAAAAAATGCTGTCGCGCGCACATGCACATCCAGCAGCGCCATGCGCACTTGAGCGTCCCGAGCCTCCGCCGGACTCGAAAAACTGACCTTCGGCATCGGCACGCCCAGCTTCTGCGCAATCAGCCGCACCGCTTCTGGAAAAGAAATGTTCTCGACTTTCTGCACGAAAGTAAAAACGTCGCCCGACTGTCCACATCCGAAACAATGAAAAAACTGGCGCGTGGCATGCACCGAAAACGAGGGTGTCTTCTCGGCGTGAAACGGACAAAGCCCGGAGAAATTCTGCGCCCCAGCCTTCTTCAGCTTGACGTAGTCGCCGACGATCCGGACGATATCCGCCTGCTGCTTGAGCGTTTCTTTGAAATTGTCAGAAGAAGTCGAAGTCATCGCGGGGGCACACAACTCCCGTTAGTGATTATGAGCGTCACCGGAGATAAGGGGAAGATGCAACGCCGTGCTTGCTGTGGGAAAGGTGTGGAAGAAAGGGATCTCGGGTTGGCCGCTGAATGACCCGCCCCCGCAAAAAACAAATGCGGCCCGGGCCAGCCACCCAAGCCGCATTGTTATCGCGGATGCTCTGATCGTTCATCTTCCGCTTGAGAGAAAGACCGCCGCGCAACCGCACCTCGAAAGGTGCCCTGCATCGACGCTCCCTGAGGCTTGCGCTTCAGGTTCAGGATTCAGTGTTTCCATTCTCCTCGGAAGGAGAATTTCTCAGGAGGCCGTAGCCTAGGCACCGGCACACTGGACATGTGCCGAATTTCCCCCGGTGACTCACTCTCTGATCACCGGCAACGCTGAACCCTAGTCGGAACAACTTCAGAACATCGCACGCTTTTGTCTGCAAGCACTCTGCGGCAGCTGCAAAATTAACGCAACCGCAATCTACGCCTCCGCTGTGTAAAAACTGTGGAGTGGAGAAACTTCCTGTGGAAAGGCAAGGAAAAGTGCAATTTTATTCGCACCCATGGAACAAAACCGCTCGCATAAGCGCAGGGTTTCCCCTTGACGCTGCCGTACAATACTTTCGATGATTGCCCATCTTCGAGGAACGCTGCTGGCGAAACATCCCAACCAGGCAATCGTGGAAACTCACGGGGTCGGCTACGACGTAGCGATCACCGTTCCGACGTTCACCGAACTACCCGCCGCAGGCGCAGAGGTCGCGCTCTACATCCACACCCACGTTCGCGAGGATGCCTTAAGCCTTTATGGATTCTTGCGTCCCGCCGAGAAGCACTTATTCGAGAAGCTGCTGACGGTCAGCGGTATCGGTCCGACGCTCGCCATCAAGATCCTGAGCGGCATGCCCGCCGACGAGATGGTAGCAGCGATCCGCGGAGGCGACCTGGCACGGCTAACTCGCATTCCAGGAATCGGGCGAAAAACGGCCGAACGCATGGTACTTGAGCTGCGCGACAAGCTGCCGCCGCCCGGAGCGTCCGACACCTCAACCAACGTAGCCTTGGCAACCCCGGTGGAGGAAGACGTCATTTCCGCGCTGGTAAATCTGGGCTATCAGCGCGCGGCAGCGGATCGAGCGCTGCTGGCGGCGCGCGGCAGCAAAAGTCCTCAGAGTTTTGACGTCCTGTTTCGAGAAGCGCTGGGATCGCTCTCGAAGTAAGCGCAGCGGCGGACGCATTCGTCCGCCCAGCCAGCAAAGCGGGCCAGCACCATAATCGGGTTGCGTGGGAGGGTTTGTGCTGAGAAAGTCCGTTCCAATCGCTGTGGTGGTCTTGTGCATCGCGGCCGCGTTCTTCAGCGAGATCCCGCGAATGGTGGACGAGAGCTTCAATAAGTTAGTGAAGAAGCCGCCTTACATGGTATCGGCGCAAGTGTTGGATTTCCACAAGACCCTCACCATCGCCGATCTTCATGCCGATTCGCTTTTGTGGGGCCGCGATCTGCTGGAGCGCGGCACCTACGGGCAAGTCGATATTCCGCGCCTCGCGGATGGCAACGTGGCGCTGCAAGTGTTCTCGCTGCCCACCAAGAGCCCGCGCGGATTGAACATTGAGCACAATGACGACAAGAGCGACAACATTCTCTGGCTGGCCATAACGCAGCGTTGGCCTCATCGAACTTGGAACAGCCTCACCGAGCGGGCTCTTTATCAGGCACGGCGTCTGCACCAGTATGCCCGCCACTCGCAAGGTGGTTTCGTGGTAATCCACAGTTCCGCCGATCTCTCCAGCTATCTGCAACGGCGGCAGAAAAATACCCGCCTCGTCGCCGGACTCCTTTCGATCGAAGGAGCGCACGCACTCGACGGTAAGCTGGAGAATCTCGACGTTCTTTACCGCGCCGGATACCGCATGATGTCACCCAGCCATTTTTTCGACAACGATATTGGAGGCTCGTCCGCGGGCGTTCAAAAGATTGGCCTCACCGAAAAAGGCCGCGAGTGGGTGCGCCAAATGGAAGCGCGCCACATGATCGTCGATCTCTCCCATGCCTCGCCCAAAACAATCGAGGATGTGCTGGCGATCGCCACGCGCCCAGTGCTCGTTTCGCACACTGGCGTAAAAGGCACCTGCGACAACAATCGCAACCTCAGCGACGACCAGATTCGGGCCGTGGCGGCCAAGGGCGGCTTGATCGGCATCGGGTATTGGGATACGGCCACCTGCGGCACCGATGCACGGGCCATTGTAAAAGCGATGCGCTATGTTTCCGATCGCGTCGGCGTGGACCACGTGGCACTCGGTTCTGACTTTGATGGTGCCGTGACCGCGCCTTTCGACACTACCGGATTGGCCCTCATCACCGATGCCATGCTGGAAGCCGGCTACTCCCAGCCAGAGATCCGGATGATCATGGGAGAAAACGTGATGAAGTTTCTAGCGGCAAACCTGCCAGAGAAGTAGCTCGGGCCGCAGGTGCTAGTTGCCGACAAAGCGCAGATACAAGTCGCGGTCATGACGGCAGGTTTCCGCCATCTGCTTCACTTTTTGCCAAGCCTCTAACTGACTTTCATCGCGCACGCGATCTTTCGCACGATCCCATTCCTTGAGGAAGGCTTCCATCTGCAGGTGATTGAAAACGGTTTTGCCGAACGGATCAATTCCGCTGAGCAGCAGAAAATCGGCGTGGCTGGAGGCCGGCACCACCCCATTCAACATAACCCAATCACTGCGTTCGCCAAGATCGTCTTCCAGTTTTACGACCAGGGACATAGATAAGCCTCACCGCGTGATGCAAGGGTACTGGCCGCAATGTAGCAGCCCCAGCGGGCGTTGTCCAAGCACAGCGGGGTATCGAAAGTAACCGCGCTGGATCACTAAAAGCAGGTGTGCCAAGCATGTGTGGCAGCGGGGCTTAGCCCCGCGAACACGACTCCACGTCACCATACCCTTAAGCTTCGCCGACGTGTGTCCCGTGCTGGAAGTGGTATTGCAAAATTTTCGCGGCCAAGGCGGGGGGCATACTCTGTCCCTGTCCTTGTCCTCGCTTTTGCGCTTCGACCGAGCGGACTACCTCTCCGCGGCAGATGACTTCTGTGGACGCGAGTCCCGCAATCTCCGCCGGCAGAACCAGGCTAATTTCCAATTGCACGTTCGGATGGAGTGTTTCCTGCGCCTGGAACAGCAATCCCGAGCGGCTGATATTTTCGGTGGTTCCCGGCCGCCAGCTCTTTTCACCCAGCGGACGATAGCGCAGCGGTAAATGCAAATTGAACCGGCGAGCTCGGAACGGTGGGATCTTCTTTCCGAGAACGCTCGCGCCCGTGTGGGATGACATTAAAACCTCCAGGGGAATCGGTTCCGAATCCAGCACCTCGCGAACGCGGTCTTTCAGCGCGGGAAGGCTGAATGGTTTTTGCAGCAAATTGATGCCGGCATCGAGCATGCCATCGTGACCAATGGCATTTTCCGTGTACCCGGACATATAAAGCACCCGAATCTCCGGGAGCAGCTTACTGATGTGCGTTGCCAATTCGCGCCCATTCATGCCGGGCATAATCACATCCGTAAGTAGGAGATCAATGGTGCCCCGGTAGCCATCGACAATTTGCAGAGCCGCCGCCCCGTCCTCAGCCTCTAGAATCTTGTAGCCCTGTGTTTCCAGATACTGGCGGGCGAGACGCCGGAGATTGGTTTCATCTTCGACGACGAGAATGGTTTCCTTCCCATGCTCTGCCCGGGGGAGCGCGATGGCTTCCTGCGCGGCGGCAGCGTCTTCACGCCCGTCGACGCGCGGGAAATAGGCGCGAAATGCGGTGCCCCGCTGCGGCTGGCTGTCGACAAAAATAAATCCGCCGCTCTGCTTCACGATTCCGTAGACAGTAGATAGTCCGAGCCCCGTCCCCTTCGCGCCCTTGGTGGTGAAGAACGGCTCGAAGATTCGCGATTGCGTTTCGTTGTCCATCCCAACACCGGTATCGCTGATGGCGAGCATGATGTAGTCACCCGGGGCAAGCGGCGTGTGCGTACGCGCGAAAGTTTCGTCGAGCGCCACGTTAGCCGTCTCAATCGTCAGCTTGCCACCTTGCGGCATGGCGTCGCGTGCGTTGACCGCCAGGTTCATGATGACCTGGTCAATCTGGCCAGGATCCGCACGCACCGCGCCGAGTCCCGGCCCCGGAACCATCACCAGGTCGATATCTTCGCCGATCATGCGCGTGAGCATTTTCAGGTTCTCAGCCACGACCTCATTCAGGTCGAGCACCTTCGGCGCAAGCATCTGTTTGCGGCTGAAAGCCAGCAACTGCCGCGTCAGTGAAGTAGCCCGCTGCGTGGCATTGGAAATCTCCTGCGCCGGTCCGCGCAGCCGCGGATCGGGTCCTAAACGCTCAAGTAGAAATTCGGCGTAACCGGAGATCACCATCAGCAGATTGTTGAAGTCGTGCGCAATGCCGCCAGCCAGCCGCCCGATCGCTTCCATTTTTTGCGCTTGCCGGAGTTGCAACTCCAGAGTGCGGGTTTCCGTGACGTCTTCCATAAAAATTTCGAAGCTGTCTCCCGCTTTGCCATTCGGAATCGAGCGTCCAGAGATACGCGCCACGATCGCGGCGCCGTCTTTGCGCACGCACTCCGTGGTCAGGTTGTTGAATTCCTTCCGCGCGTGAAAATAATCAGCGGTGTGAAACCATTGCTGGGCATCGGCGTACAAGCTTCCCAAATGCCTGCCCCGGAGCTCAGCGGCGCTGCCATATCCGAACATGGCCACCATCGCCGGATTCGCGTCCTGCAGAATTCCGAGGGCATCGCACCGGCAGATGCCGTAAGGGGCATTCATCACCAGAGAGCGGAAGTTGCTCTCCGAGCGCCGCAAGCTCTCTTGCGCAGCACGGAGCGCCGCATTGAACCAGCAAATCAGCAGCGCCACGGCGGAAAATAACGCGAGGTGCGCGATCGCCTTGTGATACTCGCTCGTAGTCTGGTGTCCGGCAAATGAGTAGTAGGCGCCGACCGTGAGCGCAAACGAGGTGGCCGCGAGTCCCGGCTTCCACCCCCCGTACCACGCGCTGACCATCACCGCCACGGCAAACACCACCAGACGGCTCTCTGCAATATCGGAGAAAAATAACGTTGGAATCAGTGCCAGGACCGTGCTGAGAAGAGCGACTCCGTAGCGCAGGATGGGTGCGCGCGCCGGAGCGATTGCCAAGCTGCGGATGAGGGGGAGCTTCATTCGCATGGCCTCATGCTATGCGCGAGACCGCGCGCAGAGCGAGTTACGCTAGTCCACCGCATTTTCCTGGCGGCACAGTGACCAGAGGTACACCTGCGAGACCCACCACAGGACAACTTCGAAACCGGAGAATACCTTGCCCACAGCCTAATCTCATAGGATGCTTTTCGCAAAACTCGCTCGTACAAAAAATGCTTTTGGGAACACAGTTCGTAATCGATGGCGTGAAACCCTTGCAACAATCGCCGCCAACGACGAAACTAGCGGGGCATTGCCTTCAAAATCGGCCAAAGCGCGGTAACAGCAAAAACGAAGCAGGGAATACCGGAATGAATATAGGTCTTTTCGGCGGCACCTTCGACCCCATCCACCGCGGACATCTGGCATTGGCTCAGGCCGCCGCAGCCCGCTACTCTCTGCGGCAGGTGCTGTTTGTACCGGCCAACGTTCCGCCACATAAACAGAAACATCCGCTAACGCCCTTCATCCATCGTTATGTGATGGTGGCCCTGGCAACGCAGCACGAAAAGGAATTCGTGCCATCGCTGCTGGAAGCGCCAGAATTCACCACGAGTCACGCAGGGACGGCCGGTCCCGCAGCCGTGAATTATTCGATCGACACAGTCCGCAGCCTGAAAAAATCCCTGAAGAAATCCGACCGCCTTTTTTTCCTGATCGGAATCGACGCCTTCCGCGACATAGCAAAATGGCACCAGGCCCGCGCGCTTCTCGCCGAATGCGCTTTCATCGTCGCCAGCCGTCCCGGATATTCCTTGCGCGACGTGGCCGAATCTTTGCCCGAAGATTTGCGCCCTCCCGCAACTGTCACGCGTCCGTTTCACAAGCAGCCGGCAACAGGAGATCTGGTTCTTCCGGGAGTCACTCTGCATTTGCTCGAAGGAGTTCAGCAAAGCGTCTCCGCAACCGCGATTCGCGATGCCGCCGCGCAAGGCAAGCCGCTGACAAGATGGCTGGATCCCAAGGTAGCCGATTACATAAAGAAGCAAGCCCTGTATCGCAAAAGAACCACGTAGGCGCGGCCGCCCTCGGCCGTCCAGCCGAGCAACCGAGTCGGCGGAAGCTCGCAGCGCCGTGCAATCCACTGCCCGCGGGTTACAATCAATGATCTCGTATGAAGAAAAAGAATGACCTCAAGCTCCAGGTAAATGAAGCCATCCTGGCCTGTCAGGACAAGCAAGCCGACAACGTCACCATTCTCGAACTGGAAAAAGATTCCGGAGCGTTCACCGACTATTTTGTGATGTGCAGCGGAACCAATCCGCGCCAAATACAGGCCATTGCTGACGCCGTGGACGAGCGCCTCGAAGCGCTAGGCCTGCGCGTGACCCACGCCGAAGGATACAAACAGGCGGAGTGGGTGCTCCTCGATTACGTGGACTTCGTAGTCCACATCTTCTCCGAGAAAGCCCGCCAGTTCTACGACTTGGAACGCTTGTGGAAGTCAGCGAAGCGTCTGGAGCCCGCGGAATTGATGGCCAAAGCCAAACTGCGCCGCGCGACGACCACCCCCAAAGCCGCCTCCCCTGCGCCCAAAAAGGCGCGAAAAAAGAAAGCCTGAATGTCCGCCGCGAATCCAGCCCCGTGGAGTTCTTCCTACCGCCTGGTGGCCGCAGAAAAGTGGAAGGCAAAATCGGCAATGCTGGGCAACGCCGTCACGGCAGCGCTGGTGGAATACGCGCGTCCGCTTCCCGGCATGCGGGTCCTCGATCTAGCCAGCGGCACCGGCGAACCCGCCATCAGCTTGGCCGAGCGCGTCTGTCCCAAAGGCTCGGTCACAGCCGTAGATCAGAGTTCGGAACTCCTCGAGATAGCTGCCGAGCGCGCCCGAAAAAAGCAGCTCGCAAACTTCACCACCCAGCAAGCCGACGCGCACCAGTTACCCTTTGCCGCACGCACCTTCGATCTCGCGACCTGCCGCTTTGGAGTGATGTTTTTCACCGATGCCCAACGAGCGCTCGCCGAACTTCGCCGCGTCCTCAAGCCCCGAGCC
>JBEKLO010000132.1:0-10528 GCA_050010155.1 Terriglobales bacterium
CACCACTGGGCGCAAGCCTTCGACGGAATCATCAAAGACCCGCCCACTTGGTACGTTTCGCCGAACGGGTACGTCGGCTTCAGCCCACTTTTCTTTTCCAGTTCCATGCACAGCATGGCGTCGGATATGCACCAGGTCTTCACCTCCGCACCCAGAGCCAGTTCTGGCGGATCTGGTTTCGGCGGAGGAGGCGGCTTCGGTGGTGGTGGCTTTTCTGGAGGCGGATTCGGCGGCGGTGGCGGAGGCGCATTCTAGGTGCGCAGATCAGTATCCGTGCATGTAACCTCTCGTTCCCAGCGGTGGTTCCGGTCGTGAGCGCAATCGCCTGACTTCGCCAATTGACTGACCTATACCATCGGTCTTACGCTAGCGTCGTCGGCCTCCAAGCCAGCATTTATGACGCGAGATGACATGGTTTTATCTCTAAGAAGCTGTTCGTTCCAGCACTTAGAGAACGAGGATTCAAGGGATCGCTGCCGCACTTTCGACGCCCATTGAAGGATCGGATTGATCTCCTGACAGTTCAGTTCGACCGGTGGGGAGGGGGGCTTGTAATCGAGATCTCCAACTGCGCCACCGATGGCATCACGACGCCTGGGGCTCTGCGTATTCCGCCGAACCGAGTAAGAGCATGGGATGTATACCCACCTAACAGACCGAGGCTAAGCGCCGCCACGCCAGGCAAAGATCATTGGCTTAGGTTTGACGACGGAAGGCCGACTGACGAAGTCGCCGGGGTTGCGGTTTCTTATCTTCCAGAAGCTGAACGGTGGTGGGGATCCGCCGGCCGATGGTGGGATAAGCCAGCGGGGTAATTGGCGAAAAGTTGCGTTGGGACCAACAACCTGAGAGTCGCCGGTCATCGCGCGAATCGGCAGTGTCGAAATCTTCAGCCTAGCTCGCAACCGCTTCTTCCAGCCGGCACTCTTCCGCCGATTTATCCTCTCTCAGCCCCATGAACACAGGAGCTCGCAGCTTCATACCGCCTTCCGCAGTTTCGTGGGTCCACTCGCACAAATTGAACTTTTCGCAACCCGCCAATCTCGCCATAAAATGGGTTCTGTTTCGTCTTGAGCGGCTGCAAAAGAGCAAACAGTTCTTTCAGCGTCTTGTGATCGAACCCGGTCCCCACCTGTCCAACGTGAACCAGACGCTTTTGCCGATCGTACAATCCCAGCACCAGCGCGCCAAAACACTCGCGGCTGCCCTCCGGATCGGTGTAGCCTCCGATGACACACTCCTGGCGCTGCGTGATTTTGATCTTCAGCCAATCCGTGGAGCGTTTTTCCTGGTACGCACTGTTGCGCTTTTTGGCGACGATGCCCTCCAGCCCGCGCTGCCTTGCGGCTTCGAGCAAATCAAGACCTTTCTCGGCATAGTGATCGGAAAAATGAATGGCCTCGCTGTTTTCAATCCGCCCCTGCAGCAATTGTTTGCGCTGTTCAAGCGCGACGCGGCGCAGATCGAGGCCATCGAGATAGAGAAGATCGAACGTGTAATAGAGGACCGGCACACCCTCGCGCCGTGGCAAACGACGTTTGCCCGGTTGGAATCCGGTACGCTGCTGCATCAGGCTGAACGAAGGCCGACCCTCGTCATCGAGCGCAACGATTTCGCCGTCAAGGATGGCGCGATCAGCTCGCACAAATTGAGGCAAGTTCGCGAGTTCAGAAAACTGCGTCGTAAGATCATTCTGACTGCGTGAAACCAGCCGCACCCGCTCATCGTCAATGAACGCGACGGCGCGGTAGCCGTCCCATTTGATTTCAAAAAGCCAGTCTGGGTCGTCGAAGGCTTTGCTGGCAGGAGTAGCCAGCATCGGGCGAATACTCGTGGGCATGGTTCTTTCCACAGCGCCAGCAAGAGCCTTAACCGCAGAGGACGCAGAGTTCGCGGAGGATTGCTTGCTTACCGACTTGGCAGCAACTTTGGGCGCGGTATCCTCGGCCGAAGTTCGCAAGCGAGCAACCCGTCGCGCAGCAGGTCGAGGGCTCGTACTTTTTTTTTTCTCAGTGCCCTCTGCGTTTGGTTTGCTTTTCTCAGCGCCCTCTGCGTTCAAGCTTTTCCGCTTTTGGTCGGCGCGTGCGATAGCGTCCGCCAGCCACGCGGCCTTCACCTTCCCTCGTGATGCGGGACGACTGCTCTTCCATTCCGCCGACCCTTCATCGCCAGCGATCTGCGCCATGGTTCGATGAGTAAGAATCGAGCTGTCGTAAGCATCTTCGCTGATGTCGAACCCAGCAACGACGTGATCGTCTTTCTTCTTGATCAGCAGCCATTCGTTGCCTTTGCTTCCGGGTCGGCGCCCCTTGATGTGCACCAGCGCAAAATCGCCTTTAAGCCGCTTCCCTTTCAAACGAAACTTAAGGTCGCCTTTCGCGAGCATGGTGATCGCTTCTCTTTCCGTGCCCGGAACGTACTCGCCATTCACTGGCTCCGGCGACAGCGGCTCCCATGTGCCTTCATCCCAAACCATCACGGTTCCAGCACCGTAGTTTCCTTCAGGGATTGTGCCTTCAAAATCAAAATACGACACGGGATGATCTTCGACCTGCATGGCCAGGCGCTTGTCGGTGGGATCGAGCGACGGGCCCTTCGGAACTGCCCATGATTTGAGCACGCCCTCCATCTCGAGCCGGAAATCGTAATGCAGACGCGTTGCAGCATGGCGCTGCACGACAAAGCGCCGCTGCGATTGTTTCTCAACCTTGGGCGGGGGCTCGGGCGTTTCCTCAAAGCGTCGTTTGCGCTTGTATTCGTCCAGTGACATGGTGGCTATTGTAATTCCAAGGCACTCGTGTGGGGACGGGCGCGTCGCCCGTCAGCCGGGCGAAAATCGTGCAGCCGGTGATACGGCACACGGTCAGCCCATGACCATATACTGTTCCCATGAAACGTGAATATCCAGACTCGCCCCTCGTGGGCGTGGGCGCAGTGATCGTCGATCGTCGTGGCGACGATCTTCACGGCGACGAAAACCGCGTTCTGCTAATTCGCCGTGGAACCGCGCCGCTGTTGGGCGAATGGTCGTTGCCGGGTGGGGTTCTCGAATGCGGCGAAACTCTGCGGGAAGCAGTTGTTCGTGAAGCTCGTGAAGAAACAGGATTGGCGGTAGAGCCGGGGGAGATGCTGGGCGTGTACGAGCGCGTGATCCGAGGCGACGAAGGGCGAGTGCGTTATCACTACGTGCTGATTGACTTCTTGTGTCGTCCAGTTGACGGTGATTTGAAAGCGGGTAGCGACGCCGCGGACGTCCGCTGGTTTACGCGCGATGAATTGCCTGCGCTCAACCTCGCATATGACGCAAATGATGTTGTGCGCAAAGGGTTGGCGCGGACCTAGTGAGCTCGACGTGAGTCGACGGACGGGCGCCCTCAGCACACGAGCTTACTAGTCCGCCATCTTGGCAACATGCACGGCAAATCCCGTTTTTGGCAGCAGCGATCTTAATTCGAACACCTTGAAGCCGTCGCCCGTAATTTCTGACTGCCGATAGATGCCCGGTTCGGTTTCCGCCGTTTCGTGACGTCCCTGCAGATCGTCTAGGAACTTCTGCGCGTCTTTGAGGTTGGCTTCGCCGCCTTTGGCACGCGTCACCACAGCCTCGGTGGCATAGGAGCGGACAAGTTTCGGCCAATATTTTTGCAACAGTTGCGTGCTCGCGAAAATGTCAGCCCAGACGATTTCTCCATTTACGGCCACCACAACGCCAACCGCATTCTTGTCGCGCAGCTGTCGGATCACGCTTTCATAGCTGCGCTGAACGGGTTCGGCGACAGCATTAACCTTCTCCTGGACTTCTTTGTTATCCATCACCCGAGCATAAGAGGTGGTCGAAAGCACTTCCGCGGCCGCCGAAGCTTCGACCGTCGTAGCCATTGCGTCCTTCGATTTCGCAACGTTGTCCCAAACTTGCTGCTGATTCTGGGCGCCCATTGCGCTCGCGCGCACGCCGACAGACGCGAAAGTGTTCAGGTTGCCCCTTCCGCTGCTGAACTCTTCTTTGCCGTTCGCCGCTACCCAACGTCCGGGCTCGACGCAAAAAACACTCAGGTCGACGGGATCGCTTTCCGCGGGCACGATGCGGTCTTTCCCGATCACGCGGTCCTGTTTGCCGCCAGTAACTATCTCGCCGGCGAGGAGTAACAACGGCCGTTTCGAATTATTAACCAGCACTAGCTGATTTACTTCAGCCCCGCGCACCGGGCGAATGACGATGGGTTCGCCGGGGCGCCGACGGATGAGGCCACGAGCCTGGCCGGCTTCTGTCACGACTACGTCGCCGCTGCGCAGGCCCTCATCCAGCGTGAGAAACTCTGCCGTGTCATACGACTTACTGCCAACCACGGGAAAGACGGTCAAGTTGCCGCTACGAATCGGGCTTAGCAGCGAGTAACCGGGTTCTGGTGTCACTTCGCCCGCTTGCACCCGGCATGGAACCACAACCGCCGACACGATCAAAACAAGTCCAATAACCGCAAAGCTCGCAACCCCACAGCTCGACCCAGTGACCAGCCGCATAGTTAGGCCTCCCCGGCACTACCCACACAGTAAAGACACGAATGCTCCGGCGTACACGCGATCCTTTGTAGCCGTCACTTTCTCCGTCTCCCCGGCACACCACAGTTGGAGCGTGCCGGGGGAGCGATCCGCGAGTCTTCCAGGAGGTCTTTTTCCGCTCGCTGATCACAGAACGTACGATTTCTTCTTCCTTGCGTCTAAATAATTGCTAGCATCAGAAGTGGATATGCCTCTCTGCAAATGACAAAGCCCGCCCAACCTGGCCACGGGGCTGAAGCCGCAGCAGCTCTGTATGGGCGCAGCGGTGCGGCGGCGTACGGCATGAGCGCCGAAAGATTCGCGGCGATCCTCGATGAAATCGTGCACAAGTATTTCCTTCCAAGTTCGGCACAGCACTCGGCGCAACGTTTGCCCCACGCTTCGGCGGAGCAAAGAGCCGACTTTTGCGCCGGGTTGCGCCTGGAAGAACTGGTGCTGGCACGCGCCTGCGCCGAGGGAAACGAGCGCGCGTGGCACGACTTCATCAGCCGCTACCGGCAAAAGCTGCACGGCATGGCACTGCACATCACGCGCGACGGCGCCCACGCTGCCGATCTGGCCGATTCCCTGTTTGCCGATCTCTATGGGATGAACGCGCGCGAGCAGGTCCGCAAGTCAAAGCTTTTGTCCTACACTGGACGGGGTTCGCTCGAAGGCTGGCTGCGCACCGTGATGGCGCAGGAGTTCATCAATCGCTATCGCAAACAAAAACGCACGGTCAGTCTGGAAGAGCAGACAGAAGAGGGCGTACAGTTTGCGGCGGCGATTCCGGAGCCAGCATGCACCTCAGACCCCCGGCTGGAAGCCGCAACCGACGAGGCTCTCGCCGAACTTTCCTCAGAAGACCGGTTTACATTGGCGTCTTATTATTTGGATGGACGGACCCTGGCCGAGATTGCGGCCACCCTCGGATTGCACGAATCGAGCGTGAGCCGACGCCTTGACCGGCTCGCCACGGGGCTCCGGAAGCGGATTCTGGCGGCCCTGCGAACGCAGGGAATGAGCCATTCCCAGGCGGTGGAAGCGATGGAAGCCGACGTGCGTGACATACGCTTGAATTTGCGTTCCCGCTTGACGCAAGATTCCGGGGCAGCTACGTTCCCTGGTAGTAGTAAAATCCCGGCACGCGATGCCGGCGAAGGTAGTACGGAATGACAGCCAGACTGTCGGTAAAGTTGATGGAAAATGACTGAAGTACCCAAAATCGTATTTGATCGGCTGCGGTCTGCTCGCAAGGATCGAGCGCTGCCCAATACAGAGTTGTCCACGAGCGAGCATCCGGATGCAGACCTGCTGACGGCTTTTGTCGAGCAGAACCTTTCGGCGCCCGAGCGCGACAATATGCTGGAGCACTTGGCGCTTTGTGGGGACTGCCGTGAGGTGGTCACTCTGACGCTTCCGATTTCGGATGTCGTCTCCACCCCCATCGCAGCGGAAGCCGATGCGGATCGCGCCACACCGGCTCTGGCGAAACCGGCCAGAAGCTGGTTCAACTTTGCCTGGCCACATCTTGGCTGGGCCGCGGTGGCAGCCGGAATTGTTGTGGTTGGGTCGCTGCTTCTGGTGCATCCGGGAAGGCTGAATCAGGCCGCGCTGCCTTCCGCAAGCCGGCAAGTCGCGATTCCTGCGCCCTCAAACTCCGGCGCGCAGATTGCATCGCCAGCGGTCTCCTCCGCCGCGTCCCAACCCGTTGCGCCTCCATCCGATCAATTGCCCATCTTGGCGAGAAGCAACAAGCCGCGGCCAAATTCGGGAATGCAATTCTCCAAGAAACTCAAAGCTGGAGAGATCGCTGTGCCGCACGCGGAGCAGCCTGGAATGATGCTGGCTAACAACAGAAAAGCACCGGCCCAGGCCCCCAATGCGCCGGCAACGCCGCCGGCTGGAGACGTCGCGTTCTCTGCATCCACGCCTGCCGGGACAACCGTCGAGGTCTCTGCAGCTGCAACCGTGTTAGTACAGGAGTCCCCTGCCGAAGGCGCCGTGATGGCGCAGAACGATGCACCGCCGGTTTTAAAGTCAAAGCCGCCCCTCAGTGTCACTTGGGCGATTACCGCCGGTATCCTGCAGCGGTCACTGGATAGCGGGCAGAACTGGCAAGACGCCTTACACCCGAATCATCCATTGCTCTGTTACGCAACCCACGGTGAAGAAATATGGACTGGCGGGCAGGCCGGCACGCTCTTCTACTCCACGGATGGCGGCCTAACCTGGGCCCACGTGCAACCGTCGATCAACGCCCGGCAGCTTGCTGCCGATATCACACACATTGATCTGCGCGGAAACGATCTGCCCGGCTCATCCCAAGTTCTGGTTTCCACGACTGACAATGAGACCTGGAGCAGCACGGACAGCGGGAAAACGTGGGAGAAGCATTGATATCTAAGCATTAACCCGCCCCGTCTGGCCTCCAACCTACAGTTTTTCTTCCCGTCAGTAGGCGGTTTTTAACCTCCCGAGTAACGTTACTTCCGCGCACGATCCCTGGTACCCATTTGCAATCCTTCCATTACGGAAGTGACATTTACACAGGGGCCGACCGGACATAGGATGAGCGTGTGGTTTGGCAGTTCTGGGGGAGGGCTGCCGAAGACGTCCTGAGCTTCATCGCTCAGGACGTTTTTTTTTGCCTGCAATAACTCCGCAGACGAAGCTCTCTACATCTCACGTCAGAGCGGGAGCGACAGGTTCTCTAGCTCCAAAAACGCAGTCGACGGCGGCGACGATCTTGTCCATGGCTCCGTCAATGTCGAGCGTAAAACAAACCAGGTCCATACTCTTCAGTGCAGGATAACCGGCAACCAGTAGCTCCCACGCGACGTCACCGCCGAGATCAACCCCCGCGTTCTCGTCAAAGCCGTAGCCCAGATAGCGCATCCGGCACAGAAGATCGCTGAGATGAACCAGACAGGCCAGCGGTCCGGCAGCCGCGAGCAGACCAGTGTTGTGATGACAGCCCGCAGCGTCTGTCAGCTCTTTCGACAGGCCCCAATGCTCCGAGAGCATCCGCCCACTCTCGCAATGGCTAAACCCGAGGACCCGCTCTTCAATGATATGCAGCGGCGCATGCTCCTCGGCGGCAGCGCGAAGGCATTCACGAAAGCTCTCGGTATATAGAACCGAGTTCACCAAAAACCCGAGATCGTGCAGAAGTCCAGCCAGATAAGCTTTTTCGGGATCCGGATATTCGATTCTCTTCGCCATGGTTTGCGTAACTAAGGCGCAGCCGAGAGAGTGACGCCAAAATGCATTCGGAGCAATCACCCACTTGTCTTGCGGAATGACTCGATTGACGCACAGACCAAACAGTATCGAACGGACTCGCTCGAGCCCAAGAGCCATGACCGCTGCGCGCACGGTTTCGGTCTGACGCCTGCCAAAGAGAGGAGAATTCGCCAGCCGCAGGCATTGCGCGGCAATCGCCCCGTCGTACGACACTAACTCCACCACTTTTTCAATGCTGATCTTCTCAGAGGGCAATCTCAACATTTCGAGGAGCGGCGTCAGGATTGCCGGAGCGGTCGAAATCGAATCCAGTTTTTTGATTTGCGCGACGAGTTCTACCTGCAGTTTGGCGTTCACTTTTTGACTCCTCCAGCCGCAGCGGGAGCGGGTTTCCCGTACGCCGTGGTGCCCGTGAAATGCACCAGTCGAAACGAATCGTCCACCTGGAACAGAGATTCGGCATGTCCCAGGAAAAGGTAGCCGCCGGGCAACAGGCTGGCATAAAAATGCTGCACCACGCGCCGCTTCGACGCGAGGTCGAAGTAGATGAGCACGTTGCAGCAGAAAATTACGTCGAGGCCCTTCTGGAACAACATCTTGCTGTCGTCGCGGAGGTTGATGCGGTCAAAACGTATCTGCGATTTGAGCAGATCATTGGCCTGGAGTTTTTTGTCGCCGGCATCTTTAAAGTATTTCCTGCGCAGATCGCCGCTGGTCTTGCGTAGTGCATACTCGCCGTAAACACCGGCGCGTGCGATTTCAAGCGAGTTATCGTTCAAGTCGGTGGCAAGAATGTCGAAGCTCCAACCGGCCAGCAACTTCTCTTTTTCTTCGAGAAGAAACATGGCCAGCGTGTGTGGCTCTTCTCCAGTCGAGCAGCCGGCGCACCAGAAGCGCAGCCGTTTTAGGCCCGCCGAACCTTTGCTCTCGAGGATCTGGGGAAGAATCACGTTGCGCAGCGCATCGAGTTGGGCCGGGTGGCGAAACATATAGGTCTCGCCAATGGTGATTTCGTTCAGCAGCAGGCGCAGCTCTGCGTCACGGTTTCCGCGCGTAGTGAGGTGTTCCAAATACTCGGCGGGGCTGGTCACGCCGAGCGCAATCATCCGGCGTGCGCAACGTGAAACTAGCAGATAAAGCTTCCCCTCGGAGTGATAGATCCCTGAGATTCGGTAAATCAAATCGCGGATCTTCAAATAAGCGGGATCGCCCGGGTTAGAGTCCGGAGTTACCGCAGCCTGCGCGTTTGCGATCTCGATGGCCATTCGTTAACAACTTCTGTTGAGGAATTTTGTCTAGAAAATTTATGAGTCGTTTCACCGCTGCCCAGCGCTTGCGAAAACCCTCCTCATGGATACTCTGCGCACAACTTCCGACCCGATGTCGCCCAGAGGACAGATCCGATGAGCTAGTCTGGCGGCCACCACGCTTCCGGGCATGCCCCAGACCACCGACGACGCTTCGTCCTGCACGATGATTTCTCCGCCAGCCTCCCGTATGATCGCCGAGCCGCGCGTACCGTCCGCCCCCATGCCGGTCAGCACCACGCCCAGCACATTCGCACCATAGGTTTCGGCCACCGAGCGGAACAGTACGTCCACTGCCGGACGACAGGAATTTTCCTGAGGCTCGTGGTTGACGCCCAGCACGAATTCATTCCCTCGGCGAGACACCGTCATGTGATAGTCGCCGGGCGCAATCCAGACTTGACCGCGCCCCAATCTCTCGCCGTCCTTTCCCTCTCGTACCTGCAATTGGGCCAGGCCATGGAGACGCTCAGCGAGTAGACGCGTAAACAGTGGTGGCATGTGCTGCACGATCACGATAGGAACGGGGAAATCTGCCGGCAGCTGCGGGATGAGCGTAGTCAACGCGTTTGGACCCCCTGTCGACGATCCGATGGCCACTACGTCGACCCGCGCTTGCGGACGCGCGGAAAACAGAGGCGGCAAGAGAGCAGGCGGGGGCTGCGGCACACGCGCTGCGCATAAGAACTTGATCTTTCGAATCAGTTCTTCCCGCACTCTCACGGTGTCCGCGCTTTGTCCCGCGCTGCCGCTCGGAGAAGGTTTGGTGACATAGTCGCTGGCGCCTCGTGCCAGCGCATCCAGTGTCGCGGTCGCACCACGCTCCGTAAGGGTACTGAACATAATCACCGGCAGTTTTGGATCGAGTTTGCGAATCTCAACCAGGGTTTCCAGCCCGTTCATGCCTGGCATTTCAATGTCGAGCGTCACCAGATCGGGTTTGATCTCCGGAATCCGGGCCAGAGCCTGATGGCCGTTCCCCGCAGTGCCGGCCACGACGATCTCAGGATCGGACGCCAGCAGATTGCTCAGCACCTTGCGAACGACCGCCGAATCATCGACGATCAAAATGCGGGCTGGCTTCATGTCTGCTGTCCTAATGTTTTGTTCTCATCGCCTGCTCAGCGCCCGGCGGCAGCATGCTTCGCCGCCTTCATCAAGGGGTTCTCACCCGGTCGCTTCGCGCTCTCGGCCCCAACCTTGAAGCGGCCAACCTGATCCCGCAACTGGTTCGCCATCCGTGCCAGATGCTCCGTCGCCGTCTGCGCTTCCCCCACATTCGTCGACGTGTTCTGCGCCGCTTCCGCCACCCCCTGGATGTTGCTCGAGATCGTGCTCGCTCCCCGCGCCGCTTCCGTCACACTCCGCGACATCTCACTCGTCGTCGCACTCTGTTCCTCCACCGCCGTCGCGATCACCGTCGAGATGTGGCTGAT
>JBEKLO010000133.1:0-14012 GCA_050010155.1 Terriglobales bacterium
TACACAGATACTGTAAAAGAAGTTTCTGTGCGTGTAACTGGCCGATAGAGCGTGTCGCGCTCAATGGGCTCGCGCCCGGCTTCCTCGATCAGGCGTACCAGGTCGTGACGGCGCAAACCTTGCGGAGTCGTCGCTCCCGCATCGTGATAAATCTTTTCCTCGACGACCGTGCCGTCAATGTCGTCGGCTCCAAAACGGAGTGAGATCTGCGCGATCTTCGGAGTCATCATCTGCCAGTAAGACTTGATGTGCGCGAAGTTATCGAGCACCAGTCGGCTCACGGCAATCTGCTTGATATCAGTCATGCCGGTGGTCGTAAACAGGTGCTGTAGCGGGGTGTTCGCTGGATGAAAAGCCAGCGGAATAAAAGTCTGGAAACCGCCGGTTTCATCCTGCAAAGTGCGTAGCTTCAGCAAGTGGTCGACGCGGTCTTCGTCGTTTTCAATGTGGCCGTAAAGCATGGTGGCGTTCGACTTCAGACCGATTTGATGGGCGAGCCGCGCCGTATCGAGCCATTGATCGCCGTCAATTTTGTGATCGCAGATAATGTGGCGCACGCGGTCGGCAAAAATTTCGGCGCCGCCGCCGGGCAGAGAGTCCACGCCCGCTGCTTTCATTTTCTCCAGCGTCTCGCGAATCGTCAGCTTCGACCGCTTCGCCAGATACGCAACTTCCACCATCGTGAAGGCTTTCATGTGGACTTGCGGGTAACGCTCTTTCAGTCCGGAAACGAGGTCGAGAAAATACTGAAACGGCAAATCGGGATGCAGGCCGCCGACAATGTGAAACTCGGTAATCGCCTCGGTATAGCCGGTAGCTGCGGTCTGGAAGGCTTCTTCGAGCGCCATGGTATAAGCGCCGGGCGTATCTTTCTTGCGGCCAAACGCGCACAAACGGCAAGCAGCTACACAAACATTGGTCGGATTGATATGGCGGTTGACGTTAAAGTACGCCTTGTCGCCATGTATGCGCTCTCGGACCCAGTTTGCCAGCCAGCCCACGGCGAGAATGTCGCCGGTCCCGTAAAGGACGAGCGCATCAGCCTCGTTCAAGCGTTCCCCCGCCAAGACTTTGTCTTTGATCGGGACGAGGCGCGGATCGTCGGTCTGAAATGCGTGGGTTTGAAATGCGTGCGCGTTCGGCATTGGCTTTTATGATAACCCATTGCCCGTGGTCGGTCACGGATGCTCGAGCGCTCACCCGCTCATGGGCAGTCTACGTTTTTGTCAAATTTTGCATCTACAAAAGACCAGGAAACCGTTTCGCCATCTAGAATAAGTTTGAACGCTGTGAAAAGGAGCATCAATATGAATCGAGTCCTCATTACAGTCATTACAGTCTTCGCCATCGCGCTGCTATGTGCAAGTTCCACGGCGCAATCGCCGCAGCCGAACAGCACGAGCGCGCCGCAAACCCAGCCCGCCGTGCAACCACCGGCTCCGACAACATCGGGCAAGGCTAATGCGGGCACCGCTCCCGCCGGCACGCCTCCCAGGCTCGCGCCGGGCAGCGTCCTTCCCGCAGTGCTCACCAAAAGCATTGATGCGAAAAAAGCACAAACCGGTGATGAAGTCGTAGCGAAGGTTACGCAAGATCTCCGCAGCAATGCGGGCGCGCTCATCATGCCCAAAGATACGAAGATCGTCGGACATATAACCGAAGTTCAGGCGCGCAGCAAGGAGCAGAAAGAATCGCAGCTAGCGATCGTCTTCGACCACGCTGTTTTGCCAAGCGGCCAGATGCAGATGCCCATGTCAATCCAGGCCATCATCGACCTGCGTAATCCCGGCAGCTCCGCGTCCAGCAACGCGAGCCCCGACGCGGGCGGATCGTCACCATCGCTCGGTGGGCGCCCTGGACCGATGGGAGGAGGAACGCCGACCGCAAGCACTCCGAAAGCTCCGGCCGACACAGGCGCGCCAGCGTCGACGCCAAACCAGCCGCGACCGCAGATCACGGGAAACACGCAGGGCGTCGTTGGGATTGAGAACCTGAAACTTTCCGCCGCTCCAGATGTGAAACAGGGGTCGGTGGTGAGTTCAGAAAAGAATAACGTCAAGCTCGACGACGGCACGTTGTTGTTGCTGCGCGTGCAGTAAAAAGGACGATGTCTGGCTAGGCTCGCAAAAGCAGATCGCCAGCCACACAGAGGAAAAACACCACCGAGATCACACCGTTCATCGTGAAAAACGCCGCATTCAACTTACTCAAGTCATCGTGGCGAACTAGCGTGTGTTCGTAGAGGAGCAGCGCAGCTACGGCAATTACTCCCACGGTCGCCAGCTTTCCTAAGCCGAAAGTGATGATCAGCGCGACGAGCAGGCCGATCATCACGATATGAAATAAACGGGCGATGACGAGGGCATTCCTGATTCCGAAGTAGCGCGGCACCGAGTGCAGACCGTTGCTGCGGTCGCAGTCGTGATCCTGACAAGCGTAGATGACGTCGAATCCGCCAACCCAGAACGTGACTGCGGCGGTCAGCAGCAAAATCCGCGGATCGAGCGAGCCGCGAACCGCAATCCAGGCGGCAGCCGGGGCAATGCCGAGAGCGAATCCGAGAAACAGATGCGACCAGCGAGTGAAGCGCTTTGTGTAGGAATAGAGAAGAATCACGGCCAATGCGACCGGCGAAAGCATCAGTGTCAAGCGATTCAACTGGGACGCGGCAAGGATGAAAATTCCGCACGCGACCAGAACGAATGTACTCACGAACGCTGGCCTCAACTGGCCGATGGGCAGGGCGCGTGTTGCGGTGCGGGGATTGGCGGCGTCAATCGAGGCGTCGGCCAGGCGGTTGAAGGCCATGGCCGCCGAACGCGCCGACACCATGGCGACGACGATCCACGCCAGTTGCCGCCATGCAGGCATGCCTCCGGCGGCCAGCATGGCTCCGCAAAGCGCAAACGGGAGCGCGAAGATCGAGTGCTCCCACTTGATCATCTCCAGCGTGATCTTCAGATTTCGGAGGAAAGCCACGCTTGAATTGTAAAGCAGCGCTCAGCAGGGAGTCGCGATTGGCTGAAAAAAGTGGCCGGGCAAACGCTTAACCACCAAGGGCACGAAGGAACACTAAGGAATCGCCTGGAACGAATACCTTCGTGCTCCTTTGTGGCCTTGGTGGTTCATTGGTCTCCCGAGCGCGGTCCGAGACCCGCCGCTCCTTCCACCAGCGGCACAAAGCGACAGCCCTCCAGAATTTTGACCTCGGGCCGCCCGCCCACTTTGCCAATCAATTGCAATACCTGGCTGGAGGACGGGCCCACCGGCACGATCATACGTCCGTTCTCGCGCAGTTGGCCGAAGAGCGCAGGCGGCATTTCGGGAGTTGCAGCGGAAACGATCATGGCATCAAAGGGCGCGCATTCTGCCCAGCCTTGTGTGCCGTCGCCGACTCGGATGTGTACGTTGCGATATCCCAACCGATGCAGCGTGCTTTCCGCCGCCGACGCCAGAGACGCGTGGCGCTCCACCGTGTACACATCGGACGCGAGCAGCGAGAGCAATGCCGTCACGTAGCCAGAACCAGTGCCGATTTCAAGGACGCGGTCCGCAGCTTGCAAAGCCAGATGCTCAAGCATCGCGGCCACGATGTAAGGCTGCGAAATAGTTTGATCTTCGCCGATCGGCAGCGGGTGATCTTCGTAGGCGCTCGGACGGGCGGACTCCGGGACAAACTCATGCCGCGGCACCTGGCGCATGGCGTCGAGGACGCGAGCGTCACGAATTCCGCGCTCCGCGAGTTGCGTGCGGACCATCGCTTCGCGCTGGCGCTCTGGAGAATCGTGTTGAAAGGGGAAACTCATGGCTTCTGCCGGGACCTGGACGGCCGAGGGCGGCCGTCCCTACGTGATTCAGTACGGACCTATGATTCCGCCAATAGTGCGGGCGGCGGGCGGTTCCGGCCGCGCCTTCTTTTCTTGCGCTTCGATCATGTCGAGATATTTGTAGGCCGATCCGGTATTGAAGAGCACGACTTTGTCGCTGGCACTGAAGAAGCCACTAGCGCGCAGCTTCTGGTACGCAACCAGTGAGGCTGCTCCCTCAGGCGCGGCAAACACGCCCTCCACGCTGGCCCAGTGCCGGGTTGCCCCGAGGATTTCCTCGTCGGTCGCCGCAATTGCCGTGCCGTGGCTTTTTTTCAGGATGTCGAGAATCAGGTAGTCGCCATACGCTTTGGGCACGCGCAGGCCAGCAGCAAAAGTCTCCGCGCCAGCCCATATCTCGGACACGCCGTTCCCTGCTTCCCAGGCCTTGACGATCGGCGCACAGCCAGCAGCCTGCACCGTGATCATTTTCGGGCGCTCCGAGCCGATCCAGCCCAGTTCCTCCATCTCATCGAAGGCCTTCCACATGCCAATCATGCCCACACCGCCGCCGGTCGGATAGATGATGCCCCGTGGAAGTTTCCAGCCGAGTTGTTCGGCAACCTCGTAGCCCATTGTTTTTTTGCCTTCGACGCGGAACGGCTCTTTCAGGGTCGAGACATCAAACCATCCTTCATTGTCTTTGCGCTCGGCAACCATGCGGCCGCAGTCGCTGATCAGGCCGTCAACCAGCGTGAGGTGCGCGCCGTAGTAGTCGCATTCGATGCGATTCGCCATGGGCACATCTTTCGGCATGAAGATGTGCGCTTCCATGCCCGCCGCAGCCGCGTAGGCTGCCAGCGCGCCTCCGGCGTTCCCCGCGGAAGGAGCGGCCAGCTTTTTCAGTCCATAATGCTTGGCCATGGTGACGGCCGTGGACATGCCGCGCGCTTTGAATGATCCGGTCGGATTCAGGCCTTCGTCTTTGATATAGACATTGGCAAACTCGCGGCTCGGGAGCATGGGCGTGAATCCCTCGCCGAGGGTAACGGGCTTTTCATTGGCGTTGAGTTCAGGGAGAACTTCGGCATAACGCCACATGCTGGCCACGCGTCCTGATAAATCTTCGCGGCGTAACTTCCCTTTCAGGCTGGCAAGATCGTAGCGGACGTAAAGCACTCCGCCGTCTTTTGGGCAGATATTCTGCGGGCGATCGGCGGGGAGATGCTCTCCGCAACGAGTGCATTCGAGGTAGGAAATACGCATCGAGGGAAGGATAGCACTTTGGCTTCCGCACGCAGACGGGGATTAGAATAGGGCAGAATGACAAACTGGCTGAAACGTTTTCAGGAGCGGCAACGCGAACTCGCGCAGGGCGTCGACGCTGATTTAGTTAAGATCAACCATAGACGGTTTCAGCGTGGTCTATCCCTGCTTGTGTTCGGATGTCTGCTTGGCTTTGCGGGCCCCAAATTGCATTTGTCGCTCGTGCTGCGCATTGCAGCAGCCGTCGTGTTCGGAATGTCCTGCTTGATCGGTCTCTTCATGCTTCAGTGGGCGGCTCGCGAGTCGGCATTTCTACACAGTCCCGACTCGGAGAAACCTCTCAGTATCCTTAAAAATGACGATCAGTAGTGGGACTTCGTGAATATGGGACAGCCTAGGGAGACCGACGTTTCGTTGCCAGAGGCGCAAAAAGCCGAACTCGCTCGAAGGCTTTCAACTCTCGATAAGGATCGAAGTCAAGCAGTCACGTGGGAACAGTTGCGGGCTGAGTTGGCTCGCCGCCGCCCGTAGAGATGCAGGTAATTTACGCTGGCAATCTCTTCAGCACCTCATTCGCCCGCCGGAACCAAGGCCGCTCGCGCCGACGCAGGTAGCCGGGCATGTTCGGCTTCTTATCCAGCACCTTCTGCGCCCATTCTCGGGCTTCGGCGTTGCGGCCTTCGGACGCCAGCAAGTCCGCGAAATTCAGGTACGTTTCTGACAACGTCGACGTGACCGTCACCTGCCGGAAGAGCGCCTCGGCTTTTTCTTTTTGCCCAGTCTGCGCGTAGGCGTGAGCTAGCAATCCGGCGGCGCGCTGGAAATCGTAGTCAGACTCTTTGCCGACCACCCGCTCGAGGTCGGGTAACGCGGCTGCGGCGTCTCCCATCTGAAGAGCGCAAACTCCGCGGCGGTAAAACGGGTCGAGCGTATCGGCGCGCGCGGCGATGGCTTTGTCGAAGGCAGCTCGGGCCTGCGCAAAGTTGCCGTCGTCCATGTACAGGCCGCCGAGCTCTTCGTAGTTTCCAGCGGAGGGATTGTCGTGAATCGCGGCTTCCAGTTCGCTAATGCGTTTGCGGCGCGGAAAGACTTTGAAGGATTGGCCCAACAGTCCGATGTCGGGCAGCGCCTCGACGGCGAGATAGATAATTGCGCCCAGCGGGCCTAGAAACAGAATGATGAAAATCCAGTAGGTATCCGGACGGCGGCGGATGAAGTGGACGATCGCCAGTCCCTCAAGGATGATGCCGATGAGGCCCCAACGAAATAGACCGTAAATCAGATATCCCATGTTGTGATACGCCTTGGCAGGCCTAGGGTGAGCTTACACAGTTGTTGAAGCTGGAGAAAGTAACCGCCGGGTCGCAGCGGAGCCGAGCTGCACTCGGCTTGGACGGGCGAGCCGACCGTCCCCACGCAACCCTTGAACGGGGCGGAGCCTCGTCTGCATAGGGGTTTATTCGGCGACTCTTAGCCGGTTTTGCCAGTGCGACCAGAGGAACCAGGCAACTCCGGCTACTAGAAATACGCCGATCACGGCATCGAATTTGTGGAAGTACTTGCCCAGCGAGCGCCAGTTCTCGCCGAGTTTCATACCGAAGTAGGCGAGCGCAAAACACCAGGGCCACGATCCCAGGAAAGTATAGAGGTGAAATTTTCCGCGCGGCATGCGAGAGATTCCGGCGGGCAGCGCAATAAATGTGCGGATGACGGGCAGCAGGCGCGCAATGAACACGGCCATGTCTCCCCAGCGTTGAAAGAAGCGGTCGGCCCAGTCGAGTTCACGACGACCCATCAGAATCCAGCGTCCGTAACGCTCGACCAGGGGGCGACCGCCGTAACAGCCAATTTCATAGGCGACAAGCGAGCCCAGATTGCATCCGATTGCGCCGGCCGTTGCCGCCCAGACCAGCTTCATCGCGCCGGTATAAACAAGGTATCCGGCGAAGGGCATGATCAGTTCGGAGGGAAGCGGAATGCACGCCGACTCAATCGCCATGAGCAGCGTAATGCCGAGGTAGCCGGTGGCCGCGACGAGGGAATTAATGAAGACGAAAAGTACAGTTAGGATTTTTTCAGTCATTGGAAATAGAAATCGGGTGATCGGGCGATCGGGTCATCGGGCCATCTAAATCACCTGCTCTACGCACATTTTGATCTCAGATCACCCGATGACCCGATGGTCAGATGACCCGATCGCCTTCAGAACGCGCCTTCCTGAGTGAAGCTGAAGCCGGGCAAGGTTACGCCATCGGCCGATTTTGCGACCTTCACCTTCACTACGGGAGCGTCGGGAGCGGTGACCTCAGCGGGCCGCAGCACCGCGTATTGCGAGAAAACTTCGCTATACACCTTGGTGACAAGGTGATCCTGGCCGGTTGCGTCGTGACGCCAGACTTGCCCGAGTTTGATGCTCTTCACGGCCACTGGTTTTGTCCTTAGTTGTCAGAGCTTAGTTCTCAGAGTACTCACGCGGCGACCAGCCCGTCAATTGCAGCGGAGTTACTATTGGGGGATGGGCCAGCGGTTTGCGGGCCGGGGTTTTGAGCACCATAGCCTGTCTTCGCCAGCTACCTGTTGGCGGTACTCGTGGGTTTTATTTCTTCTCTGGAATCGCGGCCTTCATTCGCTTGGCAAGATCAGCAGGGACACGGATCGCGACCACTCTTAGATCGTGAAGATCATAGGTCGAGGAGCATAGGTTTCCAGGGCATCTGTATTCGAGGCTATATTCCAGAATATCGTGGTCGCCATTTTCCCACTGTGCTCCCCACGCTCGCACACTTGTGGCAGGCTTGGTCGTTTCATCTTCAAAATATGTCCAACCACGAATATGAGAGGAGGGCAGGCCCGGATTGAGCCAATCCTCCCTCAAAGGCTCCCAACCCAGTTTCTTGAGACGCGCGCTGATCGTGCTCAATACGTTGTCAGCAGGATATTCGGACTGGACGTGATAAATGATCTGATCTTTGCCCTGAAATATGCTCTGTGTCACTCCAGTCGCACCGGGAACAACCACGAAAAAACTGGGTGTCTTGCCGTCGCCGTTTGGTGATTGTTGACACCAGCAGGAACAAATGCAGGCGAAAATTAGGACCACAAAACAGGCAAAACGAATCCGTGTGCAGCACATGGACATTCGGCCACCTTCTTTGTCGTATCGTATTCTCCGGGAATTTTAGTTGTCACGTTACGTTCGGTCAGGATTTCCAAGGAGGGCAACGTGCGGCTCCCCTCAGAATAGTTGGCGTAACATCCCATGACGCTCATCGCCTTTGTTACCATGAACCACGTTCAGGAGGCAACCGATGGCTCGCGGAAATGTGCCGCGTCAACCAAGTCGCAGCGGACGGCAGGAAGGTGCGCGCCGGACGACTGGTGCGCTGTTGAAAGCAGCACGCGCGAAGAACGCTCCGGCGCATTCCAAGGCCAGTCGAGTACCGGATGCGGTCGGGAAGGCATCGAAGGCTGCCGCGCCGAAGAAGAAAGCTGCTTCGGCCACGAGAGAAGCGGCTAGCCGCGTCTCCACCTATGATCCGTTGGCGCCCGAGCGGGTGCGGCAGATTATTGCCGGGCTGGACCAGCTTTATCCGGGAGTGACTTGCGCGCTCACTCACCGCAGCGCCTGGGAATTGCTGGTGGCGACGATTCTTTCCGCGCAGTCTACCGATGTGCGCGTGAACATGGTCACGCCGGGGCTTTTTGCGAAGTATCCGACTGTCCAGGATTTCGCGGCGCTTGAGCCCGAACAGTTACAACCGGATATCTACTCGACCGGTTTTTTCCGCAACAAGGCAAAGTCGGTAGTGGGCGCGGCGCGAAAAATCGTCGGCGATTTTGGCGGCGAGGTTCCGCAAACTATGGAAGAGTTGTTGAGTCTGCCGGGCGTGGCTCGCAAAACCGCGAACGTCGTGCTGGGAACATGGTTCAAGAAAAATGAAGGCGTCGTCGTGGATACCCACGTCACGCGCATCTCGCGGCGACTCGAACTGACCAAGCAGGACGACCCGAAGAAAATCGAAGAAGATTTGATGCGAATCATCCCTCGCGAGCGCTGGACGGATTTCTCTCACGAAGTGATCTGGCACGGGCGGAAGCTTTGCGTGGCGCGCGGCCCTAAGTGCGCCGATTGCGCGATTGAGAAGTTGTGTCACGCCGCGGATAAGACCTGGTCAACGGTGGACATCGATGAAGACGCGAAGCCTTAGCTGCCGGTGTATGACAGCTCTACCACCGTGCAATCGTCGTTGAGCGGTGTGCCTCCGCAAAAATCTGCTACCGCGGTGAATACGTCTTCCATCGACGCGCTCTTCCCCGCCACATGTTCGAGGCGTTCGCTGTCGAACATGTCTCCGCGGGCGTTCTCGGCTTCGGTGACGCCGTCGGTCACCAGCGTCGCATCCGCCAGCAGGCCGACGGGCAGGTTGCCATGCGCGGGCCGAAGCACTTCTCTGTTATTGCCGCAGATCCATACCGGAGGAATGTGCCCGCAGTTGACATATTCAAGATCTCCGTCGTTACGCAGGCGGGTAATGATCATGGTCGCGTATTTCTCACCGATGTGTTTATAGGTGAAAAAGCGATTGACGGCATCGACGATCTCCACCAGCGGCATACCGGAAATGAGTTGCGAGTAGACCATGCCCTGGAGAATTGAAGCCAGCAAGGCGGCCGAAACTCCTTTGCCGCTGACGTCCGCTAGCACCACAGCCAAGCCCTGAGGGGTGTTCACGGCTTCGAAAAAATCGCCGCCGATTTCTTTGCAGGACATGTTGCGTCCATTCACCCGCGCAAATGGAACTTCCGGCAGAGTAACGGCTAACAGACGCTGCTGAATGGAGGCTGCAATCGACAACTCCTGCTGGTACCGGCGGCCAGCTTCCTCGGCCTGCACCAGGCGCGCGTTCTCGACCAGTTGCGCAGCTTCTGTCGCGATGGCGCGCAGAATATCCTGGCTGACGGTGGAGATATCACGCGAAGCAAAACGCGAATCGACGTAGAGCGCGCCCATCACGTCTCCGCCAGCAGGCTGCTGCTCACGCGTGGTTTGCACCAGAGGCTTGCGCAAAGGCATGCAGATAACCGTGCGCAGGTCGAAGGCAACGATGCTTTGCCGTTGTTGCACATCGAGTTCCTTACTGGTGTCGGTGACAATGTATTCGGAGTTCGAGGTCAAGGCGCCGTCGAGCACCGATCGGGAAATCGTCTTGTCATCGAGCAGGGGCTCGCCCTGCGAGTTGCGTCCGGCGGCGAGCGTCAGGGTTCCGTCGACATCACGAAGAAAAATGTATCCGCGTTCGGCGCGGGTCAATTTCAGCGTCGCATCGATCAAGGTCATCAGGATTTCGTCGAGCACGCCGATGGTGTTGAGCTTGCGCGCCGCTTCCATGAAGAGCGTCAGTTTCTCGAGATCACTGGCTTCCGGGGCGATCTGGATGCCCGAGATCTGGCTGAGGAACTCGCGCGCCGTGTTCGAGGTGGTGTGCAGCGGATGGAAGATCAGGTAGGCAACATCGCGTGCACCAAACTCCAGCCGGTCGTTGCGCTGCAGCTTGTGGCGATCAACCTTTTCGCCGTTGACGAAGGTCCCATGCTTGCTGCCGTTGTCTAAGACAAAAAATTCGCCGTTCTCTGAAACGATGGAAGCATGCTCGCGGGATACGCGGGGGTCGGCAATCACCAGATCGCGATCGACCTTGCGGCCAACGGTGTAAGGGGTGTGATTCAGCGACAGCGTCTGCTGATCGCTTCCCTGCACAAAAATAGCGATGGGAAAGATGCTGGATATACCCGAGTGCGAAGAAGCCGACATGATTCCCTGAATTCCCCCGTGGCCCTCATGCTAACAAAACCCGCCAACACAAGATGCCAGCGCCCGGCACAGGCCCCACAGCATTCTACGACGAGCCCGCCTTTGCCGGCGCAGGAAAAGTCCTCTGATAGTAATGGACCAGAATCAGGGCAGATACCACCACCGGCGTCTGGAGCGCAGTCCAAAGAGGAACGGCCCAGGCACGCTCGACCGTTTCCCGCGGCAAAATAAAAGACAACGCTGCCAGAGGAATGCACGATATCCATGGCCAGCAAATCACGGCGATCGTGGCCACGGATAGAACCCGGTTGGCCACGCTTCCCTGCCATATCGTCCGGCGTTCCTTGAGCATGACCAGCACCGCCGGGATCAATAACAACTGGTTATAGAGGCCGTAGCTGGGCACGACGAGAACCGTGATTGCCAGTACGAGGCTAAGCGTGTAGGCAAACGCATCGCTGTTCACCGCTTGCCGCCGCTCTCTCCAGCAAGCATGGAGGCAAAACGCGAACGCCGAAAATTCGAGGATCCGGCTCCAGGGAGCGGCAATCAACTCGTCTGTCACCGACTTCTCTCCCGTGAAGCTGCGGTATTCGCGAAGAGCCTGCCAGAAACGGGGGATCCAGTGAGGCAGATACCATTCGGAGGCAACACACAAGATCAACATGGTGATTAGAAACGACACCGCCCAGCGGTAGCGGCGGCGCCAGTCGGCGAGGGTCCAGATCATCAACCACAGCAATAAAAGCCAGACTAGTTGCGGCTTGATGGTTGTGAATGCCAGCAAAACGCCGGCGGGAATGGCATGATCCGCCGCGAGGAGGAGCATCGCGAACAACAACAGTGGAAATACGAAAAGCGTTATTTGCTGGAGCAGGAGTCCTTCTACGAAGACGAGGCTACCGATGGTGAATATCGCCAGACTCGCATACCCCCACAGCGGCACGGACCAAGACAATACCCGCGGCCAAAGCGGAACAGTAATCAAAGTGAGGCCGAGCAGGACCCAGGAAAATCCCTTTCGCACCGTCTCAAATGGAAGATGGATGGTGGGCGCCAGAAGAAATGCAACGTAGACCGGGTAATAAAATCCCTGCTGATAATTTCGATCTCCAGCTCCCTCCGGATCAAGCGGGCGGCCGTAGTATCCGGTCTGAATTTCGCGCGTGAATTCCGGACTGTAGGGGTCTCGGCCATGCAGGAGCAGTTCCCTGGCGCCGAGCCATCGCGGATAGAGATCGGAAAGATTCCCGCGGGGCGTGCCGCGTACCGTGGAATCGCGGACCTGGTGCGCGATCAGCACGCGGTAGGAGTAAGTCCACATGCAGACCGCACAGAGCACAGCGGCCACAACCAGCCAAAATAACTTATCTGAAATACTAGGTCTCATCGCGAAATCTGTGAATCTGGATATTCCAACGCTTCATTGAACATTTTTCGCCCAATCCGAAATTTCGCCGTTCAGCGGAGGGCGGGACCGCTCCGAAGCTATTTGGCTGTGACGGTAACAGCCGCGTCCCACGTCCATACTTCCAGCAAATCCAAGCCACCATCGGAATCCACCACCATGGATTCAGCCATGGCCAGAACCATGAGCCCATGAAGAGGCTCGCGTACACCGCGACGAACAAGGCCACGTCTACACGCATCTCCGACCGCGTGGCCACCCCGGGTGCCGAGAATAGCATGAGCATGAGCGGCAACAGCAATGTCAGGTCATGGATCACTATGTGATAGCTAACCAGAATGCATGTCATGACTGCCGCTGCCAACACGAAGCGTGTCCCGGTTGCGCGCCTCCCAACTCTCCAACACACCGTCCCGAGCGCAGCCGTCCCACAGACAGTCGCCGCCACGGTGGCCAAGTTATTCCTGCTTCTTCCCGCAAGTTCCGCAATCAATCCGCGGAGGTTCGGCATTTCCGCGATCGGTGTGCCGGCCGCGCCATGATTGTCCACCGCAACCACGAAGTACCCGTAGGCAGCGATCCCATGCCACCCCGTCATCCTTGCCCAGATGGCCATCAGCGCCGCCGCCACGGCACAAAACCCCAACCACAATCGTGGCCGTCGCACCGCCAACACCAGCGCCAGGGGAAGCACTAGATGGAACTTGAACAGCCCGCATCCGAGCACCGCACCCGCCAAAACGAAGTGGCTCCTCACCAGTAAAAACAGGCTTAAAGCCACAAGCAGCAGAAGCAGGTTCGAATCCTGTCCTTGCATCAAAGCCCTGAGAGCCGGCGCGAAGGCAGCCACACTCAAAATCAGGAACACCGGAGTGAGCCGTTCCGTTTCCGCGAATGTCTTTCTGACCATCACCAAACTCAGCATCATCATGACGACATTCAACAAGGTCCAAAGCACGTACGCCGGTAGATAACTCAGGTAGGTCAAAGGGACAAACAACAGTTCCTCAAACGGAGGGTGTAAATCACGCAGTTGCGCCGACTGGCCCGCGCGGACCATCTCCGCTCCGTGGTAAAACACGGTAAAGTCCTGATATCCATTTCGTAAGAACCAACCCAGGCGCCACACGCCGACGGCGTTAAGGAACGTCATCCCCAGAAGAAAAACGCCCGTCAGTCGTTCCTTATTTCGGTCAAATTCGGATGACATCATTCATAGCCTTTCAGAGGTCTGCAATTCTATAATTGACGGGTACAACATTCATGATCCTTCTTGCCGACAAGCGCCTGCGGTTCACAGCTATCCTGTTCTTCGGCTTGCTCGCCATGACGGCGCGCAACGCAGTCGATCCCGATCTCTGGTGGCATCTACGCACCGGGCAGTGGATCATGGAAACCGGCCACGTTCCGCATTTCGACCCTTTCTCCTTTACTCGCGCCGGGGAGCCGTGGGTATCGCATGAGTGGCTGTCGGAGGTCGTGTTTTACGAACTCTGGAAACACGGCGAAGCGGCTGCTCTTATCGTGTTCTCTGCGGTCGTAACGACTGTTGGATTCATGCTGCTGTATCTGCGCTGTCTTCCCCGTGGAGGAAGGCCGCACTGGGCAGCAGCCGCGACCGCTCTGGGCGCTTTGGCTTCCGCTCCCTCCTGGGGTGTGCGGCCCCAGATGTTCACCTTCACGCTGGCCAGCCTGCTGTTATGGATTGTGGAGCGTGGCG
>JBEKLO010000134.1:0-9169 GCA_050010155.1 Terriglobales bacterium
AAGCTGCGGGACAAGATCAAGATCCCAGGGATTACGACCGTCGACAGGGATACAACCTACGATAACGAAACGCTGAGGAACGCCGGCCTCAGGTTAAGCTACGAAACCCATTTTGGTTCAATAGCTGGGCTCAAGGATGGAATTCTTCTGGAAGTTGGCTTCGATCAGACGGCTCCGAACCGCTCTGTTACGATTTCGTCCTGGCTCGTCCAGTTCGCAGAGGCCAAAAAACTTCAATACGCCGACAACCGAGCGCTCGACATCCCCTGCTACAACCCCGAATACACTTTCGTGGAAAAGGTCCAGGCTGTGGTTCGAAAATACGGCCAGTTCAAAGGGACACGGAAAATCCCAACAAATTTCCTGAGACACTACTACGACATCCACCAACTTCTTGACGTCGAAGGCGTGCAGAAATTCATCGGGACTCCAGAATACTCGGCGCACAAAAAGAGGCGTTTCAAATCTTTGGACCAAGACGTAGCAAAAAGCGGAGCCTTCACGATTGAAGACGAGAACGTTCGCAAGCAATTCGAAGTGGAATATTCAAAGACAGCCCCACTTTACTATCGCGGCCAAATTCCGTTCGACACAATTCTCGCCCGCATTCAGCGAGACCTTGCGCGTTTGTAGCGGCTCGGCAAGAGTGACCTGACACTCAGTCGTTCGTGTTCAGCCATCAGGACCGGCATGTCTAGCCAAACGCAAATGCTACTCGGCGCAGCACATTTCCCGAACGACTCTCGATACCCTACTCCCAGGTCGAGGTCTTGAATCCTAGGCTCTTTGCATTCTCTGATACCGCTCGTCTGATCTGGTCAGAGGCTCCATTGGGAAAATTGGCGTTGATCTCGACCGTTATCTTGAGATCTGCTAGAGGATCAGCCACGAGATTGCTGATAATTTCTTCTGCCAGTTGGACGAGACGCATCTTCGCTGTCGCCGGGCTCACTTCGACAGAGCCATAGAAAGACTTTGGTTTCCCTGAGCCAGTTTTTGCAACGGCGTCCAGTCCGCCAACTGGAGGCTGGAACAAGGTGGATTGACCGAGTACCGCGGTCTGTTGCGGCGTGCCCCCTTCAACGATAACGGAACTCGCCTTCGGACTCACAGATAGGTTCGCTTCATATCGCCGTGCAGCCTCGGGTTCGATCAACAAGAGCGTATCGTCGAACTGCACATTGGCATCGCCAAACTTGAACCCGTCGAAAATGGTCCCGGTTATTCCATAAGCGGTGCCGAAAAAGTCTTTACTGCCAGCACCCTTAGCGATTGCCTGTTCCAACACATGCCGGTCGTCGAGACGCGGCAAGTAAAGGTAGCGCTGCATGTCCTCCCAGAACGCCATTGCGCCGACGCTATCTTTGCCATCTCTCCAGTACAGCTTTTTCAGCGTGTCCCGCAAATGTATTGGAGACCACGCGCTTATAACGAGCTCATTGTCGTGACAAACCCGCTGTATTTCGGCGCCCAAGGCTGAGCCACTCGTGTTCAGCGAAAACGCTTCGATGCTCGCCTGGCGGTCCTCCGGCGTGGTCTGCACCGGGCACAAGAGCCACTTGTAGCACTCACGGGCAACCCTAGGCAGCACATCTTCTGCGGACTGGAGTTCCTTCTTCGCTTGTTCCTCTTGGAGGCCGTCGATGTTCAGCCGTTTTTCTTTAACATCCAAGACGATAGAGTTCCAAGCAAGCGCTGTGCGCACACAGTCGCGCACACGAGGCAAGGAGGCATGTTCGGGAGCTATGAAAATAAGCCTATTCCCACGGTAACGAGGTTTTGGGCCGTGGTTACGCAAGAACTCCATAACCTCATCGGAGGCCACGCGCATCTCTTGCTTCGTGTAAAACTTGTCTGGCGGAAAAACCACGAGGCGCAACGCGCCGTCATCTGGAACATCCGCGTGGGGTGTGAAGATGTGACTGCCCTCGAAGAACGACACTCCGGGCATCAGTTTGCGCAGTACCTCGGCCAGCTTGTCACGCACATCAATATGGTCGGTAAACCGTCCTTTCCGGTCTTCCATTTCCCGACGCAAGTTGGCACGGGTATCAAACCAGAATCGAGTCGCGTCTTTTGTCTTATCACCAGAGGAGTTGAGGTAATGTAAGCGGTCAGCCAATCGATTGAGTGCGTCGGAGAAGGTCGACGACGCCTGTCCTGGCTGCAAGCAACCTAGTAGCACACGGGCGCGATCCAAGCCGCGAACAACGCCTTTCTGCATTCCAGCAGCGGATGGTGCGCTACCAAGGAAAATCGTTCGAGCCACGCGGCATGCAGCATTGATGGCACCAAAGCGTGGTTCCTTAGTTTCGAGTTCTGTAGTCTCCGCGCGCTCACCGTCGATATCTTTTTCCAAAACAGCGTCCCAGCCGGGAGCTAGATAGTACGTTAGCTCATTGCGTGTATTGCCGTCATAAAGCGGCAGACTGCCAGGCAGAATCATTAAATCCTGATTTTGATCCTTCCATAGCCGGTAAATAACCTTGGCCATCAGTTTCAGGACCCCGCGCGTTCGTTGGAAACTCTGAAGTGTCGTCCAATCTTCGTAAAGGCGATCAAAAACTTCAGGATGAATTGGGTAAGCCTGCACCAGGCGGTTGAAGTATCGTGCTTCTTGCGTTTCTGACGGCATCTTAACGCCTTCGGTCACGTAGGCGTCAGCAAAGGCTCGGCATACAGCGTCGCGGGCCGAGGCATCTCGAACTGGTTCGAAGAGTCGTCGTCGGACGATCTCGAAAGCCTCTTCGGTCGCGACTGGCTTCCAGAGCGCCTGCAACCTGCCGAAGGTCTTTTCCAGCGCTTGCAACGCCGTCATCCCGCGATTACTTCCAGCCTCGATGTCCGATTCCGGTAAGGATGCGAGCAGGATGGCGTTCGGCACAAGCTTGATGGCTTCGGTCAAGGCCTGCACAAAAGAGAGATTGCTGTCGTAGCTCCCGCCGCTCAAAGTCTGGCCGTTTGGAAACTGGCGAATATAAGCTACGAGCTCGTCCACAAGCACCACACATGGAGCGTACGTTTCGAGCAACGTTTTCAAAACGTTCTTGCCCGGTGATGTGCCTGTCGTATCGGCGTCTTTGACAAGCGCATAGCCTTCCTTGCCACCTAGTTGCCAGGCCAGATCGCCCCACAAAGTATTAATGGCTTGATTGCCATACTTCCATGCTTGCCCAGGAGCACGGGCAGTGCCGTCGAGCACCACAACCCTAGCTTTAGGCACGTCCATCATGCCCGCATGATCGAGCAGGTCCGGAATGCCTGGCATATCCTTAAGTGGACACTGGCGAGTTGCCAAGTGATAGACCGCCAACATTGTGTGGGTCTTGCCGCCGCCGAAGGCCGTTTGAAGTTGGATCACCGGGTCGCCGCCCTTGCCGTTCAAACGCTGGGCCACCGAGATGAGCAACAACCTCATGCCTTCGGTGATGAACGTGCGCTGAAAAAAAGCTGAGGCGTCCTGATATTCGGGGGTTGCTTTGCCCGTGTGCACGGCGGTAATGTCCGCCGCGAACTCCGATTGAAGAAACGTACCTTCGAGCACGTCGGGATGAGGAACGGCTATTTCGCGCCACGGTTTCATCGATCTATGCTCCAGTCCAAGGACAAATCACTCAAAAAGACTCCCTTGTGTCTTTTCCGTTGGCACCATACTCGCGGCTACTTCAATGCCGCTCCATGAAGTGATCAACTCGTTGTAGGCACGCGCATCCTCGGCCCACCCTCGGCGTTCACAGAGGGTGTTCAGGCGATAGGCGAGTTGGCGAGTTGCTTCGGACTTGCCCGATACAGCCGTTAGTAGGCGGCCCGCGCCAGTTTCGCCGTCATTCTTGAGGGTGCGAATAAATTGATGTAACGCCTCCCAGACCGACACTCGCGTCTCGTTTTGCGGGTTCCAGTTACTAGGATATTCCGACCACCTGCGCAGTCGAACGACACTGCCGCCAGACTCGACGACTCCAGCATCGCGCACGCTATCAACACTGGTGCCCTTTGCGCGGGAAAGCGTGTCGGCATCGCCGAACCTCCCCTCACCCCAACCGTACTGCTCGAACCAATGCAAACAGAACTGAGTGTCGGGGTCAAAGTCATCTTCAGCGAGAAAGCGATTGATGAGTAGGAGCGCGCTGCGGACGCTCATAGCCGAGCCATCAGCCTCCAACACCGCGGCGTATTTCGAAAATACTGCCATACCTGGTCCGAGGATAGCCTGTGAGAGGTCAACGGGGGCGACTGGCGAACGGTCATCTCCGGAGCCCTTGGTCATCTCATCCAGCGCATTGGGCAGTACTGCGCTCAACTCGGCAAGGAACGCGCGGCGAGAAACTGTCACTGCCTCCCCTGAACGTCTACGGCAGACGAGGATCACACTAGAAGCCAAAGAATTCGTCATCACCTTCACGCCGGTAGGCCGTTCTGTGCGCATCGGCCAAGTCCCTGTAAGCTGTAGACCCGCACGATTGACCGCTTCTAAGAATGACACCCATCCCGGGGAAGAAGTGCCAGCCTCGTCGTCTGTTTCGGACTGTTTATAGGCGTAATAAATGGTGAGTGGAAAGGCAGGATGACTTTGTTTTGCAAGACTGTCCATCGCCTGCGTCATGCCCGTGAGAAAAAAGGTCTCCGCTTCATCCTTACCACCATGGCGGTACGGGGTTGCAACCAATTCCTCGTCTTTTGGTACTGCGATTGTCGCGAGAAGATTTGGGAAAATTGGACGAAGTGCTCGACGTAACCACACGTAGAAGAAATCGGAAAGGTCTGCGTATCCGATGTTGTCGTAATAAGGAGGATCGGTGGAGATAATCTTGCGATTGCTGATTGTTTGGGTCTGTGCATCAGCTTGGCTGACATACGCTCCAATCCTGTGTGCGGACACATTTTCAAGGCTTCTCGCCATTGATGTTGTGGTTACCCCAAAATCCCCCGCCGCACCGGCGAAGGGATTGACCTCCGGGAAATCCCACGCCATAGGTATGGCCTGACGCGAGAACAAATTGACGCTCTGTTCGCGGCCTTGGGACCAGACTGCAAGCGAATTTATGGTATTAGCCGAACGGCTCACAGCTAAGCCCAGCAACGCCGCCACAGCTTCAGCGTAAGCGATGGCGGCGACACCACCTTCTTCGAGATGTTTATCGTCGTCTGGCATTCCAGCTGCTAGGGCATCGTGGTGGATCTTGTCTCGGGCCTCCATCACTAGATCACTCAGCGTCGTCAATGCCACCAGCTGTCGAGGTGTAAAAAGATCGCCGTATGTCTTGAGGCCGTAGAGAGGTGGCGAAAACCAACGAGGGTTGTCGGGCATTTCTAAGTCGGATTTCCAAATGGGCTCCGCTTTAGCCGCGACGGCTTCCATGTCTCTGGTTGGAGCTAGATAAATCCGACCCTTTGGGGTGTCTATCACCACCGCCAAAAGGCGGGTGCCCATCCTTTTTGCAAGCGCTTCCGTGTAGATGTATTTCGGCTCAATGGCTGCGCCGGACACGAGACAGGCAAAGTTTGCTCCGCGCGCAAGCTTAGTGCCTCTTTGTGCTTCTGGTGGCGGGGAGCCCATTCTGATCGCGAACTTGTAGTGGTCGCCTTGAATGATCGGCTGTATATAAGCGTCTCTTCCATCTTTGCTTGACAGAACGAATGTGGAAACTAAAGGCACATCCACGCGTGAAAATGCCGGGCTGGGGCTTTTGACTGTGCGGGCCCAAAGCCAGGCGATTGCAGTGAAGCTCCGTCCCACCAACGGTTTGAGATCAGAGCGATCACGAGCCATCTCCGCAGTAATTTCGATAGGTGGATAAAGATCCCCGATCCGTTGTTGAGCCTCGTTCCGCATCCAAGCTCCATACCGGCGGACATCTTCCGCAAGGCCGGTTGCGCCGGGCCATTCCCTGGAAAGGACGAAGCGCTCACCACGTTCGTCCACAACTGGTGGACCGACTGGCGCACGACCGGCGAATTTTGGTGGAATCTCGATCATCGCTTTGTTAATGAGAACCGCCACCGGATTGAGATCAGACGCGTATACTTCCAGACCTAAGCGTTGAGCCTCCAACGGAATTGCTCCGCCGCCAGCGAAGGCGTCATGCAGAGCGGGCAGCTTCTCTGGATTGAAGAGCTCGGAAGCTTCTGGGTGATCTCTATTCAGTTCGCAAACTTCACGCCACGAGCGCCTGATCTCAGCGCGCGCGGCATCTAGGACGATTTCGTTGGTCGTGTTTTCCCACACCACTAGATCTTCAATAATCTTGAAGAGCCGCTTCCGCTCTGCCGCAGCTTCCTTCTTGTTCTTTCCGTACTTAAACCCGCCGCCCTGCTGGTAACCCGGATCGTTGACGAGCTGGGCAAAGATGACAGCACGTGCCGCGGCCAGGGGGCGCCGCGCCCACCACAGATGCAATGTCGAGGGATGCCCATGCCTGATGGACTTCTCCTTTGCTGCTGCGATATTGATGGCATCGAGCGGTAGGGCGACCTCGATGAGTTTGCGCGGGGATTTGATGGGGTACGCAGTCATGCCAAAATCCCCTCCAGGTATTGTCGAATGGTCGTGGCAAAGGGAGCCTCTTCGATCCTTGCAACTTCACTCTTTACATACTCGACAACCAGACCCGCTCCTGCCGAAAGCAGCGAGTTAATTGCACCTATATATGGCTTCACGGCGTCTTCCCGCGACTTCCGCAGGTATGCAGAGTCAGCGAGTTGAAAAACGCGCAAAGTCTCCTTAGCGCGCCGTTCGTTCGCCTCATCCAATCCATCTCGGGGTCGAACTGTTCCGTCAACAACAAACAAGAGGAAGTTGTTCGGATCGACCTGTGACGGGTCGATAAGATGATTCGGGTCAAACGCGGCTCGCGGTCCGGTTTGACGATCGCACTTATCTTTGTGCTTCCCGCAGGTTTTTTCGTCATTGCACGACCAAAACATGTTGGCCCAGGAGAGTCTCAGGTAGATGTGCCCAACTTGATTACGAAAATGTTCAATATGGCCGTCGTCCCTTTCATCACCCGTGCGACGCTCACAATAAGCGCACCGATGCTTCTGAAGTTCAAGCAACCGAGTTCGAATCTCTTCTCTCTCGTTGCCGCGAAGGTCGCTATAGTCCCATCCTGCTGGCGGTGCTACCAAGCAAGCGGGAATGGGAACTGTATTTCGATCGAGCGCGTGCATCTCTAGCTGCTTCCTTCGAGCGGAAGTTTATTGTCGCGCTTAAATACTTGGAGGCGGCGCAACATTTCGACTTCGGTCAAGACGGGATGTTCTTTGCCGAAGTGATTCAGCAATTTGTCCCAAAGCGTTCGAGCAGCAACAGATTCCTGTTCACCAATCTGAACGAACGCACGGTAGTCGCTGAGCCACTGTGCCTGCTCTACCTGGGGAACGGGATCGACGTCCATAACCTTCGCTAGAACATCAGCACTCTCTACGCCGCGGGTTTGAAAAGCAGGTCTTCCAAGCACCCCAGTGCTACCACTGAGGCGGATCACTCGAATCGAATCGGAATCGACTGTGGACAGTACATGTGGGCTGTGCGTACTCAGAATCATCTGCATCGCCGGGAACGCGTTTTGCAAGAGGCCAACTACGAGCTGCTGCCAGCGGGGATGGAGATGCATATCGACTTCGTCGATGAGCAGAACACCGGGGGTCAAGCGTGCTGCGGCCTCATTGAGATGAGGATTCAAACTAGCACAACGCCGAGCAATGTCTGCAACAAGGGCGATCATATTCCGTACACCATCGCTGAGGATCGACAATGGCAATCGACCATAGTCGGGGTGACTGACTACTAGCGACCTTTTCTCGAAGTCCCAATCCAACTCACACCACCCAGTTGGTGCAAGCACTACACGTGTCGCTTCTTTGACAGCCGCAAGTAACGGCAAGTTCCTGTGAAGCTCGGACTTAAATCGTGGATCCCGAGTCTCGTTCATTTTGTTTTCGTACCACGCAACCATCCCTTTGAAGGATGAAGAAGAAGATAGGCAATCGGTGTAACCCGACCGTCGACCGTCAGCGGCTACCACATATTTTCTTTTTCCTTCGGTCAGGCGGTGTTCGCTCCACAAACGGCCTGTGCCATAGAAGGCGACGAGCGGGAGGATCGGCGGGACCACATTGTCCTCCGTCGGCCTGTCCTCCGCAGTCGTCCGCAGGTGCGCGGCGGCCTCGCGAAGACTTTCAGCCTCCTTGTTGGTTGTGCGAGCCCTAAGACCATAGCCATTGAGGACACGACGCCAATGAATGGTCTGGCCAGCTACGCAGCCGTCGGCCTCAAATTCGGTTGGAAGGACGGGCTCCATCTCCGCGTTTTCTCCACGGACAAGGCGTACATCTGAGCGGTCGAAACCACGGAACGAAGTTGTACCGGCGACAGTGTCAACGAAAGGCCCAAGCGCAATCCCGAGAGCATCAAGAACCGCAGTCTTGCCACGAGCGTTCTCGGCCACCAAGACCGTCAACACTTGATGCAATTCGACGATGCATTCGCCGAAACATCGGAAGTTTCGGATGTGCAAACGATCAACACGCAGCAAAGTGTTAGAAGTCATATGCTCTCCGCTCGCGCAAGGAGCGCCTTCATTTCAAAGTTGATAGAAGCTACTCCCCAGCCCGGTTCCGACTCAAAGAAGTTGCGCAAATAGTGCGGACCGTCTACCGCTTCATTCTCACCTACCAGAACTATCGCGAGAAGGAACTTATCGGCTTGATTGAGGCCGTAAAGCATTTCGTTGCGCGTGATAGTGACCGTGTCTGCACCCTGGATACGACCCTTGACTTCGATGTGGCGTGCTTCTGGCTGCTTGCTGTCAACGGCCGGCGGATAGGAAGTAATATCCCAGCCACATTTCTGCGCGGAAACATCAACCACTCGGCATCCGCGCGCCTCCTCGGCCCGTCGGACAGCGTCCATAGCAAGTTTTTCGACGCGAGCACGCGCTACGGGATCGGTTGAAAAAGCGGAACCGTACTCCGTAGGAGATTCGCCTCGCAGGCGACGGAGCAAGCCTATCGGAACAACAAGTGCCCCCCCGAGGGCCACGGGGGTGGCAGAGGTGACATGACGCATGGAAAGCAATTCCTTCTTTCGATTTTCGAGGCGGCCTTCGAGGTCGGTGACTGTGCGGCGGGCGTTTTCAAGATTCAGTCGCACGTCCTTGCCCGCTTCCTG
>JBEKLO010000135.1:0-13193 GCA_050010155.1 Terriglobales bacterium
GGAAAGAGCCGCGCCCAGGTAAGTCTCAAGGTCGTGATTGGTAAGACCGTAGTGCTGAAAGAAGAAGCGTTCCTGATTGGCTGTCACCATATTTTGATGCCCTTGGCTGGCAAACGATTCCTGGCGCTCACTGCATTATCCCATGAGCAGAGGAGAGTCTGAGCGGTGAGAGTACGGAAGTGGTCTCCGAGTAGGTGGTCATCCAGGTTTTGGCAACTGGTGCATCCGAAGCACTAACTTTCATTTGTCCTGGTGTGCAATCGCTCCTTCAGAAGCCGAGCAGTCAGAGAAATCCATCTCCATCGAATAGGCCCCCACAAGGTCATAACGGACATGTTTGGGAACGTAAAACCCGTCCACTTCTTGGTAATCAAGGACTAGTTTTACGTTCAATTTCGACGTTCCGATCTGCTCGGTAAGATCCATGCTAGAAATGCGGCGGAGATCACCGGGAACCGATTTGGGTGAAGAAGCGTAATGAAGATCGATCGTGCCGTTCATCGCCGGGCTATCGATTGTGTAATGGGTCGGAGTGCGTTCCTTGTCAGCGATCAGAACGACGTTGATGTTTTGGCCAGATGTATAAACTTTCACTCCCCCATCTGGCAGGGGTTCGATCTTGGAAAGCTCAGAAGCGTTGCTGATAGGGGACGAGGCAATCATATTCCAATACACTTGGTAGAAACCGCCCAACACCTGCTTGAGCCCATCCTCAAGTTGTTCCTTAATTATCGAGGGATCCACCCGCCCACTCGAACGTGACTTTGGGACTTTTGCCACGAGCAGCCTCTGATCGGATCTTCAGGTTTTGAATTGCCTTCAGGCGATCTGGCGCTGGATTCAACTTTACTGCGTTGAAAAAAGCGGGCCAATCGACAGAAATGGTGCAATTAACGCCTGACATCTCGTCAGGGTGATAGTAGCTGTTACGGATAGCAGCGGCGATTACTGCAGGATCGTACGGGAGAGTCCCCGCTGGAAGTGGCGCTGTCTCCGATTTTGGCGCAGTTGCGGCTGGCTGCTGAGCGACCGAAGAGTTTGCGACTAGAATGAGCAACGATATAAGTAGCAATCGAGTCATAAGAAATTCTGCACCCCATGCCCCCTCCTGTCCATCGAGGTTCGCAATTTCAAAACCTTTGCGTTACGAGTTGCGTTTGGCTGAGCAAAAACAAACAATCTCTCGGTTCATCGATCACTGACGCTGCCGGGTGGCCCGTCCTATCGCGAAGCGAAGAGCGGGGTCTGTGACTCTTTCATCACAAACGTCCGGTGTGCGCCATCACAGACATTCAACCGCTCGCCGGAGACAATGGAAATCGAACTGTGTTTCATGGTCGAGGTGTGCCCGTTTCTCAGGAGACCGGCCCTCGAAAGCCGACAACGTCTCGAGTTTTTTGAGACGCGGAAGCCCATTTGGTCGACTCTTTGATAAAGAGAAACTAAAGATAAACGGAAACAAACAAATTGGCGGCAACGAGAAGACTCAGCAGTCGTCCCAAATCCGGGAAAACGATGTCAGAACCACCCTAACTCCTTATTCTGGAATATTTTACGTTTAAGTCGTTACTCTTGAATATTTTGCGGCTAAGTCAATGATTCTAATTAGGTTAAAAATAGGGGGGGCCTTGGTGCATCAATACCCAACAGGTAAAGCCAAACCAGTACCCACCGAATCACCGACTCCATGACCCCAGAATCATGACCCCAGAATCCCTCAGCCAGATGCTTTCCGAATTTCTCAACGGCGCACGAGCCGCCGTGGTGGTGGAAGACGGCGCCATCGCGTTCGATCTGGCGGAGTCGAAGTATTCGATTTCCGGCGAGTACAACAAATGCCTGCTGCACCTCTGGTCGCACGAGCGGAATTTCGTCCGCCGCGTCCTGGACGCAGAAATGAAGGCCACCACGCTCCGCTTGCAGGTGCAACGCATGGGGCAAAATCGACCGACGCGCCTCGACTTCTGTCGCGATCGCGATCAGCGATCATTCGCCGCGCGACGGTCGGCGCGTGCCGCTTACGAGCCTCGCCTGCGACGAACCCTCGAAAAAAATCTTCCCGAATGGACCGTGGTTCGGCTAACGACCAGCATCGATCTCGAACATTCCTTTGGTCCCGCCCACATGCGTGGTCTGCTGCGCCAGGGACAGCGCGCCTTAGCCGTAGTTGGAGTGAACGATGAAGAGACGCAATCGACCATTGACAGCGCGCTGACTTGTGGAATTCTTTGGCTCGAAGCCTGCCGACTGGCGCAGCGGGAGCGCCGCGTGGTTGAAGGGCTCGCGCTGATCGTGCCGAAAGGGACAGCTGCCCTTACCCGCCAGCGCATGGTGCATCTGCACCCCACGGCAGCGAAATGGTATTTGTACGAGTTCGACCAGTGCGAGGCTGCGATGGTACCGGTCGATCTCGGAGACTGCGGCAACCTGGCAACCCGGCTAGTCCACGCCGTCGATGAAGAACTGGCGCGCGAACGGTTTGCGGAATCGATCACGCGCATTCACAGCATACTGCCGCAAGCGGAAGTCGCTGTGCTCTCCCCAGCGCTGATTTCATTCCGCAGACATGGTCTGGAGTTCGCCCAGGCGCGAATAGCGCATGATCCGCGAAATTTCGAGTGCAGCGAGGAAATCGCCTTTGGGGTGGGTCCGGAAGAGCGCGTTCTCAACGTCGAAAACGAAACGCAGTTCGCCGATCTGGTGAGGCTAGCCGCGGCGGTTCGTCGCCCGGACGGTCCCAAGAACCACGCGCTGTGGCGAATGCATCCGGAGCGCTGGCTGGAATCGCTGGTCGCCCAAAACATCCGAGCGCTCGACGGCCGCCTGCGTCCGGAGTTCGTCTATGCGCAGGTGCCCGCGTTCGCGGCCGCCGATCGAGCCATGATCGACATTCTGGCCACAACTCGCGACGCTCGCCTCGCCGTAATCGAACTCAAAGCCGACGAGGATCTTCACCTTCCCCTAGGCCTGGATTACTGGTCGCGTGTCGCCTGGCACCAGAGCCGTGGCGAGTTTGCGCAATTCGGTTATTTTCCCGGGCGCGAGATTTCGCCGGAGAAGCCTTTGCTCATGCTGGTCGCGCCCGCTCTGCACCTGCATCCCACCACCGACACCATCCTTCGTTATCTGTCGCCCGAAATCGACTGGGAAGTGCTGGGAATCGACGAGCACTGGCGGGAGGAGATCAAGGTCGTGTTCCGGAAGCGGCCCGTGCGCACGCCGGTGCGTGCGGCTTAGAATTTCTTCACCGCCGAGACGCAGAGAGCGCCGAGAGATTCTGGGGCTAAAAGGCAAGACTGAGGGAGTTTGTTTTTCTTTCGCAAAATCTACGCGCAAATGTTTAAGAGCCAAAAAAGGTTTCCTCGGCGCTCTCTGCGTCTCGGCGGTGAGTCGGACTTCCGATCAGATTCCGATGCTCTTCCGGAGCATCACCAGTTGCCCCAGATGATACGAATTGTGATCTGCCACCAGCAATGCCTCGCGCAAAATTGTTTGCCCATCGCCCCAGGGAATGCGGGCGTAGAGATCGGCTTTGCGGTCGGAGATCAGTTGCTCCATTGCCTGCAGGTCTTTCCTGAACCGAGCCATGCTAGCCTTCCATGCCTTCTCATTTGCCGGCGCTTCCGATTCCGGCCAGTATCCTTCGGGCCATTTCGGAGAAATATGCTTCGAGTTGCGGCTGAACTCCAAGATGTCCCATTGCGCAAGGCGCATGTGCTCGAGAAGCATCCAGGCGGTGTGAGGGAAATTCGCAACTTTCACTCCCGCGAGTTGCACGGGCCAGTCGCCCATCGCCGCGTCGAAGCTGGCGTGCGCTCCGCCGTCTTTGAGCAAGTAGAGCAGATGGTCGCGAAGAGGTTGATCGAGCGCCGCCGGTCGCGCCGCGGTTTTCTTCTTCGATACAGCGTTGGTCGACGTTTTCCTGATTTTCTTTTTCGTGGGTTTCTTCGCCATAGTGACCCAATTGTATGAACTCTGGTGTCGACTAGAAAAGCGCAAACGTCTTTGTCGTTCGTCGATGGTTCTTTGGCGAACGACAAATAGCGAACGACTAACGACCATCGACGAACGACAGATCCGGAGCTTCGCCCTTGTACACTCGTCCAATTCCGCGCACCAAACGCCGCATCGGCAGCTCGCCTTTGTTGTCGGCAAAGAAAATTTCGCCGGTCCTGGTTCCGCGGTAGCACCAGCGCTTCAGGATCGCGAGATGCTCCATGCGCTCCATCGCGCTGATGCGCTCCATCGCGCTGCCCGGTTTGGCTGCCGGAAATGCCGTAAGCGCGGCTTCGATGCGGGCTTCCATGGATTGTGATTTTGCGTGTTCCGCGCCTGAGATGGGAAAGTCGAGTGGTCCCGCAATCGCGCCAGCGTCTACGCGGAACAATGCGACGCTCTCGGGTAGCGGAGACCTCCGCGCGGATTTCTGCACGATCACGGCACGCGATTCGTCAATCCGCTGGACGAACTCGGGTAACTGCTGCAGGACGGGATTGAGTTTGTCGAGCCGCGCATGAATGGCTGCGGCTGTCTCGAATTCCATTTTCGCCGAGGCGTCATCGCGCTCGACCGCCATCTGCCGCTTCAGCGATTCGCCCCGCGAGTCCAGAAAATCCTCTACCCGCACTACTTCGGCGCGGTACTCATCATCGGAGCAGCCGCGAAAACAGGGCGCCAAACACATCTTCATCTCGGAATAAACGCAACCGGGGAATTTCGGATCGGGATGAAGATCATCCACGCAGCGTCGCATTTTGAAAAAGTCGAGCGCGTCGTTCATGAACTTTTCCGCCGCCACCCGCGAGGCAAACGGCCCGTAATAAACGTTTTTCCGTGAAGGCGAGATTCGCCCCAGCCGGCTTGTGATCGAAGCACGGGGAAATTCGTTTTCCAGATGCAGCTTGACGAGCGGAGCGAAGCGCAACCGCAAGCGATTCGAATAAGTCTTCGGAAACGCAGCCCGCAGCACCTGATAGAGCACGAACCCCGATTCGAAATCGGAGCCCGTCAGCGTGTATTCAATCCAGCGAACGCGGTCGCGCAAGTTGAGACGTTTGGTGTGCGCTTCGGGAGCGGAAAGCAACCGCTGCAGGCGCCGCCGCAGGTTGGCCGTCTTAGTGACGTAGGGCTCGGAGTTCGCCTCCGCGCCGCGCAAAAGAAACACCGCCGGCGCTGCGGCTACGGCGGAGAAGACCTCAGCGTCAGCGTCCGGGTGAAACTCGATGCGTTCGGTCAGCACGTTCTTGATTGTAGAGCGACCGACCGCGCAGATGCGGGCCCGCTCACGCGCCCTGTGGAGAGCGGGCAAGGGATAAGCGTGGATGTGCCCGGGTTATCCGAAGCTGGCGCTCTTGAACTTCTGCCGGAAGTCGGGGCCGTCCATCTTGACGATGCGGCACATTTCTTGCAGCCGAGAGCGCATGCGCTCGCCAATACGGTCGCCGAGAGTTTCTTCACGAACCGCTGCGCGTGCCGGCGACAACGACGATGGCCGAGTCACACCGGCGGGCGGCTCGTCCGCGAAGTTTGTGGTGATGATAGTGGCTCGATTGTCGTTATAGCGCGTGTTGAGGATCAGGCTGACCGTATCCCACACCCACTCGCTCGGTTTCACGGCGCCGAGCTCATCTAAGAGAAGAACGTCGGCCTCAAACACCGGACGCAGCACCTGCAGCTCGGTCGCTTGGACGGAATCGTTGTAGGAGTTCTGGATTTGTTTCAGTAGTTCTCGATAGTCGCAAAAAAGACAAGCGCTTCCTCGGGTGGCGATCAGTTCTTTCAGAATGCCCACTGCAAGGTGAGTTTTACCGGTCCCGATTCCCCCTACCAGCAACAAGCCAGCGCCTTCTCGCGGATCAAACTCTTGCACGAAGCGCGACGCACTGATCTGCGCCAGGGCAATCGAACGATCAGCACCCGGGAAATCCGTGGTGAAGTTTGACAGCTCGCAGTGCTCATATCTCCTGGGAATGCGCGCGGCCGCGATCATGGCGCCGCCGCGTGCCCGCAGTTGGCAATCGCAGCGCGTGACGCCGCCATCCGGCGTTCCCGGAACTGGCTTCCACCCTGACCCCGCGCACAGGGGACAAATTTCCGCTGCTGTCTTCATGATCGTGTGCTTAGTCCTGTAGTTAGACTGTGCACCCGAACCTGCCCGTGCTGCAACTCGAAAGCGTTTCCTCTCTGTGCACATCCTGTGGAGAGTGTCGGCGAGTTGTGGAGAAAGATGTAGAACCGAGGAAAATTTCCAATCGCAGACACACATCGATCGCACGTACACACGAAAAGTGCTTAGCACTTTTGAGTCATTCTCCAATCATCGCCAGTGGCTTGAGGTGTCAAAACGGGCAACTGGCACGTGTTTCCCATTGACAATCCCTTCGTATCGGCGAGAATGGCCATCGCCGGTGCTTGCGCGTTGAGCTCTCCCTCCCCGGCCGATGCGCGGGAACCGAAACAACTAGTGTCAGGAGAGAGCATGAATAAAGCTGATCTGGTTGATCGCATCGCCGGAGCCTGCAACATTTCCAAGGCGCAGGCGACGACCGCGATCGACACCACCGTGGACAGCGTTACCGCTGCCCTTCGCAAAGGGGACCGAGTCGCCTTGATTGGATTCGGCACGTTTTCCGTCTCGCAGCGCAAGGCCCGCAACGGCCGAAACCCGCAGACGGGTGCTACGATCAAGATTGCTGCTCGTAGAGTCGCCAAATTCACTCCCGGGAACGAACTGAAGAAAGTAGTCAATAAAGGTAAGTAAGGGGCCCCGAAATTTTGGATTCAGGCGAAACGGCAGCGGGTCGGTCCTGCCGTTTTGTTGTTTCTGGTGGCCGGTCTTCCGTCATTCAAACTACTTGCTGTACTGATTCCGCCTCTTGTCTTCGTGGCGCTCAATCCCCAACTGAATCAGCCGGTCAATTAATTCAGGGTACGGGACGCCCGATGCCACCCACATCTTCGGATACATGCTGATCGCAGTAAACCCAGGCATGGTGTTGATCTCGTTAACGAAAATTCTGCGCGATTTCGGGTCGATCAGAAAATCGACGCGTGCAAGCCCGGTGCAATCGACGGCTTGAAAAGCAGCAATTGCCAGCCTCTGCACCGTTTTCATTTCCGCTTTCGTGAGCTTTGCGGGGATTACCGCTTCCGACCCTTCCACTAGATACTTCGCGTCGTAGTCGTAGAACTCCTTGCACGGAATGATTTCTCCCGCAACCGACGCCGTCGGATCGTCGTTGCCGAGCACCGCACACTCGATTTCGCGCGCCCTGTTCTTTTTTCCGCCGACACCTTCTTCAATCACGATTTTGCGATCGAACTTCGCCGCTTCCACGATCGCTGGGCCTAGTTCCTTGCCGTCGTGCGCCTTCGAAATTCCGACCGACGATCCCAGGTTCGCCGGCTTCACGAACACCGGATACTTCAGCTTGCTTTCCACCAGTTTCTGCACTTTCTTGGGTTCGCGCTCAAACTGGCCGCGCAATATGGTCACATGTTTCACGATGGGCAAGCCCGCCGCGCGGAACAACGATTTCATGATGTCTTTATCCATGCCCGCGGCAGATCCGAGCACGCCCGCGCCGACATAAGCGATGTCGGCCAGTTCAAGCAGTCCCTGAATGGTGCCGTCTTCGCCGAAGGTTCCGTGCAGCACGGGAAAAATCACATCGACGTTGATCGCGCGATCGGAGGCGCGGCGCAGATTCGCGTCGGTCTGAAACGGCGCCAGCCCCGCATCCCGCCGCGTGGGTTCTGGGGGAACCACCACCGACTCGCCTGTAGCGAGCACCGCCGCTCCCGGAGTGGCCTCCGGATCGCCCGCCCGCAGATGCGTTGCGGATGCGGCTGGGACACTGGCATCCTTTTCGCCCTTCAGCAGACGTTCCGCATGTTCCGCCGTAAGCCAGCGCCCATCTTTCGTGATGCCGATGGGAACCACTTCATATTTCGTTTTATCAATTGCGTTCAGAACGGACGCTGCCGACAACAATGACACTTCATGCTCACCGCTGCGTCCGCCAAAAAGAATGCCCACTCGAAGTTTTGCCATGACCTTTTAGTCTGGCGTGCCGCGTGTCCGCCGTCAATCCCAGCGTTGGTTCCGGTGGTGCTCCAGATTTGCCACGAAGGGCACGAAGTTCATCACGAAGGAAACCCTTTAGGTGGGTACTTCGTCTGCCTTCGTGCCCTTTGTGGTGGATCAAATCGTACCCGGATCTCCGAACCATGGTGCGGGTTACTGCCGGTTGCGCAATGCCAACGACGTGTCCTCGGGCTGATGCACAGGGTCCGTAAGTTCATATTCGATATGCTTCTGGATGAGTTCCCATTGTGAGCGCAGCGTCATTTCCTTGATGGAGAAGTTGGATTCCTTGCGGGCGTCATCCACTCGCACTGCTAGTTCTTTGTTATGGAATCGAAAATCGATGATCTCGGCAAGGGGCACCAGTTGGTTAGATGACTTGCCCACGATGACAAACACGACCTTATCGGTCACCAAGGTGTATTCAGGACACAGGTCCTCAGCGGCGGCGGCTTGCGGCGGCCCAAATTGATTCATGAAGCCGCGATGCATGAGTTGGCAGTCGCCCATGTGCATGCGAACTACGGTTCCCTGTTGATAAGCACCGATCGGCGCTGCAAAAGCGACCGAGATGCAACTGAATACAAGCGTCAAGAGCAATGTGGTTTTCATAGGTCTCCAATCGGTAGTCTCGAACTCGCGGTCATCATTGTGGTCTCCCATCAACGATTGCCGGGTTCGTAGTCGTAACCATTTCGGCTATGGAAAGTGAAGTTGAGTTTGTGAGTCGGCAGAAGGCGAAGCGAGTGGAATCCAGCCTGGTAGCTGGGCAAATCGTAGGTCACTACGTAGGAGGCACGCAGATCCTCGAGCACTGCGTTCAGTACCGCAGCAGCGTTCTCTTGCGGGGAGTTGCGCAGCGCGAGCGGGAAATACCGCCCCCCCGTAGCCTCGGAGAGTCGCCGCAGGAAAGTGCTGCCCGGCGATGGAATCTCTGTTCTCCCCATGTCGACGGAGTAGATCAAGGCGCCCGTCCCCTGCGCCGCTTGCAGCGCCTCGCTTGCGGAATGCAGGCTAATGGTGTCGCAGCCGTCGGAGAACAGAAGTAGCACCGGGCGCACGTCGTTGCGACCGGGCCGCCGATGATCCGCGATGAAATCGGCTGCGAACATCAGCGCGTCGAACAGCGGCGTGACCCCACCGCTCTTCACTGCGAGAAGTCTGCTCCCAGAGTCGGACGCACGGCACCCGCTCGAGCAGAGAATCGCGGGCCGCAAGCTGGCGGGCGTGCCGAACGTCCCTCCAAAAGACAGTACGGAGATGTTGTCGTCCGCGATCGACTGCTCCCGCGCGACCAGTTGCAGCACATCGCTGATGGCGCCTCGAACGCGTGGCGCGACCGACTCGCTCAGGTCCACCAGCACAACCACATCGAGCGCGGTTTCCTGGGAATGCGCGAAGCTTCGGAAATTGCGGACTACCTGTTCGTTGTCGACGATCGCAAAGTCTGATTTCGTCACATTTTCCAGGGGACGATTGTTCTCGTCGGTGGCGAAAAACGTAATTCGTACTTCGGAAACGGTGCTGCGGTAGGTAGGGACGCCGGAGGCATCGTCTTTGTCTTTGGCAACCGCGCTGCCAATAAGCAGATAGGTCATTGCCGATAAAGCCAGAACTGCCGTTCGAATGTATGCGTGCGTTAGCATTTGAGTTCATTAGCTCCATCGGCGCACGATGGAACACTCCCCAATTACCGTGGTTACATTTGGAGGTGACCCTGACCCTTTGCACGGGTACCCGCCGAGCGTCCGCTGCTATTTGACGGGACACCGTGAAAGCCTCGGGGGAAGTCCACGGCACCTAGAGCGCGCTTTTCGAATTGTGTGTTGGTTGACGAGGTGAATTTGCAAGAGCTTGCTTGACACCGTCGTGAAACGGGTGTGAAATTGTCGGGACTTCCAAAGGCCAGTGCCCAGCCCTTCCCCTATGGCACTCGACCGCAGGGGTTATTGTCGAAAAACCCATAGTGGCCGCGGGACGAAAGAACACAATTCGTGCGCGCCGCGAACGTTTTCCCGTTGGGGGAATGCAGGGAACTAAAGACCTACACATCTCACAGGAGTGGCTATGAATTCGAGCAACCGACAAAAGAATGTTCTGACCAAATGGTCCGTATTGCTTGTGATCCTCACCGTAACCGCTGTCGCTTCGGCGCAAAAGAAGGGTGGCGGAGGCGCACCTGCATCCCATGCCGCTCCAGCACAGCACGCAGCCCCGGCGCAACATGCCGCCCCAGCGCAGCATGGAAACACTGGCCAGCGCCCCGGCGGTGCCTCGGGAATGAATCGTGGACCTGGTGGTGCAGCGGGTGCAAATCGTGGACCGGGCGGAAACACTGGCAGCAGAGCTGGACAGTCGGCTGGCAACCGTGGCGGACAGACTGGCAATGCCGGCAACCGCGGCGGCGCACAGACCGGCGGTAATCGTGGTGGACAGACCGGCAACGCTGGCAACCGCGGCGGCGCACAGACCGGCGGTAATCGTGGTGGACAGACCGGCAACGCTGGCAACCGTGGCGGCGCGCAGACCGGCGGGAACCGCGGTGGACAGACCGGCAACACTGGCAACCGTGGCGGCGCACAGGCCGGCGGGAACCGTGGCGGACAGACAGCTGGCAACCGTGGCGGCGCAGGCGGCGGGCATCAACCCAAGGGCGCCACGACCCGGACCACGAGGAGCGGAGCTCAAGTTCAAGCGCGTGCCAATGGCCAGGTTCGCTCCATCCACACCAAGAGTGGGATGACGATCAATCGCGGCATGCACGGCGGCCGGAGCATCACCAGCACGCACAACGGACGCACCATCGTCAGTCACGGGCGTTACGGCGGATACAGCCAGCGCGCCTACTTTAACCGCGGCGGCCACTCCTATTACCAGCGCACCTATTTCAGGGGCGGACATTATTACGCTTACGGGTATCGCGGATATGGATGGGGAGGCCGCAACTATTACGGCTACGCTCCTCCGTATTATTGGGGCCCTGGATTCTACGGATGGGCCTACAATCCGTGGCCTGCACCAGTCGCCTGGGGATGGGGTTGGGGCGGATCGCCTTGGTTTGGCTTCTATGGCGGATGGTTCGCGCCTTACCCAGTGTATGCGGGACCTGCATTCTGGCTGACGGATTACTTGATTGCCGCGAACCTGCAAGCTGCCTATGCCGCGCAACAAGCTGCCGGCGGCGACGACGGTGGCGGTGGCGACAATGGCTTGCTGCAGATGGGTCCGCAATCGGGAGACGAAATCGCTTCGTTGTGGTCGAGCGATCCGCTGGTCGCAGCAAACCTCGAGACCATGTATGGGGCATATATGCTGGGCGGAGGCGCACCTGCGTCTACGGTTCAGCTCAGTCCTGACGTGAAGCAGGCGATTTCCGACGAGATGAAGTACGAAATCGCGGCGGAAAAGGCTGCAGCAGCGGCTGGCCCAAATGCTCCGAGCGGCGGGGACGTACCACCACCGGCGCTCGATCCCAAAATCCGCATCTTCGTTGTCTCCAGCGACGAAGATCTCACGACCACGGATAGCGTGGAATGCAGCCTGTCTGCCGGAGACGTGATCTACCGTGTCACCGACACACCGGATGATGACAACATGGTCAACGCCACCGTGAAAGCCAGCAAGAAAGACGAGTGTGCGGTTGGCGCTACTGTCGCAGTCTCCGCGGACGATGTGCAGGAAATGCATAATCAACTGCGGATTCAGATGGATGCTGGACTCAAAGAGCTGGCCGACAAGCAAGGGAAGAACGGGATTCCGGCCGCTCCCGATGCCAAGACACAGCCTGGTGAAGTCCCAGCGCCTACACCGGACACTACCGTCCAATCTGATTTGCAACAGCAGGCAAAGGATGCTGATGCAGCCGAAGCCGAGGCCAAGCAGCAGTAAAGGGTCGAGCCGTTGAATCGTTAGAGCTGGGAGCGTCGCGCAAACACGCGACGCTTCCAGCTTTTCCCACAAGCCAGAAAACCACATAACGCTCCTCCCCGCTCGGGATTGGGAGCATCAGCTTCACAGGAGGAAGGTTGCAATGCGGCAGAAAATCGAAATGGCCATTCCGGTTTCCGCTTTGATGGTTATCGCGTTAATTCTTGTCGGCATCGCCTGCCCGCTGGCGGTCGCGCAAGGCACGGTATCGCTGGAAGAACAACTCAGGGCGCAATATACGCTGGTAAAGATGGGGGAAGACTCGAGCGGAGCAGCCGTAGTGGAGCAGGGGACGATCCTGGTGGTCAAGAAGGGCGGCATTCTCGGCGTGCCCTACTCCGACCAGAGCATTTTCTCCACCAAGTATGAGAGCGGAGTGGTTCACTCCCCGAATCCTGTGGGGCAGAAGGTCTTTGGCCACCTCATGGGTAAAATCGGGCAACAGGCTCCGACAACTCAGTTTTTCCAGGTCAACAATAAGGTGTATCCAGCCAAACTCGTCGTTAATTTGCCGAAAGACCAGGTGGTCATCAGTATCGTTGCCTGCGATTCCTGTAACAACACCGATCCGAAGACGTTTTACAAAGCTGACGTCGTTTTCCAGTTCCCAAAGGGAACGCTGGCCACTACCAATCCAGCGCAAGTCGAAGATGCGATCTCCGGATTGCTCGCCATCGATGACAGCGGTAATTCCAACGATCAGGGCAACAACCAGGGCGGCAACAACAACGCGCAAGGCGGACAAGGGAACGATCAAGGCGGCAATCAACAGGGCGGAGGACAAGCGCAACAGGCACCTCCAGCGGATCCTGTGCAAATAGAAAAAGGGCAGACTCCAGATCAGGTGAAGGCCGCGATCGGCAACCCAGACAAGATCATCAACCTGGGAGCGAAACAGATCTACGTCTACAAAGACATCAAGGTGACGTTTATCAACGGGAAAGTTTCCGACGTACAGTAAGCGCGGATTTCGCCTGGACGTTTCGGGAAGACAGGTTTCATGAAAAGTCGTCAGTCGCCTACGATGCGATTCGACGACTTTTTATTGCCAACGATAATCTGTTGACTTGTGATCCAGCTCAGATGGCTGAGAATCGGCTTGGACCCCTCTGGCAGTGGTCTTTAAGAATCAAAGACTTGGCGCGCAGAAAACGCCAGGTCTTTGAGGAATAAGGACTTA
>JBEKLO010000136.1:0-9018 GCA_050010155.1 Terriglobales bacterium
CCACCTATCACCTGATCAACGAAACGACGCTGCGCATGATGAAACCCTCTGCGATGATCGTGAACACGTCGCGCGGTCCGGTGGTGGATGAAGTGGCCCTGGCTCGGGCACTGCGCGAGAATTGGATTGCCGGCGCAGCTCTGGATGTTTACGACAAAGAGCCGTTGCCCGCCGATTCGCCGTTGCGGGATCCCGCGATCGCTGACCGCTGCCGATTATTGCCGCATTTCGCCAGCGCCGCGCGGATTACGCGCTTGTCGGACGATCCCAATCAAGGCATGGCCGGACGCTGCGTGCAGGGACTGATTGATGTGCTGGAAGGGAATTACGGCGGCGATATTACTAAGATGCCTTATGTGGTGAATAAGGAGGCGTTCGGGAAGTAGCTGTCAGTCCGCGTGTTTTCAGAAACCGTGGTGCGTTAGGATCATAACCTCAGCGCGACAAACACTAAGAGAACGATTCCCATGAAACGCAAATATTTGGGGTACCAAGACCGGAAGAGAAATGGATTCAGGCGGAACCCGATAGTTCTCTCGGACTTCTTCCGCAACCACTCGACTATTATTGCTGGTTTCACAATGCATTACCCAGCAATTCCTGTTAAGAGGGCCAAAATGATTGTGGAGGCGATCATGTTCAGCAGAATCATTGGCTCAAATCCGCCGGAAGTATATCTCGGAAGTCCCTCCTGAAGTGATATGTTCTCACACCGCACAAGCTGGCGGCTCAGTCAAAACGCCCTAACTCGAGCGATCGAAGAAGCGCGCACCTCGAAGCTCGAAATTCTCGATCTTACGATCTCGAACCCGACCGACGCTGGCGTGCGACCCGATTCTGGAATCGTTCTCGCGGCGCTGGCGAATCCGGAGGCAATGCATTACGACCCGCAGCCGCGCGGTTTGCTGGCGGCGCGCCAGGCCGTTTGCCAGTACTATCGCGAGTCGCACGAGGTTTTCGATCTTGATCCTGAGCGACTGATTCTCACTACCAGCACCAGCGAAGCTTATTCCTATGTATTCCGGCTGCTCGCGAATCCTGGCGATGAGATTCTTGTACCCAAGCCGAGCTACCCGCTGTTTGAGTTTCTTGCCGATCTCGCCGACGTCAAGCTGGTTCCTTATCCGCTGCTTTACGATCACGGATGGCAAATCGATTTTGATTCGCTGTATAAAGCGGCCACGGCTCAGTCGCGGGCAGTGATCCTCGTTCATCCCAACAATCCGACGGGTTCCTATGTGTCTGCTTCAGAGGCTGCGGCTCTGAACGCCTTTTGCCGGGACTATAGCCTGGCGCTGATCGTGGATGAAGTATTTCTGGACTACGCGCACGACGGCGCGCTGCGGAACAGTTTTGCCGCTAACGGCGAGGCGCTCACGTTCACGCTCAGCGGAGTTTCCAAGATTTCCGCGCTCCCGCAGATGAAGTTTGCGTGGGTAGTTGCCAGCGGGCCGAAGGAGGCGGTGGCCGAGGCGGGATCGCGGCTCGAAATCATCTCTGACACTTATCTTTCGATGAACGCTCCCGTGCAACTTGCCGCGGCGGTGCTGCTTGATCAGCGGAAGCAGATTCAGCCCATTCTTCTTGATCGGCTGCGTGCGAATCTCGCGGAACTCGATCGGCGGCTTGCTGGACATCCATCGTGCGTGAGATTACAAGTTGAAGGCGGTTGGTACGCTGTGCTGCGTGTTCCTGTGCTTGGGACCGATGAAGAGCTGGCTATTAATCTTCTGCGAAAAATGAGGGTCATCGTGCATCCTGGACACTTCTACGATTTTCCGGGCGAAGGCCATCTTGTGCTGAGTCTGATCACGGAACCAGCCAAGTTTCGCGAGGGTGTCTCGCGGTTATTACAAATGGTCGAAGGCTGAAGACTTCGTGGCTCCGCGTCTTTTCCGGGACGTTTCTCGACGATCAGGTAGTGCGAGATGGTTTGGCCAATCATTGAGCCGGATCAGGGGGTCGAATTTTGAGTCGCTGTATCTTAGGCGGGAGGCGAGGAGCAAGTCAACGAAAACGACCGGCTTGGCGACCGTTCAAAGAGTGATTAGCCAGAACTCACGAATGCGTTCGTTGGCACCAGATTGGAGCATCCTCGTGATATTCTTCTCGCCGTTTCCTCTTCTGGAGAACTCATGTCCATCAGTCGTCGTGGATTTCTAGGTTCCGTTATCGCAGCATCGGTCGCTACTGGCCTGAAGACGTCAAATTCGGAGGCCCAAGACAACTCGCACAACGGCTCTCCGCACAGCGACTCTTCACACCCCGGCGGGTATTTCGGCATGGGCAAGCGTCCCATCATTATCTGCTCACACAACGGGGTCAATTATCTTGACGACGCCTTGGCTTTTTTGAAGAGCGGCGGGGACACGCTGGACGCTGCCATCCGCGTGGCGAAGGGGCCGGAAGATGATCCGAACGACGATTCCGTCGGATTGGGTGGCCTGCCCAATGAGGAAGGCGTGGTCGAACTTGATGCCTGCTGCATGCACGGGCCCACGCGGCGCGCTGGATCGGTTGGTGGCGTGCGCAATATTAAGAATGTCGCGCTGGTTTCTAAGGCGGTCATGGAGCATACCGGCCATGTCATGCTGGTCGGCGAAGGGGCTGAACGATTTGCCGTCGCGGTCGGCTTTCCTCGTGAGAACCTGCTGACCGAACGCTCGCGCAAGATCTGGCTGTTGTGGAAGGAGTATAACTCCTCGGACGACTGGTGGGGGCCGGGATTGGCTGACCCGCGCTGGAAGGCACCAAATACACCCTCGACACCGCAATCCACACTTTGGGAAGAACGAATCCAACAGCTGACTGAGAACGCCGCGCGGCTGGGGATTGAGCCGGAATTCCGGATGGCGGCGATCCGGCGCGTGCTGGTTCCTCCGACAGGTACCGTGCACTGCTCGACGCTCAACGAGAAGGGTGAGATGTCTGGCTGCACGAGTACCAGTGGGCTGGCGTTCAAGCTTCCTGGACGCTGCGGCGATTCGCCGATCATCGGGGCCGGCTGCTATACGGATCAAGACGTGGGATCGGCGGGCGCGACTGGGAGCGGGGAAGAAAACATCAAGGTTGCGGGCGCGCACACGATTGTCGAAAACATGCGGCACGGCATGACTCCGCTGGACGCTGGCATGGACGCGCTTAAGCGGATCGCACGCAACTACAACAACGATATGAGTAAGCTGAAATTTATCGATATGACGTACTACGTTCTGCGCAAGGATGGCGCCTATGCCGGCGTATCTCTCTGGGAGGGCTATACGGAAAGCGAGAAACATACGATCGCGGTGCATGATGGCCGCCGGCGTTTGGAAACTACCGTTGCGTTGTTCAAGGGGCCTTCGCATGAGTTCCCGCCGTTCCCGGTGGCGATTCCAGAGGAATTCAAGAAAGATTCGGTCTATGTGAAATAGGAGCTGCGAGCTTTGGGCTTCGGGCTAGGCTATCGCCAAAGGTGTACAAAAGGGCACCACGAAGTTGGAATCAAGTATCGCGCGTTTGCATGAACCAGCAGTCCTCGCGTGTGAACCTTGGTGTTACGAGGTGCGAATTCGCCTCTTCCCAGCGGGTGTACAATTGTTTTGTTAGGACCATGGCTTCACGGGGCTCGTCCCGCGCATTTGAGGCTTGACAATGAACGTTCACGTGAGTTACAAGGTCCACAAAACTCCCGACATCGAAAAAGAAATCAGCCACCAGGTTGAAAAAGTCCAGAAGCGGCTACAGGTGTTCCGGCCCGAGCTGGTGCATTTGAAGGCCGTGATCGACGAGAATTCAGCGCGCGAGGGAACGCTTGCGTCGTTGAATCTACGCTTGCCGTCGGGCCAACTCGCCGCCCAGGCGAAAGCTCCGAGCGCTACGGCGGCGATCAAGGCAGCGTTTGACGAACTCATACAGCAGATCGGCCGGCACAAGGAATTGCTCCGCTCGAGCCACAAATGGCGGCGCTGGCGCGCCGGCGCACCGGAGACTGCCGAACCCGGCGTACCCTTTGAGAAAACGCTGGCGGCGGTGCTGCCGCCGACGATTTCCGCCGATGATATAGGTTCCTATGTGAATGCGAATCTTGGGCGACTGGAGCGTTTCGTGGACCGCGAACTATATTTCCGCCGTGCGGCCGACGAGATTCCGAGTTCCGATGACGATATCTCCACCGCTGAAGTGGTAAACGAAGTCATCGCTCGGGCGCTGGGCGACCACGATCGTCCGGAAAAGCTGACGCTCGAACCTTGGCTTTACCGCCTTGCACTCGAAGCCATGAACGAAATGACGGAGCGCCTCGGGGACCTGGATTCTTCGATTCATCTGGAAGACAGCGGGCGCCGGCAGAATGTTGAAGCTTCCGACGAGGCGGGATTGCAGTTCCATCAGCCCGACGAAGGTTGGACGCGAGAAAGCGCCATCCCCGATCGCCGTGTGTCGACTCCGGAACAGGCCACCTATTCCGATGAAGTGATCGCTTTGGTGCAAGCCGCGCTCCGCGGCGCCGACCGCAGCGACCGTGAAGCTTTTCTACTCTACGGAATCGAGGGCTTCTCTCTCGGTGAAATTGCCGCCATCACCGGGCGGCATCCGGAGGCCGTGCGGGAATCCGTACAGCGGGCACGCGACTGCGTGCGCAGCGCGCCCTCCATCGCCAGCGAGTTCCATTCGGAACTGCTGGTTAAGCATCGCAGCTAAACTCAACCTAAACATTCTACTTAGTACCAGCATCTCAGTATTTCAAGGAGCGTTGAGATGATGACCCGGGACGAAGTCCGTGAGTTGGCCGCTTTTGAAGCAGACGAAACCAAAGGGGCCTGTGCCCTGAGCTTTTACCTTCAGCCCGATCCGCCGCAGGATCGTTCGCATCGCCGCGAAGCGATCGTGGCGAAGGAGGTCGTGAAGCAAGCGCTCAAGAGCGCCGCGGCTAGCGGCAAGAATGGATCTCTGCACGCCGATCTTGATCGCGTCCTGGAGTTGGCCACGAACCTGCGCGGCAGTGCCCGGGGAAGGGCAGTGTTTGCCTGCTCCGCTAAGAATTTCTGGAAGGAATACGAACTGCCTCCGCAACTCGGAGCCACACAGATTTATCTGCAGTCGCGCTTTCAGTTGAAACCGCTGGCGGCTTTGCTCGGGGCGCAGCCTTCGCTGTGTGTGGCCGTGGTTGACAGGCAACGCGCCCGGTTCTTTGATCTGCGTCTCGACGACCTGCGCGAACGTGGAGCGATTGTGCACATGCTGTCGCGGAGCGGGTCGAGCTACGGCTACAACGGGTACGAAGGCGGCCATGCCGAACGGCGCGTGGCCGAAGAAGCGCTCCAGCACTTCAAGGCGGTTTCAGAACGGCTGCGGACCGACTTCGAGAGAGGCGTGTGGGAGCGGCTGATTGTCGGTTGTCAGGATGCTAACTGGCCGGAGTTCGAATCGAACCTGCATCCTTACGTGAAACAGCGCCTGATTGGACGATTCTCAGCGGATGTTGCCAGCGTGTCGAATGAAGAGATTCGAGATCGGGCCGGGGTCGTGCTCAATCGATGGACCGCGGAAAGAGGTTCGAAGAAGGCCAGCGAAGCCTTGGACTTCGCCAAATCCAACGGGCGCGGCGTCACGGGCCTGCGGCGAGTGCTGCAAGCTTTGGAGGCCGGGGAAGTGCAGAGCCTTTTCCTCGCTGAAAACTATTCGGCTCGAGTGGTGGAGTGCCCGCACTGCGGTCATCTCGACGCGCACCTGGTGCCGTCGTGCGTCGCATGCGGAAATTCCACTCACGAACTCGCTGATGTTTGCGATGCCATTATCCCGATCGCCATTCGTCGCGACATTGAATTGTTCTATCTCAAGAATAACGACGGACTGGATCGCGCTGGCAATATTGCGGCGCTGTTGCGCTTCCGGTCTGACCAGACGACGGGACAGGTTGCGGCGGCGTCATAAGATAACACTGTGGTATTTTAGCGATTGTTATCTCGAGTGAGGGATCAGCAGCTTGCCGCGAACTGCAGATCCCTCACTTCGTTCGTGATGACAAATTCTAGTGCGATGGTGAATTGTCGCGGCTTGAGCGAAAATTGGAGTGCATGATTCACAAAGTCCTTCCTGTCGGCCCGCTGCAATGTAACTGTTCCGTCATCGGCGATGAAACCACGCACGAAGCCATGGTCATCGATCCTGGCGATGATGTTGAAGACGTTCTCGCCATCGTGCGCCAGTACAAACTGGAAGTGAAGCAGATCGTCATCACGCATGCGCACATTGATCACGTAGGCGGAGCCATGAAGTTGCGCGCACTGACGGGCGCACCAATCCTGCTCAATCAGAATGACTACGCGTTGCTGAAGATGCTCGACGTGCAGGCCTCGTGGCTTGGTATGGCCGCACCGGGCGAGGTCGCTATCGAAGCGAGTATCGGAGACGGAGAATCGCTGCAGACGGGAAGTCTCAAAGCGAGCGTGATCCACACTCCCGGGCACACCGAGGGCAGCGTCTGCCTCTATTTTCCGGCGGAGAAATTACTGATCGCCGGCGACACGCTGTTTGCCCGCAGCATCGGACGGACTGATCTACCCGGAGGATCGTTCGAGAAAATCATGCGCTCCTTGCACGAGCGGGTGTTGACCCTGCCGGACGATACGCTCGTGATTCCAGGCCATGGGCCGCGAACAACGATCGGTGAGGAACGGGAACAGAATCCGTTCCTGGCAGGTTGATCCGCGGTAGTTGTTTCTTGGAAGTCGAAATGCAGAGCACCAGAGAAAAATGCCAGAGCGGTGCGATTTGGGAGTAGAGATCCTTCGACTACGCAGAACGACTGCTTCGCAAGTCGTTCTGCTTCGCTCAGGATGACCACATTTGCAATTTATTTTTGGGTCGGCGCCTGATTTTGCGGAACTGTCGGTGGCGCGGACGGTGCGGGTTGCGATTTCGTCTGTGCGGGCTTGAGGCCGGAAAGAGCCGACGTGGGACCGGTTCGGCGCGCGGCAAAAATCGACAGGGTGATCGATGTCACCATAAAAATAATCGCGGACCAGGTGGTTGCACGGGAAAGAACCGAGGCTGCACCGCGCGGGCCAAACGCTGTCTGGCTGCCCTGGCCGCCGAAAGCCGCGGCCAAGTCGCCGCTCTTTCCGCTCTGCAGCAACACAACCGCAATCAGGAAAAAACAAACGAGTACGTGGACGATGGTGATCAAAATGGTCATTGCTAAAAAACTCCGTGCGGGCACCAGCCCGATTCAAATTCCGTTCCCATCATCGATCGCAGAAGATTGATCGCGCAAGGAATTAGGGGAATCCGTACTATGGTGCGGAAGGGGGGATTTGAACCCCCACGCCTTTCGGCGCCACCCCCTCAAGATGGTGTGTCTGCCAGTTCCACCACTTCCGCTTTATAATCAATTGGTTGCAGACTGTTCGAGGGAAATTCGTAATCTGCATTGCAGTCGCTGGGAACACGCGCCCCAGCATCATGCTTCCTTAGTTTATACACGGTCAAACGAGGCTGTTCAAGTTGGCTGGCCGGCAAGTTGGGACTTCTCTGGACATGGCGACCACAGAAAAAATCTTTAACCACCAAGGGCACGAGGTGTCACGAAGGGCTTGAGCTTGCACATTGCGCGTCGTTCATGATGCGTTTATGGTGAGATGCGCTCATCGAGGCCATCCCAATTATGCTTGTCCAGATATGAACGCTCGTCTCTTCTTTTGGTCGCTCACTTCGGCGCTCGCCGGATTTCTATTCGGTTTTGATACCGTGGTTATCTCGGGCGCGGAAAAAACAATTCAGACGCTCTGGGGGTTGAGTCCAGCGCTGCACGGCATTGCCATTGCTTCGGCTCTCTACGGTACGGTCGTGGGTGCGCTGGTCGGCGGCTGGCCGACCGACCGATTCGGACGCAAAGCTACTCTGCTCTGGATCGGCGTTCTGTACTTTGTCGGCGCTGTCGGCTCGGGTATGGCTCCAAACGTTTCTACTTTTATTGTGGCTCGCGTCATCGGGGGATTGGGCATCGGCATCTCGACGGTGGCGGCTCCGCTATATATTTCGGAAATCGCGCCGCCGAAGCATCGTGGCCAACTCGCGGGGATGTTCCAGTTCAACATTGTTTTTGGCATCCTGATCGCGTTCGTGTCGAACGCCTTGCTCGCAGGGGTCGGCGAGAATGCGTGGCGCTGGATGCTTGGCGTGGCTGCGTTCCCCTCACTTCTGTATGCACTGCTTTGCTTCGGCCTTCCTGAAAGCCCGCGCTGGCTGCTGGGCAGGAAGAGCGACCGCGAGGGAGGGTTGAGAGCTCTGCAACGGATTCAGCCGAAAGCCTCGCGGACGGAGATCGAAGCTGAGGCGAACGAGATCCTAGCTGCATCTTCGGCAAAAGCGGAGACGGCGCATTTCTGGACACGACGGCTGCGGCGGCCGATTCTGCTGGCGATCTTTATTGCGTTCTTTAATCAGCTTTCCGGCATCAATGCAATTCTTTACTTTGCTCCGCGCATCTTCGAACTGACTGGTTTGGGCGCGAAGGCTGCTTTGCTGCAATCTGTCGGCATCGGCGTCACGAATCTTGTCTTTACTTTTGTCGGCCTCTGGCTGATTGACCGACTGGGGCGCCGGACGCTTCTTTACATTGGCTCGTTTGGGTATATTGCTTCGCTCGGTATGGTGGCCTGGGCTTTCTTTACCGGGCATTTTTCCATCGTTCCGGTTTGCATCTTCGCCTTTATCGCCGCGCACGCGGTGGGACAAGGAGCAGTCATCTGGGTTTTTATTTCTGAAATATTTCCTAACCGTCATCGCGCGGAAGGTCAGGCGCTGGGCAGTTTTACACATTGGATCTTTGCCGCTTTGCTGACTACTTTCTTTCCTAAGATGGTTTCGGCATTCCCGCCGGGTTATGTGTTCTCGTTCTTTGCGGGCATGATGATGCTGCAACTTATCTGGGTGAAGACGATGGTTCCAGAGACTAAGGGTGTGCCGCTGGAGCAGATTCAGAAACAACTGGGGATCGAGTAGGGAAATCGATGGAAAAGCGCGAGAAGTGGCGCA
>JBEKLO010000137.1:0-8918 GCA_050010155.1 Terriglobales bacterium
TGCTGCAACTTATCTGGGTGAAGACGATGGTTCCAGAGACTAAGGGTGTGCCGCTGGAGCAGATTCAGAAACAACTGGGGATCGAGTAGGGAAATCGATGGAAAAGCGCGAGAAGTGGCGCACCCTCAGGTGTGAAAACTACGATCCGAGCTTTAAGAGTGCGCTCCGCAGCTGATCGTGCGATTGCGTTCGATGCAGGTAGAGCATTTCATCGGGCTTGGTTTTGGCGCGGATAATTTGGACGAGATCTGCTTTTTGGGCTTCTGTCCAGGTATGCAATCCGGGTCGCTGCATTAGAACTAGGGCGAAATTCTCGAAGGTGGTTTTCTCTGCGGGAGGCCACTTTGACGTGGTTACACCCAAAAGGCGTTCCAGCGCACGGCTCGAATGCTCGCGCATGCGGACGGCATCCCCACCAAAAACTTGCGCCATGCGCTGATTCACTCGCAGCCCGATGTTGCGGGTTGAAAAGCTGTCCCACGCGCCCACCTCGCTGCCCGGCAACTCGTAGAAGACATGCCCGGCGGCCAAGCGCTTCAGCGTGCGCGCTGGGGTGCGGTACTTGGAGTCGGCGGCGATTTTTTCTTCTTCGCGCTCGGCCAGTCTTTGTAGCTCGGGTCGGCCTGGGCGGAAACCTAATTTGCGGTAGAACCAGAATGCGCCTGATTCGATTGCTTCATCGTTGTCGTGGCCGAGTTGATAGGGATAGACCGAAACGCAGGTTGTTCCCATAAGGTGACACAGGCAGCGCAGTATTTGCGCGTAGACCCATCCGGCTTCGCCTCCGCGGAATGTGTAGAAGGTGTTGAAGCCGACCTCCATCCACTCGCAGAGGCCGATGGCTTCGATGTAGTTGATGGGCACGCCGTTCTTCAGCGTGAGTCCCGCGACGTAGGCGCGCAATGACACGCGACGGTCGGGCGGCAGGTTCCAGAGGTAGATAGTCACTCCTCGCCCGACATCGGCTCGCACCACGGACCGCGGATCTCCTAACGTTGTGCCGTAAAGTTCGCGGTAGCGCACGAGCATGACCTCGCGGATGAGGTCCATGATCTGGGTGCCCTGTTTGCGCGAGAGCTTCGTCAGTTTTGGGGGACGCTTTGCTAACTCCTCAGACAGCGAGACCTGGCTGCGGCTAATGAGCGGCTCCTGGTGATAGAAAATGTTGCGAACCGGCTTCCAGTTTCGCGTGCGCGTGATGGGCGAGTTCCGGAGGCTCCAGCGTAAGGGAACGCGCAGGGATTCATAGAGCTCGGCCTTCTGGACCGGCGCCAGCGGGAGACTGCTGAAGCGCTGCACCAACCAGGATGGGATCAGCGGATCGGAGTTCTTTTTGTCTACAGCGGACTCAAGCCACCGACGCCATGGCGTGTCGGCCTCGACATAGGAGTCATCGTCGAGCAGGGGCATAAAGCGCGGGCCGGTTGTGCCCAACTCTCGACCGGGATCGTAATTTTCCCAGGCGATTTCGACCTGGCCGGGCATGCGCTTGACGAGCCAGCTTGCAACATCGAAGCTGAGCGTGTCTTCCATCTCGGTACCAGCAATGCCGGAATTCTCGAAGGTATCGAAATCGTCGAGGTCGACTCCGGCTTGGTGTAATGCTTGCACTTTTTTGTGGAAATGATTCAGGATGCGCTCGGTGGCGCGAACGACGGTTGGCCCCTGCGGGAAGGCCCGGAGAAAAAGCAAGGATTCGTGGAAGCGGATGAGCGATGCGGAATCGGGGAAGCGCCTGGCGTTGAGGCGATTGATGAGCTTTACTACGCGGGCGACTTCCTGGCTGCCGAAACGATAGCGGCAGGCTTCGAGTTGAGTGAGTTGGCGGTCTAGCGGGTTTGCGGCCATGGAGACTCCCGACAAGCGTACCTCATGCGTTGCTTGCCCGACATTGCCTCGTTGGTGACTCACCCTTCGCCCCAGTCGTCCCTCGCAGCTAAAGAGCCAGCAACGAAAATTAAGCAGCTGGGCGGACCAGCACTAAGCGCTGCGTGCGCAACCCCTAGTGGGACGCAACGGTGGAATCCCACTCATCGCAAAGCGCCCGATGATTGGGGCACCCGGCGGTCAAGTTCGGCTCGCTCAGGATGACGGCACAGATTCAGGTCCCGCACAAACTACTGCCCTTTGTCGCTGAAGGCTCCGGGTGCGGTATCGCGCATGGTATAATCTGTTTTCGCCTGAAGGTTTTACGTCGAGGCTGATCCTGTGATTTCCTCCCGCGGGCGGACCGATAATTCCGAGATTCAGCGCAATTCAAGTTCTCTAGATACGAGGTACAGCTATGTCCGGCCATTCGAAATGGGCAACTATCAAGCACAAGAAGGGTGCGCTTGACGCCAAGCGCGGCAAGATCTTCACCCGGTTGATTAAGGAAATCGCGATGGCGGCGAAGTCTGGCGGCGATCCCGACATGAACCCGCGGCTGCGAACGGCGATTCTGGCGGCGAAGTCCGAGAACATGCCGGCCGACAACATTAAGCGCGCCATCCAGCGCGGTACGGGCGAACTACCGGGCCTGACTTACGAAGAATTTGTGCTGGAGGGATACGGACCGGGCGGCGTGGCTTTGCTGGCGGAAATTTCTACCGACAACCGCAATCGCACGGTGAGTGAAATCCGGCATGTGTTTGGGAAGAACAACGGCAACATGGCCGCGGCGGGCGCGGTGTCGTATATGTTCCACAAGAAGGGCGACATCATTATTCCCAAGTCGGCGGCTAAGGAAGATGATTTGATGAACATCATCCTCGAAGCGGGAGGCGAGGATTTGAAGGACGATGGCGAGAATTGGGAAATCCTGACCGAGACTTCCGCATATGAAGGCGTGCTGGAGGCGCTGAAGAAGGCGGGCATCACGCCGGCTTCATCGAGCGTGGCTATGGTTCCGGATACTTACATTAAGCTGGAAGGGCAACAGGCGACGCAGATGATTCGCCTGATGGAAGCGCTCGAAGATAATGAAGACGTGCAGAACGTGCACGCGAACTTCGATATCGACCAGAAAACTCTGGAAGAAGTTGCCGGCTGACCTAATCGCATCCTCAGTGATCGGCGCATCCGAGTGGGAAGCAGTTCAGTTTTGGATTTCGATCACCCGATGACTAGACCGCCCGATCAATCCTGGGCAGGTGTTCCGATTTTCAACAGCGCGGTGGAAAAGTTTGTGGAAAATTGGGACCTTACTCCTGTAACCTTCTGTTAACGAAACGCTTCAACATTCTGCACTGCATCGGGTGCTTGCTGTATTGACCCCGCGCTATGAATTGATGCCAGTGAAGACCCGCCTCGACAAATTGCTGGTGGAACGAGGATTGACGCCATCGCGCGAGCGCGCACAAGCCCTCATTCTGGCAGGAAAAGTTCTCGTGAACGAACAGAAGATCGAGAAGGCGGGCGCATTGGTTGACTCCGGCGCATCGTCGGTGTTGCGCTTGCTGGGCGCTGATCTCCGCTACGTCAGCCGCGGCGGACTTAAGCTGGATAAGGGTCTCGAGCACTGGCGAATCGATCTGCAGAGCAAAGTCTGTCTCGATGTCGGCGCTTCCACGGGGGGCTTCACCGACTGCATGCTGCAGCACGGTGCTGTCCGGGTGATTGCCGTGGATACCGGTTATGGACAGATGGATTTCGGCCTACGGAACGATTCGCGCGTTCGGCTGCTGGAGAAAACTAACGCTCGCTATCTGAAGCCGGACGACATTGGTGAGCCGGTCGATTTCATTGCCATGGACGTCTCGTTCATCTCGGCCACTCTGGTGCTGCCAGCGGTCATTCGTGCCGGTTGGGCTGGCGCCCGGGCGACCGGGAGTGCGCTGGAGATTGTGGTACTGGTGAAGCCGCAGTTCGAGGTAGGCAGGGAACTGGTGGGGAAAGGCGGAATTGTGCGCGACGAAGCGGCACAGCTTGCTGCCGTATCCAAAGTTGAAGCCGCGCTCGCCGAACTGGGATGCGGACGCACAGAATGCGTTGAGTCTCCCATCCTCGGCGGCGAGGGGAATCGCGAGTTTCTGCTGCACGGGGAGTTTTCGACGCCCCCGGTCGGATGATTCGGTACAATCGGAAGTTCGATGTCAGCCCCGTCGCCTAAACACAAATCCCGCGCTCCGTCCAAAGACAAGCCCGCAGACATGTCAAAAACTGCCTTCCCCCCCACTCGATTGAAAAACATTGCCATCATTTCGAAGCCCGGTCGTCCCGAGTTGTCGGAGGTATTGCCGGTGCTGGAAAAATGGCTGCAGCAGCGCAACTACGCGGTGGTGGTGGACGAAGAAAGCGCAGCCTACTTTTCAGCGTCTCGGGTGATGGCGCGCACCGAATTGGTTACGGCCGCGCCAGATCTGGCTTTGGTGCTTGGCGGTGACGGGACGCTGCTTTCGGCAGCACGCGCGGTTTCTGAAGCCGGCACACTGATCCTTGGCGTGAACCTCGGCACGCTTGGATTCATGACCGAACTGGCAATGGCCGGTCTGTATCCGGCTTTGGAAGCGATCGAGAAAGAGCAGTACATCGTGGATAGCCGGTCGATGCTGCGAGGTTGGCTGATGCGCGACGGCGGGATTGTTGCCTCGCACGTTGCATTGAACGAAGTGGTGGTGAGCAAGAGCTCGATTGCGCGGTTGAATCACTTCGAACTTTTCGTGAACGCCGAGTTCGTTTCCAGCTACCGGGCCGACGCTCTGATCATCGCTACCCCCACCGGTTCTACCGCGTATTCTCTGGGAGCAGGAGGGCCGATTCTGAATCCGGATGTAGATGCTTTTCTGATTACGCCGGTTTCTCCTCAGGGATTGACGCACCGTCCGGTGGTGGTGAGGGATACGGTGGAGATTGAAATCCGCGTTAAGACCGGTAAAGAGGAAGCGTATCTGAGTTTCGATGGACAGATCGGCTTGCCGGCGCGGGCGGGCGATATCGTGCGCTGCGTCAAGGCGGAACATCCGGCCCGGCTGTTGCGCTTCCAGAAAACATTTTTCGAGGTACTTGGCACCAAGCTCAAGTGGGGAGAACGGTAGGGACAGGAGTCAGGTCTCAGGTGTCAGGCTTTGAATCATTGTGACTGAAAGCCATCCAGGTCTTGTCGAGCGTACTTTCAACACCGGCTCAGTTGAGTTGGGCGTTCAGTTGAATTATGCCGAAGGCCCTGCCAATGGTCCGCCGCTTGTGCTGCTGCATGGGCTCGGGCGACGCTGGCAGGTATTTCTGCCGGTGATTCCGGCGCTGAGCCTGCGCTGGCATATTTTTGCGCCCGACTTGCGCGGGCATGGGAAGTCATCGCACGTGGCTCGCGGATACCACGGGCCCCAATATTCCGACGACCTTGCCGCCCTTCTTCGCGAGCGCGTTGGCGCTCCCGCCGTGCTCTTTGGACATTCTCTCGGCGGGATGCTGGCCATGTGGGTCGCTTCTCACTATCCGGAGCTGGTGCGCGCACTGATTCTTGGCGACAACATTATCGTGGCGCGGCACCTGCGTAACCCTATGTACGCGGCGCTGTTCAAGGGGTTGCGCGACTTGGCGCGGCAGGGTGGTTCGGTCGAGCAGATTGCGGACGGCATCGGCAATATCGTGTTGCCCTCCCCAAGTGGCAGGCTGGTTAGGATCTGCGAATTTCCAGGGAACGATGAGGCCTATCTGCTGGCGTGGGCGCGTTCGGTGAAGCAAGTTGATCCTGATGCCTACGACATGACGCTCGATGGATCATCGCTCGAGGGCTGGGATGGCGAGACAGTACTGCGCGGAATCACTTGCCCGACGTTGCTTTTGCAAGCCAGCGAGGAATTGGGGGGAATGATGTCCGACTCGGACGTTGCGCTGGCCAAGAGTTTGTTACCCCATCACGCGCATGTGAGATTCGAGAACCTGGGGCACGCGCTGTTCATTCAGCAACCGGAGCCGGTGCTGCGGGCAGTGACGAATTTTGTGGAGTCGCTAGGGTAGCTTCAGTGATCTGGTACTCCGCACTTCCACAGATAAAGGCACTTCGCCGAACGAACTTTCGTTATCGTAGATGACGGATCACATATGCACATTGGCGGGGCAACAATCGTAACGTCTCCCTGCCTCTGGGTTACTTCGGGGGCGTGGGTCCTCGCGTTGCAACAATCGCCATCGTCTTTCAGTTCGAAGGTGTATGTCAGTAGATAAGTAGTCAGCGGTTCCTCACACCTGCGACACTCAAACGTCGATTGTTTAGCACTCTCCAACGCAGCTGGCGCGAGCATCGGATGACCGCTGAACAACTGTACCGATGCGCGAGTTCCGTCTACGCGGATGCTCACCTGTATCCTTACTTCCCCTGAGATGTAAGCCTGCCGCGCTAGCTGGGGATAAGCTGGTGGAGACAGCTTAGTGATAATGACTTCTGGTTGCGGTGTTTGAGTTGGGACTGGCGCTTGGGCGACAGCATTTCGAAGAAATACGAGATGCAATCCAGCAACAACTGAAAGTATGAGCACCAGACCCTGAACTCGCTTCATGCTCAACAGTCTAAACTTATCTCTCCATGCACAGAAGGTCAGTGATTTGTTCGCGTCGCCGTATTACTGTTGCCACCATTCCATCCACCAGCACTTCCGCGGCGCGGCCACGAGTGTTGTAGTTCGATCCCAGTACCGCTCCGTAGGCGCCCACATCGAGAATGGCCAGCAGATCGCCTTCGCTGGTCAGCGGAAGTTTTCTGTTTCGCGCGAAGAAATCGCCCGTTTCGCAGATGGGGCCGACTACGTCGGTAATTTCGGTTTTGCGGGATCCGCGGTGGACCGGGACAATCTCGTGATACGCGCCATACAGCGAAGGGCGCAGGAGATCGTTCATCGCCGCATCGACAATCAGAAAGCGTTTGCGACGATTCGTTTTTCGGTAAAGGATGCGCGTCAGCAATACGCCGGCCGGTCCCACGATGGAACGTCCGGGCTCGAGGAGCAAATGCAGTTTTAAGCCGCGCAACGGAGCCATCACCGCTTTTGCGTAGGCCGCAATCTGCTGCGCAAAACTCTTTTTCGCACCTTCGTACGAAATTGCCAAGCCACCGCCTGCGTCGATGTAGCGAATGTCGTACCCGTGCTGGCGCAAGTCGCGAATCAGATCGGCCACGCGCGCCAGCGCTTCGTGAAACGTACCGACATCGGTGATTTGCGACCCGATGTGGACGCTTACTCCTGCCACCTGCAGATAGGGTTGCTGCGCGGCCGCGGCGTAGAGCGCCTGCGCTTCGGCAATGGGAACGCCGAACTTGTGCTGATGCAATCCGGTCGAAATATAGGGGTGAGTTTTCGCCGAAACGTCGGGATTGACGCGCACTGCAACCGACGCTTGCTTCTTCAAGCGGGTCGCGGTTGCTGCCAGCAAAGTCAATTCCGAAGCGCTTTCAATGTTGAAGAGCAGTATGCCGGAGCGTAGGGCAAGCTCCATTTCCTCGGCTGTCTTGCCTACGCCGGAAAACACGACTTTGGCAGCGGCCTTCCGGTTTGCGCGCAGTACTCGTTGCAACTCTCCGCCAGAAACCACGTCGAAGCCCGCGGCTTCGCCAGACACCAATCGTAAAATCGCCAACGTCGAATTTGCTTTGACCGAATAGCACAGAGTGTGTGGAATCGATTGAAAGGCGTGCGCGAAGGCGTTCAACCGGGCACGGATCATCGCCGCGGAATAGACGTACAGCGGCGTTGCGTATCGTGCGGCCAGGCCTTCCAGCGAGACCTTCTCGCAGTACAGCTCGGATGCGGTCGCTCCTGAAGTTGCGCCACGATATCCAAAAGCGGGGAAGCGTAATGCTTGCGATGCGCGCGCTGGATTCACTTGCGTTTGCCCGGTCCAGCCTTGACTTTGATGGCGACCACCGTCTGGTCGTCGAAGGCATCGACGCCAGCGGCATACTCCGCCACCGCGTTGAAGATTTCGTTCACCACGCATTCGGCCGACTTAGTGGCACAGCGGGCGACGATGGCTTCGACACGCTCGGGACCAAACGAATGACCGTGGCGGTCGCGCGCGTCGAGAATGCCGTCGCTGTAAAACACGAACAGATCGCCGGGCTTGGCTTTAAAAGTGAACTCGTCGTAGTCGGCTTCGTCAAAGAGGCCGAGGGGCAGACCGGTCACCTCAATCGACTCAATCTTGCCGTCGTGATAGTAGATGGGTCGCGGCAAGCCGGAGTTCGCCACCAGCAGTGTTCGCTTCTCGTCATCCCACACGGCGTAGATGATCGAAACAAACTGCGCTGCAATCCGTCGTTCCGCCAATGACAGGTTGACGGCGGATAGCATCTCGGCCGGGCCGGGCTCGATGGGCGCGTAAGAGCGGAGAATACCGCTGACCAGCGCCGCATAGATGGCCGCCGGCGCGCCTTTCCCGCTCACATCTCCGATGGTGATTCCGAGGCGCGACAGGGAATATGGAACGAAGTCATAGAGATCGCCCCCGATGGCGCGCGCGGGAACAAACTTCGCCTCAACATCGAGATTCCTCATTTTGGGAAGCGAAGGCGGGAGCAAACGAAACTGCAATTCACGCGCCAGGGCCAGATCGTGCTCCAGTCGTTGTTCCTGACGCGCAATCTGTTCGTAGAGGCGGGCGTTTTCGATGGCGATGGCGAGTTGCGCCGCAAGCGTGGTCAAGGTTCGCTTGTGATCCTCGGTGAAATAACCGCGGCGGGTGTGCTCCAAATCGAGCACTCCGATTACTTTGTCCTGGTAGATCAGAGGGACTGCGAGTTCGGAACGCGTTTCCGGATTCCCCGCGATGTAAATAGGACTCTTGGCGACGTCCGGCACCAGAACTGCTTCTTTGACCTGCGCGGCGTAGCCTACCACTCCGCGGCCGATCGGAATATCGTGCTTCAGATGCAATCTTTCCTCGAAGCGCTGCGCGAAGCGGTGCTGAAGTTTTTCGCCCGCCTGATCGAGCAGAAGGATGCT
>JBEKLO010000138.1:0-8801 GCA_050010155.1 Terriglobales bacterium
CCGAGCGCGGTCATCACGCTGAAGCAGGGCTTTGGGAGATTGATCCGATCCTTGCACGATCGGGGATTGCTGGCGCTGCTCGACAATCGAATTTTGAAGAAGCAGTACGGACGAGTGTTTGTAGATAGCCTGCCAAACTACAGCCGGACAACGGACTTGAAGAAAGTGGAGGCGTTCTTCGGAGTGGATTCCTGACGACGATGTTATGTGGTGGCGGGACTATACTCCGCCACCACACAGGATCGGAACTATTCTGCCACCGCTTCTTTGTCGACCACTACCTTCAAATGCGTGGTCACGTCCTTGTGCAGCTTGATGGGAACGGTGAACTCGCCGACGGTCTTGAGCGATTCGTGCAACTGGATCTTCCGGCGATCGATGTGGAAGCTCTTCTTCTCGAGCGCTTCGGCAATATCGCCAGCGGTCACCGACCCGAATAGCTGATCGCCTTCGCCGGACTTGCGCAGGAATTTCACCTCGAGCCCCTCAAACTGCTTGGCCAGCGCTTCGGCTTCCGTCTTCTCCTTGGCGGAGCGGCGCACGGCAGCAGCTTTCATCTGCTCGATCACAGTTTTATTGGCGATGGTCGCCTCAATCGCCAGCTTCTTGGGCAGCAGGAAATTCCGCCCATATCCCTCGGCGACTTTCACCACTTCGCCGCGGTTGCCTAGCTTGGGCACGTCTTCTTTCAGAATGACTTCCATGAATAACTCCGTTTCGTGAATGGTCGTTAGTCGTTGGTCGTTGGTCGTTCGTCGTTCGTCTGTCGCAAGTCTTGGTCGATCAAAGCGCATTGCTCCAGCGATGCACTGCGAACGACTAACGACGAACGACCAGCGACGATCTTGCCTTACAGCGCGCGTCCCGCGAACGGCAGCAAGGCGATATTGCGCGCCTGCTTGATGGCCCTCGACAGACGGCGCTGATGCGGCGTGCACACACCGGTCAGGCGCCGCGGAGTGATCTTGCCGCTTTCCGCCACGAACTGCGCCAGCAAACGCACATCTTTGTAATTGACCGCTTCGATCTTCTCGACACAGAACTTGCATACCTTTTTGCGCCGGAAGAATTTGCGGCCGCCTTCGCGGGGACCACCGGGGCCTCCGCCGGGACGCGCACCGCGTGGTCCGCCACGGTCGGGGCGATCCCCGCCGCTGCGCTCCGGACGACTTTCTCCGCCGGATGTTGCTCTTGTTTCTTCTGCCATAGTGCTCCTGCTTTCTAAAGATTTCGTTAGTGGACGGGCGTGACGCCCGTCGCTCCCGCAGCCCCTAAACGGGGCGATGATTTCGACGAAGCGGTATCGCTAAGGCGATACCCCGATACGAAAACTAAACTGGAGCCGAAGCTGGTGCTTCCGTGCCCGCTTCCGGTGTGGCTGGTGTAACTGGAGCGGGGGCGGCGGCGGCTGGCTGCGCGCTGGCTTTCTTCTTCGAGTCGCGGATCTTCTTGATTTTGTCGAGCCGCTTCAGTTCTTCGTCCGTGCGAACGGAAAGGAACTTGATCACCGGTTCGGTGACGCGCAGACGGCGTTCGACCTCGTGCACGATGTCGCCGGTGCACTCCAGCATCATGAGCACAAAAATGCCATCGTTGAACTTGCCTACTCTGTAGGCGAGACGGCGCTTGCCCCAGACCTCGCTCTTGGCCGTTCCACCTGCCGAGGTTACCGAAGACTCGAGCGTAGCAATCAACTTGTTCAAATCCTCTTCGACCATGTCGGGCCGGGCAATGAACATCACTTCATAGGTACGATTCATTCGTTATCTCCAAACTCTCTTTGTGCAGTCGCCGGTTGTTAGTCGTTCGCGATTCGTCGTTCGCTTTTCGCCTCTGGATCAAAGTTGCGGTCGACGAATAGCGAATAGCGAACGACGAGCACTGTGTGACCGACGACTAACCCTCACCATCCACTTCATTCTTGCGATTGAACCGGTTCATCGCCGCCGCCGGTCCTTCTTTCAAAATCACCTCGACCGCCAGCGCTGCCGTGTCGAGTTGTTCGTCCACAACCTTTTCCTGCGCCTTGCGGAATGGCGTCAGCACATACTTCACGCCGTCCACGACTTTGCGGTCAGGCGTAATTCCTAGCCGAATCCGCAAAAACTCGTCCGTGCCCAGAGCGCCGAGGATGGATTCCATCCCGTTGTGCCCCGCCGAACTTCCCCGCTGCCGGATGCGAATCGCGCCCAGCGGTAAGTCGAGCTCGTCGTAAATCACAATCAGGTCGCGCTGCACATCAACCTGATGTTCCGAAACCAGTTCCCGAACCGAAAGCCCACTCAGGTTCATGTAGGTTTCCGGCTTGGCCAGGACCAGAGGCTCACTGCCGACCGTTGCCCGCGCCGTCAAAGCCCGGCACTGGCGATTCCTGACTTCGATCCCGAGTCCGTTGGCGATTCGATCAATCGTCAGGAACCCGAGATTATGCGGCGTGAACTGGTACTCGATTCCTGGGTTGCCTAAACCGACGATCAGTTTCACGCAAATTCGCTCTTCGCTTTTAGCTGTTGGCTCTTAGCTGAAGCTAAAAGCCAAAGGCCAAAAGCTACTTCTTATCCTTCTTCTCAGACTTTTCAGCCTTCTCGGGCTTGGCCTTACCCTTGGCATCGCCCTCGGCCTCGCCTTCACCCTCGACTTCCTGCTTGCCCTTCTTGATGACTTCGGGTTCAGCCGGTGCCGCAGCCGCGTCGCCCGCCACCACTTCCGGAGCCGCCACCACTTCTTCCTTCACCGTGGTGATGTGCGCGATCATCTGGTTCTCATCGGTCAGGAACTTCAGCTTTTCGCTGTGCGGGAGGTCTTTCACGCGCACTTCCACCCCGAACACCAAGTGGCTGATGTCGACTTCGATGTTCTTCGGGATGTCGGCCGGAAGGCACTCAATCTCGATCTCGCGCAACAACTGCTCAAGAATTCCGCCCTCCGTTTTAACACCCGTTGCCTCCCCTTTGAGCACAACCGGAACCGTGACCGTGAGCTTCTTGTCCATGGCGATGCGCTGCAAGTCAACGTGAAGCAGGGTTCCCTTGATGGGCTCAAATTGCCAGTCCACGATCATGGCCTTCACGCGATCGCTATCGAGCGTCAGGTCGAAAATCGTGTTGTGCCCGCTCTCCGATTTGAGGATGCGCAGGACCTGCCGCGGATCGACCGCGATCGCGGCCGCATCTTTACCCGCTCCATAGACAACCGCGGGAACCTTGCCACCGGCGCGCACGCGCCGAGCGGCGTTCTTGGTGCCTGGTTCACGTTTCTGCGCTTCCAGAATGCTGATATCCGTTGCTATAGCCATAATTCCGTTCCCGTCCTTCGCTGTTCGTCGTTCGCGCTTCGCTATCCGCAGACCCCTTCAGTTCAGGGCGAAAAGCGAACGACGAACAGCGAACGACGTTCCTAAATAAATAATCTGCTGACTGACGTTTCTTCGTGAATCGACTGAATCGCGCGTCCTATCAGGCCCGCAATCGAAAGCACTTTGATCTTCGAAACTTGCCTCGCCGCCTCGCTTAGCGGAATGGTATTGGTCACGACCACCTCGGCGATCGGAGAGTTCACCAGAATTTCTACTGCCGCTCCCGAAAGTACCGGGTGCGAACAGCAGGCATACACCGTGCTCGCGCCATTGTCGATCAGCGCCTGCGCCACCTTCACCAGCGTGCCGCCCGTGTCGATCAAATCGTCGATAATCAGGCAAGTGCGCCCTTTGACGTCGCCGATCACGTTCATCACTTCCGCCACGTTCATCTCGACGCGCCGTTTGTCCACGATGGCCAGGGCTGCGTCAACTTTCTTCGCGAAAAAACGCGCGCGCTCCACGCCACCGGCGTCCGGCGAAACCACCGTCAGATTCGGCAGATTCAGCTTCCGGAAGTAATCCACCAGCACCGGCGAAGCGAACAAATGATCCACCGGGATATTAAAAAATCCCTGCAACTGGGGCGCGTGCAAGTCGACAACCAGGGCCCGATCGGCGCCTGCGGTGGTCAGCAAATCGGCCACCAGCTTCGACGAAATCGGCACCCGCGGCTTGTCCTTGCGATCCTGGCGCGCGTAGCCGTAGTACGGAATCACAGCCGTGATGCGTCGCGCCGAAGCTCGCTTGAGCGCGTCCATCATCAACAGCAGTTCCATCAGGTGCATGTCCACCGGCTGGCAGGTGGGCTGCATCACGAAGACGTCGGCGCCGCGCACGTTCTCCTGAATCTGCACGTACGCTTCGCCATCCTTGAAGCGCGTGACCAGAGCCTGGCCCCGCGTCAGTCCAAGAAAGTGGCAGACCTCATCGCAGAGCGACTCGTTGGCGGTTCCGCAAAAGACCTTGAACCGGTCGTCAACCCGGGCTCGCTGTGGCTTGCGTTCCGTTTTATCGTCCGTGATCGGCTTTTTTTCCGCAACGGTTTTGTCGGCGATCGTTTTTTCGGCAGTCGTGGTTGCAACTGTGGCCATAGTTTTGTTCTCAGTTCCGGGCTACAGTTCTCAGGCTTGGGGCTCCAGTGTCTCTACTGAGAACTGAGAACTGGCAACTGAGAACTGGGTGATCTGGCTGGGCCGCTAGGATTCGAACCTAGACAAAGTGCTCCAAAGGCACTTGACCTACCATTAGTCGACGGCCCAAATTCTGTGTGCTTCTAGTATGCCGAAATCGGAACCTGCAGCAAACAAGAAACTGAAACCGTAAGACAACAACCAAAGCCTATCGACCAAAGCCTATCCAACAACGACCGTCTTCCAATACTGTTGACGCGTCAACGTCCTGGTCGCCATCGCCTTCAACCCCTGCTTTCGCAGACGGCCCGCTGCTTTCACAGCCTCGGCTGGCGAGCCGAACAGTCCATACAGGGTTGACCCCGACCCGGAGAGCGAAGCGTACTTCGACCCCGCGCGCTCCAATGCACCTTTTATGTCACGCAATTCGGGATATTGAGGAAAGACGACCTTTTCGAAGTCGTTTTCAATCCCGGTACGGACAAGGTCGGAAAGCAAGTTCCCGGCCCGGCTCCGGCCTTTTGCAGGAGCACCGGTGTTGGGGTAACCAATAATGTTGGCTGAACCAGTAAGCCACGTCGAAAGCACGCAGCCAACCTCAAATAGTCTATCGGACGCTGAAGGTCGCGTCAATCGCTTCCTGTGCAGGTGGTCGTGTTGCTCTGCCACGTCACCACGTCTTACCAGCTCATCCCAATCGGCGAACGCCCGTGGCGTCGACACTCCGACTTCCGGCGTCACAATCACCATTGCAATCGAAGGCAAATCTGGCAGAGGATAAACCTCCTCGCCGCGGCCCACGCCGAGCGAAGTTCCTCCCACCAGAAACTGGGGCAGGTCCGATCCAACCTCGGCGGCGATCCGCATCCGCGCGAGCCCTGACAATTTCTTTCGGAGCGCCCGCTCCAAACCAAGCATGGTTGCCACGCCGTTCGAAGAAGCTGCGCCGAGTCCTCCTTGCACCGGAAGACGCTTCTCGATCTCCACCGTGACGTTGCCCTTCGTCCCAAGTTCGTCCAGCACGAGTTCAGCGATGCGGTAGCAGGTGTTCGAAGAATCCAGGGGAACCCGCGGATCTGCGCACACGATTTCAATCCCACGTCCGCGGCCAGAGTTTCGCTCAACGCTGACCCGGATTACGTCATGGAGCGCGATCGTCTGGTAGATCGTGCGCAGATCGTGATAACCGTCCGCGCGCGCTGCGCCGATGTAAAGCCCGAGATTGATCTTCGCAAAAGAACGAACCGAAACGGTCATAAAAATAAGAGATGGCTGGAAGGGAATTGTAAGCGATTTCGGTTTGAGGTGACCGGGGAGGCGTGCATTTTCGGTAGTGGCTCATCTTGCCAAAACGTCCACCACAAAGGGCACGAAGGTACACAAAGAAAAACAGTAGATTCTAGGACCTTCGTGGCACTTCGTGTCTTTCGTGGTTTTGGGTTTTTACGGTGCATTGCCGTAGCGTTATTATATCGTGTTACGATATAATGAAGACATGGTAAAGAAGATGAGAATCCCCGGCCAGGGAGAGATGCTTAAGGCGCTCGCTGAATTCCGCCACCAGCTGCGTTTATTTCTTCACTTCAGTGAGACGGCGGCGCAGGACTGTGGGCTCCAGCCACAACAACATCAACTCCTGCTCCAAATCGCGGGGGCGCCCGATGGAGTTGCTGCGACTATCGGTTATGCGGCGGAGCGCCTTGGTCTCCGCCATAACACGGTGGTCGAGCTCAGCGATCGATGCGAGAAAGCGGGCCTGTTGGTGCGCGAGTTGGCCGGGTCGGACCGCCGCTGTGTTCTTTTGAAGCTGACACCCAAGGGGTGGGAGAAGCTCGAAGCTCTTTCCATTGATCACGCCCGGGAACTGAACGAGTTCGCTCCGAAGCTGATTCGAATGCTGAGCAAGCTGAGAGCGGTAGATCGCAAGCCGGAAACAATCGGATCGGAGGGACTTTGAAATCTGAATCTTCCGTACTCCGTGACTTCACAGTCGACAGGAGAGTCTGGTTGCTCTCCGGCGTCGCGCTGATTATCGGGATTGGCGCGACCTTTCTCGCGGTGATACTGCTGCGATTGATCGCGCTCTCTACCAATCTTTTTTACTATCACCGGTTCAGTCTGGTGTTCGCATCTCCGGCGCGGAGTCCCCTCGGATACTGGATGGTTATCGTTCCGGTAATTGGCGGACTGATCGTCGGGCTAATCGCTCGCTTTGGCTCCGACAAAATCAGGGGACATGGGATCCCGGAGGCGATCGAAGCGATTCTTTTGTACCGTGCGCGGATCGATCCCAAGATTGCCATTTTGAAGCCGATCTCGGCGGCGATTGCCATTGGTTCGGGCGGACCCTTCGGTGCCGAGGGCCCGATCATCATGAGTGGCGGCGCGCTTGGGTCATTGATCGCGCAGTGGATCCGGCTTTCGGATGCCGAACGCACTACGCTTCTGGTTGCCGGAGCTGCGGCGGGAATGTCGGCTACGTTCGCGACTCCCGTCGCTGCCATTCTGCTCGCAGTCGAGCTTTTGCTCTTCGAACTGAGGCCGCGAAGCCTGGTTCCAGTGGCGATCGCGAGTGCGACTGCGGCGATTTTGCGCGGATCTCTGCTCGGTTCAGGGCCGCTTTTTCGGATGCCCGAAATCGGCGGCTTGGATCGCCTTCCATTCGTGGTCGGCGCTTTGCTGCTGGGAGCGGTCGTGGGCCTTATTGCAGCCGGCATGAGCCGCATGATGTATGCCTTCGAGGATTTCTTCGAGTCGCTGCCCATCCACTGGATGTGGTGGCCTGCGCTTGGAGGTCTTGGAGTGGGCATTGGCGGTCTCATTTTTCCACGCGGACTTGGCGTGGGATACGACAACATCGCCGAACTGCTTCGCGGCAGTGTGCCGTTCTCCCTCATTGTGGGCATTCTCCTGGCGAAGTCACTGATGTGGGCGTTCTCTCTCGGGTCGGGAACGTCCGGTGGCGTTTTGGCTCCGCTGCTGATGATTGGCGGAGCTGCTGGCGCGATGGCGGGACGGATTGGGCACGCTCCTTCGGAAATGCAGGCTTTCTGGGCGCTGATTGGAATGGGAGCGATGCTGGCGGGCTCGCTCGGTGTTCCCCTGACCGCCATCCTATTCAGTCTGGAAATCACTCACTGCTTGCCGGCCCTCTTGCCGCTTACGATCGGCTGCGTGGCTTCTTATCTCGTTACAGCGCTTCTTATGCCGCGCTCCATCCTCACCGAAAAGTTGAGCCGCCGTGGATATCACCTCACCCGCGAATATGGTGTCGACCCACTCGAGACCGTGATGGTTGCCGATTTCATGTCCCCGAACTCCGAACTTGACCCAGCGTCGGAGGGAACTGCCTCGCCGAAGGCTTTCACGTACGCAGATTGCACGTGCCGCAGCGCGGCCGAGCTAATGGCTACGGAAGGTACGGCCAAGCTTCCAGTGGTGGACCGCAAGACCGGGCGAATCAATGGTGAGATCACGCTCCAGGACTTGCTGAAAGGACGAAGCAGGGCGCTGGTGCGAGAAAACGAAAGAATGCGCCTCGCCAGCCATGTCAACGGCTCAAGGGGCGAGCCGGGTGGGCCATCCTGACGTCGTGCGTTTCGAATAACCAGGCAGTTCTTGCCCGCAACATATACATATCCCCGAGGTGGCATCCCGCAGCTGAATCCTGAGGTGTTCCGATGAGATATCTGGCGGCCTGCGTCTTCGTCATTGTTTTTTGTGGAACTCTCTTTGCTCAACAATTTTCTTGTCCAGCCGGCCAAGCGGAGTGCATTGTAGGTACGCTGACTTCCGTAAGGTGAATCGTTCAGGACAAGTAGATACTCCATCATTCCTCCGATGCGGCAGTGGCAGGGTCTTGCCGTGAAGTATACGAGAAGCAATTGATTGTGAGTTGCTCTCGCAATATGGCAAGAGGTTGGGTCTGGTTGTGTAATTCCCCTTTGACGTGTCTGGTTCGGCGGTGTATCTCTTGAGGTCGCCGCTATGTTCAAAACGATCACCCTCTTCGTCTGCTTACTTGCCGCCTGCGCTCCTACCGCGAGCGCGCAGACTGACACGTGGCTTGAGGTACGGACGCCGCACTTCCTCATTGTTACTAACTCCAGCGAGAAGGAAGGCCGTCGGGTGGCTCAGCAGTTCGAAGGAATGCGCTCGGTATTTCAGAGAGTGTTTCCGGATGCCGAACTGGATCGGGCAGCGCCAATACTTGTGTTCGCGGTGCAGGACAAGCGAACGTTGCAGGAACTCGAACCGGAGGTTTACCTGGAGAAGGGGCAAGTGAACCTGATCGGCCTGTTCTCGCCCGAGCC
>JBEKLO010000139.1:0-8709 GCA_050010155.1 Terriglobales bacterium
TGACCGACCATTTCAATCCGCTCGAGGTGCACTCGAACATTGCCGATCCGGAGTATGGCACTTTTTTTGGCAACGTCGGCCGGCGAGCCGTGCTCGATTTTGATTTTCTTTTCTGATCGCGACCAGGGAAATGGTTGCGTCTTTCCCGAGAATCAGCGGTGGGAGCGACTTTCCTTGCCGAAAGAAGGACCACGAAGGTCCGGTTTCTGGCGCGAGAATAGGGCAAACGAAGCAAAAATTACCAGTATCGGATCGACCGGCTGCCGAAACGAAATCTCTGGATGCGCCACATAATAAGCCACAGGAAACCCCAGCAAGATCAGCGCATACGGCATCGTCGCATTCCATGAGCTTCGGAAGGCCTTGTATAAACCGGTCATTGCCAGAACCGTAAAACCCGTGCAAAAGAAAATGTTGGCCACGTCATACGGCTCTTCGCGCAAGTATTCCGGGATCAGACTCCAAAAACCGGTCCACATATAAACGAAGCGGCGAAACGAGCGCCAAAGATAAAGCCCCGGATGGCTCCGTATGAAGTCAAACGCCAGTCCGCGCGCCCGATGCATGTAGGCGATCTCTCCCAGTCGGCGATACTCACTCATTTCTGTGGTGCTACCGGCCGGGTGGACCGCATCGTTCCACCAATGCCGGCCATCGCCGAGATTGCCGACACAAACCTCCATCCAAAAGTTGTCTTCAAGGAAGACGGGCTGATGAAACAACCGCATATTGCGTACCATCCACGGCGCAACCGTGACGACGAGCGCGATAAGTGCGGCGGCGGCTGGCAACTTCCATTTTTTTCCGTTGCGATGCAGCCGATAGCAAACCCATCCGCCGAGAAACGGCACGACGGTCAGGACCACGGGAGTAGTGAGCGCGGCAAATCCCCAGAGAAATCCTAGGCCCGCCCACATCCACAGGTTGGAGCGGGTTTCCAGATACGATGCGATCCAGACAAGCAGCATCAGCAGCAGAGCGACCAGACTGTGCGACCACATCGAGTCGGCAGAGAAGTAGACCGCATAAGGGAAAAAGGCCCAACCCCAAGCCGAGGCAATCGCCGTTCGCAGCCCGAAGCTGTTGCGAGCCAGAAAAAAAATTGGAATGCAGGTGAGCGCCGAAACCGCGCAATTGAAGCCTAGCATCACAAGCGCCGAGGCCTTGGTATAAGCCCCAAACACTATGAAAACGTAGCTCATCAAATACGGAAACACCGGCGCCAGTATCGCCGTGGGACCAGTCGCGACCCAAAACGGATTGCTGAATCCATGACCGTTGGCAAGCGAGTAGGCAATCTTTCCTGTTTCGTAGCCGAATTCCCAATGATCGCGGCCCTCGACTAAAAAGTCCTGGTAGACAAATCCGACAACGATCAGACGCACGGCCAAGGCCGCCAGAACAGCCCAAATCAGATGAGAACGACTGCGGGATTCGGATTTTGGAGCGCTCAGGAGTGGCTGTTCCGTGGTATTCATGTAGCGGCTGGAGATCCTTGGCGTTTCGGGCACATAACTATCTGCCTTCGTCATGTTTCTGATCGTACATTCGTGATGTTACACGAATTTATTCTTTGGCCTGCAGTCACCATGTAGCGTTGTGAGTGCTGACGCTAACGAGTCACGAGCGCCGCGCGTTCCCGGATTGACGACTGCGGATCGATCTTGGCCGTCCCGCTCGACCTGCCGCGCGTACTTTTCGGGACATAGATGTAGCAGCCTTCGTGCGCGAGACCTAATTCGTAGGAGGTTTCGAGTGCCGAAAGCACCTGCGGGATCACGAGTTGAGTTAGGGCGTCGTCTTCTTTAAGGAAGTCAATCGAACAACAAAGTTGCACGGCGGCGAGTTCACCACGATTCAAGCGGTCAATGAAGGGTGTGGCGTCCAGTTTCCCATGCTTGATCAGATTAGTACTGTTGAAGGGATCGTAATCGTAGGGCTTACCCGCTTCGTAGCAACGAAGCAAGGATGCGCAAAACGCCGGTCCCGGATGAGCTCTTAGAAATGAAACTTCGGACTCAAATTGATTTTGCTTCTCTGCCAGCGACGAAATTGCTCTGCCGAAGAGCGGCGGACCTGCAAGCCCGGCAGGCACAAACGACAGCAGGAGCGCCACTGGCGCGCCCACTGCCAGCCATGCGCGGCTCGTGCCGATTTGTCCTGCCCAGATCTGATGCAGGATGATGCCAACGATCATCGCGATCGACAGATTGAGATCAAAGTAAGTATTGACCCAGACGCCGACCCCACCTCCGAAAGCAGAACCAAGAAACAGGGAAGTCCAGAAGAAGATTGCCAGGACCCGCAGCCTTTTATCCTTCAGCATTCTCGCGCTCCAGAACATCGCGGCCAAAATCGCCAGAGGGACGGCCGGAAAACCATTACAGAAGAACTGCACTATGGCTTTTTGGATCGAATACGTTCGTGGAGACAGCAATGCTGACAAAAAAAACGGGCCCCCGACGATGGTATTGGCGTAGATGGCCGCAGCTACCAAAACCGCTGAAATCGACAAATACTGCAAAACCTGCTTCCTCCCGACGAACGCCAAATCGATCAGTACGGCCAGTGGAAATTCAACCAGGTTGTTCTTGATGTTGCCTCCGAGCACAAACAGCAGAGCGGTCAGTGCCAGGCGGGAGAATCGCGGGGGGCCGGATATGTAGATGAGGAACCCGCACAAGAAAAAGACTTGCGCAAACATCTGAGGCTCGTCGGAGCCTATGTACTCGTTGGCGGCAACGCAGAAAATCGCCAAACAGAAAAGGGAGCTGAATAGGGCGGATCGATAGTCGCGAGTGAACCTCCAGACGATGAGACCAACCAGCAAGCAAGAGACGCAAAGGGATGCCAGCGATAAGGTTCGTCCGGCAATCAGGTAGCTGGGGCCGATTCGATGAAGCCAGGCAACTACATAAAACGACAGCACCGGATAATTGACCGTGGTCCAGCCGTATTTTTGGCCGTAGAGGGGTAAGTGATGATCCGCAGTGGCCGCGTTGTAAACGTTCCAGCCCTCGTTGTAGCTGACCTCAAGCTTCGAAAATGTCCGCAGAACCGGATAGATCATCAATGCGCCTGCGAACAGGGCGAACAGCACAACTGATCCCCATTCCGAGAGGAGAGCGCGCTTGTATGGCGGCTGTTCGTTCTTCGAGGCAGCAGGCACCGCGTACTGGCTCGTTGCTCCCATCCCATGCTCCTCGATACCCCGGCACTTTGGAAGGATACGTCTGCTCTAGACGGGCCGGATTCCGAATTAGTCTATAGCAACAGAAGGGGCAACTCCCGAGCCGCGTTCTCCTCACCCATTCTTCGGACTAGCCTCGACTGAGGCGATGTTGGGCCGACAGCTACAACCTCTCGCCCATGACTGAAGTTTCCACTAGCTTCGCACGTGCTCACATTTCACTTTGCAAGCTGCCACCCGCTACCGCAAACTTGGAGCAAAGCCCTCCATGCTTATAGCTGCCACCAAGCCGGCGATTGCGTCTCGTCCGACAGAAGGGATGTTCCGTTCGCCCGGGCGGCGCAAACTTGTATTGGGCCTGCTGCTGGTTGTGGTCACCCTTGCCCTCTACAACCCGGTTGCGCGCAACGGTTTCGTGAACTTCGATGATGATCGCTATCTCACCGCAAACCCGCAGGTGCGCGCTGGTCTGCGCTGGAGCACGGTGCCATGGGCGTTCACTACGCTCGAGCTAGCGAACTGGCACCCCCTGACATGGCTCTCCTACGCGCTCGATTACCAACTCTTTCAACTCAATCCCGTGGGCTATCACTACATCAGCCTCTTGTTGCATGCCACGAACGCACTGTTGTTGTTTCTGGTTCTACAGTGGTTCACCGGATATACCGCGCGCAGTTTGATGGTGGCTGCGCTCTTTGTCGTCCATCCCCTTAATGTGGAGTCGGTCGCCTGGGTCTCGGAACTCAAGAACGTGCTCTGCATGCTCTTTTTCCTGCTCGCGGTCGCTGCCTATGGATGGTACGTCCGCCGTCCGGGTGTTGGGCGCTACTTAGCAGTAGCAGTTCTGTTTGCCATGGCGCTGATGTCCAAGCCCATGGCCATTACGTTGCCGTTCGTACTTCTTTTGCTGGACTATTGGCCGCTCGGAAGAATGCGCATGCCGGCCGGTGCGAATTGGGGCGACGAAGCAGGTTCGCGTTTCGCTCCGCAAACGCAGTCCCTGACGACTTTGTGCCTCGAGAAACTTCCGCTGCTGGCGCTCTCGGCCGGAAGTGCAGTCATCACCATGTTCGCGCAGAGAGCCGGCGGCGCCGTGTTAACCAGTGCGGCCCATAATCCTATACTGCGGCTTGAAAACGTGATCGTGAGCTACACGCTTTATATCGAGAAAGCGATCTGGCCGTCGCATCTTGCGGCGCTCTATCCGTACCCGCATGCGTTGCCGGCGTGGGAGGTTGCTGTCTCATTGGTCGTCTTGCTGGCGATCACCTGCGCCGCTCTGAAATATCGCCAGCGCCGCGATCTGATAGTGGGCTGGTTCTGGTATCTGGGAACGATGGTTCCGATGATTGGCTTGGTACAAGTTGGAAACCAGGCCATGGGCGATCGCTACACCTATCTGCCTCTGATCGGTTTTTTCATCATGGCAGTTTGGGCTGCAGCCGAATGGGCGAGCGCCCGGCACTTTTCCGTGAAGTATGTGGCTGCGGCCGGACTCACGCTGCTACTGGCCTTCTCCGCCGTCACCCGTATTCAGCTTGGGTATTGGCACGACGATCTCAGCCTGTGGTCGCACGCCTTGTCCGTCACCCGAAACAATTACGTAGCCGAAAATAACTTTGCCAGCGCACTGGTCCGGCAGGGAAGAACTGACGAAGCCATTGCTCACTTCCGAACTGCCTCCGCCATTGAGCCCTCCGACGCTACCAGCCAGCTCAATCTCGGAATCTATGCTGAGGAGCACGGTGACCTGGCGCAGGCCGAAGCGCGCTACGAAATGGCCCTGCGCTTGGCGACTGATACTCAACTCCGAGCCACTTCGTATGCGAATCTGGGCACGGTCTACTTTGCTCTTCACGACTACAACCGGGCGCAGCAGAGCTTCGATTCCGCGCTGAAACTCAAGGGTAGCTTTCCGATCGCCTTCTTCGATCTGGGCCTAATCGCGCAAAAAACGGCACAATCCGCCGGGGATTGGAACCGCGCCGCCGACTATTTCGCGCAGTCCGTCGCCCTCGAGCCAAACGACGTTGGATATCTTCTGCTGGCCAGCGCTCTGCATCATGCCAATCGTCTTGAGGATGCTAACCGGGCCTACCGGGAGGCCTTGCAATTTTCGACCGACATGGCCCAATCGCGGCAGCGGGCAGCGCAGTTGTCGGCGCAGTAAAGGCTCAAACAGCGTGGAAACGCGCCCGTTTCCACACGCGTCCCCATCTGGCCCTGATCTTCCGTGACCTCGGAAGTGCGCTCGGTGCTTGCTAAGCTCCGAATGGAGTTCAAGGAGGGTTCTTTGCCCGCAACTGCTCAGAAACAGGCTCATGCAGCATCCATCAAGATTCTTTACGGCGAGTCCGACGAATCGACTCTCTCCGCGCAAGCCGCCGAGATGACCAAGGCTGGACATCACGTGACCACCGCACTCGACCGCAAGGGGGTTCAGGAAGCCCTGCGCCAGGGTTCTTTTGACCTCGTCATTCTTGGTTCCACCTTATCGAAGGACGATCGCCATCACCTGCCGTACATGGTCAAGAAAGCCCACTCGGGGACCAAGGTTCTGGTTATGCACGCCGGCGCGCACCATCACGAAATCGATGCCGCCGTTGACCCGAATATCAGCATGAACCGAATCCTCGAAAAAATTGCCGCCCTGATCCAGCCCGCGGCCGCACGCTAGACCGCTCCGCATCGCGCGTGGACAGACGACTCCGTCTGTCCACGCGATCGCAATTCACGGATTCTTCTTGCCACAATAAAAAAGGTCTGGCCGGGTGGAGAGAGTAGCACCCGCCAGACCTGCCAGACTTCCAGGCTGACCAGAACATTCTCACCAACCTCGGCGCGGCAGTTGTCACAACTGTGTCAATTTGGCGTCAGGTTTTTGCGGTGTCGGGCTCGGGGGGGGGGGTCCCAAAAACTTAAAATGGGCCGCCAGCCAAGAAGCGGTGACACTTCCTTGGCTATCGGCCCATTCGATCCGGACTAGGATCGGAGGTGATGGTTACATGCTAAACCCTCCGGCTCGATTGTCAAGGATCAAGTTCCGCCCTCCAGAATCGTGCCGGTTTGAGAGAATTCCCCGTTAAATCCAAGGTCTAGATCAATAGTGAAATTTAAGACACTACCCAACAGTCTCTCAGCATTGACACCTTCCTTGCCGCAGTGTTATTTTTATTAGTTTTAGAAACGGCTCTTCTTCCAGCATAATCGGCCAGCGAGAAGCAAGGATTCGATCGTCAGTTCGATCATCACCAAATGGACCAGACACTCCGACAACTAGGCGAACTACTGCTCGGAGCCGTGCCCACCGTTATCCTGTTGGCAACGCTTTATATTCTTTATACTTTCCTCGTTCATCGCCCGCTGACCGCGGTGCTTGCCGAACGGCGCAGCCGCACTCAGGGTGCCATGGAGAAGGCGCGCGCCGATATCGCCGCTGCCGAGGCGCGAACTGCTGATTACGAACAGCGTCTCCGCGAAGCCCGGCAGAAAATCTTCAAGAACCAGGAAGCTCGCCGCCAGCAAGAGACGCAGTCCCGCAACCAGGCTGTGAACGAAGCCCGCACCCGGGCTCAGGAACAGGTGAAGCAGGCGCGCGCGGCCATCGAAGAAGATAAGCAGCAAGCCATGTCGAAGCTGCAATCGGATGCGGCTCGACTCGCGACCGACATCGTGCGTGCCGTGTTGCGCCCCATGGCAGCGCCCAGCCAGGTTGGTGGGCAATGAAAGTGAAAATGAACCAGGTGTCCGCGGAGGGAAGGGCGTTCTCGATGCCGGGCGTTGTGCGTCCGATGCTGGCCCTCGCTCTGCTAGCCTTCTTGCCGTTGCTACTCGCGCAACGCGCTTATGCGCAGGAGCAATCCGCAAAGCCGTCCCAAGCCTCTGCCCCTGCAAGGGATGCGGATCAGGCTGCTCCCGGCCACGAAACGATCTCCGGTGAACTGATCAAGGAGACACGCGAGGCATCCGGGGAAGACGAGGAAGAGAACGCGAATCTAAAACATGCGAAGCCGGTGCAATGGCTCGCCCGCCAGATTAACTGGAGCGTACATGGCACGCACCTGCTCTTGTCGGGCCTCAACTTTGCCATCATTGTCGTCATCGTCTTCTGGGCCGTGCGCAAGTTTGTGCCCGGCGTGCTGCGCGGCCGTAGTGCATCTATCCAGCGGTCTTTGGAAGAAGCGCGCGCGGCCAGCCAGGATGCCAATCGACGGCTAGCGGATATAGAGAATCGTCTGCGCCAGTTGGATGTCGAAATCGGGCAGATGCAGACCAGCGCGGAAAAGGAAAGCGCAGCCGAAGAAATCCGTATCAAGAAAGCGGCCGAGGAGGACGTTCGCAAGGTGGTGCTGGCTGCCGAACAAGAAATCGCCGCAGCCGCCAAACAAGCCCGCCGCGAACTGAGCTCGCACACCGCCGGCCTGGCGATTGCACTGGCACGCCAACAAATTCACGTCGATACGAATACCGACCAGGTCCTGGTCCGAACTTTTGCCTCGGGGCTGGCTTCTAGTCCTTCCGGGCATGACGACGACAATCACGGCGGAAAGGACGGCCACTAGCCATGGCTTCCGTCGTTGGTACCTATGCCCGCGCCTTCGCCGATGTAGCGATGACGAAGAGCAACCAGCTTGACCCCGCGCGCATGCTCGAGGAATTGCACGGTTTCGAAGCCTTGCTCAAGGAAAGCGATCCGTTGCGGCGCGTGCTCGAAAATCCGTCGATTCCCGGCAATGGGAAACGCGCCGTGCTTGACGCCATCACGCAGCGACTGGGTACCACCAGGCAGGTAAGGAACTTCGTGGCCGTACTCATCGATCACAGAAGGCTGCCGCTGTTCAGCGAAATCCTGAAACAGCTGGAACAAGAATTGAACGAGCGACAGGGTTTCGCGGAAGCACAAGTCAGCAGTGCGCGCCCACTGGGCGATCCCGAGAAGCGGATGCTCGAAGCCGAGATCTCAAAAATGACCGGCAAAAAAGTGCGGGCGGTCTACGAACAGGACGCCTCACTACTCGGTGGTGCCGTCGTGCAAGTCGGCAGCACGATTTATGACGGTTCCGTGAAGGGCCAACTGGAAAGAATTCGAGAGCAACTGGTTGAAAGCTAAGAGCTGACTTTATGGCACAAATCAAAGCAGACGAAATTACCCAATTAATCCGCGAGCAAATCGAGCACTACGAATCGAAAATCGCGGTCGACGAAGTTGGCACCGTCATCACTCTCGGTGACGGCATCGCCCGTGTCTATGGCCTCGATAAGGTTATGGCGGGCGAGTTGCTTAGTTTCCCGCACGGCGTGGCCGGCATCGCCATGAACCTCGAAGAAGACCAGGTGGGCGTGGTCATCCTCGGCGAATACACCGAAATCAAGGAAGGCGACGAAGTCAAGCGCACCGGTCGCATCATGAGCGTGCCGGTGGGGGATGCCCTGATTGGCCGCGTAGTGAATTCGCTGGGTGAGCCGATCGACGACAAGGGTCCGATCGCCACTGACAAATTCATTCCCATCGAGCGACT
>JBEKLO010000140.1:0-8683 GCA_050010155.1 Terriglobales bacterium
CTTTGGCGACACTGGAACCTGCCAAGGGTGATGATGCCCTGACCAAACATCCTTCCGATTTTCAATGTGGTTGACCCGACCGCGATGACGCTCTACCATTACGCCTTCACGGGCTAGAGACGGCTTTCAGCCCTGACACATCGATCAGAAACAAGGGCGGCGGACCGCAGTGTCCCCCCCACGCTACTTTTATGGAGATCGTTGGCCAAACGGTGTCCCATTACCGCGTGCTGTCGAAGCTGGGCGGCGGCGGGATGGGGATTGTTTATGAGGCGGAGGACCTCCGCCTCGGCCGGCACGTTGCCCTGAAGTTCATTCCCGAACACCTGGCCAAGGATCAGACCTCTCTGGAACGATTTACGCGAGAGGCTCGCGCGGCATCGCAACTCAATCATCCCAACATCTGCACCATCCACGACATTGAGGACAACGGCGGTCGCCCCTTCATCGTCATGGAAAAGCTGGAGGGCGAGAGCCTCAAGCAGCGAATTCATGGCAAGGCCATGGACATTGGGGATCTGCTGGACATTGCCGTCCAGGTGGCGGATGCGCTGGCGGCTTCGCATAACAAGGGAATCGTTCACCGCGATATCAAGCCCGCAAATATTTTTCTGACACCGAATGGCCAGGTGAAGATTTTGGACTTTGGTCTGGCGAAACTGGCCAAGTCTGGTGTGGGCACCACGACGGATACTTCGCTCGAAGAATCGCTGACCCAGGTAGGAGTGATTCCTGGCACCGCCGTATATATGTCACCCGAGCAGGCGCGGTCGGAAGACCTGGATGTGCGCAGCGACATCTTTTCCTTTGGCGTGGTGCTGTTCGAGATGGCCACCGGCAAGAAGCCGTTCACCGGAACCAACGTGGTCATGACGCTGCATGCGGTGATCAATTCGAAGCCAGCCTCGCCCCGCTCGATCAATCCGGCGGTACCGGTCGGGCTCGAGACCATCATCGGAAAAGCGATGGAGAAGGACCGCAACCTTCGCTACAAGAACGCGACGGAGATGAAGGCGGACCTCGCCAAGCTAAAGACAAAGACGGGAACGGACCCAACCTTGCGGAGCAGTCTACGCGAAGCAACTGGCTTCCACGTGGCGGCGACCAAGACGTTCCAGAAACCGAGTTCGAAGCTACGCTGGATTGTCCTGGCGTTGACTCTGCTGGCTCTGCTTACGGTGACGGCAACTCTCGGGGCATGGTGGTTTACCCACCGAACCCCTACGGTGAGTGCCGGGAAACGTACCATCGCGGTGCTGCCTCTGCAGAACATTAATAATGATGCGGAAAGCGAGTTTCTGCGTTTCGCTCTGGCGGATGAAATTTCCAATGCGCTGACGTATGCCCATTCGCTCGAAATCCGGCCCTCGGCTTCCACACAGAAGTTCGCCAATGCAGAAACCGACCCGGCAGCCGCCGGACGCGAGTTAGGCGTGGGCACGGTGGTGGTCGGCCACTTTCTGCGTCAAGACAAGATGGTGATGGTCACGCTCGAAGCTGTGGATGTGCAACACAATAAGGTGATCTGGACTGGCACGCTAACCGCGCCGGTGGAGAATTTGATTGCCCTGCGCAACCAGATGGCAAAAGAGGTCCGTCAGGAACTGGTGCCAGCCCTCGGCATCACCTCTGCCGCCGAGACCACGACTACCCCGTCGAATCAGGAAGGATACGATCTGTATCTCCGCAGCGTTGCGATGCCGCACGATGGCGTCGCAAATAAGGAAGCGATCGTGATTCTGGAGCGGGCGGTCGCGCTGGATTCGAATTATGCGCCGACCTGGGAGGCGCTGGCACGGCGCTATTACTTCGATGCCATTTACTCCGACGGAGGTGAGGCCGGATATCAGCGCTCGAATGCAGCCTACAAACGTGCGCTGACGCTGGAACCGGGACGGGTCAGCGCTGCCGGGTTGTTGGCCGCCAATGAAGCCGAGGGCGGAAATCTCGACCGCGCCTATGACGACGCCCGCGTCCTCGTACGCAAGCGTCCCGATGCCGCGTTCGCGCATTATTCGCTGTCGTACGTGCTGCGGTACGCCGGGCGGCTGGGTGAGGCCCAGAGCGAGTGCGACAAGGCAATGAGCATCGACGCGGGGAATTACAACTGGCGTTCGTGCTCGCTGGCCTTTGCCGAGGCGGGGAAGCCGGCGCGGGCGCTCGAGTATCTGAACCGCGACGCAGGCTCCGAGTGGTCGACTGCGATCCGAGTTTCGGTTCTAATGCGGCAGGGCAAGATGATGGAAGCCCGGCAAACTGTTCCGCAGGTAACGGAAAATCCCATGTGGATGCGCAGCCTGATGCAGGCTTGCCTCGATAAGGCGCCAGCAGCCGAAATCCACGGCTTGGCGGAGCAAGCCCAAGCACAGTTATTGACGAAGCAGAATCCCGAGATGAAGTACCACCAGGGTACGTTGCTGGCCGCTTGCGGCGAAAAGCAGATTGCGTTCGCGTTTCTGCGCCAGTCCGTGGCCGGGCACTATTGCGCGTTCCAGGCACTGCAATCCGATCCGCTGCTGGCGCCCGTGCGCGGGGATGCGGAGTTCCGGCAGATTGTGCAAACGGCAGGGGACTGCCAGCGGAAATTCGCGGCGGCACAGGGGTTGAGCAAGTAAGCCCCAGCACAATATTTTTGATCCTTTCTTTGGAGTAGATCCATCAGATTCTCATGTTTGTGATGCGAAATAAATTCGGGCTTGGACAAGTGTGCGTCAGCTTAACTACGGTGGTGCTACTGGCGGTGCTGGCCGCTTCGACTACAATCTCAGCTTCCGCACAGCAAGAAAAAAAGCCAGACAACCACGCCGCCGAGCATTCTTCCGCCGATCGTCCCTCCGCGGATCATTACTACGAACCCCTGCCGCAGGACACCGGCACGAATGGGCTGAAACTGATGCTGCGCCGCTTGCAGACCACGGGACGGCTCATGCAGATTGACGCGCATCCCGATGACGAAGATGGGGGCATGTTAACGCTCGAAGCGCGCGGGAAAGGCGTGTCGACGTTGCTGATGACGTTGAACCGCGGCGAAGGTGGACAGAACAAACTCGGCAGCAATCTGTTCGATGTGCTGGGTGTTTTGCGGACGCTGGAAGTGCTGGCAGCCGACCGCTACTACGGAGTGGAACAGCGATTTTCGCGCGTCGCGGATTTCGGCTATTCGAAAACTCCAGAAGAGACGTTCCAGAAATGGCAAGGCCATGACATTGCCCTGGCCGACATCGTGCGAGTGGTTCGCACGTTCCGGCCGGATGTACTTGTGGCGCGTTTTTCTGGAACCGAACGCGACGGGCACGGCCACCATCAGGCGTCGGCGATCCTCACCAGAGAGGCATTCCGCGCCGCCGCCGACCCGAATCGATTTCCGGAGCAGATCAAAGAAGGATTGCAGCCCTGGCAACCGAAGAAGTTGTACATCGGAAACGTGTGTGGCTTTGGCGCTTCAACCTGCGATGCTGCCAATTACACCGTCAAGCTGAACACGGGCAAAGAAGACCCTTTGTTGGGAATGTCGTACGTGCAGTTTGCGGTAGAGGGATTGCGCCACCAACAATCGCAGGGGCTGGGCGACATCTCGATTCCTGAGGGCGACCGATTTGCATACTACAAGCTAGTGGATTCGGTGGTGGAATCTCCGAAAGATAAAGACGGCCACGAACAGGATTTCTTCGACGGGATTGATACCACGCTGCCGGACTTAGCCTCGCGCCTGGGCGAGGAAGAGAAGAAGGCGCCGTGGTTGCGTGAGCAGCTATCTCAGATCCAGCGACGGATTGCCAATGCAGAGCGTAACTCTGATAGCGACTCGGCCACGAGTGCGACGGCCCTCCTGAGCGGACGAAGAGCAGCGGATAGCCTGCTGCAACGAGTTCGACAATCATCGCTTTCGGATAACGCGAAGAAGTTGCTCGCAAGTGAACTCGAGACGAAGCGCAATCAGTTTCAGCAGGCAGCGAACCTGGCGCTCGGAGTTACATTGACGGCATCGTACGCCGGTCCACCCGCATCTTCTCCCGAATCGGCTGCGATGGCCGTCCCGGGAGAAAAGGTTACCGTGAAAGCGTCGGGCTTTGCCAGGAGCGGGATCGTAGTCTCGGCAAAATTGATCTTAGACGTGCCTGGTTGCCAGAGAATCGCAAAACGAACGGTATCGGCCGGCAAGCCTTCGACGGCTGAGTTCGTCTTCGGCATGACACCCTGCGACGAGGCCGGCTACACCCGTCCTTATTGGCATCGGAACGATCCCGAGCGTGATGCGCTGAACACGCTTGACGAACCTCAATATCAGACGCTTCCCTTCCCGCCGGCACCGTTTCACGTGCGCATGGAATATCAGTACCAGGGGCTTCCCGGGTACATTGAAGTTCCAGTCATGACACGATTCAGGTGGCCGGATGGGAATAAAGGCGAGCATCCGCTTGCCATCGGCCCGGCATTTTCGGTTGCACTGACCCCGGCGAGCGATGTCATCCCAACGGACTTGCACGGTGCCAGAAGCGTGAAGAGCACGGCCCGCGATCAAAGCAGCGCTTCCCAGGCGCAGATTGCACTGAAGCTACCCGAGGGTTGGCGCGCGGAACCGGCTCTTAAGCCGGTCGAGATTCCGAAGGACAAATCCGAAGATGCCTCTTTCAAAGTCTTCCCCTCGGAACTTAAAGAAGGCCGAACCCATATTCGCGCAGAACTCACCAGCGGCAAGAAAACCTACGGCGAGGGCTATTCAGTAGTCACACGCGAAGACCTCGGCACCTTCTACTACTATCAGCCGGCGCTACAACGCGTCGGCATCGTCGATGTGAAGGTCCCGAAAGATCTGAAAGTCGGGTACATCATGGGTGCTGGTGACGAGATTCCCACCGTGCTCGAACAGATCGGGATGAATGTCACTCTGATTCCTCCAGAAAAGTTGGCGACAGAAGACCTGAGTAAATACGAGACGATCGTGCTGGGCATTCGCGCCTACGACACGCAAAAAGAAGTCATCGACAACAACAAGCGTTTGCTCGACTACGTCGAAAATGGCGGACGGTTGGTCGTGCAGTACAACACGATGGGATCCTTTGGTTCGCCGGTTGATTTCAATGCTGGCAAGTACACGCCGTATCCGGCCACGCTCAGCCGCGCCCGCGTGTCCGTCGAAGAGGCTCCGGTACAAATTCTCGATCCCGCGAATCCGATCTTTCATTCTCCCAACGAAATTACAAAAAAAGATTTCGAGGGCTGGGTGCAGGAGCGTGGCCTTTATTTCATGTCGCAGTGGGACTCGAACTACACGCCGCTGCTGGAATCGCACGACCCAGGCGAAGACGAGCAGAAAGGCGGACTGCTCCTAGCCCATTACGGCAAGGGAACGTACATCTACACGGGATATGCGTTCTTCAGGCAATTGCCGGCCGGCGTGCCGGGTGCGGTGCGGCTGTTTGTGAATCTGCTAAGCGGTCGTTAGTGGTTCGCGATTATGATGAGCCTGAAACATTCGAAACGAGACCCTTAATCAGATTTGTCATCCTGAGCGAAGCGAAGGACCTGCTTTGGGCAGCGAGCAATCCGCGTCCCGTGAATAATTAGCCAACGACAAGACCATCGACCAACGACTTTTTTCATGACCATCTCGCGCGACGGCACCGCCGAATCCGCCACCAATCCGCAACTCGTCCGCGGCATCGGCCTCGGCTCCGCCACCGCGCTGAACATGATTGACATGATCGGCGTGGGACCGTTCATCACGATCCCGCTGATCGTCAGCGCGATGGGCGGTCCGCAGGCGATGCTCGGATGGGTATTGGGCGCGCTGCTCGCGATCTGCGACGGGTTAGTGTGGGCGGAACTGGGCGCGGCCATGCCCGGCTCGGGCGGGTCGTACAGGTATTTGAAAGAAATCTACGGCCCGCAAAAACTGGGACGCCTCATCTCTTTTCTTTTTATCTGGCAACTCTCCTTCAGTGCCCCTCTCTCGATCGCCTCGGGCGCCATCGGGCTTTCGCAATACATGGCTTTTTTCTGGCCCGGACTGGAGCGCGTTTGGTCGACACGCACCGGCAGCCTCAATCTGCCTTTGATCGGCTCTCTGCAGTTGACGTGGGTAGCCATGCCGGCCACGCTGGTCGCCATCGGCGTCTGCGCCCTCACCGCTTTCCTGCTTTACCGGCGCATCACCGCAATTTCACGCCTCACGAACCTGCTCTGGCTGGGCGTTATGGGAACGATCGGCTGGATCATCTTCGCTGGGCTCACTCATTTCAATGCGCATCGCGCATTCGATTTGCCTCCCGGAGCGTTTTCATTCTCTGGCGATTTTTTTCATGGCCTTGGCGGAGCGATGCTGATCGCGGCCTACGATATCGGAGGCTACTACAATGTCTGCTTTCTCGGCGATGAGGTCAAGAATCCAGAGAGAAATATTCCGCGGGCGCTGTTCTTCTCGATTCTCGCGGTCGCGTGCCTGTACATCGTGATGAACATCAGCATTCTAGGCGTCATCCCCTGGCGCGAACTGGCGCAGTCAGGCGCAACCAACAGCAAACTCTACGTAGTTTCGACGATGATGCAGCGCGTCTACGGACAAGGCGCGGCGCGCGCGATTTCGGTGCTAGTGATGTGGACCGCGTTCGCCTCGGTGTTTTCGCTGACGCTGGGGTATTCCCGCGTCCCGTATGCGGCCGCGCTCGATGGAAATTATTTTCGCGCCTTTGCCCGCGTGCATCCCGTGCACAAGATCCCTTATGTTTCGCTGCTGGCGCTGGCGGGAGTGGCCGCGCTGTTCTGTTTTCTGCGCCTGGCCGACTTGATTGCCTCGCTGATTGTGATCCGCATTGTGCTGCAATTCCTGGTGCAAAGCATAGGAGTGATCGTGCTGCGCATCCGCCGTCCCGACCTGCCGCGCCCGTTTCGCATGTGGCTCTATCCGCTGCCCGCGCTGATCGCCGCAGCCAGCTTCGTCTTCATTTTGATCTCGCGGCGGAACTTTCAGCGCGAGGTTCGCTACGCCGCAGTCATTCTGGTAGTAGGAATCGCGATCTACACGGCGCGAGCGTGGCGGCGCGGCGAGTGGCCGTTTGGGGATCAGTCGATGGTCGCTGGTCGTTAGTCGTTCGCGGAGGTTGTGTCCTGGCGAGGAGAGTATTCTCGACAACTTAAGCAGGATGGACTCGAGGCGGACCCTAGGCACGATGAGTGCTATCGGGATGTTAGGACAACTGTACCCGCCTTCTCTATATCCAGTCCCCGCTGATCGACATGCCAGCCACAAACAGGGCACTGAGAAGAAACAGTTCTTGCAATGCGACGATGAACAACGCTAAATATCGCAAATTCCTCATTCGATAAACCCAGAAGATACTGAGGATGATGGAGAGAGCGAACAAGATATTGAGGCCCCAGTCGGCTACCGCATTCTCTTTGGGAAGAGGTTTTGTGGGGTCGGGAAAGGGTACTCTGTACAGAACGCCGATAGAAAGAATTGCGAGGAACACAAGGGCGTGTGTAAAGACCAAGAAATAGTGGTGCTTCCAACGCCCACTCCGAAACGGATTCTGGAGCGCAGCGGAAATAAACACACCTGAGACAAGTGCCAGGAATATCCATCCAAACAAGGGCACGCGCACAATAGTGAGGGCCTGCATCAGCAACCATTCAAATTGCGGCCAAAACGAGTTCGTATTCACGACACGAGCGTAGCCCACACGGGCAAGCCAGTCCATCCACGCTGACGTTACTGATGGTGTTCGTGGTTGACGTAATCAGGCGCTCACGATCCGGGCCGACTGGGTTTCGGCCGATCACGGGCAAACGGAAGTAATTCTAAAGTTAGCGCTTATGGGGGGCGGAGCCTCGTCACCAACACGCCACTATTTTTTGGAAGACCCGTGATGCTTACGCCAGTCGGCTCCATCGCATCCACCGTGTTGAGCGATCCCGGTGAGAATAAGTTCGGCAGTCAAACGGCGCTTGGTGAGGTGAGCGGCGATTCTCTGCTTTGCCTTCTTCGGTGAGACCTTCGGATCAAGAAACACCAGCACCGACGGTCCCGCTCCACTGAGCGCGGCGCCCAGGATGCCGGAGTCTCCCGTGAGTTCTTTGAGCGCCGGAAGCAGCGGACAGAGCGGCGCGCGATAAGGCTGGTGAATGCGGTCTTCGAGCGCCGACGAAAGCAGGTCGGGACGGTCCTGCGTAAACGCCGCGAGCAGCAGCATTGAGTTCTGAATGTTCGTGACGGCGTCGGCGCGCGAGTACTGGAACGGCAGCACACGCCGCGCTTGCTCGGTCAACAACGGAGCGTCGGGAACAGCCAGCAGCAGCGGCCACTTCCCTTTCGGCTTCACTTCGACAACCTGCGCCTGCACCTGGTTCGCCATGCGAGCCACCGTAAGCGCGCCCATCCAGCAGGCCGAAGCGTTATCAGGATGGTGCTCGCGCATGGAAGCCTCGCCGACGATGCGGTCATTCTTCCAGCGCAGATGTCCGAAATGTACCGCCAGCGCAATGCCCGCCAGCCGCGCCGCAGCCGACGATCCGCAACCGCGGCCGATCGGAATCTCGTTTTCGAGGTGGATGCGCAAGGGCGCAATCTTGCGGTTCTCCGACTCGAGAACCTCGCAATAAGTAGTGGTGATGAGGTGGTTCTCCATGCGAGCGCAGGTCTGCGCGTCGCGGCCTTCAGCGGTGACGAAGAAATCCGGCGCGC
>JBEKLO010000141.1:0-8538 GCA_050010155.1 Terriglobales bacterium
GTTCATCAAGTTTTGTTCCTCATGCGAGCGGGCCGAAACCGACACGGAACACGCTTCGGTTCGGGATCGGTTTCAACTCCGAACGGAGTGTATGCGAACAAAGAGGAGTTAGCAATCTGCAACTCGCAGAGGGCGAACGACGGCCCCTTCGACCGTGAAGCTTCGCACGCCGCAGAAGGCGCAGCGGGAGACTTTTGGGGCGTTATTTCAACCGTGCGGGCGCCTGAAGGTCGTTTCGCCTCACTCCTCCGTTTTATGGCGGAGGCTCTCGTCGTACATGGCGCCGTAGTCCAAATACTGCGCGATAGGATCGTCCCAGTATTGAATCCCTACCTTCTCCACTTCGCCGTTCTTGCCAAAACCGGCGGTCAGGTGAGCGTTTACGCCGGCGAAATACGTGGGCAGGTTGAGTTTCCGGTAACGCTCCAGCACCTGGTCGCGCAGTGCGGGATCGAAGTGGACCCCGTATTTGTCGACCAGCGCCTTGATGGCGTCATAGTCACCATCGGCTTTGATGCGCATCAGTTCGGCGAGCAACATGCCTACGCCCTGGCGCATTTTTTGATAATCGACAACGCGAACGTAGGTCTTGCCGTCACGCGTGAATTGTTCGATCGAGCCGGGAACCTTGTCAGCGATGTAGTGGGAAATTAGCTGGCGGTCCCGCTCGTGATCTTCTTCAATCGTGTCGCCCTTGGGAATGCGCCGCAGTTGCACCAAGGCGACTGAGGCAGCCGTGTCATACATGGCCTTCGCCACTTCTTCCTGGTTCGAGATCAGGTCCAATTCTTTCAGCTTGGGATCCCACACGTTCCACAGCGCCATCAGGTCGGCGCGGGCTTCTTCCAGCGTGGAAAAATATTCCTTCAGGAAAGGCTGCGCGCCGCCGCTGACACGCTCGCTCAGCTTGCCGGAACCGTGGCCGATGACTTCGTGCAGGGCAGTCATGAGGCTGTGCGCTTCCATGCCGTACTTCGCGCTGCGTTCGGCCTCCGCGGGGCTGGCCGCGAACTCCGCGGTCATCGTCTTGCCTGTGGCTTCGTCCAAGGCGCGGTCGCTGCTGGTAAACAGAAAATTTTTCGAACCGTATTTCTCGTGGATTTCGTTTTCGTTCGGCAGGTTGTCGCCGATTGTAGTCACGCTGAAGTCGCCGGTTTCGATCAGGGTTTCGACCGCTTTTACCACCGGGAGTTTGAACGATGTGAGCTTGTACTTCGCATCCCAGGGAGCTTTCTGTTCGAAATACGGGGCGTTTTCCGCCAGTTTTTTCATGGCGGTGGTGATGGGCTTATCGGTGATGGTGACGAAACTTTGCGAGCTTCCCTTGGCGCCGCGGGCGTCGCGATAAACTTCGATGAAGCCGTTGTCAAAATCCACCGTGGCATCGTTCTGCACCCATGCGGTGCCGAACGCTACCCATTCGGCGTAATCGCCGGTCTGGTAATAGCGGATGAGATGGTCGATCGCCTCGGCTTGGCCGGGCTCGGCATAGGCGCGCGCTTTCTGGAAGCAGTCGTTCGCTCGCTTCAAGAACGTGGCATAGACGCCGGGAGGAACTTTGCCATCGGGCGTGCCGGCGCGGTAGACGAGTTCGGTGAGTTTGCCGTCCGCGCCTTTCACCACACGCGAGTTCAACGGATATTTCTCTTGAAATCCCTTCAGATCTTCCAGGTTCAAGCCCGGATAAAAAGTGTTCGAGCTCGACTGGATCGTATCCTTTCCGCCCACAGGGCTCTTGGCGGTTGTCATAGGCTCGAACGTGGCGTCGAAAAACGAAACCCGCAAGTCGTCGAGTTCGTGCCGGAGATCGCTGGGAGTCTTGAGCGGCGGCAAGTCAGCATAAGGAGTTTGAAACGCTCCGGCATGTTGCGCCGACATGGCCGCGCGCCGCAGTTGTTCGAAAGTGAATCCGGGCATGAATTTTTGCGAGGTCAGGTCATTGTGGTTGCCGCGGTTGGCCCAGAAAATCTTGGCAAACTCGGCGACCCTCATACGGGCCAAGGGATCGATACCGTCCGAGTGCGCCATGATTCCTTCGAGCAGACGCTTCTGCCGTAAGCCATAGGCAGACAACTGATCGTAAATAATAGGATCGATGGCGATGGAAGCCTGTGTCAGCCAATACGCCAACGCCTGCTGGCGGGGCGAAAGCGCCTGGAAACTGGGCGCATGCAGTTGAATAAATGCCGTGTCGCCGACACGCTCAACGACGACTTTACCCGCGTTGTCTGGCTGGGCGAGCGCCGGAGTTGCGGCGGCGAAGAGGACGACTAAGAGAAAGCGCGAAAGAAGGGGTATGGAATTCAACGGCTTCAAGAATGGCCTCCGAACGATTCGGCCCGTGGCGGACCAAACTCCGCAGCCTAACACAAACGGGTTAGGTGGTGGCGGGGCTGTGCCCGCTCGGAAGGTGCGAAGCACCGTCCCCACACATGCTAGAATCGTTATTGTGATGCTTGGGGCCGATGCTTCCTGATATCGAAAAACTGCTGGAGCTGCAGATCGCGGACAAGGAAATCCGCAAGCTGCGGGACGAGGTCGCGGCGCTGCCGAAACGCGTCGCGGTGATCGAGCAAAAACTGGCTGGAACCAAGGCACACCTGGAAAAGGTACGAGCCGCAGCCAAAGGCGACGAAGCCAACCGCAAGAAGTTCGAAGCTGCTATCAAAGACCTGCAAGGCAAGATTTCCAAGTATCGCGACCAATCTCTCGACGTTAAAACCAACGACCAATATAAAGCGCTGCTGCACGAGATCCAGTTTGCCGAGCAGGAAATCCGCGTGAACGAGGACCGCATCCTTGAGGTGATGGTCAACGTCGACGCGCGTGAAAAAGATGTCAAAGCGGCGGAGGCCGAACTCAAGGCCGAGACCGCCGAAGTCGAAAAAGAAAAAGAAGAAGCACGAAAGGTTGCCGCGGAAGATCAGCAGAAGCTGGCAGAATGGAATGCCAAGCGGGACTCGCTGCGACAGGGGGTTTCCGAGGATATTCTTCGGCAATATGAGCGGGTGGCGAAGTTCCGCGGCACCGGGCTGGCGGAAGTTCGCGATCAGAAGTGCATGGGCTGCCAAGTGATGCTGCGGCCGCAGACCTACAATGAAGTGCGCAACGGCGAGAAGGTCATGGTCTGCGAATCGTGTTCGCGAGTGTATTACTACAATCCCGCGAACGAAGTGAAGGCGGAGCAGGAAGTGGTGACGGTGACCGGAAGAAAGCGCGCGCGGCCGAAGGCGGATGCGCCGCAAGCGTGGTTTTACCGTCCGGATTATGCCGAGGAAGGGGAAGTTTTGCTGGCGTTTACCAATAACGGCGGCAGTTCGACCCGGCGCATCTACGAAATGCACACCGGACGCCAGTTCGGCGACGTGCTGATGCGCGAAGGAAATTACCGGCAGGCGTTTCCGGAGGATCTGACGGACTCAGCTCTGCGCCTCAACGGCCATTGGGACGAAAAAGAGATGGACGAGTGGGGTTCGGAAATCCCGTCGAATGTTCTCGATCTGCTGCAGAAAGATCTGCTAGCCATACGTCGCGAGCACAAAGCGACGCACAAGCAGGCCGCCCCTCCAGCGGAACAACCGGCCGCCAGCTAAGCATCCACGGCACGGCGCCAACCACTGAATCAATAGTCAGAGCTAATGAAACCATAGGTTGGGTACTTTTGTAATCGAGACAGCCGTTTCGTTGCTGCCAACGTCCCGTCATTGCCGTTAACTGGAGATTGCGTGCAATGACAGCGATGGATTCGACCGCCCAAAAGTCCGAGCAGCACCCGGCTGGAATCCCTATTTTTCAAATTCCGCAAAGACGCAGGTTGATCCTCTGCCTGCTGCTGGTTCTTGCGACCCTTGCTCTCTACAACCCGGTTACTCGCGCTCCATTTCTCAATTACGACGACGCGGTTTACGTTACCGAGAATCCCCAGGTTCGCGCCGGACTCACCTGGAATACCGTCGTCTGGGCATTTCGCACTCCTCCGGCTTTGGACTGGCACCCGATAACCTGGCTCTCATTCGCTCTCGACAGCCAGATATTCGGCATGAATCCTGTGGCGTACCACACCACCAACATGCTTCTCCATGTCGCCAACGTGTTGCTTCTGTTTTTGATCCTGGAGCGCGCGACGGGCTTTGTACGGCGCAGCCTGGGAGTCGCCGCGCTCTTTGCTCTCGCTCCGATCAATGTCGAATCGGTGGCGTGGATCGCGGAACGCAAGAACGTCCTTAGCATGTTCTTTTTTCTGGTGGCGATGGCTGCCTATGGCTGGTACGCGCGCCGGCCCGGCATCGGACGCTACCTGGCAGTCACCCTGGCCTATGTCTTGAGCTTGATGAGCAAGGGGCAGGGAGTTACGTTCCCATTCGCTCTTTTGCTAATGGACTACTGGCCGCTGCGTCGAATGCGAGCCTCGGAAGAGGTCGGAAGCGATCTGGCTGTTGCACCTGCCCGCAACGCCTCTTTATTGAGCCTGATTTTGGAGAAAGTGCCTTGGATGGCCCTGTCAGCCGTGAGCGCGGTCATCACCGTGAACACGGGGGGAGCGGCGTTCAGCTACGTCAAGCTGACGGACGCAACCGTATTGCGATTTCCGCTTTGGGTACGTCTGGCAACCGCGGCGATCGGGTATGTCAAATATCTAGGAAAAGCGTTCTGGCCGGTGAATCTAGCAGTGGTATATCCGCATCCCGGGTTTGCAACCAGCATTCCCGCAGCGGTAGCCTCGGCACTCCTAATCATTAACATTACCGCTTTGGCGGTGATCTTCCGGCAGCGCAAGGCTTTTTTTGTGGGATGGTTTTGGTATCTGGGAACGATGGTACCGATGATCGGGGTGGTGCAGATCGGCGCTCACGCCATGGCCGATCGCTATGCTTATATCCCACTGCTGGGAATTTTCGTGATTGTGTCGTGGGGCGCGGCGGATCTCATCAAACGTTGGCATGTTCCCATGGCAGTGTCCGCGACCGGCGTTGCCGTCATCTTGCTGATGCTCGGTTTTGCGCTTCATCGGCAGGTGAGTTATTGGGGTGACAATGTGACCCTCTGGTCTCACACGCTGGAGGCGACGGGAAACAACTTCCCCGCCGAAGAGAATCTTGCCATGGCGTTGATTGCCGACGGCAGGACAGGGGAAGCCTTCCCGCACTTGCAGCGGGCGCACCTCCTACTGCCGCGCGACCCACTGGCCACGCTCAATCTCGCAACCTACCAGCAAATGCTTGGCAACTATCAGGCTGCGCTCGATGGCTACGCGACTGTGGTTCCCTCCACGGCAGCTCCGCCATTGCTGGCGAAGGCGCGCGCCAACAGTGGATACGCGCACCTCTCGCTGAAACAATATGAAGAAGCGAAACAGGATTTCGAAGCGGCCCTAAGTGCTCAGCCGGCAAATTCGATGGCGTATCGCGGGCTTGGTTTGGTGGCCCAGCGAGCTGGCAATATCGCCCAGGCTGCCCAGAACTACGAACGGGCGGTGGAACTGCAGCCGACGCCAGTGGATTATCTGCTTCTGGGCCATGCTCTGGAGATCGGCGGACAGCCGGAAGCGGCGCAGGCGGCGCAGGCGCAGGCGGCCCACATGACTCGAGATCTCAACGACGATATCGCGGCCGTTCGGCAGTTATTGGCCAACTAGCGCGGCCTCTCGCTGTTCGCCGTTCGCCGTTCGCGATTCAATACACGATTGTGCGAACCGCCAAAACCTACTCACTGCCGTACGGGTTTTTATAACGCAGGACCTTCGACAAGTTTTTCCCGCGAATGATTCCCGCCGAGTGATACGCCAGTCCCCAGGAATCGATAATTGACATATCGGGGAAAATGCAGGCCTCAAGCACGGTATCGACCGGATCCGACTTTTTCACCCACCCGCCGCCGCTGGCACTGATTCCGCCAAACAAATCGCTGCCGCCAAGCTGCGAACAATAGCACGATGCCGGATTTCCGTTGCAACTACCCATCTGCACCTCGGCGTAATAGGCGAGCGAGGCCAGAGTGGGCTGCTCGGTGTAGAGCGTCGAAAGTTCTACGTAAATCCGCGATCCATCTTTCTTCGACGTGAACTTGCAAAATTGGCGATCGCCGGAAAGACGGAGCCAGTCCTGCTCGCTTGCGTTGGTGTTGAAGTAGGGTTCGCGAACATCGACTTCGCCGCCCTTCTTGACGCAATAATCGCCAGCTTTGCCCAGAGCGATAGCTTTCGAGTCAGCAGTAGGGGCATTTCCTGCTTGAACGGGCTGGGCGGCGGGAACAAGGGCTGCGATGGCGAGCGCTACACAAAACAACATGATGGCTGCGGCGATCGAACGTTTCACGAAGGGCCTCCTGGAGTAATCAACTGGCCGCGCAAGGTTAGCACAAAAGTGAGGGATTACAGAGGTCCAGACTTGAGATAAGGGGTTGTGCGGAATGCTGTGAGCGGCAAGTGAGTTGATTTGCGGTAAGATTGCGGCTATGAGGTGAGTGATGGCCACCAGCGATCGTGACTCCGACAACGACTTCCGACTTCCTTCCGCATCCCGCCGTTCGTTTCTCAGTTTGACTGCCGCTGCTTCGGCCGCGATTGCCTTGCGCATTGTGACGGAACCGATGCTGGCTCATGCCCGGCGCGCGGGCGAATTTCCGCAAGATGCGATCCGGATTGACGCCAACGAGAACCCGCTCGGGCCGAGCACTTCGGCGCGTGAAGCGGTCGCCGCCATGATTCCGCAGGGCGGACGCTATTCCTTCTGGCTGACCGGCGATCTGGAGAAGATGCTGGCGGGAACCGAAGGGATGAAGAAGGAGCAGGTTCGCGTCTATCCCGGATCGAGCGAGCCTTTGCATTACACCGTGGCGGCTTTCACCTCCGCGCAGCGCAGCTATGTCACGGCCGATCCGGGTTACGAAGCTGGAATGTTCGCCGCCAATGCCATCGGCGCGAAAGTGGTGAAGGTTCCGCTGACGAAAACTCATGCGCACGATGTGCGTGCGATGCTGGCGACGGCTCCCGACGCGGGCGTGTTCTATATCTGCACTCCCAACAATCCGACCGGCACGCTCACCAGTCATTCCGATATCGAATACCTGGTTGAAAACAAGCCAAAGAATTCCGTGGTGCTGGTCGACGAAGCTTACATTCATTTCGCCGATGCGGTTTCAGCGATGGACCTGGTGAAGGCGGGCAAGGATGTGATCCTGCTGCGCACTTTCTCAAAAATCTACGGCATGGCAGGCCTGCGCTGCGGAGCTGTTTTCGCTCGGCCTGACCTGCTCGAGAAGATCGAAAACTATGGTGGCGGAAACCCCATGCCGGTTACGGCGGTTGTCGCTGCCATGGCGAGCCTGAAAGACGCGCAACTGGTGCCCGAGCGCAAGCGCATCAACGCCGCGATTCGCGGGCAGGTCTTTGCCTGGCTGGAGCGCAATGGATACTCCTACATTCCGTCGGAGTCGAACTGCTTCATGGTTGACACGAAGCGGCCAGCCAAGGCGGCGATCGACGCCATGGCGAAACAAAATGTGTTTATTGGACGCATCTGGCCGGTATGGCCGACCTATGTGCGCGTCACGGTTGGAACCGTGCCAGAGATGGAGCAGTTCCAAACCGCATGGCAGAAGGTGATGACGGGCGCGGTGACGGCCAGCGTGGGCGCACTGCCGAGCGCGGGAGAATTAGACCGGCGCGGACGGAATCTGGATGGCCTCATAATTCGCTCCTGAAGATTCGTATGGCGATGAGCTTCCCGCGTCCAGCCGGGCGAGCACCGCCGCCACACCATCCGCCGCCGCTACGCGATAACATCTATTCATGCCGAAAAAACCTGTTGCCTCCGCCAAGCACGCGGAGCCCTCAGTAAAACTCTCTGCCCGCGGAGTCGCCCGCCTCGAGGCGCGGCACCCATGGGTCTATCGCTCTGACATCACGGAAGAAAAAGATGTGCCCCCCGGCGCTGTCGTCCGCGTCCTCGACCAGCGCGGGAAGTTCCTAGGAACCGCGCTTTACAGCTCCTCGTCACAGATCGCCATCCGCATGATCTCTCACGGATCCGTCGCCGATCTGCCCGCTTTGGTCGCGGAACGCATTCGCGCCGCCGTCGCCTACCGGAAGGAACTCGTGCGCAATACTGGCGCCTACCGCATCGTTTTCAGCGAAGCCGATTTCCTGCCCGGCCTGATCGTCGACCGGTACGGCGACGTGATCTCGCTGCAAATCCTGACTCAGGCCATGGATGCCGCTCCCGTGCGCGAAGCCATGCTTCAAACGTTGATTCAGGATGTGAGCGAAGAATCGCAGCCGGCTGGAATCGTCGAGCGCGTCGATCCCCGCATTCGCGACCTCGAGCAATTGCCGCCCCGGCAATCCGGGCTGCTTTGGGGAGAGAAGAGTACGACGGAATACAGCGTGAATGGAGTTCGCTTTCAGTATGAAGGCCTCGAAGGGCAGAAGACCGGTGCATTTCTCGATCAACGGGAAAACTATGCGGCAGCCGCCGAATACGCGCACGGAGAAGCGCTCGACGCCTTCTGCTACCAGGGCGGATTCGCCCTGCACCTGGC
>JBEKLO010000142.1:0-9103 GCA_050010155.1 Terriglobales bacterium
GTGCTCGCTCCCCGCGCCGCTTCCGTCACACTCCGCGACATCTCACTCGTCGTCGCACTCTGTTCCTCCACCGCCGTCGCGATCACCGTCGAGATGTGGCTGATCTTGTCGATCACTCCCTTGATCCCTCCTATCGCCTCCACCGCTCCGCCCGTGTTTTCCCGGATCACCGTGATCTTCTGCTTGATCTCTTCCGTCGCTTTCGCCGTCTGCTTCGCCAGTTCCTTGACCTCGTTCGCCACCACCGCGAAACCCTTGCCCGCTTCACCCGCTCTTGCCGCCTCAATGGTCGCGTTCAAGGCCAGTAGGTTCGTCTGTTGCGCAATCGATGTGATCACCTCGATTACCTTTCCGATCTCTACGCTCGATTCCCCCAGCCGCGACACCGTCTGGTTCGCCGATGCGGCAGCTTCGACCGCCTCGCCTGCAACTCGGGCCGCTTCGGTTGCATTCTTCGCAATCTCGCCAATGGTGGCCGTCATTTCCTCAGCCCCTGAGGCCACGGCTTGCAGGTTGGTGTTGACCTGGCCGCCGGCATCAGAGACGACGTGCGCTTGCGCCGTCGTCTCTTCGGAATTGGCCGTGATTTGCTGGCTGGTGGCGGACAGCTCTTCGCTCGCCGCTGCCACCTGTTCCGCCGTTTCCGCGATAGACTGCAGCAAGCATCGCAAGTTGTTCTTCATCGTATTCAGCGCGATTGTTGCGTGCCCAATTTCGTCTTCGCTTTCCACCGGCAAATCTGCCGTCGCCAGGTTGTTGTCGGCAATTTTGTTGGCCATATCGACAGCAGATGACAGCGGCCTCGTAATGAGTTTGCGCACCAGCACGAACAGCACGCCCGCGGCGGCCAGCAACGTGAGAAAAGTCGTAAAGAAAAGCGCAATCGAATTGGAACGTGAGGTCTGGACCAGCCCCTCGGTGGAGGCTCTTACGGTAAAGGCCCCGCGCAGATCCCCTGCTTTCATGCCTTCCTTGATGTAGCCGAATGGATCTTTCGCGCCAGATGGATCTCCGTGGCACAACAGGCAGTCTTCGGTCAGGCGAATGGCTTGAGCGTAGCGCATGATGTCCTGTCCGTTGTCGACGGTACGGTCTGAATATTCCCGAAGAGAGGAGTCTTCCTGAAACGCATGGAGAGCGCGACGCTCGAACTCGTCCGGCTGGTTTTTGGAGTTGCGCGGAGTCAGCGAAGGCGTATGAAACTCCATATTTTGCGCCGTCGCGTATTGCCGGGCAACGCTCCACGCCACAACCACCGGCACCTGATTCAGACTCTTGAAGTTTTTGCCCGGCACTAACGTTTCGATATTGTCGGAAAACCAGCTCCGAGTAGCGCCGGCCATTCCAGTGATCTGGCGCACCTTATCGCGAAACGCATCTTCGGCTTGCTGGTTCACCCGGCGCTGCGTGATCCAGAAACTAACTGCCGAGGTGAAAAGGAGGGTTAAGGCAATCGACCCTAGGATCTTTCTATGCAGTGTCATCTTCTTTAGCATTTGCAATCTCCAACCGGTCATCGCAGATAGTCGCAGCCTCGGAACGCGGGGCTCGCAGCTCAAGCCGCTCCACTCTGCCCTTTGCCGAACCCCTGCACCTCGCACGCCTGGTCGGTATCGAGCACGTGCATCAACTCGTGTTCGAGCTTGTGCACTCCAAGAATCACCGACCGCAACCGCTGAGACAGGGTTTCGGGTGAAGGTTCGAATGTCTTTTCCTCCACGTCCACTACGTTGCCGACCTCATCGGCGAGCAGACATACCGCGCCTCCCTCCGCATGCACCACCAGGCAAACCGGCGGCATATCGGCGGGACGATCCGGCAGTTCCAGTTGGCGGCGCAACTCGAGCGCCACCACCACCTGTCCGCGAAGGTTCATCAGACCGCTCACCACCTCCGGTGCCAGAGGAACCGGGCGCAGCTCGCGGTACGTAACCACTTCCTGAATCTTTTGCGACTCCACTCCGAAGAGCAGGTGATCCAGGTAAAACGTGCAGTATTGACGGACACTGGTCATAGTTCAGCTCTCAGGTCTTGGGCCTTAGGTCTTGGCCACAGCGGCCTCCCCCGGTTCGTACTTTTCTCCGCCGCGCAGCAAGGCAGGAACATCCAGCAACTCGGTAACCCGCTCCGCGATCACCGAGCAATGCAGCACGCCGGCTCGCGTCGATGGAGTGTGAGGTTCGAGTGTGCTTTCAATGATGTCGAGAATCTGGTTCACTACCAGTCCGAAGGACTGATGTTCGTTTTCCAGTACCAGCACCTGCAGCATTTCAGTGGTCGGCAACGACAGCACATCGCCACCAGTCGGCAGATGCCGCCGCTCCTCGAGCGCATGGCTCACGCGAATCAGCGGAAGAATCTGCCCCCGGTACTGCGTGACCCATTGATTGCCCGCGCGCTCGACCTCGGATCCCGGAATGTTCTCGAGACGCGCCAGCAGTTCGAGCGGCACCGCCATCCGTGCCCCCCCCGGGCCCGTGAACAACACCAATTTCTGCTTCCCCCGCGCAACTTCCGCCGTGACTTGTGCCGGCTCGGCCTGGATGTGCTCCCGTCCTTCGGCCAAAATGCGGGAGCACTGCGCCAGCCCGAGCACGTCCAGAATCAACGCCACTTTGCCGTCGCCCATGATGGTTGCCCCGGCGTAGACGCTGATGCTTTTCAAGTGCTTGCTGAGCGGCTTCACCACGATTTCTTCGGTATCGTTGATTTCGTCGACCACCAGTCCGAACTGCCGGCCATCGGCTTCGAGCACGACAATGTTCACCGCTTGGCCGTCCACGTCGTTCCGCTCCACCGCCGTCGGTAGATCGATGCTTCTTCGCGAAGCCGGCTCCGCCGCCTCCCTTCCCTTCGTGCCCACTTTCAGTTCCCGGTTCAAATAGACGAGCGGCAGCAGGCGCCCGCGCAGCCGGTATACGGGAGCGCCATGAATCATCTCGATTCCCTTCCGCTCCCCTCTAACTTCCACGCGAACCAACTCGAGCAGGCTCACTTGCGGAACCGCATAGCGCTCGCCCGCGCCAGTCACGATCAGAGCAGGAATGATGGCCAAGGTTAGCGGAATCTTCATCCGCACCATCACGCCCTCGCCCGGCTTGGACTGCAGGTCAACCGTGCCTCCGATTTTCTCGATGTGCGTCTTAACTACGTCCATGCCCACTCCGCGGCCAGAGACGTTAGTCACTTTCTCCGCCGTGGAGAAGCCCGGCAGGAAAACCAGATTCACGATCTCGCGATCGCTCAACCGGCCCGCCTGCTCGACCGAGATGAGGCCCTTCTGTACCGCTTTGTTGCGAATCCGCTCCTGATCGAGACCGGCACCGTCGTCTGCAATCTCGATGTTGACCTGTCCGCCTTCATGAAACGCTCGTAGCGACAGGCGGCCTTCCGGATTTTTCCCGGCGGCTTGACGGACCTCCGGGCGTTCGATGCCATGATCCACCGAATTCCTCACCAGGTGAGTCAGCGGATCTTTGATTGCCTCGATCAGCGTCTTGTCGAGTTCGGTTTCCTGGCCCTCCATCTCCACCCGCACCTGCTTGCCGCACCCGAGTGCCAGATCACGTACCGTTCGCGGCAACTTGCTCCAGATGTTGCCGATCGGCTGCATCCGCGTCTTCATCACCCCTTCTTGCAACTCGGTCGTGATCAGGTTAAGCCTCTGGCTCGTGACCAAAAGGCCGCTTTCTTCAGTGCTGTTGGCGAATTGCAGGATCTGGTTCCGCGCCAGCACCAGTTCTCCCACCAGGTTCATCAACTGGTCGAGCAGGCCAACGTCCAGCCTTATGGTGCGGTCGGCCGCGCTCTGCCCCGGGGCAGCGGGCTGAACCCTCTGCGTATCCGTCACCTCGGCCAACGGCGTCGCCGACTGTTCCATCCCAATTGCAGGTGGGGTCGGAAAGGCCGGCAGAGCTTCCTCGATCGTGATCCTGGGACTACTGACCTCTGGGCTGACGATCCGTTGTTTTTCGATCTCTGGACCGCCGCTCGCAGGCGATGCACCCGCTGCCGCGGCCACTGCCTTCAAGTCGCCGGACGTTTCGGTTTGCCGCGGCACTTCGGGAACCCGTTGCAGGTAGTTCAATCTGGCGATCAGCGCGCTGTCGTCGCGGTCGCCCTCGACGCCGGTGGCTTCGATGTTTGCCAGCATCTGTCGGATCGCATCCACCGTCGCCAAAAGAGCGCTCGTGATTTCCCGGTCCAGCACGAGATGTCCGTCACGCAACCGCCCCAGCAAGCTTTCCCCAACATGCGCGACCGCTCCCAGTTTGTCGAACGCCAGGAAACCCGACGTCCCTTTTATGGTGTGAATCGTGCGGAAAATGCTGGCAAGAGTCTCGCAGTCGTTGGGATTCTTCTCCAACGTAATCAAATCCCGGTCCAAGCGATCGAGATTCTCGTAGCTCTCAACCAGAAACTCTTTGACAATATCGTCGGAGTCATCCATAGCAATATCTTCTCCATCGGCGCGCACGTTTTTCTCTTGACCGCAAAGGTGCCGGCGAACTGCGCATTCCCGTTCCCGCAACCGACCTCATGCTCGCCCACCAGCACTTGCACCGCGAGCTTGTACGACCTTTTGTGCGCACGTCGGTCCGGACTCTTGCGATGAGCAAACATCTCGCCCACAGGCAGATAGGAATCGAGTGGGTTTCTGTTTGAGGATGGGAAATCTTTCGGGCTGGCTACGCCGCGAGTGGGCAATTACTGAGGAATAATGACTGCGGCTGACAAATCACTGGGAGTCGGAGGTACCAACACCGACGCAAAGATTCTATCCTTCCGTCCAGCATTCGGCTGTCCTACACGGAGTGGGAAACTCCGTCATTGGTCGTACTCTGCATCGCGCTTTCGGTCGTAGCCACGGCCTCGCCTGACTTGCTGCCGCGTCGCATGGCCACGATACCAGTGCGCACCATTTCCAGTACGCCGTACGGACGCAGCAATTCGAGCAGTCCGTCAATCTTGTCTTCTGCGCCCGTGATTTCGAGAGTCAACGATTCGGGAGCGACATCGACCACGCGCGCACGAAACACATTCGCGAGTTCGAACACATGAGAGCGCGCTTCGTGCGTAGCCGCTACCCGGATCATGGCCAGATCGCGCACGATCGCCGGCTGATTCGTAATGTTCTCGACCAGCAGTACGTTCACCAGTTTGTACAGATTCGCTTCAATGCGTCGGGCCTGATCATCGTCGGCATCGACGGTAATCGTCATGCGCGAGACCTCTGGCTTCTCAGTCCGCCCCACTGTGAGTGAATCTATATTGAAGGCGCGGCGGCGAAATAACGACGCGACGCGAGTGAGAACACCGGGTTTATTTTCGACATACACCATGAACGTATTCAGCATAATTTTTTGTCAACCGACAGCCATCAGCCGTCAGCCCTCAGGCAACCCTTCTGTTCCCGCCGGGCAGATGCCCTTTGCTAAGAATGTCAGCTCGAAAGCCTTTACCTGATAGCTGACGGCTGATGGCTGCCCTATTCATCCTCCGCCGTCTCAACAATCGGACTCGGACGTCGAATCATGTCGTGCAGTGCCGCCCCGGCTGCAACCATTGGATAGACAGTATCTTCCTGCTCCACCTTGAAATCGATCAGCACCGGTCCCGAGTGCTGCCGCGCCGATTCGACCGCGGGCACAACTTCAGACCGCTCCGAGATCGTCATGCTCCGAATGCCATAAGCCTCCGCCAACTTCGCGAAATCCGGATTGAGCAAGGGGGTCGCCGCGTAGTTGCGGTCGTAGAAAAATTCCTGCCACTGCCGCACCATCCCCAGAAAGCCGTTGTTGATGATGGCGATATGAATCTTCAGATTCTCCTGCACCAGCGTCGCCAGTTCGCACATTGTCATCTGGAATCCACCGTCGCCAACCACCACCCAGACTTCGGCCTCCGGACAGGCAACCTTGGCACCTATGGCCGCCGGCAAAGCGAATCCCATCGTGCCCAATCCGCCGGAAGTTATCAGCGTGCGCGGATGCTCGTGCTTGTAGTACTGCGCCTCCCACATCTGGTGCTGCCCGACGTCAGTCACCACAATGGTGTTCCCGTCGCGCGTCTGCCGCCACAAGTCATTAATTACGTGCGCGGCATAGAGATGGCCGCTGTCGGGCAGGTTCTGAATGTCGCGCACCGCCGAATCGCCCTTCAGTTTGTCGATCGAATCCAGCCACTCACTGCGATCAATCGATTCGACATGCGGCATCAATTCCAGCAAGACCTCGCGCAAATCGCCAACCAGCGGAACATCGACCTTTACGTTTTTGTTAATCTCAGCCGGATCGATCTCGATGTGAATCTTCTTGGCATTGGGCGCGTAAGTTTTCAGCGTGCCCGTGACCCGGTCGTCGAAGCGCATGCCGAAAGCCAACAGGAGATCCGCTTCTTGAATCGTATGGTTGACCCACGCTTCTCCGTGCATGCCCATCATGCCCAGATTCAGCGGGTGCGACGCCGGAAACGCGCCCAGGCCGAGCAGCGTCATCGCCACCGGAATGCCGGCGCGCTCCGCAAAATCGCGCACCTCGCGCATCGCGCCAGAAACAATGATGCCATGGCCCCCAAGAATCACCGGCCGCTTTGAATTGTGAATCAATTCCAGCGCCCGCTCATACTCTTCGGGAGCGGGTGAAAGGTCGGGCCGGTAACCGGGCAATTGCGGCTTGGCCGCTTCCCAGTCGAACTCACAAGTACCCTGCTGCGCATCCTTTGTGATATCCACTAGCACGGGGCCGGGACGTCCCGACCGCGCCACGTAGAAGGCTTCGCGGATCGTGCGCGCGACTTCGTTCGCGTGGGTCACCAGATAGTTGTGCTTGGTGATCGGAAGAGTTACGCCGGTGATGTCGGTTTCCTGAAATGCATCCGACCCGATCAGCTTGCTGCCGACCTGACCCGTGATACAGACGATCGGTATGGAATCGAGCATGGCGGTAGCGATTCCGGTGACCATGTTGGTCGCTCCCGGCCCCGAGGTTGCGACCGCAACGCCCACCTCTCCACTGGCACGCGCGTAGCCGTCAGCCATGTGGGTTGCGCCTTGCTCGTGACGAACCAGTACATGATGGATCTTGCTGTGTTTCAGCGCATCATAGACCGGGAGAATGGCGCCGCCGGGATATCCGAAAACGTGCTTCACGCCCTCCCGTTCCAGGCATTCCCACAGAATGCTGGCCCCGGTCATTGTCCTGATCTCGGTCCTAATCCCGGTCCTGGCTTCGGCCTTTTTCTCCATCTTCACTTTGGCTGCGATCGCCGTGTTTTTCGGATGTGTCATCGGACCCTCCCGCGTTCCTCCCGGAGCATTGTTCTGCAAAAATAAAACCCACCCTGCCAGCGTCTCTGGCGGGTGGGGTTCGGGAGCACTTACGATTTCGAATTTCTCAGCTCACTCTCTCCCCCGCACGCCGACGCACAGACCCACCCGTACTCCGGGAATCTTTAAATTCGTTCGCCGGAGACTCCGTTCATTCGTCACGGTTTCACCAGAAGTGAGAAGTGATCATACCAAACCGACCGGTCGGTTGGCAAGATGGGGTAAAGTTTATGTCCGAGCAGGCACCCCGCCTTGCGGACAAGGCGTGCGTCCCCGCACCAGCCTCTACAGCCCCGGCCCCTCCGGATACGCGGGCAAATCTGGAGGTCGCGACGGTAGCGTCTTGGGATTCGCTTTAATCTGCTCCATCAGCATCTCGACTGCTTTTTCCAGCTGTGGATCTTGTCCCTTCAAGACCAGGTCTGGTGGATTGTCCACCACGACGTCGGGTTGCACGCCGTGATTCTCAACCAGCCATTTGCTGTCGAGCCCGTACATCGCGAATTCCGGACGCGTGATGTACCCGCCATCCATCAGCGGAATTTCCCCGCGAATGCCGCGCACTCCGCCCCAGGTCCGTTCTCCGATGAGTGGTCCCAGCTTGTAGTGCTTGAACATGTAGCTGAAGATATCTCCATCAGATGCAGCGTAGTGATTGGTAACGCAAGCCATGTATCCGTGGAAGACGGGCGCCGGAGTCGTGGTCGACTCCCAGTTGCGCGCGGAATCCATGCTCGCCAGCACCCGCCGCAGACGCTCGAAAATTAACTGGTCGACAAAGCCGCCGCCGTTGTAGCGAACGTCAAAAATGATGCCTTCCTTTCCCGCGTCGCCCATGTTTTCCAGGTAGACGTAGCCGATCCGCCCGCCACTCGCCGCATCCACCTTCTTGCGGTTGGTTTCGATCATGTTCAACTCCCGCAGGCTGAATTCATCGCCAATCGGCTTGACCACCACTTTGCGCGCGCCATCCGCAGTGGGCTTGGAGTTGACCGTAAGCGTGACCACTTCATTGGCAGTGTTGGTGAGCAATTCATCCGGTGTCTGCGGAGCATGCAACGCGCGTCCGTTGATCGCCACCAGGTAATCGCCTTCTTTGACGTTGACGCCCGGTTCCGTCAAGGGAGAGCGCGAGTGTGCATCCCAATTTTCGCCGGCGAAGATTTTCTTGATTCGGTACATGCCGCTGGCCGCGTCGACTTCATAATCCGCTCCCAGCAATCCCACATTGACCGCGCGCACGTCCGGGTACTCACCGCCGCCCACATAAGTGTGCGAGTTCGATAATTCTCCGATCATTTCGCCCATAATGTAAGTCAGGGAATAGCGATCGGCAACGTATGGAAGCAATTGCGCATACTTATCTTTCGTCTTCTGCCAATCCACTCCATTCATCGCGGCTTCAAAAAAGTAATCCCGTTCTTGCCGCCAAACCTCGTTGAAAATCTCTTTCCACTCCTGCGGAGGATCGACCTCCACTCGCATGCCGTCCAGTTTGAGCGCGCCATCCCCAACCTTGTGGGGCGCGTCCGGGGGCTTCGCGTCGATAATCCCGACCGGCCCATTCTCGCCCTCGGCCCGGTACAGCAGTTTCGAACCGTCGTGCGACAGTGCGAAATGATCTGCGCCCTCCAACAGCACTTTGTCTTTGCGATCCTTCAGATCGTAGGCATGAATCGCTGGACTTTCTCCAGCAAGCGGCCCCGACAACCCCTGAATCGGCGACGTCGAATAGTAGATCGCATCCTTGGAAGCGTCGAACGAGTGAACTACCGC
>JBEKLO010000143.1:0-11524 GCA_050010155.1 Terriglobales bacterium
GCTCGCCGAATCTGCACCGGCACTCGTTGAAATCGGCAGCAGATAAAGTCCGGCCACAAACGGAGAGATCAACCGCGCCGGGCTTACACTGTGATCCACAATCTCAAACTTCACTTGTCCGCCATGAGTGTGGCCAGCAAGGCTTAGTTCGACCCCCAGTTCGGCCGCGCGGTGAAACGAATTTGGATTATGCGAGAGCAGAACATTCGGCATGTCACGCCGAACCAGGGGCTCGATTTCCTGCAGCATCGGGCCGGTGCGCTCGCCGGTGGTCATGTGGTCGCGCTGGTAATCGACGCCAATCAAATTAAAGAGGGCGCCATTGTGCTCGATCACTTCGTTGCGCGCGCGCAGCAGACGCATTCCTTTTTCGCGGAAGAGTCGTTCCGCCTCATCTTCCACGCCGGCATAAATTTCGTGATTGCCATTGCATCCCCAAACGCCCAGGGGAGCCCGCAACCGGCTCAGTTCCGTAATGCAAACATCCAGCGGGTCGCCTTCGCCTGAAACAAAATCTCCGGTAACAAAAGAAATGTCGGGCTGAAGAGCGTTCGCCATGTCGACGGCGCGGGCAATCTCGTGCGGCGGCATATAGTCGCCAATGTGGATGTCGCTAAGCTGCGCGATGCGCAGGCCGTCCAGTTCCGGAGGGAGATTCGCGACCGGTACATCAACGCGCTCGATCGTATAGCGCAAGCGTCCGGCGGCAAATCCATACGTAGCCGCTAGAAAGGGAAAGCCTCCAGCAAGAACAGCCGCATACTGGAAGAACGCGCGGCGCGAGGAACTGACCCCGCCCGCAACGGTTCCAGGATGACGCAGAAGCCGTGCCGCTATGTTCGTGACCCACTCAATCGCTCCTACTGATTCGACCGCCAGGAATCCAAAGAAGGAAGCGACCAGCCACAGACGGGCAAATGTCGTGAACGATTTGCCGAGGTGGACGCCGCCTAAATGAATCCGCGAAACTCCGTGTCCAAGCAAGGGATCGAGAAGCGTAGCCAGGAGCGCAGCGGCCAGCGCGATCAGTCCGGCATGGAGGCCAAAACGCCAGTTGGCATTCGAGAAAGCGGCAATTGAAGACCACGCCCGCAGGAACCAGAATCGCTGGACGGCGTACATCACTAAAAGAAACAGGGCAAAGAAAAGAACGCGGCTAAGAATCAGGGCAATACTCCGTTAAGAAGGTCTTTAATTTAGATGCATTGCGGCAGGCGGAAGGCTCGGCGGAGAATTCCCGGCGAGCGCTTGGCCCATGCCGGATTCTTCATCGCGCGATAAGCATCGGCTTGCTATCGAGCTGACCGTCTGAAATATGTGAGCAGCCAAATTGCGGGGAGAGCCAGCAAACGCACCGGAAGCGTCAAAAGGCTCGTCAAACAGCTCTGCGGAATTGGAAACAGGCCGCTTCTGGTTTGCATGGGTTCTGGCACCTCGAATCTCACCCTTTTTATAATTGTAAGATAGCCGTCTGGCACGGCGCTGTCATCGTGCCGCGCTTATCTTCGAAATGCTTCGATCAGCTTTCAATGTCGGCGGTCAGGTCTTGCCCGCGCTTCTGATGATTTTGCTCGGCTGGGGGTTTGACGACGTACCGCAGTTTTTTTCAAACCCGGCGCGAGCCGGAATGGCTGCCGTTACTTTGGCCGCGGCGGTTGCCGCTGTACTTTTCAAACTGGATGTTCATCCCCTGCGCAGAGGCGGAACGCCAGCCGGCAACCAAAACCTTCAACTTGGAGTTCTTCTGCTTTTGTCGATTGCATTGTTGTGGTTCTTGCCGTTTGCCGATCGCAGAGGAATTCTGACGCTCCAGCGCTCCTACTGGCGCTACTTCGGTTTGCTGTTTTTCAGCATCGGAGTCACCGTGCGCTTCCTGGCATTAAAGGCGCTGGGGAGACACTTCAGCGCGTACGTAACGCTGCAACCGAATCATCAACTGGTGCGGCACGGAGTCTATGCCAGCATCCGTCATCCGCTTTACCTGAGCCTGTTACTGATCCCAACTGGCATTGGACTGGCATTCGCCAGCTCCCTCGCATTGCCGATCTTCGTGTTGGCAGCAGCGTTTGTTTTTGATCGCATCGGGAAAGAAGAATTGTTGCTCGCTGGATACTTTGGAACGGAGTTTGCGGATTACCGGCGCCGCACTTGGAGACTAATTCCGCTTGTGCTTTAGCTCCACGGCGTTAGCGCGCCGACTGTTGTTCCAGCGCTCGCAGACCAGCAACGCGCTCACGGGCATTCTGCAGCGCGCGCTTCACGTGTCGCGGCGCGGTTCCGCCAGGAACATCGTGCAACGCGAGCACCTCGGTAAGCCCAAGGTGCGAGTGGAATCCCGCGTCAAAGTTGGCATGGATCGCTTGCAGATCGGCGAGGGGAAGTTTTTGTAATTCGCATCCGCGTTCCACGGCGAGAGCAACGGCTTTGCCGACAGCCTCGTGAGCCAGGCGCGAGGGTACTCCACGCTCGACGAGATAGGCGGCCGCGGACCAGGCGTTCATGAATCCCGTTTGCGCCGCCTGATTCATTTTGGCGTCGTTGAATTCGACGGTGTTCATAAATCCGGTCACCAGCGGCAGCAGTCCGATGATCGTGTCGGACGCGCTGAACACGGGCTCCTGCGTTTCCTGCAGGTCTTTGTTGTAGGCTAGCGGCAAGCCCTTCATGAGAGTTTGCAGCGTCGTGGCGCATCCCATGACGCGCGCCGCTTTGCCGCGCATCAGTTCCAGTAAGTCGGGATTTTTTTTCTGGGGCATGGCGCTGCTGCCGGTGGAATAAGGCTCGGGCAACTCCACGAATCCGTATGCCGGCGTAGAAAACAAAATCATCTCTTCGGCCCAGCGGCTGAGGTGAAGCGCGAGCATCGAGAGCGCGCCGACGAATTCGATGGCGAAGTCGCGGTCGCTGGTGGCATCGATGCTATTGGCGGTCGGGCCATCAAAGCCAAGTTCCGCCGCCATCGCTTGACGGTTGAGCGTGAGCGTGGCTCCGGCAACGGCGCCCGATCCCAGCGGACATAGGTTCGTTCGCTTGCAGCAGTCGGCAAGGCGGGAGGCGTCGCGCAGAAACATCTCTACATAGGCCAGCAGCCAATGCGCCACCAGCACAGGTTCTGCCGGTTGCAGGTGGGTGTACGCGGGCATCGCCGCCGGCGTTGATAGAGAAGCCGCGGCTTCCGCACGCGCCAGAATTGCGTCGATCCAATCGGCGATCTGCGTTTGCAGAGTATCGATGCTGTGGCGCACGAAGAGGCGAAGGTCGGTTGCGATCTGTTCGTTGCGGCTTCGTCCGGTGTGAAGTTTGTAGCCGGTCGCGCCGATCAGCGCGGCGAGTTGCTTTTCGACGAAGTGGTGAACGTCTTCGGCATCGGGATCATTGAGAAACTCTGGCGAAGATTCAGCGCGGTAGCCGATTTCCTCCAGCGCCTTCACGATCTCGGAAAGCTCTTCGGAGGAAAGCACCCCAGCATGTTCGAGCGCGTTGGCGTGGGCGCGGCTGGCGGCGAGTTCGAAGGGCAGCAGCCGTTGATCGTAGGGAAACGACCGCTGCCATTTTTCAAATTCGGGGTCGAGCGGCTGCCGGAAGCGGCCGGACCACATCAGCGCGAGGGCAATCCCAGAATGCGAATGAAGCCTTCCGCGTCCTTCTGATCATAGCTTGCGCCCATGGTGAATGAGGAGAGGTCGGTGCGGTAGAGCGAGTAATCCGACTTGCGGCTCACGATGCTGACATTGCCTTTGTAAAGCGACAACGTGACCGTGCCGGTAACATTCTGTTGCGTAGTGTCGACGAAGGCGTCGAGGGCTTCACGCAGCGGCGTAAACCAGAGGCCGAAATAAACCTGTTCGGCATACTTGAGGGCCACGTGCTGCTTAAAGTGCAACACGTCACGATCGAGGCACAGAGCTTCCAGTTCGCCGTGGGCGGTCATCAGCAGCGTGCCACCGGGAGTTTCATAGCAGCCGCGCGACTTGATACCGACGAAACGGTTTTCGACAAGATCGATGCGTCCGACGGCATTGCGGCCGCCGATTTCGTTGAGCAGTTCGACGAGCGATACGGGATCGAGAGTTTGGCCGCTCACCGATACGGGCACTCCTTTTTCGAATCCGATTTCAACTTGTTCTTCTTTGTCTGGAGCTTCTTGAGGAGACTTCGTCATTTGCCACGTATCGGCAAACGGTGCGTTGCCGGCGTCTTCGAGCTCTCCGCCTTCGTGGCTCAGGTGCCAGAGATTGCGATCGCGGCTGTGAATCTTTGCACGGCTTGCTGCTACGGGGATGCCGCGCTTCTCGGCGTAGTCAAGACAATCTTCGCGCGATTTCAGATCCCACTCGCGCCACGGGGCCACGACTTTGAGTTCGGGAGCGAGCGCCTGGTAGGCCATCTCGAAGCGCACCTGGTCGTTGCCTTTGCCGGTGCATCCGTGGCTGACGGCCGAGGCGCCTTCGCGCAGCGCGACTTCGACTTGGTGTTTCGCGATTACCGGACGAGCGAGCGAGGTGCCAAGCAGGTACTTGTTTTCGTACACCGCTCCCGCCTTGAGCGCCGGCCAGACGTAGCCGGTCAAAAACTCTTCGCGCAGATCTTCTACCACCACTTTGCTGGCTCCGGTTTTGTAAGCCTTATTGACGACGGCCTCGACGTCATCTCCCTGGCCCACGTCGGCGACCATGGCGATCACTTCGTAGGCGTAATTCTCCTTGAGCCACGGAATGATGATCGAGGTATCGAGCCCGCCGGAGTAGGCGAGAACAATCTTTTCTTTTTTCAGCACGTCCAGTTTAGGCATGCGCGCTCCTCCCTTGGAAAGCAGCCGGGAAGCGGCCCACACCGCCGCCCAATAGCCATACGAGTATAGCTTTCTGAATGTGCAGACGATTTTCCGCCTGATCGAACACGACCGAGTTGACCGAGTCGATAACCTGGTCGGTGACTTCCTGGCCGCGATGCGCCGGCAGGCAGTGCATGAAGAGCGCATTAGGCTTGGCGAGTTGCATGAGCGCGGCGTTCACCTGATACGGATTGAAAATGGCGGCGCGTTCTTCCGCTTCATGCTCTTGTCCCATGCTGGCCCATGCATCGGTGTAGATGGCGTCGGCTCCCGCAACTGCTTTGCGCGGATCGGTTAGGATGCGGAGCGAAGCCTTGGTTTCCGCTGCAATGGCCTTGGCCATGGTGACGATGACGGGATTGAGGCCGTAGCGTTCCGGGGTCGCAATCGAAACTTTCGCGCCTACCGACGCACCCGCGAGTAGAAGCGAGTGCGCCATGTTGTTGCCGTCGCCCACGTAAGCGAAATGAATTTTCTTGAGATCGCCGAAATGCTCCTGCAGAGTGAAGAAGTCGGCGAGCGCCTGGCACGGATGCTCGAGTTCGCTGAGGGCGTTGATGACGGGCACGTCAGCGTAGGTGGCCATCTCTTCGACTACCGTATGGCTGAAAGTGCGTAGCACGATGAGGTCGATCCAGCGTTCGAGGTTGTGGGCGATGTCGTAGAGAGACTCGCGGGCGTTGAGGCGACTGGCCGTCTGGTCGACGAAGAACGTGCTGCCGCCGAGGCTATCCATGCCGGCTTCGAACGTGATGCGGGTGCGCAGCGACGGCTTCTCGAAGAACATCACCATCTGCTTGCCGGCGAGTACGCCGCGGAAATCCGCCGGACGCTGCTTGAGCAAGGAGGTGAGGTTGAAAAGCTGGAGGATCTCGGCGGGAGCCAGATCGTGGATGGAGACAAGATCGCGCGGCGCGGCTGGCTCCGGCAGCAGGTTGGGTGGGATCATCTTCGGCAAGTGCGTCGTTGCCATGGGCTCTGTTCTCATATGCGTTTCGTCAACACTCCATTTCCAAGGTGTGAGGTGCTAGGTCGCAGGTCTCAGGAAAACCAAGACCGAATACCCTGATTTCTATGACAACTCGCGAATCCGTCGAGCGAGCGCTTGCGCCTTCTTCGGATCGGCCGTGATTACCAGCACGGTATCGTCACCGGCGATGGTCCCGACGACTTCCGGCCAGTGCGAAGCGTCGAGCGCGGCGGCCACAGGCTGCGCGCTGCCGACCGTCGTCTTTATGACGAGCAGGTTCTGCGCCTGTCGAATTTCGACCACGAACTGGTGAACCAGATGCATCACCGAGGGCAGAACGCTTTCCGCGCCCAGACTTTCGTCGGTGCGCCGATAGCCCTCCCTGCCTTTGACCAGCTTCAGTTCGTGGATGTCGCGGGAAAGAGTCGCTTGGCCAACGTCGAAACCCTTCTGCTCCAGTTGGTGCTGGAGCGCGTCCTGGCTTTCGACGGGGCCTTCATCGAGCAGGTCGAGGATCGCTTTGTGCCGGGCTGTTTTCGACATGAATAAAAATGCACTCCAATGAATAAGTATCCATTGGGCGCGACAGGGCTGTCAAGCGTGAAATGCAAGAGCGATTACCACCGGGCACATCCCTCGGCTCCCGCTCAGGACGGAACCCGGAACACGGATTCCCTATGGGCGCCCTGTGGTTAGGAACTTTGGGTTAGGAGTTTATTGCCCGATCGGAGTGGGAGGAATCCAGAAGTCTACGCCGCGGTCGTCATTGGCTTTCTGGGTGGCTTTTAGATCGAGGTCGGCGAGCAAAATTTTATGGGTGCGGCCGGCTGCGAAATCAAAAAGCGTATCGCCTACGATGGCGTAGTTGAGCACGTCGGATTGGTGGCCGTCTTTGAAAACGAGAACAGTGGAAGGCTGCGGGGCCAGGGGTTCTTCGGTCTGTGCGTCGACCTGCGGAGCCGAATCGCGGTCATCGGCGGGTTTGGCGAAAGAAGACGGGGCAGAAGACTTGCTGAGATCGGCGTCAGCCACGTCATCGTTGGGGTCCGTAGCGTAGGGAGCGTAGGCCGGCTCTATGACGCCGACTAGCGGGCCGTCATTCCGGTGGCGACGGTGGTGGCGTCCGGAGTCCCGAGCCGGATTCGGATTCGCCGGGAAGAGGAAATTGGTGTTTCCATAAACGGACCAGTTGTTGCCGAAACCGATCGAGGTAACCGACGGCGGTACACCGTTAATGGCGCGGCCGCCAAACCCCATGGAAGTGACCGACGGCGCCACGCCATTGACTTGAGCCTGAACGGGCAAAAAAGCAGCGACGGAGAATGCCACGACGAAGAAAAGGAGGAAACAGGATCGCACACCGGCCAGCATGAGAAACTCCCCCGTTAGGGTACACCAACTTCTGTCTAACTAGTTAGAACTGTCCGCTAGCGGCCGGGTTGCGTGAAAAATTCGCGTTGGGAGCCTCTCGCGGCACACCAAAGGGGCATAGCTCCACTTGCGCTCGCGAGCGAAATCCCCGTCTATGCCGCGGTGAGCGGCGCGCGGGAAGTGATACGACGGAGTTCGAGCATGCGGTGCCGAACGTAGCCGTCTTCCGTTAAATGGGCGGAAGCAATGGCTTTACGTCCGCCGGTTACCACTTGATCGAGGGGACGGCGTTGCGGGAATTGCGGGTCGAATTCGCGGCAGAACTCGCAAGGCCGACTGGAGCGTGTGTCGAAGCGATTGACGACGGCTGGATCAATGTGTTCCACGAAGAGAGGCTCCTGGAAGGGCGAAAACGGATTCACCCGGTTTTTGAGGCAGAGTCAGGATTATGCCCCGAATCATTCATCAGTTTTTGAACGACGCCTTTTTACTACAAGGGACGGGACATGTACAAGCCCCTTGCGACAAGCGTCAATTTCCTGCTTCCGGGATACCCATAAGTGTACAGGAAGGGCCGGAATCGCGGCGTCCATGCTGTGACGCAGACCATGATTTCTGGCATCATAAGGCCACTCTTTTCTTAAGCTGTCCAATTTTCGAAGATCGTTCGGTTCTGAAGAACAGGTTCTGGAGATCGTGTGAAGCGCGCTGCTGCCAACCCGAATACCGTATTTTTTTTCGACATGGATAATACACTCCTCGATAACGATCATGTGGCGGAAGATCTGAAGCGGTATCTCACCAAGAGAGTGAGCGCCACCGCCGCCGGACGGTATTGGGAAATCTTCGAGCAATTGCGTACGGAACTTGGGTACGCCGATTATCTGGGAGCGTTGCAGCGCTATCGCAGCGAGCAGCCACGCGATCCGAAGTTGCTGGCTGTGTCGCACTTCCTCATTGATTATCCTTTCGCCAACCGGCTGTTTCCGGAGTCGCTGGATGCAGTGCAGTACGCGCAGCGATTGGGGCAAGCGGTGATCCTCAGCGATGGTGACGCGGTTTTTCAGCCGCGCAAGGTGGACCGCTCGGGCCTGTACGAATTCTTCGACGGGCACGTCTTGATCTACATCCATAAGGAACTGGAACTGGACGATGCGGAGGCCAAGTATCCGGCGGCGCACTATGTGATGGTGGACGACAAAGTGCATATTCTGGCCGCAGTCAAAAAGCATTGGGGTGCACGGGTGACGACCGTGTTTCCGCGGCAGGGACACTACGCGCTGGATGCAGCGCTGGTGGCTAAGTATCCGAAGCCCGATATTACGTTGGAACGGATTGGGGAGCTGCAGAAGTGGCCGCTGGAACGGATTTTGGCAGCGGCAGGTAAGTGAGCGTCTACTCGGCTTCTTCCTCTTCTTGAGAAGCGCCCGTACGGACCAGGTCTTCCAATTCGCGGTTCAGGCTGGCTCGGCTGACCTCGGGCAGATCCACAAAGCGAAACGGCTGGAGGCATCCTTGGGTGGCCCACATTGGGAACATCATTTGCGCCTTGCAGCGGATGCTGGTGTCTCCGAGGTGGAACAGAACTGTCACCCGGATGCCTTCGTCGAGCGGTTGTTCGATTGAGACCAGACCGCCGTTGACGGAGAGTTGATTCATGCGGCCGCGGATCTGGCGCCCGTTTTCGAGCAGGACCAGGGTAAGGATAGAGCCGCCGAGTTTGACGCGCGAGCCCCTTTGTCCTTTGTGCGAAATGGCGATGGGAGACATTCTCGATTGATTTTGCATCAGGAGGCGGTAACAGGGCAGATTACGAAAGTCAGCCCCTCCCATTTGGTGTCGGGCTAGCCTCTCCGGAAACAGTAGGCGCCATTGACGTTCCACGTTGTTCCACCACGGGCGATGTTCCCCGACAGCGATGACGAAACACGGGGATTTCGGGGCGGCAGACTGTGACACAAGTCACATCCTTACGTTCACAAGCCATTTAGGCTGAACTGGTAAGGACGGTTCATGGCAACGCAACTTCACAATGAAATTCAGGCCGAGATTCACTCAGAAATCCTACCCTCCTTTCCCATGCCAATTCATGCGCAACCGGCCACCAAAATAAGCAAGAAACTCGTCCGCCGCACTGGTCGCGACCACTCGCAGATCCTACGCCGTAGCTTCCAGGCCGGGTTCCTGTTGCTCAATGCCTGGATCGGATGCATTTTCTACCTTTGGGTTCGTCAATTCGAGCCAGGTGGCGAACCAATCTTATTGCATCGTCCGGCGGGCGTCGATGGTTGGCTGCCCATCGCCGGCTTGATGAACCTGAGATACCTCATGCTGACTCACCATGTGCCGGCCCTGCATCCGGCGGCTATGTTTCTGCTGATCACGTCTCTGGCGATCTCGTTTCTGTTCCGCAAGACCTTCTGCAGTTGGCTGTGCCCGGTGGGGACGATCTCGGAATACTTGGGGCTCGCGGGTCGGAAACTCTTTCGGCGCAACTTTCATTTGCCGCGCTGGCTCGATATTGGCCTGCGTGGGTTGAAATATCTTCTGCTCGGCTTCTTCGTGTGGGCTGTGACTTCGATGGGTGCGGATCAGCTTGCCGCTTTCATGAATAGTCCTTACGGCGTGATCGCCGACGTGAAGATGCTGAACTTTTTCCGCCACATCGGCGAAACGGGCGCGATCATCCTGGGCGTGCTGGTGATTGCGTCGTTCTTCATTCAGAATTTCTGGTGCCGCTACCTATGTCCGTACGGGGCGCTGCTCGGGATCGCGTCGTTCTTTAGCCCGGCGCGCATCCGACGCAATCCGGAGACGTGTGTTGATTGCGCGAAATGCGCTAAGGCATGTCCCTCGGCATTGCCCGTCGACACTCTGCTGACCATCAAATCGGCGGAATGCACTGGCTGCCTGGAATGTGTCGCGGTCTGTCCTGCAAAAGATACGCTCAACCTGTCGTTATCTTTGCCGAAGATTCCGGCGTTGACGCTCCGGCCTCGGACGTTGCCGCCCTGGGCCATAGCGGCGGGAATTGCGGTGCTGTTCTTTGGCGTCGTCGGTTTCGCAAAGACAGCAGGCTTCTGGGATTCCCACGTGGCGCAGGCCACCTATCAGCAACTGGTTCCGAGTGCGGATCAGGCAGCGCATCTGATGCCCGCGGAAAACTGAGGCTGCCCGCGTTCTGTTCTCCACTTCTTCTTCTTTGGGGAGGTTCTGCGCCGAACCAGCGGTCTGTCGCCGAACTAGAACGTGACCTGAATGATCTTGGCGACTTTTTTGGAGAAATCGTAAGTGGCGCGCAGGTTTTCTCCCAGGAAGCGCACCTTTCCCTGGACATCACGATCGACGATGGTCTGTCCGGCATGATCGGTGATGTGAACTTTCAGGATCAACGAGGTCGATCCTGAGACCGTGGTCACTTCACGTTTTTTCTGACTGCCCTTCGTGAAAGATTGCGCCGTGGTGCGCAGGGTGACGAGGTCGGGCGCGCTCGCTGCATCCTTGTCGCCGCTACGATAAACGTGCTGGAACTTGCCCGTCTTCTCGATCTGCGTGATCAGGTTTTCATAAATTGCAATGCGAAATTCCGCGGGGATGGGCACGTCGCCTGGATCCATGGGCTCGACTTGAATAGAAGAGGCGGAAACCTTCTGCGCAGTCTTGGAATCGCCGGACGCCGGCTGTCCCCACACCGAGCCAACCATCAGAAGGACGGCGCAGGTTAGAACGACGCTAAAACTGGCGGAGACTGGCGTTCCAGTGTGATATTTCAATGGTTTCTCCTCTTATTTGTTTGTGGCGGACGGATCTGCGAGTGGAACACTGGCCTTCGCACCGAGCGCGACGAGTTGCTTCTTGAACGGAGCGGCCTGGCCCTGAGCAAGCACAAAAATAGTGCCGTGATAGCCACCGCTGAGGTCCTTGAACTCCACGGTGAGGACGTCAACCTTGTGGGAAAACAGGGCCAAGACCCGTCCGCCGCCGTAAGGGATGGCCATGGTCGCGATGTGGGCGGCACCGGCAATATTCTGCCGGCTGTCTTCATTGGTGGAGATGTCGAGAATGGAGGAAGCTTCCACTGCCGCCTTGGTCTTGCTGGTGGCAAACTGCAGCGAACTGCCGACAATCGACAGCGTGCCTACGGAATAGTTCTTGACCTTGTCACCACCGATCACCAGTTTGACATCGGCTTGTGCCAAGCTCGGAGCGGCTGGGGACGTGCCCGCGGACTGGCCGCGCGCCCACATCGGGGAAAGCATCAAGGCAGCGCCGACGGCCACGAGGAAGAGTCCGCGCACGCACATGCCTGTGCGGATCCCTCGGAAGGAATTCGTCGTGACACAAACGTT
>JBEKLO010000144.1:0-7663 GCA_050010155.1 Terriglobales bacterium
TTAGTTCAGCTTTCAGCCATCAGCTGTCAGCTCTCAGTAAAATCTAAATCTACCTAAAACTGTGGTTCGCTGGTTTGACTGATGGCTGACGGCTGATAGCTGAAAGCTCATCTTCAAACCTGAATCCTGATAATTCTGCGAATGAAAAAGTAACCGATGGTCTGCATGGTGATGCCGCCGACTATCAAAGCGTGACCTAGTGGGTCGGTAAACAGCGGGCGAATGAAGCCCGGGTTGATGGTCGTCATGATGATCACAATGATGGGCGGCAGAGCCATGAGCAGGACCATGGTGAGGCGTCCCTGCGCCGTGTGTACGCGCACCTGGCGCAAAATCTTGAAGCGCTCGCGAATGACATAGGAGAGGTTGTCGAGAATCTCGGCGAGATTGCCGCCGGTTTCGCGCTGCAACATGACCGCCGTCACGAAGAACTTCACGTCGACCAGCGGAATGCGGTCGGCCAGATTGAGCAGGGCGTCGCGCACCGGCAATCCGAATTTTTGTTCTTCGTAGAGTTGGCGGAATTCTCCGGCGACCGGTTCGGCGACCTCGTTGGCAATCATTTCGAGAGCGGTGGTAAAGGCGTGTCCGGCGCGAACGGCGCGGGCCAGCGTGTCGATGGCCTCGGGAAACTTTTCCTCAAATTTTGCGAAGCGCTTCGTGCGGCGATGCGAGGCATAGGCGTAGGGAAGGAAAAAGCCGAGCACCGCACCTACCCATCCGAAGAGAAGGTTGCCTCCAGCAATGACTGCGATCACGGCCAGCACCACGGCGGAAATGCCGCACAGCATGAGGAAGTTTCCGGCGCGAACGTCCACGCTTCCCTGAGCCAGCATTTTCTGCAGGACGGAGACTCGTTCCGAGCGGCGCAACCAGGTATCGAAAGCGGGGATGCGGCTCAGTACTTCGTCGCGGAGCAGTGCCACGTCGGGCAAGGATTGTTCGGCCGGCTGCTTAACCGCGGAGAGGCGATCACGGAGAACGCGGGCCTGGGCCTTGCGCTCATCGAACAAAGACATGCCGGCAAAAACCGCCATCGTAACCACGAGGAAGACCAGCACGGCGATGAGGAACTGTGGCATGCGCTAGACCTCCATCCGGGACTCGAAGAGTGCGGGACTCAGGCGGCAACCGGCGACGGCGAGACGCTCAGCGAAATGAGGCGGGTGTCCGGTGGAGTGGAAGACGCCGCGCACCTTGCCGCTCTCATCAATGCCGCTGCGGTCGAAGACAAAAATATCGCTCAGGGCAATCATGTCTCCTTCCATTCCGGAGACCTCGGAAATCGTGATCACCTTGCGCGAGCCATCGGAGAGACGCGCGACCTGGACCACGGCATGAACAGCGCTCGCGATCTGATGGCGAATGGCGCGCTCGGGAATGTTCAGGTTGGCCATGGACACCATGTTTTCGATACGCGCGAGCGCATCGCGCGGGGAGTTGGCGTGCACGGTGGTGAGCGAGCCCTCATGGCCAGTATTCATGGCCTGCAGCATGTCGAACGCTTCCTCGCCGCGCACCTCGCCGACCACGATGCGATCGGGCCGCATGCGGAGGCTGTTGATAACCAGCTGGCGCATGCGCACCGAGCCCTTGCCTTCGATGTTGGGAGGGCGAGTTTCGAGACGAACCACGTGTTCCTGCTTGAGCTGCAATTCAGCCGCGTCTTCGATGGTTACGATGCGCTCAGAATTCGGAATGTAGCCGGAAAGAACGTTCAGAACCGTGGTCTTGCCGGCGCCGGTCCCTCCGGAAATGATCACGTTGAGGCGACCCTTGACCACAGCGGAAAGCAATTCCAGCATGGGCTCGGTGAGGGTTTTGTTATCGAGCATGTTCCGGGCTGTGACCGGATCGCGGCCGAAGCGGCGAATCGAAAGGCAAGCGCCATCGAGCGCGAGCGGCGGAATGATGGCGTTAACACGCGAGCCATCCTGCAGACGGGCGTCGACCATGGGCGAAGATTCATCGACGCGCCGCCCGATGCGGGAGACAATGCGGTCGATGATCTGCATCAGGTGCTGATTGTCTTTGAACGACAAGATGGTCTTTTCAAGCTTGCCGCTGCGCTCGACGTAGACCCGGTCGAAGCGATTGACGAGGATGTCGGAGATGGTGGGGTCTTTGAGCAGGGGTTCGAGCGGGCCGAGACCGAAGATTTCGTCGAGGATCTCGCGCGACAGTTGCTCTCGCTCGGCGAAGCTGAGAGGAACCGCCTCGCTATTCACCGAACTGCGGATGAGGATGAGAACTTCTTCGCGCGCGGAATCTCCGGTGGTGCGTCCGAGTTTCTCGAGGTCGAGGCGGTCGAGGATCTTGCGATGCAGATCCGCCTTGACCTGCTGGTACTCGCTCCGTTCGAAGGCTTGTAAATTGGCCATAATTGCGAAAACCGTCTTAGTTGCTGCGAGCTACGAGCTACGAGCTACCAACGAATTGCTTGCTCGTAGCTCGCGGCTCGTAGCTCCCAGCTTCATCATACTGTCTTGAACAACGACCACGCCGTGCGTTTTACTTCCAAATCGTCCTTTGTCAAGTATTCCGCCAGGCCGGAAATGGAGCGGGAGATTTCGGTGGTGCCTTGTTGCATCAAAGGCACGCCGCGATCAATTGCGGACGAGACGGCGAAGTACTGATTCGGAATCCGCCAGAGCACGGGCGCTCCTATGGCGGCCTCGGTCTCTGCTTCATTGAAGCCCACCACCTTGCGATAACGGTTTAGCACCAAGCCAAAACGGTCGCGGGAGCCGCTCTCGCCGAGATACTGGGCCACTCTACCGGCGCTCCACAAGGAAGCCACGTCGGCGTGTGCGACCAGGAGAATCTTCTCGGAGAGATTGCTGACCAGACGAGTGGCGCTGTCGAGACGCGAGGAAGCGTCGACGACGATGTAATGAAAAAGTCCGGCGATGGTGTCAAAGAGGCGTGCAAAATCGGAAGCGGAGGGCTCAATGGCCGTCGGAATCGCAGGGCCCGCGAGCAGTTGCAAGCCGTTCTCGTGACGCGCCATGAAGCTGTCGAGCAGGGAGGAATCCAGGCGGTGCAGATTGGTGATGGCGTCAGACACGGTAAAGGCCGGTTTGAGATTGAGATGCAATGCGCAGTGACCCAGGGGCGCCAAGTCGATTAGTGCCGTGCTGTGGTGAATCGACTGTAAGGCAAGAGCGAGATTGACGGCGACCGTGGTGGCGCCGCTGCCGCCTTTCGCGTTGACAATGGTGAAGACCGTTCCACGGGAAGTATCGCGCCCGGGCCGGCGGCGAGTCGCGGTCAGGCGGACGAAGGCTTCCAGCAGATCGGTGGTGTTGGTGGGACGTTCAATGTATTCGCGCACTCCGGCCCGCAGGGAACTGACAATCAACTGCGGTTGCGTCATGGGACCTACAGCGAACACGGCCGCGTCGGGAAGTTCCTGGTGCAGCAATTCGATGGCCCGCAGGGCCGCAGTGACGCCTTCCGCGGCGATATCCACCAGAACCACGTCGGGTGCGAAGGATTTTGTTTTGCGGAGGACCGGGTCGTTGGCAGCCAGAGGCAAAGTGGGATTGCTGCACACGGTACGAGCCACGCTGGTGCCATCCACCAGAACCTGCAGCACCGCGCGCTGGTCATTGTCTGTGGCGAACACAGCTACTGACAATTCCGGCATGACTCGTTCCCCATCGTCCTTTTGATAGTCCGCACCAAACCAGATCGGGTCATCTCACCATCGGGTCATCGGGCCATCTAAAGTCAAAGGCTCTTGATTTTCGATCGCCCGATCACCCGATTTTACTTGCTGGCTGCGGGCTTCTTGCCGTCAAACTTGCCCTTGTCCAGATCCGGCAGCGGCATCGCCGGACCCTTCGGCGCCTCGACGGCGGGCGAAACCCGGTGCACCGTGCACAAGACCATCAATTCCGAATTGCTCTTCTGGAGGCTCTTGCTTTTGAAAAAATTACCAAGGATCGGGATATCGCCCAGCCCCGGAATCTTGTTGACAGTATTGGTGACCCGATTATCCATCAGGCCGGCAATGACGAAGCTCTGGCCGTCTTGCAACTCGAATTCCGTCTCCGCCTTGCGCGTGCTGATAGCCGGGATCGTGGTTCCAGCAACCGTGACCGCGTCCGCGAAATCCAGCGTACTTACCTCGGGAGCCACGTGCAGATGGATGGCGCCGTTCGGCTGAATCACGGGCGTGAACTTCAAGCGCACGCCAAACTCGCGAAACTGAATGGTGACGGTGGCGATTCCGCTGGCGTTTTGCTGCGCGACTGGGAAGGGAAATTCTCCTCCGGCCAGGAAGCTGGCTTCCTTGCCATTGACTGCGATCAGATTGGGCTCGGCCAGAATCTGCAATAGATTTTGCGTCTTCAGAGCTTCGATCACCGCACCCAGGTGGACCGAAGGGTTAAAGAAAAAGAGGTTGAGAGCGTTCGTGACTGTCGCCGTAGTGGGAAATGGGCTCAGCGATCCGGTATCGCTGATGTTTCCGAGGCCGCTGATTCCGCCAAACTGGCCGGTGGTGATACTCGCGGGAGTGTTTCCGGCGCCAGTGGAGAAAAGATTGATGCCAAGTTGGGTCATGGCCGTGCGATCCACCTCGGCAAACTTGACCTCAAGCAGCACTTCCTGGGCGCCGACGGGGCCGAACGTCAGCACGTTGACCACGTTCTTGGAATATGCCGAGGCCAGAGCGCCCGCATGCTTGGCCACGTCTTCGGTGGTGACGTGTCCGGAAAGAACAATCGCGTTTCGCGAGGGCGTCACGCTGATCTGCTCGTTCGGGAACAGGCGATGCATCTCTTCCGATGCCGCCGTGATATCGACATCCACGCGAAGATCGAAGCTGCGCGAACGCTCCAGTTCGTCCCAGATCAGCAGCGATACTTCACCCGGAGAAAGTCCATTAACCAGAACTTGCGTGGGTGTGACGACGAGCGCATCCGCGACAGATGGGTCGGTGACGGAGACGCGCTTCAACCGCTCCGTCGTGTTTATCAGCAGGGACTTGCCCACCATTACGCGGAGCGGCGCTGCACCCGCAGTCACGCTTTGGCCGGAGGTAGACGCCGTGGCGGTCGCAGATTGCGCGGCGGGTGCATTGTCCGGATTCTGAGGATTCTGATTCGGAGCATCCTGGCTCTGGGAAGACGCCGGCGCGGACGGAGCGGCGGCCGGTGAAGAGCCGCCGAACGCCACGGTGCGCGAGAACATCGTGGTCGCAACGAAAAGCAAAGCGGTTGCGACAAGCGAAAGAGATTTAATCAATTCGGGCCTCTGCGAGGATGCACCTGCAAAACCATCAAGGAAATGAACCTATGCGAACTATTGCGGTGTCGGCGTGTCAAATTTATTTTCTTCCCGTTTGTTGCCACGGATCATTTCCACCTGATAAGGCGTCTTCACGGGCGGCGCAGCTTTGGCTACCACCTTGTGCGGCTTGGGCTTTGATTCCGCCGCCACCGGTTTTTCTCCCGGATAGAGCGAACTGGAACGCGTCGCGCCGACGCCGCCCTCTTTGGTGTCCAGCGGATTGCGCAAAGACAGCTGAATCCGCCCTTCCTGCGAAACCAGCGCCAGGCGCTGCGCGTCGTCCGGAGAAACTAGGAGTGTAATCACCGGGGCAACTTGCGCCTCTGAGGAAGTGCGGTCGAGGCTTTTGCCCACGGCGAGAACCAGAACATTTTCAAGGACGGTGTTGGTTTGGACACCGCTCCCCTGGTTTCCGGTAGCCATGACGTCCACGCGCGTACCGGGCTGCACGAAGCCTGCCACCGACACCACGTCGTTGACCCGAACGGAAACAGCGCGCATTCCCGGCGGGATCATCGACGGCAGGCCGGCTCCGGCATTCACCGCCGCCAGTTTACCAGGAAGAATAAATTCGCCTTTGCTGATCGGCAAAATTGCGCCGCGGCCCAGAACCTTCGTCGGCACGGAGAATGCTCCGGGAGGGACGGCCGCGGGTGGGATGGTGATCGTCGTGACATCATTCGCCGCCAATTTGGTGCCAACCTGAATATCGTCAGCGGCGACCAAGACCTGCTTGCCCGCCGTGTTGTTGACCTTGCCCGCTGCGGTCTGCATCTGGACATAGACGGCGTAGCTGACCAGCAGGCCAATCGCCAGCGCCAAGCCCCCGATCATCAACAGACGGCTTCGATTCATTCCTCTCCTTCCGGAAACCATCTCCGGAGTGATTTATTGCTGCAGCGAAACAACGCTCCACGCGAGTGTCATATTTGCAATGCTGCAGACGACTACTGGGTGCCGACCGAGCTGGCTACCTGCGAGAACACATTATTCGCATTGCTGCCAATCAGACGGACCGTGCCGATTACGATCACCAGAATCACGGCCAACATCACGGCGTATTCTGCGATGTCTTGCCCTTCTTCGTTACGCCACAAAAGCCTGCAAAAATTTGTCATTTCACACTCCTTCAAATTTGCGCTACCTAGCCTAACCCTGAAACCAGTTGAGCGATAAATTTCTGGTATGGGCCCTAGTTTCGCAGATTCGGGACGGCCATGGGAAACATTTTTTCACTTTCTTGCTCTTCTGGCGGCGGATGTGTCGAAAATACCAGTGTTTTCGGGGACGAGTGGCGTCCGGAACAGTATGATCGCTCCGGAGTCGCGAAAGGCCGCGCGCCAATGGGAATCGAGAAGGAGGGCCTGCGCCACAGCGCTGGAAGGAGGTACAAGTAACGCCTCCACCTTCCAGGTGTCGAGAACCTCACGCCAGCCCGTTCGGAGATCCATCACCGTGCGAATCGACTGGCGCATCAGTTCGTTCCCATAGAGATCCGCGCGGCCGTCCACGAATACGCGATATTCAGGATAGAGATTCCAGATCGCGTAGCCTCCCCAATCGTAGTAAACGAAGAGATTCCGGGGATAGACACCCGAACGTAGGAACCGGACTCCTTGTTGAGGAAACTGCTCCGCTTCGCGAGCATCCTGGTGGCGGGCAAGACTGATCCATCTTGCCGATACGAACCCCACCATCAAAACGACAACGGCGGCATTGAAAAGCGGACGGAAGCGCGACGAGATGGGACGCCGCTCAGAGAGCGTTGCGGCGGTTGCCGCCGGAAGCGCCGCGGCAATCACCGGTATCGCCAGCAAAACGAAAATTGGAATGTGCCGGACGGCGTCGAGCGCGGCGAATCCAGTTAGAAGCAAGGGCACGAGCACTCGTCCCTTGGGCCGCGAACGGAAACTTGCAAGTGCCGTCAGAACCAATAGCCACACGAGCAGGAGCGGGCGATAGAGTCCTTCATGAAAATCGGGTGATCGCCACTCGCCAATGAACGATCGCATCCCAGACGACAGCAAAGTATGGAACGGATAAAGATAGAGATGAGCGCCGCTAGGGTTGAAAGGCACGAGCGCCAAACAAACCAGAAGAAGAAGCAGCACCCGCAAAAGGATGGGCCGCACTTCCTGCCAAGGCGTGTTGCCGACGGCCGTTTCCATCATCAGGCCGACACCATAAGCCAACAATAGCGCCGGGCCTAGCGCGAACCCGGCGTGCAGATTGAGCCATAGGAGAAAAAGAGGTGGAATCCAAAACAGGAGTCGGGGACGATGCTCGCCACGTTCGATCATCCATAGCAGCAGGCTGGCTAGCGTAAAGGTGAACATCTGCGGCCGCACACCCCAGGAGGGAGCGG
>JBEKLO010000145.1:0-8369 GCA_050010155.1 Terriglobales bacterium
GGCGATGTACTCGGACTGCCGGGGTCTCTGCCTGCCACGGAGCCGGCATACTCCGCGCCGCTCTCGGGGTTCGCTCTTACAAATGCCGAAACTGGCAGTCCGCCGATGGTTTCCGCGTCGAGTGCTTTCAGAGCGTAAGGAACGCTGAACAAGAGGGTACGCGGTTGTTCGGCTTGGCCGCTCACCTGAACGGCGAGCCAACGCGCTTCGCCGGCGACGAAAACGTCGGCAGGCAGCCCGTGATCCGAGACCGATCCCAACATCGCCGAATAATGGCCGTTCTTATCGGCTTGCACATTTTGCGTTTCCATCCACAACGGAGCGCCGCCGGCCTGTTCCTTATAGAGCAGGAATGTTATTCCCACGGTGCCAGTGAGAGGTTTGCCATTCGTGTCGGATAGCGCTCCGGTGAACTTCACCAGCGCGGGTACGACATCGGCACTTGATGCTTGCTGGGAATAAATCGGCAGAGCACAGCACATCAGCACAATAAGCACACTCAAACAAACGCTCTTGAACGGCATAGGAATCTCCTTTGTTGAAGCCAAATTGTCCCGCGGGGCCGGGAAGACGTACTTGGGCTTCTAATAAGGAGATCGGAAACGGGAGTCAAAAGACGACAACGTGGCTGAGCCGTTTCGCTGGGTTGAAGGTTGTTGGAGAATTAAGGCAGTAGTCCAGAGGCAAACCGCTTGGCTGATTGCTGGCTTTGAACTGCTGAATTATTCGTTCTGTCGATTGAATGTTTCCGCATGATATTTGATCGTTTCCGAAAACCGATCCGGAGACGATTCCGGTAGTAGGATTTGCCGTTAAAGTGAACTGCTGCTGCATGATAGCGGCAGGATAGCTTGTCACTTCGGCGATCTGACTGGAGCATTTCGAGAGTTGGAAAGTTAGATTGACCGTCAACCAGCCCAAATTTGGGCTGATTCTAAAGAAAGCGGGCGACAACTTGCATTGTGATGTATCGTCTGTTGTTCATGCGCCGTAGCAGCCATTCGGTTCTGATTGGCTGGTGCGCGTGAATATCTCCTCTTGTTGCGGGACTTGGGCGCCGAGGTGCGTTGGAACCTGACCACAAACCAATCCGAGGGAATCTGACCAAAGACCACGTGGAGAACCTGCGCATAGCGTCCCTAATGTTCGTCAAACCTTTGATTTTGCTGGATGTTGCGATCACTCAGCTTGTATCAGAGCACTTCGATGGACAACCGATCAGATTAAAAGAACAAGACCACAAATCCTGCCACCAGCAACGCAACCGCCCACAGTAGGTCGAAATTGAGCCACGTGTGCCGCAGTGGCCGTAATCCCAATTTTTCATAGGTTTCGAAAAACGCAATCGCCAGGATTCCAGCTATTGCCAACATGCTTGCCGTGTGAATCAGCACTGCGAATCCAATTGCAGATGCCGTCAACGAAGCTGCGATTTCGGATACTCCTCCTGCCATGCCGTGCGTCATCCCAGACATCGGTTGTGCCATCAGAACCGGCAACAGCATCAAACCCGCGCCGTGGGCAGACGCCATGAGGAAAGACCAAACGAATAGATCCATACTTCCAACTCTCATACCAGCACCGCGCGGATGGTTCGCGCGAAAGAGTCGATAGATGCCGAGCGTGAAAAGAAATAGCGCAACACCCCATTTCAGAACATTCATGGGAAGAAAATGCTGAACGAAGCGCAGGGCGAGCAGGGCCGCCGTGATCGCGACGGCGTGTCCGAGAGCAATCGGGACGAGGGCGCCGATGACCGCAGAGCGGCGCTTTTCCTGCAGGCCAAGGGCTAGCGCGAAGAGCCAGCCCATGGCGGGATTCAGACCGTGGTAGGCCCCGAGGACAGCCAGAGCGACCCAGGGCCAGTTGTGACTCATGGGTAGCAGTAAAAGTCTGACGAGGCGTCGCCGCCCTCGAGCTTCACCTGATGCGGACGGAGACCGCCAAACTCGCTAAATAATTTGGGATCGAGCTGAATGCCACCATCCCGTGCAACATCGAGTTTCACCATCCATCCCCGGATGCCATCAGGATAGAACTGCTTGTCCCACGCGGCGTAGAGCGAGTTGGTGAAATAGACGCGGCGTCCGTCGCGGCTGATCTCGACCATCTGCGGGCCGCCGTTCAACGGTTCGCCCGGCTTGGCAGGATGAGAGGCGCGACGTACGATGCCGCCAACATGCACAGACCCGGTCAGTTTGGGATTGAATGGATCGGAAACATTGTACTGACGCATCTCTCCCGTGCCCCAGCACGAGGCGTAGAGGAAGTGATCATCGACAGAGAGATTAATGTCGGTGAGCAGCGGAGGCACGGCTTTGAAGCCCTGCAAGAGCGGAGGAAGTTGACTGGGATCGGCTGGTTCAGCCGGAATCTCGATGACTTTCTTTATCTCAAACTTCCCGTTCGACCCGCCGTTGCTTCCATTCGAGCGATGCCACACCCAAATGGAACTGGAAAGATCCTTCAACGATGTGACCACCCCGACAAAGCCGTAAGCCATCGTGGGATCGTGCGCCGCGCGCAGTTCAAGGACCATTTGTTGCTCCGCACCCAAGTCCAGGCTTTGAAGATGACGGCGTTTGCGGAGGTCCCAAATATGTATGTTGTGCCCGTACTTGCCGCCGAGCAGCAATTCAGGATTCACTCCATCCTCTACCATGTTCGGCGTACCCCACTCGCTGGTCACGGCGATGTCATGGCCCAAGTGCCATGCGAAATCGTAGCCGAAGTACTGAGGACCGCGATCGACTTCCCATCGGCCGAGAGGCTCGAAGTGGTAGTGATCCAAAGCAAAGATTCCGCCGGGACCATCGCCGTTCGGCGAGCCCAGAGCGCTCACGTAGATGCCGTCGGGCCCGCAGTGAATCGTGTGAGGGCGGCTATAGCCAGTCCTCTCCGCCAGGTCCTTCGGCTCAATCACCTTGATAATCTTCGGCTGCTTCGGGTCGTCCTTGGTATCGATGACATGGATCCGTGATGAGCGCAGCCCGGGAACAATCAGATACCGCCGTTCCACATGCGGGTGCGGAGCATAGGGACATAAGGCAGAGCTGCACGCGTTCCAGCCGAAGTGATGAAGCTCATCACCCACGTTCGGCATATCTACTCGACCCACGATCTGACCGTACTGGTCGGAACCGCGATCGACATCGACGACGACCAGAGCGTCAGGCTGACTGCCACCGTTGGCATTCAAAGCAGCGATATAGGCCAGCTTCTCTACTGGCGCCTGCATGGCAAGCTTAGGGGAGGGATAGAACGTTGGGTCCGTCTTCCAGAGCATTAGATGACCTCCTTGCGACAATCTACAAACCCAATTTGAGTCCTAGAGTATACGTCGCCTGCCCTCCACGCAGCCACCGGTGCGCACCCGCTAAATCAACCAAGTTACACAAGGTAATATAGAGTTTGCTCGTCCGCCCCCGCGAATGCGCCCTGCATGCAATGGTCGCAGGGATTCTCTTCCAAGAGTTCGTAAACGTGACGAACCGCTTTGAGAGTGGCAGAAAACTTTTCTGCTTCCTCTGGAAAAACACGATCGGCCGGTAACCAATCGCGGAAGCGCAGATTCGCCATGGCCTTCGCGAAATCTGGACGAACGCCGCACAGCAGCACCGTCACTCCGCGCGCTTCCATGTCATGCAGAAAATGATCGAAGCGTTCGAGCGAGACCATGTCCGGATTGCGGGTCCGCTTAAGACGCAACACGACGAAATGAATGTCTTCGTCCTCGGTGCGCCGTTTCAGATGATCAAAACAACGATCGAGTTCCGGGGCGGCGCCAAAGAACAATTCGCCTTCCAGATCGTACAGCACCATCGCCGTACAAGGCCGATCCTCCGCCAGGCGCTCCCGGACTACGCGGTCACTGCTCACCACTAACTCGTTCCAACGCAACAGTGAGGCTCGCGGCACAAACATGAGAATCGACAAGGCCACGCCGATCAGGATAGAAAACTCAACACTGATGAAGATCGCGGAGAAGGCAGTAACCAAAACTAACGCGGCATCATAGCGCGAGGCCCGCATAGCATAGCTCAGCCGCTTCCAATCGACGAGACGCACCGCCGTTACCAGCAGTAACCCCGCGAGAGCCGCTTTGGGAATGAACCGGGCAAAGGGGGCGAGCGCAACCACCACGATGGCAACTGTTACCGCCGCGAAAACCCCGGAAACACGGCTCACGGCTCCCGCCTGAAAATTAATGGCCGAACGCGTCAACGAGCCCGAGCCCGGCAAGCATTGGAAGAATCCTCCAGTAAGATTAGCCAGGCCCTCAGCCAGACATTGCCGGTTGTAGTCGAGTGTCTGACGCGTAGTGTTGGCAATCGACTTTGCGATGGCCAACGCCTCGAGAAGTCCGAGAAAAGCAATGGCCAGTGCACTTCCCGACAATTCCTTCACCCACCAGAACTGAATCCGGGGGATATGCGGCATCGGCAGATTGCGCGGGACGCTGCCAACGACCGAGATAACGGTTGTTCCATCGAGCGCTGGCTTGGACCAACCGAAGAACGATGCCACAAGCGCTGCAACAATCAAGGCCATCAGCATGTCAAATTGTGGCAAACGGTATTTACGTGCCAATTGTCTGAGTAGGACAACGAGGACTATGGTTCCCAACCCAATGCCGAGGGCTCGTGGGTTCACATGACCGCCGCTAAGCGTGAGCCAAATGCGGTAAAGCACATGCTGCTGCCCCGTCCCACGATCGCGTAAGCCCGTCAGGTTGCCGAGCTGGGTTAGTCCCACCAAGGTGCCGGCCCCGGCCATGAACCCGATTACAACGGACTCGGAGATGTAGCGCGTAAGATCTCCGAGTTTGAATATGGCGATCAGGATCTGGATGCAACCAATCATGATCCCCAACAGAAACATGGCTTGGTAGGCCTCGAGCCGCGCGTCGGGATTGAAGAACCCGAGGGCGCTGAAAACCACGAGCGAAATCGCGTTCGTGGGACCGTTAATCAAGTGCGATGACGAGCCAAAGATCGAGGCCACGAGCGTGACCACGATCGCGGAGTACAACCCAAAGCGCGGGTCGACCCCTGCGATGAGCGCGTAAGCCATGGCTTGTGGCAAAGAGATGGCGGCGACGGTAACGCCGGCGAGCAGGTCGTTGCGTGTTTTTCCCCAGGAGTAGTTGAACTTCATTCCGACTTACCTCGCCCTTCGTGCAAAACGAAACGTTACGGTCCTTGCGTGATTCGTCTTTTGACCGACCGCATTAGTCGTTGCCATGAGTGCCAGGGGAGGGAACAAATCGAACTCGCGCCGTAATTAAGCAGCTTTCCCGGTTGCGCTAGCGCCTTCCACTGCACGCGACTTCGCGCCTTGGAGGAACAGTATACTATAATGTCGATCTGTTAACTGTACATAATTGGGTAAGCTACTCTTTGATTCCAGCGGCATGGGCAATCCAAGGGCGTGCCGCGGCGGGAATCCTTCTACATACTTGTGCCATCGGCAGTCCTTTCGAGAGAGTAGTCGTATTTTATTGGCCACAACTGGCCCGGGGAAGAAGCCTTGGAAAACGTACGTTGCCTGCGCTGTAACCGGGAACTGGAGGCGGGACGAAAATTCGTCGCGATCTATATGTTTGCGCAGACGGTGGGTATCAAGCCGCGGCAGAAATCGGCGGCGCAGCGGATTGTCTTCTGCCCGCAGTGCTCCGTCTCCCTGGCGCTGGGACTTTCGCCCGAGGGCGCGTTGAACATTGCGGCATGGGATATGATCCGCGACCTGGTCAGCTCAGACCCGGCGTTGAATCAGGCGGCATGGGAAAATCTGCGCGGGGTCGTCGGTTTATTGGAAGCCGGCGAATCCGACGTCGAAGAGCAGCGGTCGGATGCCTGGGTAAACTTCAGCCGTGCTGGTTAGTGGGACGAATTGCTCCGTTGCCCGGCGGGTGTTGCGGTGCAAATGCTTGCATGCTATGCCTGAACCTGAGGGAAAGACGTACCCATTTTTGCGACGAGTTGCTTTGCCCCCTAGTCGGAACTTCCTAGAATGTTCCGTGCGCGCATGCCAAAGTTGTGGCCGGTTCCGAAAGCGTTAATGCTGTGGGAATCATGGCAGAGCATCGCTGACCATTTTGTGGAATAATTCCCGCAACATGAATACCGTAACTCTTGATCTACTGTATCTGGAGAGCGATCCAGATACCAGGCAGCCGTCCGCTTGCATCTGTACGACAGTTAACAACGGCCCGGACTATGCTGGCGTGAAGGCTGAAAAGTTGATCACCGCGCGGTGTCTGAGTTTTATCGAACTCGACGCCGAGATCAGAAGGCTGCATGCGGAACTGGACGAGATCCGCGCCCGGGCGAAAAAGAAATTCTACAAAGCGCATGCCGCCGCCGCAGGCGCGTAGTCCCCGGTCGCATCAGGTCGGGACGTTTCATTTGCAACCATCTCCATCTACAAACTGACAATGAATTCGAATTGCGCTTGACACACCTGCGCCTGAGCGAGTTAAATCTCCTGTTGGAATTCCTTCTCAACCTACAGTTTCTCTTGTGCGCCGGACCTCGGGGCTTCGGAAATTTTCCCGTCGCCGGAGAAACTGAACTTTTTACGTGTGAACATGGTCACAGACTGAATTGCGTGACACTGTTAGTTTTCGCGGTAGGGAGAAAGTTGAAGCTCTTGCAAGATTCGCTCACCGAAAACGCTGCCTATTCCGTTTTAACATTTTTTCCTATTCACTGAGGAGCAACTGCTATGGCCGAGAAAGCCGAAGTTCGTCATACGCTGAGCGAGCAACAGGCACGCCAGCTCGCGAATGTCACCAAAACCGTCCCGATGATGGACCAGATCACGCCGCGCTGGCTGGTCACCTTCCTGTCATGGGTTCCGGTTGAAGCCGGCACCTATCGTGTCAACAAAGTTAAGCCCACTCACCCGGGTACCCGGACGATCGAGTGCAGTCCCGATGAAGAAATCGATCTCCCCGAGATCTATGTGGACTATGAAGAGAAGCCGCGCGAGTACACGTTGAACGCGGTTACGACCGTGCTCGATGTGCAGACCCGCATCTCCGATCTGTATCGTAGCCCGCACGACCAGATTCGCGAACAACTGCGGCTGATGATCGAAAAGGTCAAAGAGCGCCAGGAGAACGAACTGGTCAACAACGCCGAGTACGGCTTGGTCAACAACGTTGCCGCTGATTTTCGCGTCAAGACCAGAAAGGGAGCGCCCACGCCCGACGATCTGGATGAACTGATCGCAAGGGTCTGGAAGGAGCCGGGCTTTTTCCTTGCTCATCCGCGCGCGATCGCGGCGTTTGGCCGCGAGTGTACACGCCGCGGCGTTCCGCCACCGACGATCAATCTCTACGGCACACAATTCTTGACCTGGCGTGGAATCCCCTTGGTTCCTTCCGACAAACTCGCAATCAAAGGTGAGAAGACCAATATTCTGCTGTTGCGCACCGGCGAGAAAAAGCAGGGCGTGATCGGTTTGTTCCAGCCGGGGCTTCCCGGAGAAGTGACGCCGAGCTTATCGGTTCGCTTCATGGGCATCAATCACAAGGCGCAATCGGTGTGTTGGAGGGCGTCAATGTCGATCAATACCACGAGTACAAGTGATCCGTTGGTAACCGACGGGCCGACATCGTCTTCCACGCCAGCAACTGCGCAAGAAGAAGGTACGCAGAAATACCAGGGCGTTTCTGCCTTGATGTCGGCAGTCCCCGATCCGGCAGTGATTGCAAAACTCGCTAACGAGTTTTTCGCAGCGCTGCCGGGAGCGCCTGTGCCTCCGAACGCGCCGTCATCGCTGTCGCCCCCCCAGGCGGAAGCGATTCCGGCCGCGCCGGGAGCGGCCGTCCCAGATTATCCGCGAGGGATGTTTTCTTTTCCGGCCGCGCCCAATGCTCCGCAACCAACGTCGCCAGCCAGCGCGCTGAGCGAAGCCGACTTCCGTGCCATCGCCGCATCGCTGGCGGGCGAGTTGCCGCTCGCTCCGCAAGTGACAACCGCCGCTCCGCCCGCAGCTATCTCGCTCTCTGCATCCTCTACCGACGCAGGAAGCGGAGGCCCCTGGGCCGCTGCGCCGCAAATTCCACCAGCCGCCGAGATGTATTCCTTTCCCGGCGTTCCCGCTGTGCCTGCATCCTCTACCGCCGGACCGCCGAGCGGGTCGGATGCGGCCGCAGTTCCATCTTCGCCAACAGGGAGTGCTGCTGTAGGCAGAACAGATCCATGGGCCGAAGACCCCCACTTCGCGGGTCTCAACGATGTATTTTCTTTTCCTCGTGTGCCCGGCGCATCGGTCCCCGCCGTGCCCGCGGCGCAGGCGTCGCAGCCTAGCATACCTGCGTCTCAGCCCGATCCCAACACGATCGCACCCGCGGGTTCGGC
>JBEKLO010000146.1:0-7530 GCA_050010155.1 Terriglobales bacterium
CCGTCACGACCTGGTACGCCTGATCGAGGAAGCCGGGCGCGAGCCCATTGAGCGCGACACGCTCTATCGGCCAGTTACACGCACAGAAACTTCTTTTACAGTATCTGTGTAAGTTCTTTCACCTCCCTTAGTCGAACCGCCACAATTCCGCATCTTATCGTGAAATAGGATTCGCTCGCGCCGTATTGTGCGGTACCATTCCTGTGCCTCGGGTCCTGTGCCCTGGGCTCTGTGCATCGGGGAGATCATGCGGTTCCTCAAACTTGCCGTTGCCGTGGGATGCCTCGTGCTGTTTTCGCGCGCGAGCTTCGCCGGCGATCCCCAGTGGGTGGAAATACATTCGCCAAACTTCACCGTGATCACCGATGCCGGTGACAAGCGCGGCCGCGACGTCGCACTTCACTTCGAGCAGATGCGTTCCGTCTTTGGAACCCTGATGACCAAGGCGCACGTGAACCTGCCAGCTCCCTTGCAGATCGTAGCTTTCCGCAGCAGCAAGGAAATGCGCCAGATGGCGCCTGTGTTTAATGGCAAGCCTACCGAAGTCGCGGGACTGTTTCAGGCGGGCGAGGATCGCTCCTTCATCATGCTCGACATGTCCGTCGAGAATCCATGGTCCGTGGTCTTTCATGAATATGCGCACCAGCTCATGAATGGAAATGTGTCGGAGCAAACCGATCCCTGGTTCGAGGAAGGATTTGCCGAATATTTTTCAAGCATCGAGGTCGATAGCAAAGAAGCTCGCGTCGGCAGAATTCCGGAGGAGACCTACCGCATCCTGCAACAGACTGGATTGATGCCCACCACCGATCTGTTTCGCGTGCGCCAGAATTCCAAGACTTACAACGAGAGTGGAGACCATCGCAACGCCTTTTATGCAAGTTCCAGCCTCGTCGTCCACTATCTCTACGACAATAAGCTGCTGCCGAGGCTGATCGTCTATTTTGACGCTGTGCTCAACCAGAAGAAATCGGTGGAACAGGCGATGCAGTTGGCATTTGGCATGGCGCCCGAGCAGTTCGACAAGATCCTGCGCGACTATCTGACCAGTGGCCGATTCCGCTATTTTCCTGTTCCAACGCCTCCCAGCATAGTCCCCGCGCAATTTACTGAAACGCCCGTAAGTTCGGCGGATGCCCGCGCCGTGCTGGCTGACATCGACGCTCACTCGATCGATCACCAGGACCGGGCCATCGGCGCATTCGAGGACGTCCTCAGGAGCGATCCCAACAATGCCGTTGCTTTGCGCGGAATGGGTTACGCCTATCTGCGGCGGCAGGACTTTCAGCATGCGCGGGAATACTTCCGCCAGGCCGCCGACCGCGACGCCAAGGACCCGCGCGTCCATTATTACAATGCCATGCTGATGAACCGTGCGGCAGGCCGGGTAGATGGCGCGCAGTCGGAGGAGATAAAAAAGGAACTGGAAACCGCCATCGCGCTCGACCCGAATCTGGCCGACGCTTATTCGCTGCTGGCGTTTGCTCAGGCATTTTCGGGTGAACCGGAAAAAGGCCTGGCGACGATGAGAGAGGCGATGGAATTGTCTCCCCGAAACGAGCTTTATCAGATTAATCTGGCGAATATCTACATGGCGAATCACAAAGTGGATGCGGCCATCGTAATGCTTAGGGCGCTGGCCGGCAGCAGTAATTCCGAGGTAGCAAACCGCGCCAACGAGGCGTTAAAGCAAGCGGAGCAATTCAGGGCTGTATGCTGTACATACAGGTAATACAAGCGCAACCAGTCGTCGTCGCGCGCATCCAATCACCATGGCAAAAGAGCAAACAGCGATCTTCGGCGGCGGATGCTTCTGGTGTATCGAAGCAGTCTTTCAGCGTTTGACCGGCGTTGCCCACGTCGAGTCCGGCTACATGGGCGGACGCGCCGACCAGGCAACATATAAACAGGTGTGCAACGGAGACACCGGGCATGTGGAAGTGGTGCGCGTCACCTTCGACCCCGATCAGATCAACTATCGCGAGCTACTGGACGTCTTCTTCGCGATGCACGATCCGACCACGCTGAATCGGCAGGGAAACGATGCCGGCGAGCAATATCGCTCCGTTATCTTCTACACCGACGAAGAGCAGCAGCGGATTGCCGAGGATGTCATTGCGGAGATGACGGCGGCGAAAGTATTCCCCGACCCAATCGTGACTGCCGTCGAACCGGCAGAGGAATTCCACGTGGCCGAAGGCTACCATCAGAACTATTACAACGAAAATTCACGCCAACCCTATTGCATGTTCACGATTTCGCCGAAGCTGGCGAAGTTGGAGAAGAAATTCGCCGAGAAATTGCGAACCTGACCCGGACGCGCCCAATTTCAATCGCTCTCGAATCTAATTCTGCTCGAATCTAGGCGGCAGAATCGTGTCCCGCGGGCCGTTCGTCCAGCAAAAGCCTTCGCAAAGTACGGAGATCGTTGAGCAGCCGGCTGCTCGTTTGCAGGTGCTTCTCCAAGTTGTCTAACTTGAATTGCACGATTTGCAAAGCCTGCACCCGTCGATCTGGCTTGTTCTGCGCAGCCGCGCCGAGGTCGGCGGCGATCTCGCTTTTAGCTTCAGCGATGGCCTCGGCCAGAAGCCGCACGTATTGGTGTGCATTCTCGACCGTGTCAAACGGGGTTTGAAGGTGACTGCTCACAATTGTCAGTACATTAACACAAGGACCGTCGTGGAGACGATAGTGCCATGCCAAAGTGGCGCGCCCCATGCGATGGCCTTCACTGTGCGGGACTGCCCGCTGCCGGCGGCGTCAAGTCCACCGATTTCAGTTGCTCGAGCGCAGTCAGCACGCCTTGCCAGCGACCCTGGTCCTTCTTCGTATCGATGGGTGCCGAGAGGTCTGAATAAAAGGCGAGAATGTTGGCGCGCAATTCCGGAGTCGTGCCCTCGAACTTGTGACTCGATAACTGCGTCAGGAGCTTCGCATAACTGTCGTCGGCCAGCGAGTACTCTCCGGCCTTGGTGGCTTGCCCACTGTCCAGATCGCGATTGGGAAGCACGACCGAGTCAGTACCCACGCCATGAAGCAAGCCGCGGTACTGATCGACGGTCAGATTGATGCTTTTGAAATACAAATCCTCGGTTTGCGGGGTCGGATTGTTGAAACCCAGCCCCTTGAAGGGGCCAATTTTCGGTATGAAACGCAGGAGAGTGGAGAGAATGCGGGTTCCGAATCCGGGCTTGGTGTAATCCTTACCCCACTCCTTGTCGTAATCGGAGCGAGAAAGCCGGTACAGAAACTCTTTCTTCGCAAAGTCAGGATGCTCGTGCAACATGTCCTTCTTATGAGTCTGGAGTGCGACCTTGGTCATTTCCGGAATCGCCCGGCTGACCGCGAACCGGTAGGAACCGATGGCGAGATCCTCATGGGTCAGCACGTCTTTCAACTCCAATCCGTAGACGGCCGGGAAAGCTCGCTCCAGCAGCGGCTTTGATACTTTGAACCCGATGAAATCGTGATATTGCTGCGAGGCGTAACGATTCTTTGCCACCTGCAGCATGTCGAAGCCAAACTCGGTTTTCAAGTGCGCCGTCTTGTCCTCAGCATACGTGACCGACTTCCCATATTTCGCTCGCAGCTTGGGATACTCGATGGCCACCGCTTCATTCACTGCCATTCCATGCCCGTTGATATCGGACGTATAGTGGGCGAGCGCACCTAGAGCGAAGGCATACTCGTTCTGATCCTGGCTTTCTAGCAGCAGCTCGCGAACAAAATCTCCGGTGCGAACGTAATGCACCAGATTGCTGAAATCTTTACTGCCGAATGGGTAGTAGCCCATGTCCTGGATAACGGCACCGCCGTAAGCATAGGCGTGCGCCTCCTTGATCTGATCGTCCGTTAGGCCGGGGTAGCGCTTGAGGAGCAAAGGCCGGATCTCGTCGGTCCAGACGAGATCCACGATTTCCTCGTGCGTCAAAACCGAGTATGCGAACGAGCCGCGGCCGATGAGGACAATGAGTAGAAGTGCCAACGCGCGAACGGAAATCAGTCGCCAACCCTTGGTGGAGGAGCCTGAACGCGTTGGCTGGTGGTACATGTTTTAGATCCGGCCAAGAACCAGAAGGATCACAACGATGCAAAGGATAAGCCCGAGTCCTCCGGACGGAGCATAACCCCACGATCGACTATGCGACCATCTGGGCAACGCACCAAAGAGAGCCAAGACCAAAATCACGATCAATACAGTTCCAATCATGTGTTACTCCTTTTTCGTCTTCATTGAGACGAGGGTCTGCGCATCCGAAGAATGCGGTTTTGATTCCGTTTAACTTCAGGGTGTTGCCTCTCCCACAAAAAATGCGATCCACGGCGGGCGATGGGAAACTGCATTATGACGTTGCCGGAGCGAGCGATTTTCCGCACTCCAGGCAAGACGTTTTCGCTCGCGGCGTGATTCGCCCGCAAAAAGGGCACATCCTTTGCGCCCCGTACCCACGAACCGGTGACGCGTTCGACTCAAACATTTTTGACACCGATCCACGAATCCTGGCTAACCGTCTGCGAAGACGATCGCGGAAACGACTGAGAGCGCTTTCCATGAGCAATCACCCTGACTTCGCCAAGCTCAGGGTGCCATGGCGGTGCGAGGAATGCTGTGCAACATTGCTCACACCTGCAAAAGAATGTCAGTAACCTCCGGGCTGCCAGAAGCGAGCGTCCGCACGGCGAACCTTTTAAATGTGAGCAATGTAGACCATCTATCTTGGCTCCCATGGGCGATCATGATGACAGAGAGCACTTCTTCTCTCTCTTTCAGGTCCTCTGAGCTAAGGCAGCCCATCTGAAGTTTTCTCCTCTTAGTCGCGCAGATCCCGAAAAGGAAATCATGAAAAAAGCAATGTCGCTGTTGTTGATGAGTTTAATCGGCCTGGTTGGAACCTCCGCCTGGGCACGTTCGTCCCGTGAAGACACGGTCGACCGTCTGCAATCGTCCGTAGATGTTCTGCATAGCATCATGGCGGCTCCAGACAAAGGTATTCCGGAAGATGTCATGAACAGCGCGAAGTGCATCGTCGTCGTACCGAACTTGGTCAAAGGTGGCTTCATTTTTGGCGCCAAGCACGGACGCGGCGTTGCCACCTGCCGCACCGATGCTGGCTGGAGCGCTCCCGCATTCGTCTCGATTGGCGGCGGAAGCTGGGGATTGCAGATCGGAATCGAAGACGTAGACCTGATCATGCTGGTGATGAACGACCGCGGTTTACAGCATTTGCTTTCCAGCAAGTTTGAACTGAACGGCGACGGATCGGTTGCGGCCGGCCCAGTAGGCCGTCAAGCCACGGCTGGAACCGACTGGAAATTGAACACGGAAGTCTTGAGCTACTCGCGCACCAAAGGCGTGTTTGCCGGTTTAACGTTAGAAGGTGCGGTGGTGGAGCAGGATGACGACTCGACCCGCGCCATTTATGGCGAGCACATGAGGTTCCGCGACATTCTTTCGGGTCGCGTGCCAACTCCCGAAAGCGCAGGACCGTTCTTGCAGGCAGTAGCCGACGCAAGCCACCAGGCACATATCGCGGAAGCGAAGTAAAAGCGGAAATAAGGATTCGAGCTGGCCGAAACCCCTGGTTTCGGCCGGTTTTTCCTCGAAACCTCGCTCAATGCGGCAAGCTCAAGATATGGCGGAGAGGGTGGGATTTGAACCCACGATACCCGTTAAGGTATGTCCGCTTTCGAGGCGGCCCGTAATCCGCATGTAAACGATTCTACGTCAATGGCTTAGAGTTTTGAAGGGTGCAGTAAGGGTGCAAATAAGAAACTCGCAGCCATTTTCCGTTTAGGGATGGTCTCGAAGGAAACTGCCGAAGTTCGCCCTCAGGGCGCTCTTTTCGCATGGGTGACAGCTTTTCATCGCGCGTTTGCGCGAAATCGAAAGCTGAACAACAATTCCAGCGCAGAGAGCAGGTTTCATGGCACGCGGACGTGCGCGTTATCAACGAGGCCGGGTCGTCGCTACCAAGGGCGGCGGCTGGGAGATCCACTACAACGTCTACTTGACCGATCCCACAACCGGCAAACCAAAGCGACATCACCGCAGTCGGGTCGTGGGCTATAAGCCGAAGATGCACCGGGCCGACGCAGAGAAGATCTTGGCCGCTGAACTGGCTGCCATCAACGGCGGTCCAGTAACCCGAGCGGCAGACGGGACAATCACATTTGGCAATTGGATGCGGAATTTCTACATCCCCATGCGCGGTGCCAACTGGCGCGACGCGACGCGACGCACCAACCTCGACTACCTCACCAGCCACGTCTATCCAACCCTCGAACACGTCGCGCTCAAAGACGTCACCAAGTTTCAGGTGCAGATGCTACTCAACAGGCTGGCCGCGGAAGAATACTCGTACACGGTTGTTTATCATGTGCGCGATCTGATCAAAGCTGCCTTGGCGGAGGCGTTGGACCAAGAGGTCCTGGAGCGAAATGTCGCGCGCAAGACCGTCATTCCCGAAATCGAAGAGTCCGACAAGCCGGTTCTTCCCGTCGAGATGTATGCCAAGCTGCTGGCGGGTCTTGATGGCATCCGTGACCGCGCCATCTTCCTGATTGCCTGTTTCTGCGCCCTGCGGCCGAGCGAGCTCTTCGGGTTGACCTGGGGATGCTACACCGGCAATGTTTTCACTATCGTGAATACCGCGTGGCGTGGCCGCTTACAGCGCAAGAAAATCAAACGCAAGAACCGCTACGGACGTACAAATTATCGGCTTGTCGCGATCCCGCAAGCCGTGCGCAAGGCGATCGACTTGTGGAAGGCGAGGTGCCCGAACCCGGACGCCAATGCCCTCATGTTCCCTGGGATGCAAGCTCGGGCGCGAAAGCCACTGGCGACGCCGATTCACCCGGACAATTGGCTGCGCCTGCGCCTGTACCCGGTCGCGAAGAGACTGGAAATGGCATTTCATCCTACTTTTCAGGTGCTACGGAGGAGCTTCTCCACGCATGGCAAGAAAGAAGCACACCCGACCGAGATGCAGGCCCAACTCGGACACAGCGATATTCGTACCACCCTGGACATCTATACACAGATTACAGACCCGGAGGTGGCGAAGATGGTGAACCAAGTCACAAACCGCATCCTGGGCTTGGATGGGGATGCTGAACCGGGCTCAATTCAGTGAGAAGGGCGGAGAAATTCGAAGCCAACAACTTCCCTGATAAAATAAAAATGAAACTGGTGGGCGCGGAGAGATGGCCGAGTGGCTGAAGGCGCGCGCCTCGAAAGCGTGTATACCTTTACGGGTATCGGGGGTTCGAATCCCTCTCTCTCCGCCAGTATTTTTAACGCCATTCATCAGGGTACGACGCTTCTGCCGAATTACACACCTCGGCCATCCAAACCCGTGCAGCGTCAGCCGATCATCAACGTTCTAGCCTGACAAAACATCCCGTAGACCGTAACTCCGGATTAACACTTCAAAGAATCCAGAACCTGTGGCGAAGAAATAGCGCAAGCTTGCGAGACGCCTGATTTCAACAGTTATGAGGCCGCCCTGGATTAGGCTCGTCCGTCGGAGT
>JBEKLO010000147.1:0-7469 GCA_050010155.1 Terriglobales bacterium
CCGGTTAGCCTGCGCATCCTGCCCGCGCCGGCGGGAACGGGAATCGTCTTTCATCGCACGGATCTCGACGGTTTTGCCATCGAAGCCAGCGGACGCAACGTAGCCCGCGTAAGCTACGCCACCAGTTTGATGAAGAAGGGCGTGCTCATCTCCACCACCGAGCACCTGCTCTCGGCGTTTACCGGGGTTGGCATCGACAATGCCATCGTCGAACTGGACAATCTGGAATTGCCCATTCTGGATGGCAGCGCGCGCCCTTTTGTCGAAATGATTCAGAAGGCGGGCATTCGCCAGCAACGCAAAGCGCGCACCTATCTTCGCATCGTGCGCGACATCGAACTGCGCGACGGCGACAAATTCATTGCCGTCTATCCGGCAGATATTTATTCGGTGGCATATTCCATCAACTTCCCTCATCCGCTCATCGGCAAGCAGAGCTTCTGCGTGCGCCTCACCAACGGCAGTTATCTGAGAGAGATCGCGCCCGCCCGTACCTTCGGATTTCTGCATGAAGCCGATGCCATGCGCCAGCAGGGACTCATCCGCGGCGCATCCACCGAGAATGCCATCGTGCTCAACCGCGACGAAGTGCTCAATCCACCCTTGCGTTTTCCCGACGAGTTCGTGCGTCACAAGGTTCTCGACCTGATCGGTGACTTGGCGCTCATCGGGAAGCAGATTCTGGGTTCGGTAGTAGCCGACCGCGCCGGGCACGCCATGCATACCGCTCTGGTGTCGCGCATCCTGCGCGACCGCTCGTACTGGGAAGAGACCACGCTGCAAGAACGGCCAGCGGTGCCGGAGTTCGCGTCGGCGGCCAGCGTCAGCGTGTAAGTAGTAGTTTCCCCTGGCGTTCCTCTGTGTCTATTCAGCCCGCGAGTTGAGGCGTGTTCCACTCAGCCGTCGATCCGCGTTCGGCCAGCAGGCGCCGCAGTTCGGCCTCCGCCTCGGCGCGCACGCGGTCGACGAAGGCGTTCGTGCTTTGCCGGTGCTCATCGCCAAGCGCGGACAAGCGCACCTGCAAGTAAGGCTGGTCTTCTTCCAGTCGCCGCAACAAGCGCTGGGTTCTGGCGATCTTTTCTTCCAAGGTGATCATGTGTGGAATGGGGCACGGCAAGCCGCGTCTTTACAGTGACACAGCAGTGGCCGTATGCAAGTTGCAAGCTGGGTGCGGGGCGGGAGTCGATCCGTTACGGAAGCGCGGCGTAGCCCTGGAGGCGTGCGGGCATTTCGTTCTTAAGGCAATCGGTCAGCCATTTTTCCAGCTGATACTGCGAGCTTTGCGGAACCTCGACAAAGCGGATGCCGGCATGGCCGCTGCTATCGGCCCAGGCGACTTGGCCTTTGAGTTCGAGCGAAATATTGGCACCCGGCAGTGTGAAGCGAAATTGCGCCTGTGCATCCTTGGCCAGTTTGCCGATGACACGGATGGCCATGCCTCCTTCGCTCAGGTTCGTTGCCGTCGCCGTCATTTCCTGGTTTGGCGGAAGGCTGATGCGCAGCGGCATGTCCACCACATGGCGGAAGTACCGGCGCCGTTCCCGCACCATGAAATTGAGCGCCGCATTAAAACAGCGCGAGGCATGTAGCGGAGTCAGCGGTTTTTGCAGTACGAAGTTGGCGCCAGACTGGAACGCTTCCGAGGTCGTTGTCTTCCCATTGACCACCGCAAATGATACGGACTTGGCGTTACTTTGACTGGTGCGGAGCGACCGCAGTAGATCGAAGCCGTTCTGTAAGTCGTCACAGTCGATAATGACCGCATCGAACTTGTGCTTTGCCAGCAACCCGCTTCCAGGCTGGGCCTCCGCGCAAACCTGGAGATTAACGGAAATCTTCTCTAGTGCCGGACGCACTACGCCGAGCAAGTTGGCGTCCCGGCTGATGAGAAGAGAGTCCAGATTCATGATTTTTTCATAGTAACGGCCTCCGGCATGTTAAGAAAGTGACCTAGGTACCAGCCGCCGTCACTCGACTAAACGCTTCCTCCGTAACCTCGCAGCGTCCCCGGGTTCCCGCTTCCCTCGGTTTTCTCTGGATTCTCTTGCCTTTCCCCGCGACACTACTTGGGTGGGTGAAATCGTTTATCTATCTTTGGGATCGAACCTGGGAGATCGCGCGGCCAATTTGCGGACCGCGATTGCTCAATTGGAGACAGCCGGCATATTGCTCCGAGTCTCCTCGTTCTACGAGACCAAGCCGGTAGACGTTCCGGACCAGCCTTGGTTTCTGAACTGCGTGGTGGCGATGGAAACCGAAAAAACGCCGCGAGAACTGCTGCAGTTCGCGTTGCAGATCGAATCGACGATGGGCCGTCTCCGCATGCGCGACAAGGGTGCGCGCAAGATTGATATCGACTTGGTTCTGTTCGGAGATCGCGTGGTGGATAAGCCCGGATTGAAGATTCCGCACCCGGCGATGCACCGGCGCCGTTTTGTGCTGGAAGCGCTCGCTGAGATTGCTCCCGAGGCGCGTCATCCGGTACTCGGCAAAACGGCGCGAGAACTTCTCGCGGCGTTGCCGGACGGACAAACCGTGCGCAGACTCTAAACGTCGAGAGGTCAGAGGTTACAGGTCAGATTGCAGAGGTAAAAACTGGGCTAACTTCCTCAATCGGACCTCTGACCTTTGACCTAGCTTTACGCCCTAAGGAATGACGATCCGGCTCCCTGCCTCATCCGGCCCGGCGATGGTCGAGTGTTTTTCGGGAAACTGCGCAAACAGAAAATCTACGAAAGCGCGCGACTTCGGTCTGCCCGAGGTGCGACCGAAACCCATGCGCAAAAGAAATACCAGTGCCTTCAACACGTCGGAATCCCGCAACCGGGTGTGCCCAATATTTTTCTGCTCGGCGGCGCGAAACTCCCGCACCATGGTCTCGATTTCGCGGGCAATACTTTGGTGCGCGAGGTTCGCGGTCGCTGATTCGTAGATCAGACTGGAGTTCACGAGCGTCTGGTAGCTCTTGGCGAGCGAACTCAAAGCCGCAATCAGATCCCGGTCTACCAGCGCACGATCGCCGCGAGCGCTTTTCGCCAGCGCAAAGCTGAGTCCAAGGATCAGTTCCTCGCGTTCGTAGAGAAAATGCTCAGCAATCTCAACCTCGGGGAACATGGCATCGCGATCCTGCTCGGCCAGTGGTTCATTTTGCTCGCGTGTTTGTTGGCGTGCCTGCAAAAGATAAGGACAGTCGCTCGGGCAATCGAGCGTCACTTCGCGCTGCTCGCCGCAGCACTGCGGACAGATTTTCCCGTGCACGGCCGGGCAAAACCGCTTCTCTTTACGTTCTTCGCAGATGGCGCAACTCAAGAGCAATTCCTCAGATTCGATTATTTCACGGAAAAACCAAGTTCCATCGCCGAGACGCCGAGATCGCGAAAAGCTTTCTTGAGCGGTTTCCTCCAGCTTTCGGCTCTGAACTGCACCATTCTCGCTGCAAATCGGAAAAGCTAATCGCTGTTATAACCGATTTCTATTTGTGTGCCCGCTCCAGACGCGTTAGCCTATTCAGTTCCCCCGGCCATTTATTTGATTCCTGGGCAGCGCCCGAATAATTAAAGGAGAGGCATGTCAACTGAACTGCGGAATTTTCTAGCGATCCCCTACGACGAACTCGAAGAGATGAACCTGAAGGCGAAGAAGCAGCGTCTGGACCGCGTGGCGCCTCACAAAATTCAGGAAGATCGCCTGAAGTACCTCGCGGACGAGTCACGAATCAAAGCCGTGACCGTGATGTTCAGCGACCTCGAAGGCCGTCTGCACATGCTCGACTATGACAAGAAATTCCTGCTGAAGAGCTATGACAACCTGACCTTTGACGGTTCGTCCATTCGCGGCTTCACTGCGCAGCGCGAAAGCGATTTGCGCCTGGGCATTGACTGGGCCGCATTCTATTGGGGACCAGCCGATGTCTTCGGACCCGGCAAAGTGCTCGTCTTCGGCGAGGTCATCGACAAAAGCGGTGAGCCCTATACGGCCGACATCCGCAGCATGTTAAAGCTCTTTGCCAGCGGATTACACAAGAAACACGGCTACACCCTCAACGCAGCCAATGAAATCGAGGGCTTCCTGTTCAACGGGCCGGACGCAGAAAGCCTCTATCACCAGACGGGCAAGTTCGAATATGTGAACACCGGAGGCTATTACCACTCGCTGCCGGGCGATCCACTGCGCTCGTTTATCGATACGACTGCCGAAGTACAGCGCTCCATGGGATTCCAGAACGAAAAGGATCATCCGGAGGTCGCGCCCTCGCAGTTCGAAATCAACTACGGCTACGCCGAAGCAGTGGCCGCCGCCGACCACATCCAGCTCTACAAGCTAATCTGCCGCCAGGTGGCGCGCAAAATGGGCTTGACGGCCTCCTTTTTGCCGAAGCCGGTGGTGGGCGTCAACGGCAGCGGCATGCACACCAATGTCTCGATCAGCAAAGAGAGCAAGAATCTGTTCTGGGATCCCAAGGGCCAGGAAAAACTCAGCAAGTTCGGTTATGAGTTCCTCGACCGCGTGCTCACCCACGGAAACGACCTCTGCCTGGTGCTGAATCCCAGCGTAAACGCCTATCGCCGCCTCGATCCGCATTTCGAAGCGCCGAACCAACTCAAAGCGTCGGCGGTTGACCGCGGCTCCATGATCCGCATCCCGATTGGCAACGAACGCAGCATGCGCATCGAGGTGCGAGCGGTTGCTCCCGATGCCAATCCTTATCTCGTGATGTATTCCATTTTCAAAACTGGGTTGGAAGGTGAGACCGCCAAAATCAAGAACCTTCGCCAGGCCGAGCGGTACCTGCCCGACAACATCTACACGGCAATCGAAGATTTCCGCAAAGCCGATTGGACCACCAAACTGCTCGGCGAAGACGTGAAGGGTCGCTACGCCGACCTCAAGCAGGCATCGGCCGACCGCTGTCCGCGCCTGCTGGGCACCATTGTCAAGCCCTCCGAGGTTCAGTTCCACCACGAGGTGTATAACCAGTTCCTGTGGAATCTGTTTTAGAAAGACCTGCTCGTGTGGTGACGGGGCTCTGCCCCGTCCCGCCCGGGCTCGGTTGTCTGGTCAAACTGTGCATCCCACCCATTAGTCCTGCTGGCACTACTACCCGCGCCCATAACTTGCGATAATTGTTGTTTCCCATGCAACTCACATTTTTTGACGAGCGCTGGCTCCCCAAGTCAGTCCTCTGCCTGCGCGATTACAGCCTGAGCAAGTTCCTGCACGATCTCGTTGCCGGGATCACGGTGGGCCTCGTGGCTCTGCCGCTGGCCATGGCCTTTTCCATTGCCTCCGGGCTTACGCCGCAAGCCGGAATCTACTGCGCTGTCGTCACCGGCTTTCTGATCTCTGCGCTCGGCGGATCGACCACCCAGATCGGTGGCCCAACCGGCGCCTTCGTCGTCGTCATCGCCGGTATCGTTGCGCTCCATGGCGTGGATGGCCTCTTCATGTGCACCGTCATGGCCGGCGTCATCCTCGTCGTCATGGGGCTCACCGGAATGGGTTCCGCGGTGAAGTACATTCCGCGCCCCATCGTCATCGGCTTTACCAACGGAATCGCCATCCTCATCGCCAGTACTCAGCTGAAAGATTTCTTCGGCCTCGCGCTCGAGAAGGTTCCCGGAGTGTTCTGGTTGCGCATGGAAGCGCTGGCGCAAAATTTCCATACGATCTCTCTCGAAGCCACCGCGCTGGCCGTCTCCACCATCGTCATCATCCTCATCTGTCGCGCGCTTTCCAACCGCATCCCCGGCGCGATTGTGGCCCTTGTGTTCGGCACTGCCGCGGTGTGGATTTTTAAACTTCCAGTCGAAACCATCGGCTCGCGTTTCCATGGAATTCCGAGCGGTCTTCCGCATTTTCACATTCCCGTGTTTCGTACCGACTTGATTCACGGACTGCTGGGCCCGGCGATGACGGTTGCCATGTTGGGTGCGATTGAATCGCTGATGTCGGCCGTTGTCTCCGATCGCATGAGCAACAGCACCAACATCAACGACCGCCACAATCCGAATGTTGAACTGGTGGCGCAGGGCATCGCCAACGTGGTTTCGCCAATGTTTGGCGGTCTGCCGGCCACCGGAGCCATCGCGCGCACCGCAACCAACATCCGTGCTGGCGCAAAAACACCAGTCGCGGGCATGATCCACTCCCTTACGCTGCTGGCAATTCTTCTCTTTGCTTCGAAGCTCGTCAGTTTCGTTCCGATGGCTGTGCTGGCCGGTATCCTGATGGTCGTCTCCTACAACATGGGCGAGTGGCTCGAGATTCCATCGCTGCTCAAACTAACCAAAACCGACATCAGCGTCTGGCTCGTCACTTTCGCGCTGACCGTCTTCGCCGACCTCACGGTTGCGGTTCAGGCGGGCATGATCCTGGCAGCGCTGCTTTTCATCAAACGCGTCGCCGCGACGACGACAGTTTCGCAAGTGACCGACGACTACGTCGAAGATGGACGCGTCCACATCCTGCAAGATAAAGACATCCCGTACTACGCCACCATCTTCCGCATTCACGGCCCGTTTTTGTTCGGCGCGACCGACAAGATTGACCTAGTGACCGAGCACATTCATGAGCTTCCGCCGGTAGTGATCTTGCGTCTTCGTAATATGACCGCGCTCGATGCCACCGGACTCTTCGCTTTGGAAGAAGTAGCGCGCACGCTGAAGAAAAGCGGCCGCGAGCTTATTCTCTGTGGAGCGAGAGAGCAACCGCTAAAGCTCATTCAGCAAACGGAATTTGAGGAGCTGGTTGGTCCCGAAAATATTTGCGACAACGTGCAGGAAGCCCTGCGTCGCGCCCAAGAGGCCTTCGAAAGGCTTCAACCGGCGGGAAAAGCTACGACAGTCAGATAGGCCAACACTCGGAACGTTGTCATCCTGAGCGCAGCGAAGGACCCCTACACTCGCGCAAAGGTATGCGAGTTAGCGCGTGGCCGCCGCGGTCATCAGGCTGGCGTTCAAATAGCGGCTCATCGCGAGATCAATAATGCCGCCAATCATCTCCGTGTAAGAGAGCCCCGAGGCCTTAGCGGCCATGGCGAATTCCTGCCGGCTGGCTAGCCAGGGGTTGGGGTTCGCTTCGATCACATACACGTCGCCATTCGGGGCCAGTCGCATATCGATGCGTCCATAGTCGCGCAGCTTGAGCGCCCGGTAGGCGGCCAAAGCAGTGTCGGATAGCCGCTTCATCGTTTCTTCGTCCAGATTTTCCGCAATTGCGGACTTCGTCAACTTGTAAGCTTCCGTGTTTTTTTCAAACTTCACGTCATAGCTGGCGATTTTCGGAGTCCCTTCCGGCAATCGTGACAAGTCGAGTTCGACCAGCGGCAAAACCTGCGCTCGTTCGTAGCTGCCCAGAATTCCTGCGTAAATTTCGCGTCCCTCGATGTATTCCTCAATGAGCGCCGGAGAGTCGAATTCATCCTGGATGTACTGGATGCGCTCCATCATCTCCTTGACGTTTTTCACGAC
>JBEKLO010000148.1:0-7307 GCA_050010155.1 Terriglobales bacterium
CTGCCTTCATCTTCTTTCTTTGGGGCCGAGTTATCGATCTTGATGCTCGTTCCCGGTTTCAGAGTACGCAAAACCTTGTAGCTGCCGGTGATCACTTCATCACCCTCCTGCAAACCTTTGGTGACCTCGATATCCGTAGTGCCACTGATCCCGGTATCCACCGGAACAAATTCAGCTTTCTTGTTCCGGATCACGAACACGCCCTGCACTTCTTCTTTTTCCTTTTGCTTCGATGCCTCTGTTGGAGCCGTGGTGGCCGCCTCCACATTGTTTTTGCCTTTCGCTGCGTCCTTCGGCACAAGATCTGCCTGGGTACGCACGGTCAGCGCCTGAATTGGAATGCTGAGCACGCTACTGCGGTTCGCGGTCGTGATTTTCGCGGTCGAAGAGAGTCCTGGGCGCAGATCCGCTGGCGGGTCGTTGAGCGTCACGACCACTTTGAAATCTTTCGCTTCCTCGCTCGTCGCCGTGGACTGAGAGGTAGCGACGCCGGTGGAACGCACAATGGCGTTATCTCCGATTTCGCTGACCACGCCGTGGAAAATCTTGTGCGGGATGGCGTCAATGGTTACCTCGGCGACCTGCCCGAGATGCACGTTAACGATGTCGGTCTCGTCTACTCGAACCTCGGCCGTGATCACCGACATGTCGGCAATCGTCATCAGCGTGCTGCCGGGAGAATTCTGAATCCCCATGACGACCGTCTCGCCTTCGCGCACGGGAAGATTGGTGATGACGCCGTCAAAGGGCGCTTCATAGGTCGTTTTTTGTAGCACGTCCGCAAACCGGGTCAGCGTAGCCCGATTCTGCGCGATATGCTGGTCCGCCGAATCTTTTTGCGCTTTCGCCTGGGCTACACGCGCTTCGGCTTGCGCGAGCCCCGCATCGGCGGACTCCCATGCGGCTTTCTTGACGTCGTAATCCTGCTTGGCAATCAGAGCGGCGTTGTACAACCCCTGAGCTCGGTCCCAGTCGAGCTTGGCGTGGGTCGCGTCGGACTTCGCACGATCCAGGTCTGCGCGCGAAGTTTTTAGCGCAGCCTCGGCAGCAACCGCATCGGTCTCCGCCGCCTGCACTCCTGCGCGGGTGGCGTTCACATCGGCCAACGACTGCACGTTCTCCAACTGCGCCAGCAACTGCCCTTTCTGTACGCGTTCGCCTTCTTTCACGTGCAGCTTGACGATCCTGCCCATGGCGTTCGCCCCGATGTTCGCGTACGTCTTGGGCTTGATTTCTCCCGACGCACTGACCACCGCGGCCAGGTTCTGCTTCTGTACTTTCCCGGTCTGCACCGTCACCAGGTTTTTCCTGCTCTGGTACACCGTTACCGACACGATCACGGCAACCACTGCTACCGCGCCCACTCCGATCAAGACTTTTTTCCAGGTCTTCATAGACTGATCTTCTTAGCCAGAGACTGATCTTTATAGCCCGGCTCAGTGACAGAACGGCGGCAATGCGCCGTGGTTGCGCTCGAATAGGTTACGTTCAGACGAGGAGGAAAGTTCCCGAACTATCGCAAAACAGGTCGCTCCCTCAGCCGCCCTAATCAGCGAACGGAGGGAAAACCCTTGCGCTTTTCATTATACCGCGCCAAGTCTCCCGTCATCGGACCCAACAAGCGATCCCGGCTGGGTCGCAAGACGCGGATTCTTTAGGGGGTTAGAGCAGTGAGTCGAACCATGAAATGTTTAATTTTCCCAGGCCACTTCTCCTTGCCTAGTTGTATCCAATGAACATAGAATTAGGTAACTAGCGTTTCCGTGAGGTAGGCCCTTCTATGTTCTCCGTTGGCTTTCGAAATCGTTGTTCGGTGGGTATGCTGGCGGGCGTGATTGCCTTGGGTTCAGCCGCCTACTCCCAAGGCCAGGACAAGGATACGAAGGCCACCGATGACAACGCAGCGGCTCCCCAGGGAAGCCAGGTCGATCCGCTAAAGCGTCCGCTTTCGGACAAGCAGAAAAAAGCCAACGCCAAGAACCTCAAGATTGAGTTAAGCCGGACCTACCGTAAGTGGCTGGATGAGGACGTGCGCTGGATCATCACCGAGGAAGAAAGATCCGCCTTCATGCAGCTTTCCAACGACGAAGAGCGCGATCAGTTCATCGAGGCTTTCTGGCAACGCCGCGATCCTACGCCCGATACTGAAGAAAACGAGTTCAAAGAAGAACATTACCGGCGCATTGCCTATGCCAACGAGCACTACGCCGCCGGCATCCCTGGCTGGAAGACTGACCGCGGCCGAATGTACATCGTGTTTGGCCCAGCCGATGAGATCGATTCTCACCCCTCCGGTGGGACCTACGAACGTCCCACGGAAGAAGGCGGTGGCGAGACCTCGACCTTCCCGTTTGAAACCTGGCGCTATCGCTACATTGAAGGCGTTGGTCAGGAAGTCATCGTCGAGTTCGTCGATACATGTATGTGCGGCGACTATCACATGACCCTCGACCGCTCGGAAAAGGACGCCTTGAAGTACACCCCGAATGCCGGCATGACCATGTATGAATCCATGGGCATGGCCAGCAAGGCGCAACGATTCAGCGGCGGCGGTCTCGAACAACTTGGACCCGGGCCAGACAGCGCGCGTTTGCAGACCAAGGAATTCGACCGCCTAGAGCAGTTTGCCAAACTGCAGTCGGCGCCTCCGGTCAAGTTCAAGGATCTGGAAGAAATCGTCAGCCACAAAATCAGCGTCAACTTGATGCCTTTTGACGTGCGCGCCGACTTCGTAAAGGTGACCGGCGACACCGTCCTCGTGCCGATTACCATTCAGATCAAGAACCGCGATGTGACCTTCCAGAACAAGGACGGCATTGAACGCGGCACCGTCAATATCTTCATGCGCGTGACCACGCTCACGGGCAAGATCGTTCAAACCTTCGAAGAGCCGGTGCAGATCGATGTGCCGGTTGAACTGCTGCCCAAGACCGCCGAGAATTCCGCCGTGTACTGGAAGGCCATCCCGCTGCGCATCAGCCAGAATCGCTACCGCCTCGACATCGTCGTGAAGGACGTGAATGGAGATCGCACCGGCACTTGGAGCCGTGCCATCGTGATTCCAGATTTCGGCGATGACAAGTTGAGCAGCTCTACCCTGATCATCGCCGACGTTATGGAACCGGTAGCCACTAAAAATGTGGGCACGGGCAGCTTCGTCATCGGAGCTATGAAGGTTCGGCCGCGCGTGGCCAGTTCCGACGGCAAGCCGATTTCCTTCAAGCGTAATCAGAAACTCAATTTCTGGATGCAGGTTTACAACCTCAGCGTGGACGAAAAAACGCACAAACCTTCGGCCACATTCGAGTACAATGTCACCGACGTAAATAACAAGGCCGTCATTCATACCGTCGAGTCGACCGACACGATGGGCAATGTGGGGGATCAGGTCACGCTGCAGAAGACGCTGTCCGCAGCCAATCTGCCGCCCGGCTTGTATAAGATCGAAATCAAAGTGAACGACAAGCTTTCCAAGCAGACAGTCGACCCTACGGCAACGTTCGCCGTGGAATAAAGAGCAAGGGCGTAAAGAGTAGACTGTTGCTTGGTTCCGCGGAAGTGGTGGGCGAATGTTTCGAAAGCTCAGGTTCCTCGAAGTCGTCGCCGTCATGGTCACCTGTGTGACTCTCCCGGCATGGTCGGGAACTGTCCGCGCTCCGATCGCAGGCACCATCTCCGGATACGTTCGCGATGCCAGCGGAGCGCCGCAAATGGGCGCCGCCGTCGAAGTCCTCAGTTCCGCCGCCCAGGGCCTGAGAGTCTTCACCAACGATCACGGCTTCTACTCCGTCTCAAGCCTCGTTCCCGGAAACTACAGCGTGAAAGTCAGCGCTGCTTCTTTTCTGCCTTCCCTGCGCGAAAAAATCAACGTTCGTGCCGGCGCCAAACTGATCGTCAATATCACGCTCACCACGCTCTTCGAGGCCATCCAGTTGGTCCCCATCCGCGGTTCAGCGGACGATGACGACTGGAAATGGACCCTCCGTTCGGTCGCCAACCGACCCATCCTTCGCGTGCTTCCCGATGGCACGACCGTGGTCGAGTCCGCGGCTGACGCCAACGTCAAAGGCAGCGTTACGCTGCTCGCGGGTTCGCCCGCGGAGGGTTTCGGCAGCCCCTCCGATATGACGGCCGGTTTCGCTGTGCAGCGTTCGCTTTTATCGACCGGCACTCTGCGATTCAACGGCAACGTTGGTTATGAAGCCGATGGTGAAGGCAATCCAGCCGCGGTGCTGCGAACTACCTACACCAGCAGTTACAACGGCATGTTTGAGCCATCGGTCGCGATTACAGCCCTCCGGTTGAATTCGCCCGACCTCAACAGCATGCCCGGCGCCACGCTGCAAGCGCTTTCGGTGACGAGTTCGGATCGCGTCGTACTTGCCGACAAGCTTGAAATGAAGTTCGGCAGCGAACTGCAGACCATCCAGTTCATGGGGCGGGTCAACGCATTTAAGCCCTTCGGGTCAGCCGATCTCCACCTCACTCCCAACACGGTGGTGGAATATCAATACGCGAGTGCCGTCCCGCATTCGCAGCCGGTGCGACGTTTGGGCGACGGCACGGCTGGCGACAACGGCCTCGATTCGACTTCGACCGACCTCAGCGAAACCGCTCCCCGCATGAGCGTCACTGGATTCTCGCCGGCCATCGAGAAAGCCCATCACCAGGAAGTGTCGATCTCCCAGCGCATCGGCAAGAACAATATGCAGGTCGCGTTCTACGAGGATGGGGTTGCCGACCCCGTGCTCACCGGCATCGGCGAACTGTCTGGCGAGTCGGGTGAAGTGCTTCCCGATATTTACTCGGGTACGTTCAGTTATCAGGGCACCGATTTCACGACTCGCGGCCTGCGAGTGGTTTTGCAGCGGAAATTGTTGTCCGATCTGACCGCAACCCTGGATTACGCCTACGGTGGCACTCTCGACCTGTCGCGGCCTGACGTCCAACTGCAGGACGCGCGCGAATGGATCCATGCCGAACGCCGCCAAGCAATCGCAGCCAAGCTTAGTGGAACCGTGCCGAGGTCGAAGACCCGCTGGAGCGCCTCTTATCGCTACTCAGCCAATCGTACATTGACCCCGGTCGACCTCTTCAATACTTCAGCGGGCCAAGCCGATCCGTATTTAAACCTCTGCATCCGCCAGCCGATTCCAGCCCGCATGTTTGCGGGACACATGGAACTGATCATGGACATTCGCAATCTCCTCGCGCAGGGGTATGTGCCAGTGATGGGACAGGACGGACACACTCTCTATCTCGTGCAATCCGCCCGTTCAGCACGCGGCGGGGTGGCCTTCAGCTTCTAGCAACCCGCGGAGACCCGACGAAGACCGTCATACGTCACAGAAACTGTCATCCTGTTCAGCTTGCCAGTGTCCCCAGAATCCAGCAAAGTCCTGCAAACTGGGGTAAACTTCCACAGCATATGGCGGAGAAGACGACATCCAGGTCCAAAAATGACGAGAGGCGTTCCGGCCAGCGGCTGCCCGTCCGTGTGCCAGTTAAGGTGCGGCACGAGGGCGCGGAACTCGAGGGCCTGACTCGAGATCTGAGTTCCTCGGGAATTTTTCTTTATTCCGAGCGGGGAATCAAAGCTGGCTCGAAGCTGGAGTTGGTTATCATGCTCCCTCCCGGCCTGGGATTGGGGCCCGGAGGATGGACACTGTGCCAGGCATCGGTCGTGCGAGTGGAGGAATCCGGGAAAAAGGGGATGGGCATTGCGGCTACTCTCGACCGCATCGCACGGCTCCCGGAAATCAGCGGATAGCCGGGGTGGCGCTTTCGGTTCCTGCGTGCTTCAGGATTTTTCACGGTCGCGTCGTCAAACAGAGCCAATATCACCCGGCATGATCAAAAAAACGTAAGAAGACAAAAAGATTGCTTCCCAATGCCCCATCTCTGGTGCAATAATAGCCCGCTTTAAGGGCAGAAACCTCGCGCGCCGTATTTGCTGGCAGGTTGAACATGTGGATTGAAAAACTTACCGATGGCGTCATCGCACTGGACACACCGATCGGCCCTCGATACGTACAGCCAAATCTTGTGGAGCGCGCGTGTCTCATCTGGACGTTCCGGAATTTTTTCTCGCTGCCCCAGCAAGTGCTGCGTCCCTGGCAACAGCGATTGATTGATCGTTTGTGGAGTGAGAACCGGTTCGTATCGTTGTCTGCAGCGGGGCAGGCCGATCGTCCGGTGATTGGAAGAATCGAGCGGCGAGGGCATGCCGAGGTACTCCCCTTTCGCAAACCTGCAAGTCGCGAATCGGCTTCAGGTTCCACTGTAGCGGCAGAACAAAGCGGCGAAGCCGCGTCAGCCTGATCCGCAACACCGTACCACGCCAACGGGAATGTCCTCTGCCATCGTTTCCGCGCTTGCGTTCGTGTATTCCTTAGGAGAAAAGCTTCCGCTGTTGAGCTGTGAATGATGTGCTGATGCGCGGGGATCGACCCACTCATTGGTCGCCACTTCTGCGGATGATATAATCGGAATTCGTCCTTCCCATTGCCGCTAGCACTGGGGCGCGTAGCTCAATTGGCAGAGCAACTGACTCTTAATCAGTAGGTTGAAGGTTCGATTCCTTCCGCGCTCACCATCTTTTCAAGCACTTACCGGAGTTGATGTTTTGGGTGTGCCGTAAAGTGTGCCGTAACTCAATCCGGCTACGCCCGTTTCTCTACTGCTGTGTCTTGATCGAGCGCAGCGCGGACGATCTCTAGCTCGGGATGCTGATACTGCATCGCAGTCTTCACATCCTTGTGTCCCATCGTTCTCATGACGGCAGCCAGGTTTCCGGTTCTCTTCAGAATCCGGGTGCCGTAATCATGTCGCCCACAATACAGGACAAGATCTTCGGGAAGCCCAGCCTTGCCTCTGGCTTCGCGAAATCTCTTAGCCATTGTGGTGAGATGAGCAGACTCGGCGCGTTTCGATGGGAAAACCCATCCTTCGCGTTTTTCTCCGCACCGTTGTTTGAGAACGTCAAAGACGCGATTGCTCATCGGTACGCGCCTCCGTCCTTCTTCGGTCTTGCTGTCCGGCACGAAGATCACGCGGGTTTCCCAATCCAGGTTCTCGATGCGCATCCGGTAAAGCTCTCTTTCGTTCCGCATGCCGGTATCGCGCATCAAGATGATGATGTCTCGGAAAAGTTGAAGACTGCGTTTCCGCCAATTGCAGGCAGCAGCGCCCGCCAACAATTTCTTTTCCGCTTCATCGTCAAGCCTGAGTGAACGTCCGTATTCCTTCATCAGTTTGAGTTTCGGAGCGTGGCGAATCAGTGTCCACTCCTCCGCCTTGTGCAGCAT
>JBEKLO010000149.1:0-7222 GCA_050010155.1 Terriglobales bacterium
GTATTTCGTCATCAATGGTATTCGGCAGCAAAGAAATCGTCAGTTCGTTTTTGTAAGGGCTGCGACGGAAGCCACTCGTGAACAACAGCGAAAATCCTCTCCTCCCAGTGATTCCCGCTAGCTCCGCTAACGTGGGTGGTTGAGGGCTACGCAAGCGCGATCACATAAGAAACTATTCGGGTGTGTTAGAATCGCGCCGTTCTTCCGACGCCGTTCCTCAGGAGGTTCGTCCATGTCACACCGTTTGGTGTTCTTCTTTTTGGTAACTCCGATTGTGTCCGTATGCCTGTTCGCTCAGGATTACGATGGGCCGGCAGAACTACCGATTGCAACCGTTGCAAGTTCAATGGCAGACACGCCTGCGCCGGGAGCCGTCATCACCGTCAACGCAGGTGCCAATCTGCAAGCGGCGCTGAACAGCGCCCAGTGTGGAAATACGGTCGAATTGCAGGCCGGGGCAACATTTACGGGAAACTTTGTTTTTCCGGCTTTGAATTGCGATAGCAATCACTGGATCATTATTCGCACAAGTGCATCGGACAGCAGTCTACCTGCCCAAGGACAGCGCGTCACGCCTTGCTATGCGGGAGTAGCTTCTCTGCTGGGGCGTCCACAGTACTCCTGCCCGAATCCGCAGAATGTGCTTGCCAAACTCGTTCTATCTGGAGGGTTAAGCGGACCCGTGGTCTTCCAGTCGGGTGCGAATCACTACCGCCTACTTGGGTTGGAGATCACTCGACCCACCGGAACCAAGGGAGCACCGATTTTAATATCCGTGAACGGCACGGCAAGCTTCATCGTGCTAGATCGGAGTTGGGTGCATGGCACAACGGCCGATGAGACCGTGGATGGTTTCGGCTTGTCCGGCACGAACAACGTAGCCATCGTGGATTCCTATTTCAGCGACTTTCATTGCACCTCCATCACGGGCACGTGTTCGGAGGCTCATGCTGTGAGCGGGGGTATTGGGAATTCCCAAGATGGCATCTACAAGATCGAGGATAACTTCTTGGAAGCCTCGGCCCAAGCCATCCTGTTCGGCGGCGGCGCGGCGACCACGACTCCGACCGACATCACGATCCAGTTCAATCACTTTTTCAAGCCGTGGCAGTGGATGCCGGGAAACTCTCCGTTTCAGGGGGGAGTCGGCGGCAACCCGTTTATTGTCAGGCACCACATGGAACTCAAGAACGCTGTTCGTGTTCTAGCGGAAGACAATTTGATGGAAAACGTCTGGGGAGGTTTCGTTGAGCCGGGCTATGCCCTACTCCTAACTCCTAAGAACCAACACGTTAAATCGGGAGGTAATGTCTGTCCGATCTGCGAGGTCACGGACGTGACGATCCGATACACGCATATATTCCATGCCGCAGCCGGTGTCATGCTGGCGACTTCGATTTCCGGGAACAAAGGAGACGGAGGACCAGCCGAGGCGGGAACCCGATGGAGCCTTCACGATATCGTGATGGATGACATCAGCCACAAGTATGTTGGCGCGGGCCATCTGCTTGAAGTGGTGAATAGTTGGCCGGAAAATCCGCTCAACACGGTCACGATCAATCACATTACGGGTTTCCCCGATCCGCAGGGCGGCATGATGATCGTGGGTAACGAGATCGCGAATCCATCAATGTACGGATTCGTTTTCACCAACAGTATTGTGACCACCGGCAGATATCCTATTTGGAACGCACTGAGCAAAAGCCATACCAGTTGTGCGATTTCAGACGTTCCAGTCACCAGTCTTAACGTTTGCTTCAGCACGTACACATTTGGCAATAACGCTCTCGTCGCCGCCCCGTCCCATTTTCCGCAGTCCTCATGGCCGACCGGCAATTTCTTCACCGCTGACCCGAACGATGTCGGTTTTGTTCAATACAACGGCGGCAACGGTGGAAACTACGAGCTTGAGCCCGGGAGCCCGTACAAGAATATGGGCACCGATGGAAAAGACCTCGGTGCTGATATTGTGGGACTCAATCAAGCACTTACGGGAGTCGAGTAAAGTCCAAGCGTGGCGGGAGGCGTCGGCGCGTTGGGCGGCTTCCGACAATCCGATTGATTTGAGGTCCGCAGCCTTGCCTGCGGACCTTTTTTCGTGCGCCGCGCCTACCAAAAGACGCTCAACGGATGCTGGTTATCCAGTACTTGTAGCTGCCTTTCCTTGGCTGAGCACATCTGCGACTTTATTCAGGAGTTCCGATGGCAGAAACGGCTTTTCCAAGATGTTTGTGCCGAGTTCGCTCAATTCAGGAACTTGATCACCAAAGCCCGATATAAACAAGACCTTGGTTTCGGAATGTGCTGCACGAATTCGCTTTGAAAGCTCAATGCCGTTGAGTCCGGGCAGCAGAATGTCACTCACTAAAATCTCTATCGCGCCTTCATGTTGCTCGCTCAAGCGAAGGGCCTTTTCACCATTGGCGGCAGCAAGGACCGAAAATCCGTGGCGTTCCAGCGCCCTCTGCAGAAGTACTCGAAGGTCTCTGTTGTCATCGACTATCAAGACGGTGGCGGAACGATCTCCAATCGGTTCAGGGTGAATCCACGGGATCGATGATCGGGCGTCTCTGGTGAGTCTTCTTTCTAGGTCCTGCACGATATGTCGAGCAAGAACTTTCAGGGAACCTTTTTGCTCCTCGGTCATGAGGTGTGGCAGCCGATCCATCACGGCTAGCGTGCCTATGTGGTAGTTCCCAGTGGCAATTATCGGTATCCCTGCGTAGAACTGGATACCGCATTGCTTCACCAAGAAACTGCTCATGAATCTCTCGTCAGAGATCGGGTCGGAGATAGCCAGAATTTCGGATTGCAATATTGCATGGGCGCAGAACGAGTCGTCTCGCGGAACCTCATCCAAGTCGAGGCCGACTTTCGCTTTAAACCATATTTTTTCCTCATCGATGAAAGCGATGACGGCGATGGGCGTATCGCAAATGATGGCGGCCAGATGAACGATGTCATCGAACTCTTGCTCGCAGGGAGTTTCCAGAATTCGAAAGCTACGCAGGCTTTCGAGACGGGAGTCTTCGTTTTCTGGTAGAGGCAATTTCATTGATGTCTCCAAAACGCGAGAAACAGATACTAGAGTTCGGACGAGGGTATGACCTCACGGTTCTCCCGGCGGGGGTGAGGCTGTTGTCTAAGGCAGGGTCGGCAGGTGCACCTGTACTCCGGCACGTCAGGGTATACCGTATGGGCGCAGTCACGGCAGACAAAACGCCCATCCTTATAAGCGATCATCGGCCTGAACTCTATGCCCACCATGCAATGGGGGCAGCGGATGATCAAGATGGTGTCGGGCGGCATTGTCCGGTCCTCGTGCTGCATATCACTGCAAGCGCACGCAGGGTGCCAATCGTCCCGCCGAGTGCTGCCCGTGAAGAACCTTGGGGATGGCAGAGCCCAATCGGGCATTCAGAACAACCGCGTGCCGATAGTTCGGCAGGTATGCCGGGGGGCTGGCAGGTCTGACCCCGAAGAGATGCCCAATAGACTTGCAGCACTCGGCGAAAGTTCCAGACCCACAGCTATGGGACGTTGTTTTTTTTCGCAGCGTTACGAAACCGAAGGGCTTCCACAATGGCTGCTCGCGCATCATCGGAAAGCCAACCCTTGGGCCTTCGCCCGCCTCCAAGAGCGCCTTGCCCCTGCATGTGCGTCACTGCCTCGCGGAAGGAACTAAGATTCTCAAGGCGTATACCTTTTTTAAACCACGAGTGGTTGCGAGAAATCCGGACTTGGCCGCGGTTTGCAATCGGGGGAAGCACATAAACCATTTCCATCGCACTATTGTCCGCGTTCAAACACCCCAGAAGTGATATCAACCGCTTCTCACGCCGCGCTGGCTGTAGTATCCAAACGGGCCCATTGGTGACATTATTCACGCGGCGACAAACGCGAACCGCGACCCTGTTGCCGTTTCTAAGCCGAAGGCAGTTGCGGCGAACGGAACCCCGCGTGTGGATTGAAATCTCACGAGGGAACAACTCCACCAGACTCTCCATAAGCGCTGTGCGAACTTTCCAGATTGCATTTCTGTGGACGATAGTGATGCTTTGACGTGAGTAATAGCCTACAAGTTCAAACGCACGAGTGAGGGTACCAAAGCGCCTTGCGTAGCCCTCCTTAGTCAACGTGTTTGGTACACCGCGAAGAAGTGGCATGGATAGTTTGCCTTTTTCCCGAAGAATTGACCTCAAGGCTTCGAGCAACTTTTCGTTCGACAGGTTCCAATGGCTGTTACGGAATACCTCCTGAGCCGACTCAAAGGTCATGGGATCGATAATTGGCTCAAAGGCACCCGGCACGACAATCCATTCCGTTTCTGCGTTCGGCGTCATTTTTGAACCCAGCCTGCTCCGCCTCTGATTGTAGACACCCGTGCCTGTGTATTTCGGATTCATCAGAATCCTTCTGACGCTTGAATCTTGCCACTTCCTCCCATCGAGGAACGGAACTTTCCACTCGTTCAACTCGTCAGCGATACTCCGAACAGTTCGGTCTCCAGAGGTGAACATGCGATAGATTTCTTTTACCCAATGGACTTCATTTGCCGGTCCCAAGATCAGCCTCACGCGCTCATTGGACATGCTCTTCCGTTCCCCACTTGGTATCTCTCCTTTGGGGGTTCTGTTCGCCGAGATGAGCATTCTCCGGTACCCGTAGCCCGCTAGCCCGCCCGTCCTAAATCCATCCCTAGCCACCCGGGTCAACCCCGCGAAGACCTTCTCGGAGAGTTCTCGGCTGTACTCCCCGGCCATGATCCGCTTGAGCGTTTTAAGGATGACGTTTGGCAGGTATCCATCATTGCGGAAATGTTCAGCACAGTAATGGACGCGGACGCCCGCCGTTTTGCAGAGGAATTCATAATGGGCGGACTCATCCGGGTCTTGGAATCTTCCCCAGCGGCTAACGTCATAGACGAGGATGGCCTTGTAGGGATGTTTCCCCGCGAGGACATCGTGAAGCAGTTGAGTGAGTCCCTTCCTGCGCCTTATTTCAAGTCCACTCTTGGCTTCATCGACATAGGTTTCACAAATTGTGAAGTTGTGCTCCAGAGCGTAGGTCGCAATTCCGGCACTCTGAAAACTTAGGGAATACTCCTGACGGTCCGTAGAAACGCGGAGATATTGAGCGGCAAGTGTGTTGTCCATTTGGCTTCCTCCGTCTCGTTCGCCATTACTTTGCTCCTTGGCGAGGAGTTCATACGTCCTATCGACCGCTGCCAGTTTTTCTTTAGAGCGTGCCTGTGGAAAAAGAGGAAGCCGTTGCCGGAGACCGGCGAGGAGGTACGGTCAGACGGAGACCACGCTCATGCGTTGGGGTTGGGGCGGTAGGCTCCCATGAGTCTTGCGATGAGGACCGCAAGGTACAGGACACCGAGGATCGCTTCGAGAACTGAGACGGAACGTGCTTGAGGCGAGACGGGCGTGATGCCAGCCGCGCCGAGCGAGGTCATGGTGGCGAAACTGTAATAAATGAAATCGAAGCGGTCAGGGACAATGTGAAGGTTGGTGTGCGGATCGAGATAAAAAGCGTGCGGCTGGAAGGTAGCTACCATGCCATAGGCGCTCGCAAAACTGAACCCCACCAGCAGGTAGATACAGAGGGCTCCAAAGATGGTTTCAGAGCTAGCCTGTTCCTTGGCGAACACGTGGCGGAAAATAACCACGATGATGAGAATGTCAAAAACAAAGCTCAGGACGATGTTAAATATCGAAAACGAACTGGCATCGGCCTTGGGAAGGAGGATTCGTTGGAATAAGGTCGGAATCGCAAGGATGAGCGCAAAGACGAGCAGGGTACGGTGGATTTTGGCCGCATACACGCTGATGAGAGTGGCGGCGCTCCCGATTACGCGAAATGCGTAGTGACCGAAGCGACTGGTATCGGCATACGGATAGAGAATTAGAGTCCCCAACAGAAGAAGGAAGAGCAAAAAGAACCTGTGGCCCGTGAGAGCCGACTCATGCTCGGATTGAATTGCGTGCATCATGGATGCGTGCGAAACTCCGTCGCCGATGGTACACCTCTTCCAAAAGCCGACGCTTCCCCTCCAGCGGTTGAAGTTCCCAATGGCACCTGCAAGACTAGAAACAATAGGTCGTTTCGATTCAACGGTTGAATTCTATGCCCGGTAGCGGGAGCAATAAGAAACGAACAATGCTCTCATGGAGCAGCGGAAAAGACGGTTTCTACGAGCGAGCCGCTGCGCTGTATCACTGTGCACGAGGAACGTCGCCAAAGAAACTGTTCTGGGTGCCAACGTCGGGCGGGCGGTGGAGGATCGATTGGCCGAGGACGAATCGCAATCTGTGATCGCACGTTCAACTGTTAGGAAGCGGATACTCGCCATGCTCGGCTCTGCGATATTCCTTGTCGTCGCTCCGGGGATTGTCGCGGGTTACGTGCCTTGGCGGATTTGCCGCTGGCATGTTGGAGCATCGCTGCTGGGAATATCCTCCTTCCGTGTTTTGGGAGTGCTGTTGATTGCAGCAGGTCTTCTTGTGCTTCTGGACTCTTTCGCACGTTTCGCGCTCCAAGGTCTCGGCACGCCAGCGCCCATCTTCCCAACCCGCCATTTGGTGGTCAGCGGGCTGTTTCGATATGTGCGAAACCCTATGTACGTGGCTGTCCTGTCGCTGATCTTCGGTCAAGCGTTGCTTTTTGGCAGCATCGGCGTTCTTGAATACGGCATTGCGGTGTGGGTCGCGTTTTATCTCTTTGTTGTCATCTACGAGGAGCCTACACTGCGGAGGAGTTACAGGCGCGAGTACGAAGAATTCTGCGCGAATGTCCCCAGATGGATTCCGCGCCTGCGACCTTGGCGGGGCTCCTCTCGTTCGGTAGAGCGCACCCAACAGGAGCGCGAGGAATGTAGCCGGACTCCAAGCTAGATTGATGCAGAGCGGCAGCGCCGCCGAACGCGGGCAACTTCTGGACAAAAAGTCACCATTACTGAAGAATCGCGGTTTGACAACACCGTCCTACCCGTCTCTGCACTCAAGATTTCGTCTGCATGAGCGCGTGGAATCGGCTGGAGGAAGGGCCGCGCTCGGGGGGATTTGAATTAGGTTCCGGCGTTGCGTGCTGCCTTTTCCTGCCGCCCAGCGACAGAACCCCAAGGAAGCATCCCAGAAGTTCGAGAGCAAGAAGTATGTAGACACTCGCACTAAACCACGCAGTCCAGTCACCGGGCGCGACCATGAACACATTGTTT
>JBEKLO010000150.1:0-7121 GCA_050010155.1 Terriglobales bacterium
CGCATCGCGGAAGCCGGAGAAGTTCTGGGGTTGCACGCGGTGATTACCGGCGGGCCGTACGAGTTGACGGTGGAAACCATGCAACCATGTCAGCTGAACTTTGTGGGTCGGGAGGACATGCTGCGCTTCCTGAAAGAACACGCCGACGCCTCTCTCCATGCCAACCAACATCTGGCCCGCGATTGTTCGGACTCGTATGGAGTGGTGCGAACGATTGGATTGTCACACTCGGTGTCGGAAAGGTTCGCGAGGTTCCTGCTCGAAACGTCCGCGGATGGCGAGGTTAGCCACGGAACTGTGCGGGTGCGGCTGGCCATGACCCACGAAGAAATCTCACAACTGATTGGCACCAGCCGTGAGACGATCACCCGGCTGATCTCGGAGTTCAGGCGAAACGAACTGGCCGAACTGAAAGGCGCAACCTTGATTATCCATAACCGGTTGGCTTTAAAGAGCATGATCCGGGCTTAGAAGGGATCGGGTCATCGGGTCATCGGGCCATCCGGTGATCGAAAAACAAAACCTTTGTTCGCATTCGCCTGCGATGGGCCGGTGGCTCGATTCACTACGCTTTCCCCACGAAAGACGCGTGTTGCCGTAACCTGTCATTCTCAAGTTCGATATAATCCACAGCTCAGATGGCACTCACTCCAGGAACGAAACTGGGCCCATACGAGATCCAGTCCCTGATTGGTTCTGGAGGGATGGGCGAGGTGTATAGGGCGCACGATTCGCGGCTCAATCGCATCGTGGCCATCAAAATCCTGCCCATTTCCTACTCGGCAGACGCAGACCGGCTGCGGCGGTTCACGCAGGAAGCGCGCTCGGCGGCAGCGCTGAATCATCCCAACATTCTTTCGATTTTCGATATCGGGGAGGAGCGTGGAGCTCCTTATATTGTTTCCGAATTACTCGAAGGTCAAACCCTGCGGGAGCGCATACGAAGCGGGCCGCTTTCCAGCCGGAAGGCGATCGACTATGCGCTGCAGGTGGCGCGCGGATTAGCGGCGGCGCACGAAAAGGGCATCGTGCACCGCGATCTGAAGCCGGAGAACTTGTTTTTGACGCATGACGATCGGGTGAAGATTCTCGACTTCGGGCTGGCGAAACTGACGCGTCCGGAGGCGGATGGCGATGCGGACGCGGCGACGGTGCAGATCAACACCGAGCCCGGCCAGATCATGGGGACGGTCGGGTATATGTCGCCGGAGCAGGTGCGGGGGAAGCCGGCCGACCATCGCTCGGACATTTTTTCGTTTGGGTCGATTCTGTACGAACTGCTTTCGGGGCGGAGCGCGTTTCGTGGAGAAAGCCCGGCCGATACGATGAGCGCGATTTTGAAAGATGAGCCTGCCGAGCTTTCGGAAACGGTGCGCAATGTTCCGCCGGCATTGGAACGGGTAGTGCGGCATTGTCTGGAGAAAAATCCGGCGCAGCGTTTTCAGTCGACCGGGGATCTGGCGTTTAATCTCGAAGCGCTGACGGATAGTTCGGTATTGGGCTCGGTGGCGGGGAAGACGGGCGCGCAGGCCGCGATTGCGGAGTCGGGGATCGCGGAGTCGGCGACCGCGCAGAAACAGGAAGCGGCTCCGCGCGGCAGAGGGAGGATGCCGGCCGGCGCACTGGTTCTGGCAGTTGCGATGCTCGGCGTGGGCTGGTGGTGGGGGCGAGGCAGCGGCCGGGCGCCTCTGCCCGAATATCAACCCGTCACGTTTCGCGCGGGCTCAATTGGAAACGCGCGATTCACTCCTGACGGAAGTGTCGTTTACAGCGCTTCGTGGGACGGAGGCGCAAGCCAGTTGTATCTGGGGCGCACGGATGATCCCGGATCGCGCGAGCTGGGCGTCAAGGGTGCGGAATTGTTGGCGGTCTCGAAGAGCGGAGAGCTGGCAGTGCGGCTGAACTCGGTGAGTCTCGGCGGGTGGATGCAGACGGGAACGCTGGCGCGGATTTCTATGAGCGGCGGAGCTCCGCGAGAAGTGCTGGACAATGTGGAAGACGCGGACTGGGCGGCGGACGGCGAGTCGATGGCAGTAGTCCGGTACGTGCCGGAGAACCGGCACTGGCGACTCGAGTATCCGATTGGGAAGATTCTGGTGGATGGTGCGAACTGGATCAGCCATCCGAAGATTTCGCCAGACGGGAAGTGGATTGCATTTGACGATCATCAAAACGCGATTGGCGACGACGAGGGCTCGGTTGCGGCGATCGGCTCGGATGGCAAGAGCAAGGAGAAGATACTTTCTTCGGGATGGACCGCATTGCAGGGAGTTCTCTGGTCCCCAACCGGCAATGAGATCTGGTTTACGTCCACCAGAGGTGGAACCGCCACAAATCCGCGAGCGGTGACGCTGTCGGGGAAAGTGCGAACCATCACCAATGTGCCGGAAGGGATGTGGCTGGAAGATATGCGGGACGGCGCGGTGCTGATCGTAACCCATCACCGGAGCGTTGGGATTCGGGGGATGCCGCCAGGTGGAAAAGAGGAGCGTGAGCTGGGGTGGTTGGACTATTCGGTTCTGGACGGACTGACGCTCGATGGCCGCAAGGTCTTATTTGAGGAATCGGGCAGTGGTGGTGGACCGAATTACACCGTGTTTGTGCGCGACAGCGATGGCTCGCCTCCGGTGCGCATTGGCGAAGGGATGGGGCTGGCGATTTCTCCCGATGCCAAATGGGTGATCACGCAGGCGGCGAAGGGTGGCGCGCTCCGAATAGTGCCAACCGGGGCCGGCGAGGCACGTCAACTGACCCATGACAACGTGAACTACCAGAAGGCGCGATGGCTGTTTGGTGGCAAAGAATTACTGGCGATCGGAGTCGAACCAGGACATGGCGCGCGCGACTATTTGATTACGGTGAGCAGTGGCGATTCGAAGGCAGTGACTCCGGAGGGCGTGGTCGGCGTTATACCGGGGCCAGACGGCCGGAGTACGGCGGTGCTGGGGCCGGACGGGAAGTGGGGAATTTGGCCGCTGGATGGCAGCGGTCTGCGTCCGATTCCGGCGCTGGATTCGAATTACCATGTGACCGGATGGTCGCCGGATGGGGCGTCAGTGTTTGCTGTTCCTACGCTGCAGCACGATAGGACTGGGAAAGTCTATCGAGTGAATGTGATGACCGGGAAAATGGAGTTATCGAAAACCATTGGCGACGGCTTACCGGCGGGGACTGTGAGCATGAGCGGAACTTATATGCCGGCAGATGGCGGCGCCTATGCCTATCGCTACCAGCAGACGCTGTCGCAAGTGTATGTGGTGAGAGGGATGAAGTAGTAGAGTGGGGGCGGACGCACTAGAGGGCATGTTATGAAAAACTTCGTTTCGATTGCGGGTGCGGTCATCCTCGTGCTTGGATTCGGGTTGGTGGGGGAGATGCGGGCCCAGGACGACTATGAAGGGCCGATGTCGAATTTGCGGTTTGTGGTGGTGAAAGACTACAACGGCAAGCCGATCCGGGATGCGGCGGTCGTGCTGCATCCCGTGAAAAAGGATGGAAAGCAGTCGCTCGGCGGCATGGAGTTGAAGACGGACAACGACGGGCGCGCGAATATTGACGGGATTCCGTATGGTCCGATGCGGGTGCAGGTGCTGGCGCCGCGTTTCCAGACTTTTGGGGAAGACTACATGATCAACAAGCCGGAACTGGAGATTACGGTGAGGTTGAAGCGCCCTGGAGATCAGTACTCGACGGACAATCCGGGAGCCGCGAAGAAAGATGACGACAAGAACCAGCCGCCGCCAAAACCGCAGTGAGTGCGGCCGGCGGCCGAATGTCATTGCTGGTCATTTCTGGCGACTCACGGTGTTGGACGTGACAGGGGCGGCCGGGTGTCCTACAATCGGCTGCCTATGGCATTGCAGGAGCTAACTGTCGAGCGATATGAAGGAGTGGCCGATGATCAGCGGATTCTGCTGCTGCGTGGGCCGATCACGATCGATACTGCTCAGCAATTCGAGCGGGCGGTGCGGCACGAGCAGGCCGAAACCATGATTCTGGATTTGTCGGACGTCCCTTACATCGATTCGGTGGGACTGGGTTCGCTGGTGGCGGCGTACGTCTCGCATCAAAAGACGGGGCGATGCCTCGTGTTGACTTCGGTGAAGCCGCGGGTGCGGAAAATCATGGAGATCACCAAGGTCAATGAGTTCTTTGTGACCTTCAGCACGACGTGGGAAGCGGTGGAAGCGCTGGCGAACACTGGGTCGGCTTGAGGCTTCTAACCTTTGGCGCGAAATGTTTCCTCGCGCACGGTGAACTTCTTTATCAGGTCTTCGCGCACCTGGTAGCCGGTTCCGGGCGCTTCGCTAATCGCAATCATTCCATCCGCGCGGACTTCGACCTCGGGCTCGATGATGTCCTCTTTCCAATAACGCTTCGAGGCCGAGACATCTCCGGGCAAGCGGAAGTTTTCTAGCGTCGACAACGCGATGTTGTGCGCCCGTCCTACTCCTGATTCGAGCATACCGCCGCACCATACGGGAACATTGTGGCGCAACGCGACATCGTGGACTTTCTTGGCCTCGCTGAAACCACCGACGCGGCCTACTTTGATATTGAGGATGCGGCAGGCTGCGATCTCTAGGGCAAAATCAGCGTCGCGCGCGTTCAGGATCGATTCGTCGAGACAAATTGCCGTTTGGATGGCTTTCTGCAAGCGCGCATGCAGATAGATTTCATCGTTCCACAATGGCTGCTCGATCATGAGCAGGTTGAAAGCATCGAATCTGCGCAGGTGCTCGATCTGGTCAAGCGTGTAGGCGGAATTCGCGTCCACACTTAGAACGATGTCGGCCCAGCGGGCGCGGATTTTTTCCAGAACATTCAAATCCCATCCTGGCTTCACCTTGATCTTGATGCGGCGGTATCCTGCCGCGAGTTCCGTTCCGATTTTCTGTAGAAGTTGTTCGGGCGAGTCTTGAATGCCGATGGAAACGCCGCAGGCAATTTCATGGCGCGTGCCTCCGAGTAATTTCCAGAGCGGCTGTTGTTTCTGGCGGGCTTCAGCGTCCCACACGGCATTTTCGAGCGCGGCCTTGGCCATGCGATGGCCGCGGACCCGGGCAAAGCGCGCGGCGCAATCGCGCCCCGCATCCAATTCGCTTTGCAGCAGCAGGGGCGCCAGGTAATGCTTGATGGTTGGCCAGGCGGTTTCCGTCCATTCCGGGCTGTAATAGGGATCTTCTCCGGCTACGCACTCGCCCCATCCGCGGATGCCGTCGGCCTCGACGCTTACCAGCAGAATGCGGCGGCTGTACACGCGGCCAAAGCTCGTTTCGAAAAAATGAACGAGCGGCATGTGAAGTTCACGCAGAGTGACGTATTCGATTTTCATAATTGCTTGCGGTTCGTATCAGTGTGCTAATAGCGCCATGGTTCGTCCCACTCGCCGAGGAGGAACCGGCCATCGCCGCGTACATCGCGCTCATAGCCGAGTACGCTCAGTCCCTTGGCAAACGCCTGCTGGAACAGGGCGCGGTTGCTTTCCTGCACGGCAAACGCCTGCGCACGCGTTGCGGCCGCGGCTTTCCATGCGGAGATCTCCGCAGGCACGTAGATGTGGGCGCGACATTCGAACTCAGCACGCGGAGCGTCAGCCAGCGTTGCTTCAACTCGATTTGACTTCATCCACCACTCCGCTATCAGGCGGTCGGTGGGCAAACTGCCCTGCAACGGCGACGAGGTGATCCCGTATTGATTCACGTTGTAGCGGCGGGCGATTGCTCCGAGCTTTTCTATATTCAAATATGCATTCTTGATCTCCAGTGGATCGAAGGTCCACTCCATCAGCTCGAAACCTCGCGCGAGCGCATCTTCACGCTGATAAAGCTTCAGCCGTCGTCCCAATCCGCCATTGCGATATGGCTGGCGCACGGCGAGCATTTGCGAATGCAGGTAGCAGTGTCCGTTGCGCATTGCTGGAATTGCCAGGGCGAAGCCGACGAGTTCCTCGGAGTGGTCGCTGTCTTGGTTGCTGGGGGCGTTGTTTTCGTTGTTGTTTGCAACGAAGGCGCCTATCACCTGGCCGCCGATCTTGGCTGCGACCACGAACATTCGCACCGGAACCAGGTCGGCATCCGAGAACTTCCATACTTCCTTCTGGAGCGCAAAGCACGCCTGCAGGTCGGCCAGCGCTTCGCACTTGCGGATGGTGACCGTGCCTGTGATGGTTTTGCCGATCACGCTGGCTTTTCCTGCTGCTTCGCCTGTTGCCATAGGGATTCGAGTTCGTCCATCGAGGCCTGCTGCGGCGTCTTGCCGATGGCGCGCAAGCGCTCTTCGATCCATTGAAAGCGGCTCTTGAATTTGCGATTGGTTTTGCGCAGGGCTGATTCCGGATCGAGCGATAGATAGCGCGCGATGTTTACGAGAACGAAAAACAGATCTCCGACTTCATCTTCCAGTCGCGGGCGCAGGTCCGGCGCAACCTGCGGCTTTCCGGACCCGGCGATCCCCGTCCCGACCGATGGACCTCTAAACGGAAACGCCTTTAATTCCTCGCGCAACTCGGCCGTCTCTTCTTCGAGCTTGGCAAACAGGCCTTCAATCTCGGACCAGTCGAAGCCCACGTGCGCTGCGCGCGAGCTGAGTTTATAAGCCTCCATCAGCGCGGGCATTTTCGACGAGAGACCCGCGAGGACCGATTGAGGCTCATCAGGTTTGTCCGTTTCCCTCTCCACGCCTGCCGCCCGACGTTTTTCTTTGTCCTTTTCCTTCTCCACTGCTTTCAGCGCTTCCCAGTTGCGCAGGACTTCGGCGGGAGTGTCGGCTTTCACGTCACCAAATACGTGCGGATGCCGGTCAACTAACTTGTTTGAAAGCCGGTCGAGCACGTCGTCCACCGAGAAGTGGCCGGCCTCGCGCGCCATCTCGGAATAGAACAGCACTTGCAACAACAGGTCGCCGAGTTCGCCAGTCAGTTCCGGCCAATCGCGATTGTCGATCGCTTCTAGGACCTCGTAAGTTTCTTCGAGCGTGTAGGGTTTGATGGTGTCGAAGGTCTGCTCGCGATCCCACGGGCATCCGCCCGGAGCCCGCAGGCGCGCCATGATCTGAACCGCTCGCTCGAATCGTTCGCCGGTGGTGGACATTCAGTTCAATGTAAATGACGGGAATTCAGC
>JBEKLO010000151.1:0-10153 GCA_050010155.1 Terriglobales bacterium
ATCTTTCATCTTGCCGATGATCTCGATCAGCGCAAACATCGGATTCGGCGCTGCCCCGCCATAGATGCCGGAGTGCAGATCGGTCTTTGCCCCGACCGCTTCAATCTCGGTGTACACCAGCCCGCGCAGCCCGACGCATAAAGTAGGGAGATTCGGCGCGAACAGTTCCGTATCGCAAACGAGCGCGAAATCCGCCTTCAACTTCGCCTTCTGTTTGCGGACATACTCGGCAATCGACTCCCCGCCCACTTCTTCTTCGCCTTCAAAAATAACCTTGACGTTGATGGGTAGCTTGCCGCCGTGCGCCTGCATCAGGGATTCGAGCGCTTTCACTTCCATCCAGAGCTGGCCTTTATCGTCGACCGCGCCGCGCGCGTAGATGTTGTTGTTGCGTTCGGTCGGCTCAAACGGAGGCGTGTGCCATTCGTCGATTGGATCCGGCGGCTGGACATCATAATGCGCATACATTAGGACGGTCGGCTTGCCTGCTGCGTGTAGCCAGTCCGCGTAAAGAAGGGGATGTCCCTTGGTCGGGATAATCTCGACATTTTCCATTCCGATGCGGCGCAGTTCAGCGGCCACAAATTCTGCTGCCTTCTGCACGTCACCTTTATGTTCATCGAGTGTGCTGATGCTGGGAATGCGAAGCAGGGTCTTCAGCTCGTCAAGAAAACGCGGCTGATTGTTGCGAGCAAAATCGACTGCGGGGGAAGCCATGACTGGTTGCCTTTCTGACGCGCTGGGCGCGCATACTTCCTGAAATGATCGCGGGAAACGCTTTAGTATACCTGAATCGAGGCAGACGCTTTGTGGCTCGGAGATGGCCTTTCTCCCAGTCTTCCATTGCGTCTAGCTTGATTGTGGTGTGTCCGGCATGCGACGCTAGAGTGCATCAAAGGAGTTTGCCCGATATACCGCGCGAAGGGTGCGGAGTTCGCCGCCATGCTCATCAATTCAGCCGTGATTTTTCTGTTGGCCGGTTTGGTTTTGACTCCCGCTATTTCCCAAGACACTGCTGATCGCCGATTGCAGAATCCACATCCAGTAATTACAAGCATATCGGTTGCTGAGAGCGGCGATAGTGTCGATGTGGAACTCGCGTTCAGCGAACTGGTGCAACCTGAGGTGAGCAGGCTCGAGCATCCGGACCGGCTGGTATTCGATTTTCCCGGATGCGAATTGGCTAATCTAGGCCAGCGCTTTGTGGTGCACCGAGGGACAATCCTTGCGGTGAGCACTGCCGCAGTCGCTTCGACCGGCGCACGAGTGGTTGTCGAACTGAGATCTGAAGTCAAGTCGGCGCAGAATGGCGAGGGTGCGACAGCCGGAAATAAGCTGGTAGTCAATCTCAGCTCAACTGGAAACAACCTCACTATCAAGCTTGGCGCAAACGGAGCCCAGCGTTCTGTTCTCGCAAGCGATGGAAACAAACCTGCGGCGAATAGCCAGCCACTTGCTCCCAAATCTGCAGATGAAGTTCCACCAATGCCCGATACGCCGGGCCGTATCGTCGGCAACGATCCGCGGTTTATCGAAAACCTGCCAACCGGGACGTCAGGGGTGAATGGAACGGACCGAGCCGCGCCGAAGTCAGCGGATGCAGTTCCGCCGATGCCAACTGCGCCGCCGCTCGTTCTGAAATCGGATCGGTTGGCGCTATCAGCTACGGCCGCACCGCCGCCCAAGCTGACAGCCCTGCCGCCTGCGCGCATTCTGCCCGCGGCAACTACGCAGGTCGACGCTTATGGGCTTCTAGACCAAGCTCGAACTTTGCACATCTCCGACCTGGATTCGCTCGAAGCAAAGGCGCAAGCGGCGGATCCGCAGTCTGAAACCATGCTGGCGCTTGCCTACCACGCAGGAACTTTGCTGAAGCTGGACGATGCCGAAGCGCTTCGCCTGTTGCGGCAAGCGGCCGGGCGAGGCTTTGTACCAGCTGAGGAAGCACTGGCAATCTTCTGTCAGTCAGGTTTCGGAATGCCACCCGATAAAAAGCAAGCCGTCTCCTGGTATATCAGGGCGGCTGAGCACGGGTCGAAAAACGCGGCTACAAATCTCGCCTTGATGTACTCCACTGGCGACGGAATCCCAAAGGATTCGGCGCAAGCGGCGAGTTGGTTTCGCGCCGCCGCCGAAGCGGGAGACGTAACCGCTCAGTTGAATCTCGCCGGCCTCTACCATCGCGGCGAAGGCCTGCCGCAGGATGATACCCAAGCGGCTATCTGGCTCACCAAAGCCGCCGAACAGAGTTCGCTTCCGGCCATGCTCCAACTGGCAAGCTGGGATCTGAGCCCGGAGCATGGTGGCCATATCGACGATGCGATCCTGTGGTTGAAGAAAGCCGGTGATCTGGGCGACGCAACCGCACAAATGGAATTAGGAGACATCTTCGTCGATAAGAAATTTGGTCGCGTGGACTATTCTCAAGCCGTCGAATGGTACAGAAAGGCCGCCGAACAGGGCCAACGCGAGGCCCAGTTTGGACTCGGAGCACGCTACTTGTTAGGGCAGGGCGTTCCGCAGAACTTCGACGAAGCACGGAACTGGCTGACGCGAGCCGCTAACCAAGGCCATCCCTACGCGGAATTCCTTCTGGCAAGAATGTTCGAATCCGGCGAAGGCGGTCCGGTCGATGTCTCCTCCGCGGAGAAGTACTATGACCCAGCCGCAAATTTCGGAATCCCCGAAGCGCAATATCATCTGGGCCTCCTGCTCGCCGCCGACCGCAGCAATGGAGCGAATCTCATATCCGCATACAAGTGGCTGGTTCTGGCCGAGGACCCGGTGAAAGACAGCGCCGGGAAAGCGCAGGAACTTCGAAAATTGCTTGCGCCAGCGCAGATCGCCCAAGCCGAACATGAGATCGACGAATGGCGCACAGCCCATGCCCCACGCCATTCGGATCGCTAGAAATAAACTCAAAAACCGTCGTTCTTAGTTCTTCGACCACGGAGGCGCCACGCCCGTCATGCGCGCGTATGCGATCAGTTGGCCCATGTGCTCGTTGGCGTGAACAATAATACGGAGATACATCCCGTCGACCGTCGCGTCGCGGTTATAGATGTGGACCCTACGCTCAAGGTCTTTGGATTTGACACTTGAACGGGCTTCTTTGACCGCGTCCAGCGAGCGTTTCAGCCAGTTGATGACCTCGGCTTTGGAGGTAACCGTTTTCTCCGCGTCCTCTTTGAGGTCGGCAGGCATCTTCGGTCCCGTCACACTCAGCATGTAGAAATTCACCATGACGATGTGCATGACTCCTGCCGCCGGTCGCCACGCGAATTTTTCCGCGGGCGTCGCCTCGGCGAGTGCAATCAATTGCTGAGAAACATGCGTCCATTCGCCGTCGTAACCCTGCCAGATTCCCTCGGGTAATGACTGGCTGAGCAACGTGTGCGTGTTCAACACAAGACACAACAACAATGCTCTCACCGCGAATGTTCTCATGGCGCCCCTCATTTCGGCGTAAACAGTGTGGTCCGCTCACCCCAACCACCGGTTGTTCGCACGATGTTCAGATTTCGCGGTGAACGGCGCTTTTACGATAACCGGCCCGTCATAGACGGGTGAGAAGTTGCATTCGGCGGAACTATGAGTGGGGCTTGCTCGGCCCACTGATCCCGCCGAGGACCGTCTGTATCGTGGCTAGCAGGCGGCCGGAGTTCTTGTCGAGTTCCAGAGTCGATTTTTCGAGGTACGCAGCCGCGCCTGAGCCGCGGAGTTTGTCCTCGTTGATCTGCGACAGGCTGGTCAGCACAAGGACGGGGATTCCCGAGGTGGCGGGATTCGCTTTCAGGTCTTTTAGAACTTCCAGACCGCTGACTTTTGGAAGCATCATATCGAGCACGATGATGTCGGGCCGATCGTCCTTCGCGGCTTGCAACGCTTCCTCGCCATCGGCGGCGGTACTGACCTGGTAGCCAGCCCTGGACAAGGCGCGCTCATTGGCTATCCGAAGAAACTTGCTGTCTTCGACCAAGAGCACTTTGGATTTCGAAACGTCCACAGCGAACCTCGTGTCCTATTGTCCTGGCGGCGCCGTTTGTGACGTTGCTCGGTCATTATACCGGGGTTCGGAATTGTTCAGTTAGTCGTGCATGCGCACCAATCGTTGCTCCATCACAATCCTGGAATCCAACGGATGGCATTGCTGCGCAATATCTTCTGAAGGACTGGTCTCGGCAGGTTCAATCCATGTACCTGCTTGCCGTCCACAGTAAGAGTCTCGCCGGTCGCCAGGAACTTCCAGTCACGTGCGTAAGTGGACCGCCAGTCTTTCAAAGCGTCTGGGAACTTGGCGTCGGGAGGTAAATCGAGATCGGTGCCGTAGAGCACACGGTCCTGATACTTGATGAGAAATGCGCGCACTTTTTCCGCCGGCATCAGCATCAGATATTCCATTCTCGCCGCTGTGTCGATGGCAAAATTCGGATACTTGTCCAGGTGTCTGGCAATGTTGTCGAGATCCCGCTCCATGCTGCCCAGATGGACTCCGACCATGCGCAGTTGGGGATTGTCAGCCAGCACATGATCCCGCGCGTCGAGAATCTTCTGCTTGGATGGGAATCCGGGTTGGTTGGCAACGTACCATTGCGGATTTTCCTGGTAGTACGACCACGACGGATCGGATGCATCCGGTGGCCCCCATGCCACATCGGGCTCAGCTTGGTGTGTCATCAACGTTTTGCCATGGGTGGCGATGTCTTTGTAGATCGGCTCGAACTTCGGATCGTCGGCCATGATGTACTGGCCGCTACTATTCTTGATTTCCATTCCGATGTTTTTCCAAATCTTGACGGCAAGGGCTCCTCGCGCGAAGTCGCGGTCGATTTGCTTTATGGCATCGGCGGTGAAGGAAGGACTCTCAAAGTTGTAGGGATCGAAGGTGGTACACAGGGCAATGTGGCCATGGCTCGACCGCACGAGCATCCGCGCGTCGTCGATTTGTGGTTGCAATTGCTTGCGATAGGAGAGCGTGTCATCCATGACGAGGATATTCAGCAACTTCACGTGCAGACGCTCCAGCATTTTCTGAAAGTCGGGATCGGTCTTGAAAACATGCACGTGGACATCGATGGGATGGAGCGCTGCGAAGGCACGCAAAGCCCTTTCTTGATCGACGGAATTTGCTGGAGCTGACGCAGAGGTTTGCGTGTGAGCCGTGGAGGACAGGACGATCGAGAGACCAAATATGACTTGGGCGATGGTTCGTGCGGAGGCATTAATCGTCATCATTATCGAAAGCTCCTTCCATCACTGTAGGGGCCGCTCTGGCGGTTAGCTCACGGGACCGCCGCACGCCGCAATGTAGGGATCGAGCGCGTCTCCGATCTTATCGAAGATGAGCGGCAGAGGCGCATTCTTAAGCGTGCCCTGACGCACCTTGCTGTACTGAGACGGCAGGAAGTCGCTCAGCAGGGTTTCGGGTATGCCTCGGGCCTCGAGATTGGTGATCAGGATATTTGTTGCGTATTGCACGGCGGGATCGGTCCAGTAGTAGCGTATGCGGTCGCTGTAGCTGTGAATACGAAGGCCATGCTCCTCCTGTGGGCTGCCTCGATAGTGCTTCTTCCAGTGCTCCGGTTGCTGGAGCATTGCATGCTCGATCGCTTCCGGCAGCTTCGATTGCTGCGCGGGCAGGATGCATTGCTCCTCGATGGTTGCCAAAGCAAAGAGCGCTTGGCGCATGGCATAAGTGAGCGCGGGTCCGACCTTCAAGATGGCGAAGCCGTCGCGGACCAACTCCGCCAGCGCCTGCTGTCTCTGGTAATCGGTGGAGTGGGCTTCGAATACCAGTTTGGGATGGCCGCGCAAAACCTGGCATAACGATACTGCCTGCGAAGGCACATAGTCGGTTACGCTCTCGTTGTTGAACTCGACACCGGGCTGGACCACGAGCGCGATCACTCGGTCCCATGCGGAGTGGAGCCCGGCTGCGGCGAAGGCCTGACGATGTACCAGGATTGCCTGTTCGGCGGCCTCACGGCGGGTAATGGCAATGGCTGCGTGTTCTGCGGCACCGCCGGGAGTCGGCACCTCCGTCCCGACCACATAGACCGGCTGGGGTTCATGGGAGGACGATTCCGCTATGCTGCACAGAAAGGCCGCTCGCTTGGCGATGGTTTCCTCCGGTAGAGGATTGGGATCGCCAGCGCAGGGCATGCTCGCGTCGAGATGGATTTTGTGAAAGCCGTCGCGGACGTAAAGCCGGACCATCTCCGCGGAGTGGCTCATGGCCTGTTCGGCACGGAGGTCCTGCCATGGGTTAGGGCCAAGATGGTCGCCACCGAGCAGAATGCGGTCGCGCGGAAAGCCGACTCGCGCTGCAATCTCGTACACGCGCACGCGAAAATCCGCGGGCGTCATTCCGGTGTACCCGCCGAATTGATTGACCTGATTGCAGGTAGCTTCGATCAGCAACGGGCCGTTGCCAGTCGACGCGCGCAGCATGGCGGCTTCAAGGACCCATGGATGTGCGGAACACACCGAGTAGATGCCAAGGTGTTCTTTGCGGGCGCGGGCCGCAGCCAGTTCCTGCAAGCAGGCAGACATGGAGCTCAGAAAGCCAACTTCAATCCAAATTGAATGATGCGGGGCTGGGCCGTTCCGTATGGATTCGAGGATGACGAACCCGCCGATCCAGTAATCTGCCCATAGGTCGTGCTGATGTCGGCGAGGTTACTGTCAGGCCTACCGAAATTGACGTTGTTGAAGGCGTTGAAGAACTCGGTTCTGAATTCCAGAGCGAAGCGCTCGCTGAGCTTGGCATTCTTGACCATCGCCAAATCGGTGCTGAAATACCTTGGTCCTCGAAGAATGTTCTTTCCCGTATTGCCGAAGGTGAAGGGTGCATTCGGCTGAAACGCCGCCGTGTTAAACCATTCCGCCACCTCGGCAGCATGGGACCGCCCGGGGAGGATAGCCTGCTGAATACTGGAGACGGCAAGATCGGCGCGATCCCCAAGTATGCCGCTCTGGGAATTATCCGCGCCACTGAAAATGGAGAATGGAAATCCACTCTGCCAGAGAGCGGTTCCGGATAATTCCCAGCCATTCACAATTTTGTCGAATGCCCTGGGCAGTCCGACACGCGGAACCAGATACTCGCCGTTCACTTTGAAAGTCTTGTTGACATCGTCATCCGAAGGGCCGTAATCGAAGTGGCGACCGCAGGGGCAGGTATTGGTTAAATATTGCGATCCCCCGATAGGACCGAAATCATCCAGTTCCTTGGCCCAGGTGAAATTGGTTAAAAAAGAGAAGCCGTGCGTCGCCCGCTTCTCGAAAGTGATCTGGGCAGCATTGTAATTGCTGTCCACTCCGGAATTGATGGAAGCGATGGATCCATAGCCTGGATAAACGGGCTGAGTCATGTTTGTCCCCGGTATCCTGACATTGGGGTTCAGTTCGAGCAGGCCGTTTTCCTGATCTCCAGTACCGCTGAGATGGTGTCCGTTATTGCCGACATAGGCAATGCGCAACATCCAGTCCCGCTTGAATCCGCGTTCCATGGTCAGGTTCCAGGCCAGCACCATGGGTAAGCGGAAGTGGCGATCAAAGATCTGGCTAAAAGAAATAGGGACGTTAGGAGGGAAAGTCGCGTTCGGGCCTGGATTGAGAGGACCAAACTGACCGGGAAACGGGTTCGTGCTTCCCGAGCTCCCGTACGGATCGGCGAGGGTTACGAAGGGATTTGCGGAAGTGGGGGCGATGTTAACAATAGGGGCAAACGGAGGAATACCCACTACGTCCTCGAAGGAGACCGAATTCGGCGCCTGGTAATAGTAACCAGCTCCGCCGCGAAAACTAGTTTTGCCGTCTCTTGAATAGGCAAAGCCCAAGCGCGGTCCGAAATTTTTCGGATTGTTGTAAATCGAAGAGGCGGGGCATCCGGGATCGTGATGACTTCCGCCAAACAGCATACCCACCGGGGCATTGGGAAAGCGCATGGACTGTGCTCCTGGGACAAAGCAGGCTACTCGTCCCAGGCTGTCGGTATAAGGGAAGAACGGATCCCATCGGAGTCCTGCGCTTAACCGCAGCTTGGGAGTGACTTTCCAGTTGTCCTGCACGAAGAGGCTTTCTCTGTATCCGGTGAAATTCAGGTAGAGTCCGCCGCCTTGCGTGAACGAAGACACAGCGCCGAGCTCGAAATCGGCCAGAGGACTGCCGGTCAAATTTTCAAAGTCGAAAACTCCGCTTTCCTGGTATTGATTTCCCATGGGCAAGCGAATCCGCATAACTTCACCGCCGAACTGCACTTCATGCTTTCCCCTCATCCAGGTGCCAATTTCACGCAGCGATTGATCGCCTCGATTCCAGACTCCGTAGGGCGTAGCCACCAGAGAAAAATCGCTGCCTCCGCCTACGGTCAACTGCAGGACGGCGTTGTTGCCACCTCCGAGGTTTGGCGGGACTGCTATGTTGGAGCCGGCATCCGCCATGCTAAAAGGAGCCGAGGAGAAGGTAGTGCCGTTTTCGCTGTTATAGCCGAAGAAACTGCTCAATAAGAATGTGGAGGAAATGGTATAGATATCGACGACGCTGACGTTCTTCAAAACGAGATGTTCGGCATCAGATCGGATCTGAAGAACATTCGAAGAAGGCGGAATAAAGATTGGGTCCGTGTAGTTCATCTGGAAGTAATGGACGCTCAAATGATGCTTCCCGAAGTTGTAGTCCACCTTGGCTAAGTACTCGTCGGTATTCTGACTATCCGGGCCGCCGTCAAAAGTGAGAAGATCGTTGGATCCGGGAAGCGAAACTGGAATATGGTTCAGAATATAAGCGGCGACTGGGCTGACAGGAATTTGATTATAGGCGTAGTTTAACCCGTTAGCCGGATTTATCAACTGCGTAGTTCCCGTCCCGCCTGTGCACTTCCCTTGGCTATTAAAGGAGCCGCCAAAATCGGTGCAGAGAGCGCCGAAATTTCCAGTTCGTTCAATTGCATTTGGAACGGTTGCAGTCTCGCCGTTCTGCGTCGTGCGCATGCGGGTTCCCTGGTAGCTTCCAAAATAAAACAGGCGGTTCTTGATAATCGGACCGCCGATGCTTACCCCGAATTGATTCTGCTTTAGCGGATTGACCTGACCCTGCGCAAAGTAATCGCTGGCATCCAGCGCGTTGTTCCGCAGAAATTCAAACACATCTCCATGCATCTGGTCGGTTCCGGATTTTGTGATGACGTTGACCACGCCTCCGATCGCATTTCCGTAGATGGCGCTCATATTTCCTGTGATCAGATTGAATTCCTCGAGCGCATCAGGATTGGGGAAAGGTACGTTGGCATTGATGTAGGTATCGTTGGCATCGACACCATCCAACAGGTAATTGACCCCGTTGGCGCCACCTCCGTTCACCTTCGCGTACTGCTCGCTCGGGAAGACCCCGCCCTCGCAGTTAGCAGCGCAATAGCTGGAGGTCACATTGACCGCTCCCGGCGCAAGAAAGACCAACTCCTGTACGTAGCGGCCGTTCAGCGGCAATGAGCTGATTTCCTGTTCATTGATCAACTGTCCAACCATGGCGGAGTCAGTAGTAACCATCGACGCATCTGCCGTCACCACCATCTGTTCGTCAACCCTGCCCACATGCAGTTGAACATTTTGCGTGGCCGCCTGACCGACGGAAAGCACCACACCCTTCTGGACGTACTTGGTGTACCCGGCCATGGAAACCGTGATCTGATAGGTGCCCACCGGCAAGCTGGGAAAGAGATACTGTCCGGCCGATTCGCTCTTGGTCGTCTGGGTATAGCTAGTCCCTTGATCTTGAACGGTAATGGTCGCTCCGGCCACGACGGCCTCTGATGGATCAGTGATGATCCCGCTAAGCCGCGCAGTTGTGTACTGGGCCCACACCGACATCGTCGATCCGAAAATCAGAATCAATCCGAGGGAGAAGCAAGCACACCAACGCGCTGGCGATAAATTGCGAATGTTCCTTTTCATCGTATCTTCTCCCTCAGAGCCATCAGGCGTACGTCTTCACATTTTGAACAACCCGGCTAATGACACCGTCGGCGCTGGGGCGGTCCGGCATCAAGTTCCAACGCATGGAAAAAAACAGTCCGAGCAACTGACCAAACATAACGTCCACCGGCGGACGACAATCATCTGGCACCGGTGTGCGAATGTCAGGCGAGAGATAA
>JBEKLO010000152.1:0-8189 GCA_050010155.1 Terriglobales bacterium
TCCACGACACTGTATGCCTCATTCAAAGCGGAGTCCAGCGCCGCCGCGTCCTTGCCGCCCGCTTCGGCCAAGTCCGGACGCCCTCCGCCTTTGCCGCCGACTTTTTGCGCCACCGGGCCGATTACCTTTCCCGCTTGAATACGGCTGGTGAGGTCTTTTGTTACGCCGACGATCAGCGAAACATTTCCATTCGACGCCGAGCCCAGCACAACCACAGCGGAGCCCAGCTTGTCGCGAAGCTGATCGACCAGCGTGCGCATCTGCGCGCGCTCCAGGTTGTCCACGCGGTGGGCGAGCACTTTGACACCGCGAACATCTTTGACCATTTCGCCGATGTTGGCCGTGCTCGACGAAGCCGACTTCATCCGCGCCTGATCCAGTTCGCGCGCCAGGCGCTTGATTTCGGCATCTTTCTTTTCCAATTCCTGTTTCAGGGCCTCGGCGGGAGACTCAGACTCCGAGTGCGTGGTCAGGCCGGCAACCACGCTTTCCAGTTCGTGATCTTTGCGGAAGTGGCGCAGCGAACCTTCGCCGGTAACAGCCTCGATGCGGCGCACGCCCGACGACACACTTCCCTCTTTCAGAATCTTGATGAGACCGATTTCGCCGGTGGCGCCAGTGTGCGTTCCTCCGCATAGTTCCGTCGAAAAATCTCCGATCTTGATGACCCGCACCCGATCGCCGTATTTCTCGCCGAACAGAGCCATCGCGTGATATTCGTTGATCGCCACGTCAATCGGGACATTTTCGATAATCTCTACTTTTTCATTGCGCAGAACTTCCTTGTTGATGATGTCCTCGATATCTTGCAGCTCTTCTTCGGCGACTCCAGTGAAATGCGAAAAATCGAAGCGCAGATGATTGGGAGCGACCAGCGATCCAGCCTGCTTGACGTGTTTGCCGAGAACTTCGCGCAGCCCAGCCTGAAGGAGATGCGTGGCCGTGTGATTGCGCATGGTGGATTCGCGGATGGCGGTGTCGACTACCGCGTCCACTTTCTGCCCGATGCGAATTGGCTGCTTGGCTACGACCTGATGTGCGCGCACGCCTTGGACCGGGTAGTAGCACCCTGTAACTTCGGCGACAACAGTATTGTGATCGTCGGAGTAGAACCATCCGCGATCGCCGACTTGGCCTCCAGATTCGGCGTAGAAGGGCGTGTGGTCGAGGATAACCTCGCCGGAGTCGCCGGGCTCGAGTTCTTGCGCGCCTTGGCCACCTTTGATGATGGCTAACACTTCGCAGTTGTCGGAACGTGTCTGGCGATAGCCTTCGAACTCTGATTTCGGAAGTTGCTGGTAGGCGGGGTTCGCTGTCTGCTTGCCTGCCCCTTTCCATGAGGCACGAGCACGCTCGCGCTGCTCGGCCATGGCGCGATCGAAACCCTCTTGATCAAACGTCAGACCTGCATCACGGACCGCGTCCTGAACGAAGTCGAGGGGCAGGCCGAATGTGTCATAAAGCATGAATGCTCTCACGCCTGAATATTTTTGTCCGGGTACTGATCCATCGTCGAAACCGAAGCCAGAACCGTCGGGGTATCCTGACCCGTAAGCATGCCCGCCTCCATATCCGGAGCCGTCGGCGGACTCTGCGGCGTGGAGCATCTGAATGTCCTCTTTCAGGCGCCCCAGTCCAAGATCCATCGTATGGGCAAACCGCGTCTCCTCTGCCAGTACCGCTTTTGACACTCGATCGACCGATTCGTTCAATTCCGGATACGCGTCCCGCATGAGATCGCGCACGGCGAACACCATCTCGTGCAAAAAGGGCTTGGTCTGGCCAAGCAAACGACCATGCGTGATGGCGCGGCGGATGATCTTGCGCAGCACGTAGCCGCGACCTTCATTTTGAGGAATCACGCCATCGGAGATAAGAAATGTGGCAGCCCGGGAGTGGTCGGCAATGACTCGCAATGAAGCGGCACCGTGCTGTGGCGGCTCCTTATCCAAAATTTTCGCGACCGTTTCAACTGCGGTCAGCTCCTTTGCTCTCTTAATTAGCGGCGTGAATAAATCGGTCTCGTAGTTTGAAATCACGCCCTGCAGGACCGCCGCAATCCGCTCCAACCCCATCCCCGTATCAATGGAGGGTTTTGGCAACGGCGTCAGTTTACCCGTGGCGTCGCGGTCGAACTGCATGAACACCAAATTCCACAGTTCCACATACCGTCCGCAATCGCAACCAAACGTGCAGTCAGTGTGGCCCTGATCGCTCGCTATGACGCCCATGTCATAGTGAATCTCGCTGCAGGGTCCGCAGGGGCCGGTGTCTCCCATCTGCCAGAAATTGTCTTTTGATCCAAATTCGTAGATGCGGTCTTTCGGAACCCCTTCTCCGAGCCACAGGTCGTAGGCTTCGGCATCGCGCGGAACTCCGTTTTCGCCTTTAAAAATCGTTACATAAAGCTTGGCTTTCTCAATCCCAAACCACTCCGGCGAGGTAATCAGTTCCCACGCGTAGGCGATGGCGTCCTTCTTGAAATAGTCACCAAAGGAAAAATTTCCCAACATCTCGAAAAACGTGTGGTGACGATTGGTGAAGCCGACGTTTTCCAGATCGTTGTGCTTGCCTCCGGCGCGCACGCATTTCTGCGAGGTCGTCGCGCGATTGTAGTCGCGCTTTTCGAGGCCGAGGAAAACGTCCTTGAACTGGTTCATCCCGGCGTTGGTGAAGAGCAGCGTCGGGTCGTTGGCCGGGACGAGCGACGAGGAGTGCACCTCGCGATGTTGCTTCTGAATGAAGAAGTCGAGGAACTTGCGGCGAATTTCGGAGCCTGTGAGCATGGAAGCCTAATTCTAAATGAAAGGCAAACCTTCACCACAGGGGGACACAGAGGACGCGGCGCGCAACGCACCGAAATCAGTCTGCCCAACAGGGTGCCGCGCAGGCACCAATATTCAAAGCATACTTAGCCGATTACAAGATCGGCGACATCGTGGCACATCCGCCGCTGCACAAGCGATGCAACAGGACGGGCGTGGGCGCCCGTCCCTCCCACGAATACAACAACGCTACTTCACGGCGTCTGCAGTTTTCTCCGCGCCCTTCTTTACTCCGTGGCCTACCGCCTTCGTGCCTTTTGCCACGCCTTTCCCGGTATCCTTGCCCGCTGTTTCCGTGGCTTTGCCTGTATCTTTAGCCGCAGTCTTGGTGGCGTGCCCGGTTGCCACTGCGGCTTTCTTGGTGCCTTTGCCGGTATCGTCCGCCGCGGTCTTCACATCATTTCCCGCCTGGCCGTAGGAGAACGCAGTCAGCGCCAGCAGTGCCGCTGCGATCGTTAAACAGAACTTCGTCTTCATAGTTCCTCCAGAGGAATTGCAGAGATTTTGTAGATGGAAAGTTTTATCAGACTGTGAGGATGGGCGCAACCGAGAATCTTAGCCAACGCCTTCAGAAGTTTCGTTCTCCAGTTCAGTGAGAGTTTCTTCGTCCACGTCCCATTTTTTCAGAATCGCGAAGATGGTTTTCGATCCGAACCCGGCGCGCATCAACTGGCGGAAGATGCGGGCTGTCTGTTTCTGATCTTTGTTCTTGGGCTGCGGCACGCGTTTGCGGCGCAGGTAATCGCGCGCAAGAGTCTCTTCTTTCACCTCGTCATAAACGGCGGAAACCGCACTCTCGATGACGTCGCCGTGCACACCCTTCGCCTTCAGGTCGTTGACGACGCGCATGCGGCCGAATTTTTCGTTGTCGCGGCGATAAGACGAAAACGCCGCCGCGTACTTTGCATCATTGAGATAACCCTGGTCTTTCAGGCGAACGACAATCAGTTCCACCAGCGTCTTGCCGATTTCCGTATCGGCCTCCACTCGATTGCGTAGCAGGCGCTTCAGTTCCGCGACCGAGCGCATGCGGCGCGCCAGCGCACCCACGGCGTAGTCGTAGAGTTCCGCTTCGGTAAACAGTTTTCTGGGACGGCCAAACGCCATGCCTACACGATAGCGCGAGACGGCGATGGATAGTTAGCGCTCTTTGGGTAGCAGGTTTCGCGAAATCGAACGCGGAACAACCGTGAACTACGGAAACTATTAAGGATTACGAAGGCTTTTGTCCCCGAGCTCCTTCGTGTACCTTCGTGTCCTTGGTGGTTAAGACTTCCGCGAATTTCTATTTAGGCGGTGGCGTAGTGCTGGGCACCGCGGTCGGAAAAACCGGCGGAGTTGCCCCGGACGGTGTACTCACCGCCGGTGCGCTCGCCCCGATGGGCGCGACCAGCACCGCTTTCGCCGAGGATGGCAGTTTGTCGGCATTAGCCACCAGGAGCGCGATCTGCCACATCTGCGTTTCCGAAAGCGATTTGTTGAAGCTGGGCATGCCGCTGAGGCGAATGCCGTTGAAGATCTTCCAGTAGCTTTCACCGGGCTCGTCGTCGGTCACACCCTTCCCCTCGAATAGCAGCGGCGGATGCGGATACATTCCCGTCGCAATCGCCGTCTTCGGCGACAGCGGCAGGCCGTGGCAAACCGCGCAATGCTGCTTGTAGAGATCGGCAGCGGCCAGGTAGTTGGCCTCTGTCGCCTGGATAGGAACGATCTTCGGCATGTCTCTCGCGATGCGCGCATTCAAAGCCTTGTGCGCAAAATAGTTTTCGAAGGGCATGTCGGAATCCGACGTAGCGACGGGAACGCCACTGCCGCTGAGATAGACATAAAGCCCGAAGGGCACGACGAGCAATCCGAGGAGCAGTCCGGCAAGGAATTTCACTGGGTTTGTCCTGTGTTGACTAAGTTTTTACAAACTTAACTTTACCATTCGCATCCAAATTTTCTTGAACCGGCATACAATTCCAGTCAACGTGGCGCTGAGACGCCGGCCTGGAGGGGAAAACACCAATGCGCATTGTTAGCGCGGCCAGCGCGTTTCCCCGGCATTACTACTCCCAGGAGATGTTGCTGGAAGCCCTGCAGCAATACTGGGGCGCTCAGATCCAGAACCCGCATGTGCTGCGTCGCCTGCATCGTCACGTGGGTGTTGACGGGCGATTCCTGGCGCTTCCCAAAGAAGAATATCTGAAGATAAAAACCTGGGGAGAGGCGAATCGGCACTGGATACGCACTGCCAAAGAACTGGGCGAAAAAGCGATCACAGGCGCGCTGGCGGATGCCGGCTTGCATGGCCGCAATCTGGGCGCGTTCTTTTTTGCTTCGGTCACCGGCATTAGCAGCCCGTCGATGGACGCGCTGTTGATCAACCAAATGGGGTTGTGCAGAAACATTCGTCGCGTTCCGATTTTCGGGCTGGGTTGCGTCGCGGGTGCGGCGGCCATTTCGCGCGCGGCCGATTATGTGCGCGCTTATCCGGATCAGGTTGCAGTGGTGCTGTCGGTCGAACTCTGCTCGCTCACACTGCAGCGCGAAGACGTTTCGATGGCCAACCTGATTTCTGCCGGGTTATTTGGCGATGGCGCGGCAGCAGTTATCGTGGCCGGTGCCGATTGCGGACTCTCCGGCCCCAGCATCCTCGCAACCCGTTCCGTCTTTTATCCCGACACTGAAGAGATGATGGGTTGGGACGTGTCGGAAAAAGGCTTTCGCATTGTCCTCTCACGCGAAATCCCAAACTTGGTTCGAAAAAATCTGGCGCTCGATCTCGACGATTTTCTCTCCGAGCGCGGATTGGTTCGTTCCGACATCGGCAGTTGGGTGTTGCATACCGGCGGCCCGAAGATTCTGGAAGCGACTGCCGACGCTCTCGGCTTGAAGAATGGCGAGCTCGAGGTTTCCTGGCAATGCTTGCGCCGGACTGGCAATTTGTCGTCGGCCTCGGTGCTGGTCGTGCTCGAAGAAGTCATGAAACATCGCCGGCCGGCGCCCGGCACGCTCGGCTTGCTGGCCGCGATGGGCCCGGGGTTCTGCGCAGAATTCGTTTTGCTGGAGTGGTAGGAAGAGTCAGGGTTCAGGATTTCAACGTTTCAAATAAACTTGTGAACGGTTTCCCGAATTCGTGCGATGTGTTCATAGCTGGCGGCGGACCGGCCGGCTTGGCGACGGCAATTGCGGCGCGCCATCACGGATTAAGCGTGGTCGTGGCGGATGGAGCCGTTCCCCCGATCGACAAGACTTGTGGCGAGGGCCTGATGCCAGAGGGAGTCGAAGCTCTGCGCCATCTCGGCGTCACGATTCCCGATGGCGAAGCGTATCCATTCCGCGGCATTCGTTTCGTGAGCGACGGCACAAAAGCCGAGGCCGAGTTTCCTCGCGGAACAGCTTACGGAATTCGGCGTACGCATCTGCATCGCGTTCTTTTGGATCACGCGGCCGCCTGCGGCGTGCGCATGCTATGGCAAGCGGCGGTCACGGCGATTCATCCCGAAGGCGCGCTGGTTGGGGGAAGGTCCGTGCGCTCGCGCTGGGTGGTGGGCGCCGACGGGATCAGTTCCCGCGTACGCGCCTGGGCAAAACTGGATCACTTCGAACTCGGAGCGCCCAAAACAAAGAACTGGCGATTCGGTTTCCGGCGCCACTACCGCGTCGCGCCTTGGACGGACTTCATGGAACTGTACTGGGGGCGCCACTGTCAGGTTTATGTCACGCCGGTCAGCCGGGAGGAAATTGGTGTGGCACTGATCTCGTCCAATCCGAAGGCGCGGGTTGAAGAAGTGCTCGGGGAATTTCCGGAACTTCGGGCGCGTCTCAAAGATGCAGAACTTGCCTCCAGCGAACGCGGCGCCGTCACCGCGACCCGAAGACTGCGGCGTGTGTATCGAAGCCAAACAGTATTAGTGGGCGACGCCTCGGGCGGAGTCGACGCCATCACGGGAGAAGGTCTTTGCCTCGCCTTTCGGCAAGCGATTCTCCTCGGCGATTGTCTCGCGAGCGGAGACCTCGCTCGCTATCAAAAGGGACGCCGTCCCGCGCTGATGGCTCGGATGATGCTGCTTATGGCGAAACACGGCCATCTGCGGCGGCGCACCATACGGGTATTCCAGACGAGCCCTCGCTCCTTTGCTGGGATGTTGGCCATGCACGTGGGCGAAGGCTCCACGCGCGATTGCCTTTCCAACGGACTGGGCTTGGGATGGCAACTATTGAAGGCTTGAGCGTCTCGCGGACCATCGCAGTTGCTACGGGGATTCGTTTGGCGCCCCCTCGAGATACTGTCCGATCAATCTGCGCGGATCGGTTTGAGAGCGTAGTAACCGCGGCGCGTCTGTAAATCGAACTGCCGTCAAGCCGCTGGGGCGAAAAGCCAAGAACGTAGACAAACTCGGGAACATCCGCCGTCCGCCGGAAGCCCTCATCCAGATTATTGTTGTTGTGAAAGAAAATTCCGCCAGTGCCCGTGGCGAAATCGAGCATCACGCCGCGTCGCGCCTCGGCTTCGGCGCTGTGAAACTGACTACCCTCGAGATCGGTCGCGCTGCCGGTGAATCCGGCCGCCACCAGTCCCTCCGCATCCAACGTGTTGATGATGATTCCAGAACGCACGGCGCCGTCGATGATTTTCATGACGACTTCATGCGTTTCCGGGGTAAGCGCAAGAAAGCCCGGCGAAACCAGCACGATGGTGCGCTGGCCCGGCATCGAGGCAGTCCTCCGGATGACCCCGTCTAGTACGACGAGGGCATTCTTGCTTTCTGCGTTTCCTGCGCTGAGCACTTGGATCGCCTTCGCCGCAGCGATCCGTCCCGCTTGCGGACTCGAAAACCCGAGCGAACGTAAATTACAGTCTTCGACCTCTTGGACGGCAATGCTGCCCGCGTCCGCGTCATGCTGGTTGAGCATGAGGTCCGCCATGTAGAGACTGATTGGCGGACAATCGTCCGCAGGAATGGTTGGGTGCGGCTTCAGGTTGCGCACACCGGCCAGCAATTTTTCGCGGTCATCGGTAAAATCGACGCCCACCGTGCCGGAAATGGAAAAGACCGCAGCCCGCTCGCCGGCCGGCAATGAGCCCAGATGTCGCGCGGCGGCATCGCGCGCGCTCGCCAGTTCCGCAAGGCTGGAGTGAACATCGTCAAAAAGATAGGCCGTATCACGTTCCTGCGCAGCCGGACGATTATGGTTGGTGACCGGCTGGGGCTGGGTTGGGCCATCAGGATGAACGGGTGTGCTGGCATCCGCAGCCCCTGCCGCAATCGCAGGCGTGGATGATTCGACCGAAAAACGCGAAATGACTTGGGGCTTGCCTTCGTCGAAGAGCCGGAAATTTTCTTTCCCGAGGGTGCCAACGGCGCGTCCTTGCGC
>JBEKLO010000153.1:0-6293 GCA_050010155.1 Terriglobales bacterium
GGCCGCGACCGGACAATGGCTCTGGCGATTCTCCGCGACCTCCTTTCCTCACCGAATTCGTAAATCACATCAGCCAGCTCGCGCTCGTCGATGTGGTTTACCACTTGTTCGGCGGTCTCGCCCGACATCGGGTTCATCCGCATGTCCAGCGGTCCTTCCGCCTGAAAACTAAATCCTCGAGCCGGATCACCGAGCTGCAAGCTGCTCACGCCCAGGTCCGCCAGGATGCCGTCGTACGTCGTTCGCTGTTCGCCGTTCGCTAATTCCGCAAACGACCGGTGAATCAGCGTGACCGTAGGCCAATCCAAGTTCTTCTGCTGCTCACCCGCCGCCGATCCCTCAACAGCGCCTTTACTGACGCCTGACGGCTGAAGGCTGACAGCTGCCCTTCCCAGCGCCGCCGGATCCTTATCGAAGCCAATCAAATGTCCCGGTGCGCCGAGGCGTTTTGCGATTTCGTAACTGTGCCCGCCCAGCCCCACCGTGGCATCCAGATAAGTTCCGCCACGCTTTACGGCTAGAAAATCGATCGCTTCTTTTAAAAGAACTGGGACATGGCCAACCGCTCCATGCCCACCCCGCTCGGGAGTGTCTGTTGCTTCCGTTTCCACTAGATGCCCAATTTATCGAGCGTACTGGTGTCGTCATCCGTGAACGCCTGCTCGTCAATCTCCTTTTGCAACGCTTCCAGGTTCCTCACTTCGAGGTAGGTCAGGTTGCCGAGCACCGCTACTTCCCCGCGAATCTGCGCCGACTCACGCAGAATCTGCGGGATCAGCAAACGTCCCTGCCCGTCCATCTCCACCACCTGCCCGTAATAGTTGGCGCGCGTCAAGAATTTCTTCTTGGTCGGGTTGTACGTCGACAGCGCCGCCAGCTTCTGCTCGATCCGCTCCCATTCCTCGAAGGGATACACTTGAGCAATAGTTCCATCCAGGCTTGTGATGTAAAATTTCTGCGCATATTTCTCGTCGATCACGCGCTTGAATTCCGCTGGGACTTTTAACCGTCCCTTTTCGTCGACGCGCGTTGGATGATTTCCGCGAAACATATGCCCGGTTCGTTATGGGGGTCCGTTTACTCATGGCTGCTACCACAGCCACCAACACGAGGGAGGTAGAAGCGGTCACAAAAGCAGTGGACTCGGGTTCGTTGGGCCTATTTTTGTCGGTGTCAGTCTCGGAAACCACTGGCGCCTCGAAAGTTAGCGTTCTTACCCACGACCTCTAATATTTGCTCCACTTTCAACCACTTTTGTCCACATCCTACGCCTAAATCGTTTGTTGTCAATAAGAAAGTTTCAGGTTGAGACACCGCTCTCAGACGCCCTCCGCAAACCGCGACATCTAGCGGTTAACCAGAAAGATGACCACTGCCCCTTGTGTTTACGAAAATGATTCCCAAAATCGACTTTCGCTAATTTTTCGCTTGCAGTTTTTTCCGGACTTCCTTCGCGCCCCTTCGTGTCCTCTGTGGTAAACGACCTTTCGCAACTATGGCGAGCAAGTTTGACGCGCAGGAGTACACTTGTGCCGGATTAGACAAGGCGCACAGGGGGCTCAATGAAGCTGAATAAGACTCGGGTCTGGCTCGGAGGCATTGCCGGCGGCGTGGCGTGGATTGCATGGGGCTTCTTCATTGGCATGCGAATCGCCCCGCTCTACGCAGCCATGCAGAAACAAGGATTGTTCCTAACGCAACCGCGCTATTCGCTTTTCATGCCGCTTTGGATTGCACTGATCTTCGTGATGTCGATTCTCATCGCGCATCTCTACGCATGGGCTCGCGCCACCGCCGGCCCCGGGCTCAAGACGGCTCTCAGAATCGGCATGATCGTTGGATTCTGCGCCGGCGTGCCCAGCAACTTTGCGCAAGCAGCCTGGTCGCCCGTTCCCCGTGCCTTGCCGCTCGCCTGGATGCTCGATCTCTGGGGCGGCGCGATCCTGGCGGCGGTAGTAGCGGGATTCTTGTACAAGGAGTAGTCCGCGCGAGGACGCCCAGCACTCGACTTATTTTGAAGCTTCCACATACACGGCAGTCCCGTACGCGAGAACTTCCGTGACGCCCTGCATCACCTCGGTGGCGTCGTAACGGGCGCCCACTACGGCGTTGCCTCCCATGTCGGCTGCGTGTTGCAACATCAGGTCGAACGCTTCGGCGCGGGTTCGCTCGCACAGATTGGTCAGCAGGGTGATGTTGCCTCCGATCAGCGTCTGCAGCCCGGCTCCGATGGTTCCAAAAATCGACCGGGAACGAACCGTGATTCCCCGCACCACGCCCAGCGTGCGGACCACGCGAAAGCCATCCAGTTCGAACTGCGTGGTCACCATGTTATGCGCGACCATCCGTCCTGCGCTTACGGCATAGTTGCCCATCGCTCCTCCATCGGCGTCCCAAAAACATCCAGTATAAGAACGCCTTCATTCTAATTCAGCATCAATCACAAATTCCGCAGCGGCAGCATCCCAGCTGACGCGCAGCACATTCGGCTTGCAGCAAACTTGGCTGAACTCTAGGAACCGGGCATACATCTACTGGGTTTGTTTGAAGACCTCGAGGACGGATGCGCTGCTCGACGACGCAGCATAAAGATAGGTCCCTTGTGCGTTTCCGTTTAGGTTGAAGTAATCCGAGCTGCTCTCGAAGCCGATGCCGTTCCCACTCGGTGGGCAACCGATGCCTGCGCTATAGGTGATCGAGACATCGAAGACGTTGAGGTCTGATGCGCCGCCCTGCTCCTGGGTAAATGTCCCACTGATGTCGCACAAGTTACTCGAACCGCTGAAGTTCATACTCGCGTTGTTTCCGGTTGGTGCAAAGGTGAGTTGCCACACGTTGTCCCCAGTCCAGCCTTCGATCTCGGCGATCCAACCGCTTCCTGAAAAAGCGGTAATCGGGCCACTCAACGGAGAGCTTGCGGCAAGGGAGAGGGTATTGCCGTTGGCGATCTTTGCAGTAATGGAAGTGGCAGACTCTACATTGCCCTGCACCGAGTTGCTCGCCGCACCGCCGCCGCTGGCGGGCGTGCCATAGGCGGTAACTGTCCCAGAAAAGGAGCAAATTCCAGTGATGGTCGGCAGTACCAGAGTGTCTCCAGGAGCGGGTTCGCTAGTGCTGGTCTGGAAAAATACCGCGAGTCCCGAAGAATTGATCACCCCAGGCCCGGACGACGACCCGCTGCTACCGCTGCCCGTGAGCGTCCAGTCGCCCACAACATCAAAAGGACCGCCGGTGCAGCCAGTCTTGCTGGGACTGGACGATCCGCCGCAACTGATGGTGATTGCACAGGTCAAGATAAGACAAGCGCACAAGGCTAAAAAGGCAAATTTGCGTATTATCACTCCGCTCCTCCGGTGGTCGCAAGCAAAACGCCCGCTCCGTACAGGAGCGGAAACAATAACTTGCCTCCATAGCCTGAGTCTGTGCGCTTCGTCACATTCGCTGGTCTACAACCTTGATATCTGCATTCCTCCAAACCCTCAGAGGCGCCTCCGGATATCAATTAATCCCGACCCTAGTTAATTCTCCTAGTCCGCAAAAAGTCGGACCGCAATTCGGCTGTTACCATGGCGAGCCAAGCTGCCGAGAGCGATTGCCAGCAGGAAGAAAGAAGCTGACTTCACGGCGGGACGAATCGCCATGGGCACAAGAACCCGTCGCGATTTCACGGCGGTAATCGGCGGGCGACGCGGTATGCTTGGGTTGATCTCCAGGCAGTGCGACGCAAAGGGACCGGGAAATGGTCGAGGATATCCAGCCTCGGGAATCGGATCAGCGAGCGCTCGAAAAGAAGCGCGGTTGAGCAACTTATCCGCTCTATCCAAGACGCGGTGAAACCCACCCAGCAATCGCTCGATACCATGATGGCGCGCGCCCGCGCCTTTCGCGTCATCAAAGGCGGGGTGAGTGGTGATCGGCCCTTTGGGAAAACGATCTTTGAAAGTCGCGACGAGAAGGTGCTCGCAGATTTGCGACGGTCCCTGCAAATCGTTGGGACGTATGACGGCCCCATCTGTTTCTGCCGCATTCGTCGTTACATCGAATTTCTCGATGAATCGGCCAATTGCCTTGCTGCGATCGCCATGCTCTCCCCTACTCACATTCGCTGGAATGCCTGGGGACTCGATGCGCTTGTGACCGATGCGTTGGAGAGGTGGCTCGCGGCCCACGGTATTCCGTATCCTGCGGTCCCGGAGGCGACAGATTCGGAAAAAGAGCACGCAAAGGAATTCGCCAGGGACTTTTTAGATTCTCGACTCCCGGTGCTGGAAGCCCTTCGGGGGCTCCGCAGCCTGGCATACACAGACGCGATTGCCTACGAACAAGGACCGGGCGCTGATCCTTGCATTTGAAAGCGAACTTCCCTACGAACCTATCGGATATGTGCGGCAGCAGTGGGCGCCCTATGCGCTAAAAATGAAGGATGAAGAGCTTGCGCTTGTGGAGGCGCGATGGACGAAGGGATTTCTTGAAGCCTGCAAGAGGATTGCGAACCGTCAATGAAGATAGCGGTAAACAGCTGATTCCGTGAACAGTATGATGAACTTCTAGCCTCTCGATATAATGGTGCTCTTTCTGGAGGCTTCATGGTCTCGCGCCGCCGTTTTCTGCAAACTGGCTCGCTGGTTGCGGGTGTTAGCGCTGCTTTTCCTATCATGGCTGAGGCCCGCGCTAGTGATAACACTCTTCCGCCGGCCATTGCTGCTCTCCGGACGCTGCGCGCAGACGCCAAGCCCATTACTGTCGAAGAGCGTGCCGCACGCCAGGAACAAGCTCGCCGCTTGATGCGCGAAAACAATCTGTCTGCCATCCTGCTCGGCCAAGGCACATCCCTTGCCTACTTCACCGGCATAAGCTGGCAGGGAGGTGAGCGCCTGTTTGCCATGGTGCTGCCCGCCAAGGGCGAAGCGTTTTACGTTTCTCCCGCATTCGAAGAAGGGCGGGCGCGCGAGCAGATTGCACAAGCGCCGAGCGGCAGCAACCCTGATGTCCGCGTCTGGCAAGAGGACGAGAGTCCCTACGCCCGCGTAGCCCAAGGCCTCACCGACCGCGGCATCGCCAGCGGGACGGTCGGCGTCGAAGAGACGGTCAAGTTTGTCTTCAGCGACAACCTGCGTAAAGCCGCGGCCAGCGCCACGTTTGTGAGTGCAACTCCGGTTACCGCCGGATGCCGCATGATCAAGAACCGTCACGAAATCGACTTGATGCGATTGGCGGCGAAGGTCACGCTTGCGGCTTACGAGGCTACGTATCGTTCGATGAAGGTGGGCATGACCCAGCACGATGTCGAAGAGATGATCGAAGCGGCGCATCGTCAACTGGGATTCGACGGCGGCGCCGATGTGCAGGTAGGCGAGTTTTCTTCTTTTCCGCACGGCTCCATCAAGCCGCAGGAGATTCGAGAAGGCACGATCGTGATGATCGACGGAGGCTGCTCGGTGGAAGGCTATCAATCCGACATTACGCGCACGTTTGTGCTGGGCAAGGCGAGCGAAAAAATGAAAGCGGTATTCGAGATCGTGCATCGAGCCCAAAGCGCGGCGCTGGCTTCCGCGAAACCTGGAGTCGAAGCCGGCTCCGTGGACGCGGCCGCGCGCCAGGTCATCACCGATGCGGGCTACGGCCCGGACTACAAATATTTCACCCATCGCCTCGGACACGGCATGGGCATGGACGGCCACGAGTGGCCCTATCTAGTCCGCGGCAACCCGACGAAACTTCAGCCGGAAATGACCTTCAGCGATGAACCCGGCATTTATATTCACGGAGAATTCGGCATCCGCCTGGAGGACGACATGCACATCATGGAAAGCGGAGCAGAGTTGTTCACGCCGCAGAGCCCATCGCTGGAGAATCCGTTCGGAAAACCGTAGTTCTGAGACGCAAGCCCAGCCGCATTTTTTTATTCCGTATCTTTTGGAATCATAGAGTTAGACAGAAAAATCGGGCTAGATCTTTGAGTTTAAAGGGCTTGTTTGTAAAATCTTCCGAAATAAAGACTTAGCTGTCCGACGACCATGCATTTGAATGGCGCAGGCAAGTGCATAGATCCTTCGCTTCGCTCAGGGATGACAATTCATTTTTGGATGACAAGATCGGAATCGATGACAAAACTGAAAAGGGGGCAGCGATCCGCACCTTTATTTGTGGCCTATACTTCTATTCTATCAATTTGAACCTACCGCCCGGACAGCTTTTCGAACTTTATTTCTCCCAAGAATTCATGGCCTTAGCCGGAAAATCACCGAAATGGGGCCTTGACAGAATTCAGCAAGTTTCTCAAATTAGCAAAC
>JBEKLO010000154.1:0-6076 GCA_050010155.1 Terriglobales bacterium
CTGCTCCCATTCGAAGCCCTCTCACCGAATGCATCAAAATCGCAATACGTCCTATTGAAGATTCCAACCTCCTATTTTCCCTCTGCGGCCGCATTGCGCCTGTCGCGGGCGATAGTTCGAACCAAACGCGAGTGGACGACCCAGTTTTTTGGCATGGCTGATCCGGTCAGCTCAAAGGATGACGAACGGTACGCGTCGGCCAGCATCCTCTCGAAAGTCGAAGCGTTGACGCCAGAATCCTCGGAAAAAGAGAACGCGCCTCCGGTGCGGGCGCAATTGTCAGTTGACAATCTTAAGACCCGAGGCTACATCTTCGGTCGCCTGCCGAATACGGCTACTGAGGTGAGGAACATTGCGGCACTGTTCCCATCTGACGCGCTAACTCGTACCGGCGTGGATGCCACAAAGCGAGAGTTACTGCAAACCGATTTAGGCAGGTTCAGGTTCGTCCATTTTGCAACCCATGGATTCTTCCCGGTAGAGCCTGGAATCAGAGAGCCGGCACTGGTGCTCTCTTACGATGGAGGGGAGGAGGCGCGGATGATGCTCACATTGTCCGAAGTCCTTCAGTTGAAATTGCATGCCGAGATGGTTGTTCTCTCCGCGTGTAATACAGGATCAGGAAGAGTGACACGAGCCGAAGGCGTCGCCAGCTTGGGCACAGCATTTCTTGCGGCGGGCGCCTCCAGTGTCACGGTGAGCCTGTGGAAGGTGGAGGATAAGTCCACTTCGATCTTGATGCAAGAGTTCTATCGGAATCTCCTGAGCGGGATGCCGAAAGATGCGGCTCTAGCTGCAGCGCGTTCAACTCTTGTCTCGGAAGGCTACACCAACCCTTTTTTCTGGGCTCCGTTTGTGCTGACGGGTGAGTGAATCAGTGAATCCGCTTGGCGAATGCCTTAAATCGCAAATTATATCCGGAGAGGCGAAGTTGCCTTCCTGTTTGAAGAAGGAACCATCACACAAATAAGTGTGTCTTGTCGGCCACCCGAACACAACCGCTTCACTATATTCGTGTCCATTGCTCGGGGATTCACAGGTACTTCCAGCCCAGGACCCAGGATGTTAACATTGCGCCTAGGGATGGCCTCCTAGGCCGGATGGAAGGGAGGAGCATCATGAGGCCCGCAGCTCTCTTACTCCTGTTTGCGACGAGCAGCAACCAATACACGCCAACATTGCCAGGTGGAATAATCGCCTGGGCTATTTGCAACGGGAGAAAAAAACAGGAAATCGGTGGTTGGCTGCTCTACTATTATTGGCAGCTGTATTCTAGCGTCGTCCTAAGTGCGATATTTTTTGCGATCGCTATCCAGAGTTACGTGCCTGAGAACTTTGATGACAACAAGCAGTATTTACTTTTCTTGGCCTCGACCGTTCCTCTGCTTGTCGTCTATGCCCTTCAGGTTGCGGTAGCTACTTTCTTGATTTCTGTTCGGACCTGGGATCTACTTTGTCTCCTACGGTGGCTGATTGTCGCGGAGGTTGCGGTGGCCTGCGTTGCGACTGCAATCGACACGAAATTCTTCCCAGATAATGTCTTCTTAAACGTTTTCACACTCGTTCCGGCAATTTGCTGGGTGGCCTATTTCTTCAAGTCTCAACGGATAATGCACGTCTTCAAATCGCACGACTGGGATAAAGCCGTAACAATTATATATCCCAGTCAGACGCCCGCTACTTAGTCCTGTCCAGAGCATCCTCCTCCGCCAGCAGTGGTTGCATTTTCTGTTGCCATGCATCCCATTGTGTTGCTGGATCGAGAGCCTCGATCTCCCTCGCGACCTCAATTTGCTTCTTGATCAGGCTGGAACGCCTGATCCCAACCTCGATGGAGTGTATGCTCTTTGTGGTCCCGTCGTGCTGACTGGGAAACTTGCCATCATAGACATCCAGTTCGGTCCGCAACCTGCGGAGTACGTTGTCGAATTCCTGCACGTCTGTCTCGATTGCCTTGTACATTTCTATATGTGCCGGTACGGTTCGTTCGACTGCATTTCGAGCGTGAGAAATGCGATCCCCCACTATCGACATTTCGTGGAAATCGGATGTCATTTGCGCTGTTTCCTGTCCGCTTCTGCCAATCGCGTTTCCAACGATCCCCGCTGTGGACATAAACAAAAGAGCAAATACTATACCCCTTGAGAGAATCTTTCTCGGGTAGGCCCCGGTATTCTCACAGACTGCCTTTCTAAATTTGGCCCAGGAAGTTATGGCACGCTGGACGAGAAATAGGAGGATTGTTGCAGCCACCGCAGAGGAAAGTGTCGAAGTCCAGTGTCCACGCGCAGCATCATCGGCAATGTCGAAAACTAGTATTGACCCGAGCAGCGCAATGGAGAGGATTTGCAAAGCAAAAACAGCGTATGTTGGCGACGGCGAGTCCAGTGGTGCCGTCGAGGTTAAACCCCGCTGCGAAGGTGCCGTTGCGCTTCCTGTAATATCTTGGATGGCCGCAGTAGTAGGAGTCGCAATAGTAGTGAGTATCGCAGGGAGCGGGACGGAACGTTGCGCGACGACGACGGCATTTCCACACCGGGGGCAGAAGCTCGCGTTGGCTGGAATGGGAGTGCCACATCTTCCACAGAACATAATGGGAGTCTCAGTTCTTCGTCATCATGTTGTCTTGGCTAATTTCGTTCAACCCGTCCAAAAACTCTCGACACGCACCCAGGAACTCTGCGCCTTCCGAACTGATGCTTGCGGCTTTGAGTGGAGTTGCAGATACGAGAAAGAACAAGCCCGCTATAAACATCCCGATGCCAAGCCAAACGAGTACGCCGACGATAGCATCATTGTCTACGTAAACCCCCAAAATTGACGGGACAGGGATGCAGCCGACCAAGAGAACGGCCGCCGTCCACAAGCGTTTCGTTCGAATTGATTTATGTGCCTTGCAGAGAGGAATTGACAACTTAATTGTCTTTCTAACAATTAGTGCGACGATCACATAAATAAGTGGGGTGATTATAAACAAATAGTAGCCGGGATGATGCCAGGAAAAACTGATTTTCGGCCACGGATCAGTTGGCGTATTTCCGCATTTAACACAGCGCGCGGGTAAAATTGAGCCCCGACGAACCACCACGAGATTCCCCGCCGCGTATACGCCTGGGGGCACTCGACGCGAATCGAGGGATGTTGCCCTCTTCCAGTTCACATCTGCTGCATCGTCTACAGGGAGCGTTGACGGCTGGGCTGTTTCGGTTTGGACAACTTGTGGAGTCGAAGAGTTCCCTATTCGACTGGAAACTTCCGGAGGAGTAGGACTATCGATCGAGCGTGAAGTAGCGGGCCCCAGCGGCGCGCCGCACGAGGTGCAAAAGGCATAGTCGCTAGGGTTATGACCGCCACACGTCGAGCACGTCGCCTCGGCTCCCGCGGAGTACTGGTTTGTCTGCGACGTCACAATTCGTGATGGTGCAGGACTTTGTGGACCTTCAACTCGCGAACCACACCGGACGCAAAACTTCGCTATTGCAGGAAGCTCGCACGCGCAATGAGAGCAAAACATACGCGATCACCCGTTGGAAGTTTAGTTCTAGATCAGCCGCCCAGGAAGAGGTATTGTAGACGCCGAGGACGCGCCAGTGGCTTTCTGCATACAATGCGGCGCTCAAAACACAGCGGATGCTGTTTTCTGCTTGTCGTGTGGTCAAATTCTCTACCGCGACCCCAGGACGACTGCTCCATCCGCGAAACCAATCTGGCGGCGGTATCGATTGCTGTTTGGCACACTTCTGTTTGTGGCAGGCGCCGCCTTGATCGTCGTGTTATCCGTAGGAAGATCCAGTGATCTGAAACGGAACGAAGGAAATGCCGAAAAGAACACGAAAGAACCATCTGCGAGAACTTCCCTTGTCGGGGCACCTGTGCTCACCATTATTGCTTCAAATCGGGCGGGAACTACGGTGTCGCAAGGGAGCGGGTTCATCCTTTCTTCGGACGGCTTAGCTGGCACCAACTACCATGTGATCAAAGGGGCTGTGCAAGCGATAGCCGAATGCTGCCATGGGCGCGTTTTCGAGATCCGTTCAATCGAGGGGGCCGACTTGGAAAGGGATTTAGTAGTGTTTCAACTTTACGAGCGCGGCGGTAGGGACAAGCCACGGGACTTGCCGTTTGTGACCCTAGGATCCTCGAAGGACCTGACGGTTGGGGACAAGGTGATTGCAATCGGCAGTCCGCAAGGACTCGAAAATACGATCAGTGACGGCATTCTAAGCGCGGTTCGTGAATACAAGTCAGTGCGTTACTTGCAAATCACAGCGCCGATTTCCCCTGGTTCGTCAGGTGGGCCGGTGTTGAGCGAGAGCGGGAAGATGGTGGGAATCGCTACATTTCAATTTGAGAAGGGGCAGAACCTGAACTTCGCAGTGGATGCCGAGCACGTCCGTCCTCTTATCGATCAGCACTTCGGAGTTTCGTTAGCGGAATTCCAATCGGTGGTCAGAAGTAGCCAACGTTCAAAGTCCAGTGTTAGTGCGCCAGCCACCGACACTACTGCTGCGGGCAACGAACACCTTAATGAGGGACGCTCGCTGACGGGCCAATTCGGTGGAGTCGTACACAACAAGACGGTCAATGTGTCTGCGGAAATCGGAATCTTGGTTCGAGATGACGATGGGATTCTGTCGGGTTGCATGGGCGTCGCAGCGCCTCTTTTCGGGAGTGGAGGGCTAACTGGGGTTGTTGTCGGTGACGATGTTTCCTTCTCGGTGACGAGTTCTATTGGCAAGATCACATTTACAGGGCGTCGTAGCGGCGGTTCTATCTCTGGAAATTACTTAGTTGAACACGAAAGTCGACCCTCCGAGCAAGGAACCTTTACTCTGGAGAAGGGGAAGTCGGAGGGTCCAAGCAAAGAGTTTGATACCGGCAATTGTCCCACTGACGCCGAGATTCACAAATGAAGAAACGCCTTACCACAGCTGATGACTCTCGTTTTACGAATCAGGCGACAGTTTCCGCTGACGTTGGCGTCAGCGCAGATGGGTCTGTTCTCATACGCACAGGCGACCTATCGATTTAAGACAATCTCTGCGGTCTCCGCGTCAACGGCAGGCCGAGTTGAGCTATTTTGCCTCTTGGCGCGATCCGTTCCTGCCACTCGACTCGTACAATATGTCCATGCCAAGGCAATCCGATAACAAGCCCGAGGCGTTGCTCATCGATCGTGGGGCGGCGGCGGAATTACCTTCCGCCGATGAGGTGCGCGAATGGGCCCGCGAGAAGCGTGCATTTATTTCGAGCGTGATGACGGAATTGGGGGAAGAGCGGCAAGCTGCGGCTGCCGGCATTCGGGCCGTAGGCTTGCGTGCCGTCTTGTTCGAGGAATTCGGCGGCCGCGACGCGGACCCGGAGGAAGCGTACCTCGCAGAAGTTGAGGGCTCGGACATTTATGTCGGCATCATGGGCAGACGCTACGGGAAGCCGCTTAAAACGAGATTTTCAGCGACGCACGCGGAGTATCTTCACGCTGAGAAACACGCGCTGCGCATCGCAGTATGGACATCCGCCGCAACGGACCGGGAAGGACATGAGCAATCTTTTCTGGATGAAGTTCGCACCTTTCATGTCGTTCCGACATTTCGCATGGTCGCTGATTTGCAGCGACAGGTGGAGGACAGGATGAGAGCGATCGCCGCTGAAGATCTGGCGCCCTGGTGCAAATTGGGAAACGCAGTGTTTCGTGCCATGGAGGTCGAAGATCGTGGCGAGCTTATAAATGTCACGGCGCGCGTAAAAGACGACACAGTAGCGCAGGCTCTCGAAGCGGCTCGTGGCGATCGGTGGAATCGGGGAGCCAAGGCGCAATTCACTTGGTCTGGCCGTAGTAAATATGTGAAGGTCGCTGGGGTTCACGTCACGACCACCACGGCGCGGTCCAAAATGTTTCGCCTGGAGCTTGAAGTCGAGGAGTCTCCGCAGGACGCTTTCCTTGAGGTCAGCGTCAGAGGAATGACTCCAGACGACTTGACCGAGCAGGGTTTGCGAACGGTTCTGTTCGGAGAAAGCAATCCGTTCGCCGATCAGCATATGGGATTTGCAACTGAAATTGACGATCCGCTGAGGC
>JBEKLO010000155.1:0-6235 GCA_050010155.1 Terriglobales bacterium
GTTTGGGATGGATAATCCTTATGCCAGCGACCTGAGATATTTCCAATATCCAGTGTCTTACGGCGATCCGTCGCTGGCGCGAAATTTGGGAAGTTTTGTGAACATGATTTACCGTCCTCGATCGGATTTGCTGTTTTCTGCCGAGTATCGGCATCTGACGACATATTCGCTTACCGACGGCGGGAACAACGCAGGTCACATCAATTTGACTATGGGCGTTCTTTTCTGAGCAGACGGACGGAATTGGCGCGCAGAAGCCGCAGCTGAAAACAGAGAACTAAGCGGGACAGCCGAAGTGACGGATCAGAAGTGAGCGATCGACGTGAGCGATCAGAAGTGAGCCATCAACGATGAGCCATCGAACAATCCTGATCTGGATCGCGATCATGTGGACTGGTGCGGCCGACTTGCACGCGCAGGCCATCGCACAAGTCACGACAGTGCGCGGGCGCGTCGAAGTCACCGGTAGTCGTGTGGCTGACTCCAGTCACAACGACGGGAACCTCGGGCGAAGCGACGTCGGTGCCGAGTGCGTCCGCCAACCCGCCGGCAAGTCCGGGGCAACCCGCGCGCCTGGTGCAGAAGAACAAGAGCTTTGAGCCGCACATCCTGGTAGTTCCGGCGGGGTCGATGGTGGAGTTTCCCAATCACGATCCTTTCTTTCACAACGTGTTTTCACTTTTCGAAGGCAAGCGGTTTGATCTCGGTCTGTACGAGGCGGGGACATCGCGAATGGTGCGATTCGATCGGCCCGGAATCAGCTACATTTTCTGCAACATTCATCCCGAGATGAGCGCGGTAGTCATTACCTTGTCCACGTCGTTGTATGCCATTTCCAATGCGGACGGTCAACTCAGCCTGACGGGCGTTCCTTACGGGCGCTACAAGCTGCACGTCTGGAGCGAGGGCATGGGGCCGGAAAGTGCGCCGCCCGTGGCGCGTGAGATTACGGTGACGGAGAATGCTTCGTCTTTGGGAGTGATTCGAGTTCCGGCTGCCAATGGGCAGCGCATCGCGCATAAGAACAAGTATGGGCGCGAGTATGACGAGCCCACGCCCAACAGCTCTGTTTACCAGCAGCAACGGTAGGATGCGCGAAAGGGCCGCCTGTTGTCGGGCGGCCTTCGCGATTTACGTTTCGCTTCTTTTTCATTTCGGTTTTTCATTTCGGCCGTTTGTCTACTTCAAATCGATCACACCAAATGTTCCTGCCAGATTGTTCGACGGACCGGCGGTGAAGAATAGCTGGTCGGTGCGACCGTTGGCGGACGAGCCTCCACCGAACTCAATTCCCCATAGTTGGTCGATGACGATGTTCTTTCCGTTCGTGTCTTTGACCGTGCCTACAAACTCGCCGGTTTCGAGATTAAACGCGTTGATGGTTCCGCTGTTTGTATTGTTCGAAACGAGCAGCGTGTTGCTGAGTTTGCCAAAATTCTTGGGCGCAACGGCGAAACCCCAGGGCTGATTCAACGGCTTGCCCTGCGCCAGTGTCTTTACGAAGGTTCCATCTTCCTCGAAGATGTCGATGTATCCACCGGGAGCTTCGTCGGCTTGGGCGAATGCAACGTAGACCAATCCGTTGATGTCCTGAATACCAAACGGGGCGTATCCGGGCGGCAGCGCGGTATCGGTAAACGAATTGACCAGGTTGAAGTTTCCGTCGTACACATCCACGATGTTGTTAGCCAAGTCGGCGGCGTAAAGGAGATTTCCCGAGGGCCGGTTGGTAACGGCTAGACCTGTGAATTGCGAGCCGGCAGCCGAGTTGTTGACCGCGATGATCGCATCGTTGGGATTGGACTGCGGCGCCCATCCGCTGATGGTCCCATCCAACGTTGCGAACAGGAAGAACGAGTTCCATCCTCCTACCTGGAAATCGGACGAAGCGTTGAAGACGATTCCGGTAGGTTGACCGGTGTCTGCACCGGATGCGGAGGGAATCTGGACCTCCAAACCCTGTTTAACGCCTTTGGCGTTGTAGAGTGTCGACCAGCCTGAGCCTTGATCGCTGATCCAAAAAGCTCCGCCGGGTCCGTACGCGAGTCCCCATCCGTTTACCAGCAGCGGGTCGATGTGCTTCGCCATTCCTACCTGATTCGAAGCCAGATTCGTAAGTGAATACTGCGCCAGGGCTGTGCTCGAACCGAGCATTACCGCGAAGGCGAGGCAAATTGTGAAAGCAATCTTGTGACGCTGCATAATCCCTCCTTGGATTGTGCGAGCTGGAGTTGGAAGCGAGTAAGTCGCAAGAGCAGGCGGCCGTTTAACCGATTACTCTCTCCGCTCCAGCTTGCAATCGCATACTAGGTCGGCAGCATCTGGCAGGTTGTCACGGTTGTGTCAGGTGTTTGCACAATTCTTGTCGGGGCGGAGTTTGCCCCGTACATGCACGAGGGCCTCGGAGGAAGCCAGGGTGCGCGAGGACCTTGGCTGGTTGTCATGGCGGTCCTCCTGGGACTTCTTGCGATTCCCACGAGCGAGGTTCGACGACGCAAGTTGCGCGGCATAGAGGAGGACTCCAGCCTTTTTCGGGTCGAGCCGGTTGTTAAGCACATGAACGCAGATCCTGCTGAGCGCTCGCTGGATTGAGCTAGCGTCTTCGAAGAGGGGAAGAAAGAACGGCGGGGGCGGAAACGGGGCGAAGCCGTTGACATCTTTTGTCGAGGCGCGGCGAAGATCATGAAAGTAACAAAACTGCTGATTGCGAAGGGCGGGAGACCCGCACTGCGATCCATCCTTTTTTATGTGTTGGCAAGGTGGGATTGTATAAGTGGACATTATGATTGCTCCTGGTGGTTTGTCAGCCCTTCGGGAGATGCGTTTGTGCTGTTAAGCTGACCAGCCCTCCCCCCTCTTTTTTAGTATTTTGGAATCAAAGAGTTAGGGGCAAAATCTTGGGATTAAGGGACTTACATGGAAAATATTAAGGAATAAGGACTTAGCGGCCTAGTCCTCGATGTCGCTGGGGATTTCGACGGCGGGGCTCGCGTTCGCTAGACGTCTCAAGTTGTCAATGAGCGGCAAAAAATGGAACCGTCTCTGGAGACGGGCATACTTCTCAATGGTGCACTCTCGGGGAATTTTCGCACCGATTATGGTGCGTGTATGTGATGGCCGTACAAGAAAAATGTGATGAAAAAAGATGGGTGGTGGTAAAAAGGAAGAGAGGAGTTTCGAACATGGCAACTCTCGATTGGTCGCAGTGCCCTGCCGTGGAAAGCGTTCCGGGAAGGCTCAGCGGCGCATGGGTCTTTCGTGATACGCGCATGCCCGTTTCCGCCGTGTTCGAGAACCTTGAAGCTGGGGCTACCGTAGATGAGATTGTGGACTGGTTCAGCATTTCCAAGGAGCAAGTAATCGAGGTTCTGGAGTTTGCCGCACGCAGCGTGGCTGCCCCGGTTCCGGTTGAGTCGATACACGCGTCCGCCCCCGATGCTCGTTCTTTTTGACCACAGCGTACCGGCGCCGTTAGTTCCTTACCTGACCGGCCATGCCATCACCGAGGCAAGAACTCGCGGATGGGACACGCTTTCGAACGGCGACTTGCTGGCTAAAGCGGAGCAGGCTGGATTCGAAGTGTTTGTTACCGCTGACAAGAATATTCAATACCAGCAGAATCTCAGCGGACGCAAGATTGCGGTTGTGGTGCTGAGCACTCCGCAATGGCCGCTGGTTCGATTGCACACCGAGAAGATTGCGGCGGCGGTGAATTCGACGACGCCCGGCGGCTTTGTTGAAGTTCAGATTCCACTCGGGAGGTGACGGCAGACAAAATTCGCCTAGAATTTCGACGAGTCAATTCTTATGTCATATGCATCCACGTGGAACGCCAATTCCCTCAGTTGGCATAGTTCATTCATGTACTGATCGCAAGTATCAAGAGAAAATCCACCGTACGGCAGTGCTCCAAAGTAGCGTTCCGGTTGTTCCGCCGCTTTCTCCAGGAATCCAACCGGGACGCCCTGAATTAGGTATTTCTTAACCATCCCGAGGATTCGTTGGTTGAACTGCTTACTTTGGTAGGCAACTTTCGTCTCATTCCAATAACGGTCCCATTTAGCATTGCGGGCGCGATCTTCGTCTGTCGCAGGATTTTGGACAGGCTGTTGGGGAGGTGCGGGCCTGTTGACCAAAAATAAATTCAATTCATTTACGAGTTCAAGCGTCTGATGCCTCAGAGAATTGGTGGGCAGCGGTTTAGTCAGAGATGCGAGCGTCGATTTGCATTCCTCCACCGTTCTTAGTTCGCTTGGATCGGGCTGAGTGTGCAGTGTCAGTTCCGAGTGCCAGTCTTGCGCAAGTAGATGGCAAATCAGCAGCACCCCTCCTAAAAGAAACAAGAACAGGACAGAACCTAAGATTCCATCTCCGAGCGAAGGTGCAACTCCCTCGCTAGATCGCTCTAGCCAAGGGGAGCGCAGGAGATGAACGAAAACATAGATCGCAAAAAACAGCACAGCGGTTATCAAGCCATCTACGAGCGCATCGGTGAACGAGATGTGGCCACGCGTTCTCAGATAAGACGTGGCAGCGCCAGCGATACCCCCTACAAACACGGCGATCACTTCGCCACTCCATGTTTTTTTGCACTCCCGTCCGAAGTGCTCAAGGATCGCCCACCAGAGTTGCATCCAATGTTTATGATGTCGCATGGCGGAAATGGTACTCCGCGTGCTAATCCTGCGCAAAATGCATAATCTCGCTCTGGAACCTCGAAGGAAAGCCTAAGATCGCAGCGTTTGTGGAATCCCACCCTTCGCAAAGTGCGCGAAGGATGGGGCAGCCCTTGTGTTGCTTATGTCGGCGGGGTCAACAGCCTGAACTGCTGCGACTTGTCAACGCCAGCCTGGGCACAACGGTATCGGTCACCTCTACAATGCTTCCAGCGACTGGTGAGAACGCAGGGGTCCTTCGACTCCGCAGGACGACTCGCTTTGCGAATCGTTCTGCTACGCTCAGGATGACAAGTTTGGGGTGATTTTACGGCGTCTCGACTGACTCCGCACCGATCTCCGTAGTTACTACTGCTCGCGTTCTCAGGCGATACCAGAACACGATCGCGATCAGCGAGAACAGAAAGATGATGGTGGAGATGGCGTTGATCTCTGGGGTAATGCCTCGGCGGAGACGGCCCCAGATTTCCAGCGGAAGCGTGTTCTCACGGCCGATCAGGAAGAAGCTAACGGCAATCTCGTCCATAGACAGGGTGAAGATCAGGAGAGCGGCTCCGATGATGGAGAGCTTTAGATTGGGGACGGTGATGCGCCAGAAGGTTTGCCAGTAAGTCGCTCCTAAGTCTAACGATGCTTCTTCCTGGGCGCGGTTGAGTTTTTGCAATCCGGCGAAGACTTCGGTGGTGGCTACGGAGATTAGAGCGGTGCCGTGTCCGAGGACGATCGTTAGCAGACTTAGTTTTATTTCTCCTACTCGGAAGAGCATTAGTAGGGAGAGGCCGGTAATGATGCCGGGGAGAATCAGGGGCAATAGAACCAGGCGGCGGAACAGGGCTTTGCCGGGGAATTGGGCGCGATCTAGGGCTAATGCCGCGGGGATTCCGAAGACCAGCGCAATCAGCATCGCGGCTACGGCCACAAGCAGACTGTTCAGGACTGAATCCCAGATGGGCGCGTCGGCGAAAAGGATGCGATACCAGTTGAGGGTCAGGTCGAGCGGGGGAAAGCCTCCTACGCCTTGTCCGTTGAAGGAATAGAGGATGAGGATGGCGATCGGCAGATACAGGAAGGCGAAGACAGCGAGGGCGTGTACGGTTAGCCAGCGCGAGCCTTCGTGGGAAGTGCGTTTCATCTCGTCTTGCCTTCGAAATTCAGAACAAAGTCAAACCACTCTGGCGCACATGATCGTGGAATCCCACCCTTGCGCAAAGGACGCGCAAGGATGGGGCACCCGGCTTCTGTGGAACAGCGGGCGGTCACTGGAAGCTCCATTTCTTTTCCAGGCGTTCGGAGAAGAAGATCAGAGCTAGCACCAGCGCTAACATACAGAGCGAGGTGGCTGCTCCTAGCGGCCAGTTATAGGCGGCTCCGAAGAGACTTACTACTATGTTCGAGATCATGATGCCGCTCGGGCCGCCTAATAGGAGCGGGGCCAGAAAGTCTCCTAGGCTTAGGACGAAGGCGAAGGTGGCTCCGGCCAGGACTCCGGGAATCGAGAGCGGGAAGATTACGCGCCAGAAAGTTTGGGCGGGCGTGGCTCCGAGATCGTGGGAGGCTTC
>JBEKLO010000156.1:0-10506 GCA_050010155.1 Terriglobales bacterium
GCATCTGCCGCTTAAGGTCACCGCGAATACGGGAAACGTGGCTCTGCGCGTGCCCGCGGCTGAGATTCCGCTGGCGGTCGTGCGGGCAGCAAAAATTCCGATCACTGCAACCTCCGCCAACCTGAGCGGTGCTGTGGAATGCACGACCGCCGAAGAGGTGCAGGGACAATTGCAGGGGCGCATCTCGCTAATTGTGGATGGTGGCAAGTCACCGCGAACAATTTCATCGACGATTGTGTACTTTAAACCAGACGGTACCTGGCAGATTCTGCGCGAAGGCGCGATTCCCGCAAAGGACATTGTTGAAGCCCTGTCCTAAGCAGGTTTCAAGGTTTCAGAGGTTTTCGATGCTTCAAGGGTGCAGCCCTTACATTGATACTCTGATTGGACCGGCGACGGATTCGCCTTGAAATTTTAAAGCGTTCAAACCTTGAAATCTCGCTCCATATTAGTGCGTCCCTGGCCCCTTCTCTTGCTGACCATCCTAGGGGCATTGCTGCTGTTTTTCGGTATCACCGGATCACGCATCGTACGTGCCGCCGCTGAAACACCCACGAAAAAAGCCGATGTCATCGCGATTTTCGGAGCTGCCGAGTACGCGGGACATCCCTCGCCGGTGTACCGTGCCCGCCTCGATCATGGTTACGAATTGTTTCAGAAGGGAATGGCGCCGGTGGTGATCACGACCGGCGGCGCGGCCCAGGATCCGGATTTCAGCGAGGGCGGCGTGGGCAGAGACTATTTTCTGCGGCGCGGCGTCCCCGAACAGGCTCTGATCGCGGAAACGCAAGGCTCGGATACGGCGCAGTCGGCAGCTCGTGTAGCCAATATCATGCGCGCGAATGGTATGCACAGTTGCATTGCCGTCAGCGACGCCTACCATGTGTTTCGCATTCGCGCCTTGCTCGAGCATGAGGGCGTGCAAGTAGAGCTGGCGCCCAGACCCGAGTCGCGCCCTCACTCTCTGTGGGAGCGCTTTGCGGCAGTTATGCGTGAGGCTGCCAGTTATCTCGCGTGGAAGGCCGGCTTGCCGTAGACAATGGGGTGTCTGATTCTCTGCCGATCTCTTGCACTACCATCCCATCTTTTCGCGCAAGCTCGTGACATGGGCCACGTGGTGGCGTCCATGCCAGGAATAAAGTGCGAGATTCTTCTCGAGCGACATCGGGCCCAATTCAGGATGCCGGAAGGTGCGCTTCCATTCCGCGTCGGTGAGTTTGCGAAGCATCAGCATCCAGCGCTGGTGCAGGGAATCGAGCAACGCCAGGGACATTTCAATCGGCGCATGCTTGGCTTCAGGTAACTCGGCCCAAAGATTTTCCATATACGGCTTGATCGTAGGTTCGTCTTCGGTGAGCGCCAGCTTGAAGCGAATGTAGGAATTCATGTGGCTGTCCGGGAGGTGATGGGCCAACTGGCGCAGCGTCCAGCCGCCTTCGCGGTAGGGAGTCCCGAGCTGCTGGTCTGAAAGTCCGCCGAGAGCGGCCCGCAACCGAGCGGGAGTCTGCTCGATGTCGGTGAGGTATTGCTGTTTCTGTTCTGGCGTAACCGTTCCGGCGTAGGAAAACTTTCCAATCGGATAGCGCGGATCAGACATGGACGTTCCTCCGGATGGGTAGATGATCACGGCGTGATCGGTGGTGCACAAAAAATAAAGGGGTTCAATTCGCGATCGGCTGAGAGCTAAGAGACCTGGGCGCCGAGAAACTATTTCACCATGGCCAGGATGCGGACCGGCGCGTCGCCCGGTTTTTTGTTCTTGGCCGGGGCGACGATGATGAGCGAACCCGTCGCAGGCAATGAGGTGAAGCGTGTCGCTCCTTCCAGGACATAGTTTCCGTGGAGGGCAAGTTGCTGCGCCAGCGTGCGATCATAGGTCAAATTGACAGGCGTTTCGACCACAAAACCGATGGTGTAGCGGGCGTCTATAAGGAACATTGCCGCGTCACGAGTGATAGGAAGCGATGCTAAGGGCCTCGGAGACCGATCGTCGTTTGAAACAACGTCGGTTGACGTGGCCCGGAGCGCGCCCACCCGAATGGCGACGACCGCACCTTGCGGAATTATGCCGTGCAGCGATTCCCACGCGGCGATATCGTCGAGAGAAATCTGCGCGCTGCCCTCGACTGCCGCGTTCAAATCCATCACCACTAGTGGGGCTACCAAGCGTTCCGGCGGAATCTGGCCGGCGGCCCAAGTCCCGGGAATAAAGGCGGCGGGAGCAAGGATGCGAGTTCCAGAGTCCGAGGCCGATGCGTCCTTCGCGTTCGTCGATTGCCCCACGGTCAGGTCCACCACGTGCGAGTAGCGATCCTGCTGCGTGGAACCCGGGCGCCGATCGGCAAAGAGGAGAATGGCCAGCACGAGGGCGTACGCGATGATGAAACTGCGAATCCGCATTCCGTTCCTTAGTAGGAAGCCAAATGGATATTTGACTTCTGTCTATTGTTGCCCCTAGAAGCGTTCAGTTCAAACCACGTTTGTACATGACCCGCCGATTGGCTCCGATCGCATCCCAGCGCAGGGGCAGGCTTCGCCCTCCCAATGCTCGCCCGTATTCGACTAAGAAACTTTCGTTTCCGTCGCAATGTTTCTGGCAAGATGTGCCAGGGGTTACAATACAGTTAACTTTTCCCATAGCTTTCCAGGCCATGGCACCGCCGATGTCGATTCCGCGGAATCCCCGTGCCTGCTGCACGAACTGAGGCTTGCACGAGCTAGGGAATCGTAGAGGATCAATGTTCGGCCGCGAAGAAAAAGTTTCCGCATTTCGCCTCACCGCCGTGCAGTATGTCGTACTGTTCATTTTTCTGCTGTTGGCGTACGGGCTGTGGCGGCTGCAGGTGATGGCAAGTGGCCATTATGCGCAACTAGCGGCGCAGAATGCCGTTCGCAATGTGCCGATTCTGGCGCCGCGCGGCAAAATCCTCGACCGCGAAGGCCGCATCATTGTCGATAACTATCCGTCGTTTTCCGCGCTTCTGCTTCGCGATTCCACGCGTGACCTGAAAGCGGATGCCGACGCCATCGCCAAGGGGCTGCATTTAAATCCTGAGGAAGTGCGCCAGCGCATTCGGCACTTTTCCTCGATGCCACAGTACCAGCCGATTTTCCTCAAGGAGGACATCACTCCCGACGAACTGGCGTTCATTGGAGCGCACAAGAACGAGCTTCCGGAACTTGAAACGATCATGGCGCATCGGCGCCTGTACCCTCGCAACGGCTTCATGGCGCACCTGATCGGCTACGTCGGCGAAGTCACCGAGGACATGCTCAACCAGCCGCAGTTCGAACTCTACAATCCCGGCGATGTGGTCGGCGTAAGTGGAGTGGAAAAGCAGTACAACAATCTTCTGATGGGCAAGAACGGATCGCGGCGTGCGATTGTGGATAGTCGCGGCCGGGAAGTCGGACGCCTCGACGAAACTCCCGCCGAGCCCGGCAAGCAGCTCAAGCTGACGGTGGATCTCGATCTGCAGATAGCAGCCGAGCAGGCGCTCAACGGGAGGAATGGCGCGATCGTGGCCATGAATCCGCGCACTGGTGAAATTCTGGCGATGGTGAGCCGACCGACGTTCGATCCCAATGATTTCGCAGTGAAGATTTCACGGGATGAGTGGAACAAGTTGATTGATGATCCCGACCATCCCCTGCTGAATAAAGCGATTCAGGCCCAACTGGCGCCCGGATCGGTGTTCAAGATCATTATGGCGACGGCCGGTTTGCAGGAGGGCGTAGCCCAGACCATGCACGTGAATTGCGGCGGCGGAGCCAGTTTTTATGGTCGCTATTTCAAGTGCTGGGTAGTTGCCGAGCACCGCACCCATGGCGTGGTCGATATCAGCAAAGCCATTTACCAGTCGTGCGATGTCTTCTTTTACACGTTGGCCGAGAAGCTGGGTATTGATCGCATTGCCAAGTACGCGACCGCCTTTGGGCTGGGCCAGAAGACGGGCATTGATCTACCGCAGGAAGTCAGTGGCGTGATGCCGTCAGAGGAATGGAAGATCCGTAACTTCAAGCAGAAGTGGTACGCGGGCGAAACAATCTCGGTCGGGATCGGTCAGGGCGCGGTGGCGACTACGCCGATTCAGCTGGCGCGAGCTATCGGCGCGATTGCTAGCGGCGGGTTGCTGGTGCGCCCGCATGTTATCAATCCTACCGATTTGCCTGCCAATGTGGTTCCGGCGGCGGATACGACGGGGCAAAGCCGGGTGCCCATCGATCCCAACAACTGGGAACTCATCACCGACGCCATGTCGAACGTGGTTGCGCCGATCGGAACTGCGCCCAGCGCCCACCTGCAGGGCATCGATTTTGCCGGCAAAACGGGCAGCGCGCAGACCATCAGCAACGCCTTGAAGGCGAAGCTAGGCGCAGGTGGCAAGAAATTCAAGGACAATGGTTGGTTTGTGGGCGTGGAGCCGAGAAGAGATCCGGAAATCGTCGTGTGCACGCTGTTGGAAGAGGGAGAACATGGATATCTCGCCGCCCGGACCGCGGCGCAAGTGATCAAAGCCTATGTTGAGAAACAGCGCCGTCAACCCACCAAGGTCGCGAGCTCGGGCAATAGCAAGGGGACGGTCGAAATTGGCGCGGTCTGGGCCGAATCCGGTAGCAGGAACGAAGACGATGCCCACCAAGACAGTGCGAATGGCGGCGGAGACCATCTGCACGCTGGCCGCTTTTTGATCGATGTTGCCCACAAAAGAGTTCCACTGGCCGCGGCCGCCCCTGGCACGCACTGATTTCCGGTTAGCGACCGACAGCAAACCGCCAATCGCTAACACTCTTTCGTGATACGTTGAATCAAGAGATGAAGACCACTGGCCAACTGGCTCTGGACGCTGCCACCGCGCCCGGAGTGACTTATGCCGACGTGCGCGTCGTTGCGATCCGCAATCGCTCGCTGACCACCAAGAATGGATGCGTCGGTCATGCATCGGAGTCCGAATCCCTCGGCATAGGCGTGCGTGTAGTCGCGGACGGCGCATGGGGATTTGCCGCCTCCGCGGATTTAAGTCGCGCCGCCGTGGAAGCGGCGGCCGCACAGGCGATCAAGATTGCGCGAGCCTCGGCGCAGGTTAAGCGCGAAGACGTCCAACTGGCCCCCGAGCCTGCGGCTGTAGCGGAGTGGACGACGCCGTGCAAAATTGATCCGTTCACGATTTCCGTCGAGCAGAACATCGACCTGTTGCTGAAGGTTGACGCGGAAATGCGCGCCGTTTCGGGCGTTACGCTTGCTGAAACTGGCATGAACTTCCAGCGCGAAGAGTCATGGTTTCTTTCTTCCGAGGGCGCTCGTATTCATCAGACAAAATATTCGACCGGCGCGGGCTATACGGCCTATGCGTTCGCAGGCTCCGAGATTCAGAAGCGGTCCTATCCGAATTCGTTCGGCGGGCAGTGGCAGAATCGCGGCTACGAGCAGATCGAAGAAATGAAGCTGGTTGAGAATGCGCGCCGGGTGGCGGAAGAGGCCGTCGCCTTGCACCACGCCGATCAGTGCCCGGAAGGAACATCCACGATTATTCTGGATGGCTCGCAGCTGGGCTTGCAGATTCACGAATCCATCGGCCATCCGATTGAACTCGATCGCGTGCTCGGCATGGAAGCGAATTTTGCGGGAACATCGTTTCTCACGCTCGAAAAACTCGGCAAGCTGCGCTACGGCAGCGATCTGGTGAACGTGGTGGCCGACGCCCGGCAAGAACACGGACCAGGGCTTGGAACCTTCGCCTACGATGACGAAGGCGTGGCCGCCCAGTCGACGCCAATTATCACCAATGGGCTGTTTACCGGATATCTGAGTTCACGCGAAACGGCGCATAGACCAATGTCAGCATTTTACCCGGCGAAAAACCGTTAGGCCTGGAGCAACTCATTGCCGCGACCGACGACGGAATTTACATGGAGACCAATAAATCCTGGTCGATCGACGACAAGCGCTACAACTTTCAGTTCGGATGCGAGATCGCGTGGGAGATCAAGCACGGCAAGCGCGTGCGAATGCTGAAGAATCCGTCCTATTCCGGCATCACCACCGAGTTTTGGAATTCGATGGATGCGATCTGTTCGCGCGACGAATGGACCCTGTGGGGAACGCCCAACTGCGGCAAGGGCCAGCCGCAGCAAGTTGTGGGTACTGGACACGGCGCAAGCCCGGCGCGTTTCCGGAATATTCGCGTTGGCGCGGCGTATTCGTAGAGATGGAAGATTTTGTAATTTTGTAATCGGGTAATTTTGTAATTTAGAAGACCTCCAAGATGAAGTGGACGGGACTTTTCAATTACCAAATTACAAAATTATCCGATTACCAATCGTCTTGATGCTAACCAAACAACAAGCCGCCGATATCTTCGATCGCATTCGACGCTTCTCGTCCGCCGACGAGGTGGAAGCTATCTTCACCGGCTCCCATTTTGCCCTGACACGTTTCGCAAACAATAGCATTCATCAGAATGTGGAGGAAGAAAACTCCATCGTTTCGATCCGCACAAACTTTGCCGGACGCACGGCGCGCTCCACCGCCAACCAGTTTGACGACGAGAGTCTGCGTCGGGCCGTTGCCGCGTCAGAGAATCTCGCGAGAGTGCAAGTGCCCGATCCAGACTTGCTGCCGATGCCGAGGGCGGGGGAGGCGAACGCCGTGGCCGAACACGAAGAGGTTCATTTCCCGCGTTTCTTTGGCGAGACTGCAGCCATCACCCCGGCCGATCGCGCCGAAGTGGTCAAGGACGTCGTATCCATTGCCGCGAAGCACAAACTGACGACGGCGGGCATCTACTCGAATTCGGAATCTCGGGAAGGAATCTTCAACTCGCGCGGCTTGGAGAATTGGCATCAGCAGACACTGGCGGAGATTTCCATCACCATGCTGGCCGAAGATTCTTCTGGCTGGCAGAAACTGAATTCGCCCGATGTGAGGAATATCGATCCCGCGCACCTGGCGGAGACGGCTGCGCAAAAGGCGGTTGATTCAGTGCATCCGCGGGAAATCGCGCCGGGAAAATATACCGTGATCCTCGAACCGGCTGCGGTCCTCGACATAGTGGGCTTCATGTTCTGGGATTACAGCGGCGTAGCGCTTCTTGACCAGCGCTCGTTTCTAAACGACCGCATCGGCACGCAACTGTTTGGTGCGAACATCAATATCTCGGACGACGCCGCGCATCCGCTTCAGGCGGGTTCGCCCTTCGACGGGGAAGGTATGCGGCGCCAGCGCGTACAGTTGGTCGAAAACGGAGTGGTCAAGCGCGTGGTATATGCACGCGCTACAGCCCAGAAGATGAGGAATTCGGAGTATGCATCGAAGGTCGGCCCCATCGAACCTACCGGGCATGGCTTCCCGCTGCCGAACGAGGTCGGTGAGATGCCCATCAACATTGTCTTCGGCGCGCCAGAAAATCCGCGAACCGTTGCGGAAATGGTCGCCACTACCGAAAGGGGCGTGTTGGTGACACGGCTGTGGTACATCCGTGAAGTGGATCCTTACGAAAAAATCGTGACCGGCATGACACGGGACGGGACGTTCTTAGTCGAGAACGGCAAGGTGCAGTGTGGTCTCCGCAATTTCCGCTTCAACCAAAGCCTGATTTCCATGCTCTCGAACGTGGAGGCGATGAGCACTCCGGTTCGCGCCTCCGGCGAGGAATCTTTCGACATGGTTGTGCCCGCCATGAAAGTGAGGGAGTTTAGCTTCACGGAAACAACAAAGTTTTGAAGAGTCCGGACGTCCTGAAAATTCTTTCACGGGCGTTTCCGGTGGGTAGCAGATTGGCTGAGTCCGATGTGCTATCTGCGAAGCAATGACCCGTCTTGTGCGCGCGAAGCCAGCTACTCCTCGACGCGCGTAAGTCCCTGTACCACCGGCACTTCGCCGCCCTTGTTCCATGACTTCCGTAACTTTTCATCGTCCCATGCCGGGTGTAGTCTCGCCTTTGAAATGTGCACATGCTCAATAGGAGTGGTGCACGGCACGAACCGGAAGGAAGGTCGTCGCAAACGTGTCTGAAGCCGCCAAGGGAACCGCTGATCTTAGCAAAAATCGAAAGAGTTATACGGACGTGCAAGGCGCGCCGCGCTTCCCGATCAAACTGCCGGTCTCATTGAAGTCGACTGTCAGCCAGTCTGGAACTGCGGGCGCGGCAGTGGCGTTAAAGTCGGTGGAAACCGAGAATATTTCCGCCAACGGCGTCCTCTTCCGCATGGATGCGGATGTTCCCGTAGGTTCCGCGGTCGATTTCACGCTCTCTCTTCCCGCTGATGTGGTCGGCGCAGAAGTCGATGTGCAAGTGGATTGTCGTGGGCGAGTCGTGCGTAGTTTTGAAGATGGCGGCCGGCGTGGAGTCGGCGTGGTCATCGATGAGTACCGTTTTGAGCGCAAGTAGTGTGCGCAGGTCTGCCGAATTAAGGTAGATGAAGTTTGGCCGCGCCTGGTAGGGCGCGAAAAGAGGATGGATGGGCAGCACTTCGGTCAGCACTTCAGTCGGTGTCGAGGCAGGCGAAGGCTTTCAGCCTGAGGATGGCAAAGGCACAATCCGCGTGATTGTGGCGGATACCCAAGCTATATTCCGCGCCGGGCTGCGCAAAATTTTCGCGCTCGAAGACGATATCCGGGTTGTCGGCCAAGCCGAGAGTCTCGAGCAGACCGTCACAGCCATCCAGAAATTTTCCGCTGACATTGTAATCTTCGAAGCTGTCTTGTCCCCGAATTCAGCCGACGCTGTTTCCGATCTTCTCCGGCAAAATACGAACTGCCGTCTCGTAGTTGTGCTGCAGGAGCCCGATCAGGAATTGACGCTCGAGCTGTTCCGGCGCGGTGCCCACGCCATCGTTTCGCGCGAAATTGAGCCGGAGATGCTGGTGGAATGCTTGCGCAAAGTCGCCTTGGGTGAACCCTGGCTCGACACGCGCGCCATCGCATGGGTGATGCAGGCCTATCGCACACAAGGGGCGCGTCCGACCGGTTCGCGGGCCAAAGTGTCGCTAACGCCCAAAGAGTCGCTCATCGTCTCCTGCGTCACGCAGGGAATGAAGAACAAAGAAATTGCTTTAAGAGTTGGCACCACCGAGCAGGTGGTCAAGAATTACCTGCGCAAAGTTTACGACAAGCTGGGAGTAGCCGACCGTCTGGAACTCGCGCTTTACTGCCTGAATCATCGTGTGGTTGAGGGAGCGGTTCCGCCCAAGCCCGCCCAGCCTGGCAATAGTAGCGCTCAGGCAGCGCCAGAGACGCCCCACACTGCGGCTGCTGCCTCGGGATCCCACTCCTGATTCTCGCCTTCTAGTACAATCCTTGCTTGCGGATAGTTCTATGTTAGCGCCCTTGTTTGCACCAGGAACCAGGGACTGAGAATGAATTCTCCAATGATTCATCCCAAGAGAGGCGAATAATGAAAGGCGACGCAAAAATCATTGCCATCCTGAACGAAGTGCTTAAAGCGGAACTCACCGCTATCAACCAGTATTTCCTGCACGCCGAGATGTGCGAAAACTGGGGCTATCAACGGATGGCCAAGCAGATTCGCAAGGAGTCCATCGAAGAAATGCAGCACGCCGAAATTCTGATGGAGCGGATTCTCTACCTCGATGGTGCTCCCAACATGACCGACTATTTCAAGATCAATGTCGGGCAGACAGTGAAGCAGCAACTGGAGAATGATTTACAGCTCGAATACACGGCCGTGAAACGTCTGAATGAGGGCATCAAGGCCAGCGTAGCCGCCGGAGACAACGGTTCGCGCGAACTGATGGAGAAAATCCTGCTCGATGAAGAACACCACATCGACTGGCTGGAAGGTCAACTGCACGCGATCGAGGAAATGACCTACGAGAACTACCTCGCGCAGCAGTTGCACAAGGCCGAGGAAAGCTAGCGACCGCAGTCCGGAGGGTAGGGTGACCGTAGCGGGCCATAGCTACCCGTTCCGCCAGGCGAGGGTCTACAGTTCGCGAGCGGTGCAACGCCTGCTAGAATCAGGACAATCATTGCACAGGGCGCCGGAGAGATGGCCGAGTGGCTGAAGGCGCACGCTTGGAAAGCGTGTTTACTCGAAAGGGTAACGTGGGTTCGAATCCCACTCTCTCCGCCATATTTTCAATGACTTGAAGTAGGTTCCGTGCCGCTTCCCGTGCCGTTAACTACCAAACGAGCCACTTTCCCTGATGCGGTAGCCATTTCATCCGTCACGACAGTGCCGTAAACGTTCATCGTTGTTCTGATGTCAGCGTGGCGCATCAGTTTTTGTTGCACAGCTATCGTGGTGCCCACAGCGTCGAGCCAACTGCGGTAGCTGTGACGGAGGGTATGAGTCCCGAACGTCTCAAGCCCCGCAGCCGTTGCCGCGTCTTGAAACTGCCTCCACGTCCAGGGATAGGACCATGGCAACCGGCCAAGCTGTGATGGGGAAGCAAAGATCCAATCACCAGCCGCGCCAAATTGCGTTGACGTTTTCCAAGTCTTCAGTATCGCTAGAATCTCTGGAGCGAGAGTTAACGCGCGCC
>JBEKLO010000157.1:0-5684 GCA_050010155.1 Terriglobales bacterium
AATTGCTGCCGCACAGGGAGCGAGCGAGGGCGGCGGTCCCGGAGTTCCAGGCGGCGCACCCCTCGGCAGCGTGCCCACCGTTCCCATTCCCAGCGGCACGGGCGCCGGCGAGTCCTCGGGCGCCATAGCGCCGGCTGGACCATCGTCCTCTGGAGCATGGGCTGGCGGTGTCGTTCCCTTGCAGGAAGAGGAAGTAATTCAGACCATTCGCCTGCTGACTCATTTCGGCCAGGCGATGCAGGATCCCAACTCGTCACCGGAGAATCTCAAGGTCGAACTCGGGAAAGCTCCCGAAGGCGCCAAAGTCAATCTCGCGCAGTTGCTCGAAAGTCTCGCCGCGCAGGCTTCCCAGAACAAAAATAGCGATGCCAACGACACGCCGCTTCTGATGAAGGCAGCGGAAAGCATGGCCATCAAGTTCGCTCTCGACCGTTACCAGCGTGGCGATGTCAAGGTCAATGCCGTTCACGACATGATGGAGCACATGAGCCGGCAGATGGACACGCTGCGCCAGATCCTGCGAGTGCAGGAAGATAAAATGTCCAAGGCCGGCATCCTGGTGGAGTCACATGCCGACATTCTCGACCGCATGTTCTGGGCCGAGATTCCGGAAGCTGGCAAGAAGAGCGTTCTGCTCTCCGGCGAAGCGGCCTGCGTTCCTCCCCGCAACATTCGCCAGTTCGTAGAAATTCTGTTTGATCGCGACGACAATGAGCTCGCCGCGAAAATCCTTTCCAACTATTGCAACGGCCTCAACGCCAAAGATGCGGATCCGCGGCGTAAAACCGCCATCGGCCTCGCGCAACTCGCCGACCTCTACGCTACCGCGCCCGATGACGTCATGCCCAATGCTCTCGCCATGATCGCCGAGAAATTGGCCAAGGAAAACGACAGTGAAGTTCAGAGTCTGCTGAGTGCCGCCTTCGCTCGCTTCGGCCAGGAAGCCTGCAGCCGTAAAAAATACAAGGCCGTCGCCGAACTCTGCTCGTCGCTCGAAACTGTGGCCCACGAACGGCCCGCCCTGGTGCAGGATCTCCGCTCTCGCGTCGGCATCGAAAATCGCCTGCCCGAGATGATCGAGGAAGCCATCAATGCCGATCAGGCGCCCGAGGATTTAATCAACGTCCTGCAGCAGCTTCCCAGAAACTCCGTCGAACACCTGGCCGATCGTTTCTTCCGCGCGCAAAGACGCGTCGAATGCGACCGCATTGTCGAACTCGTCGCCGAACTCGGACGGCCCGCCATCGACGATCTGCACGACATCCTGCGCACAGGTCAGCCGCGCCAGGCCGCTTCCACTGTCGGCCTTTTGAGCCGCCTTTCCGTGACCTCGCTGCTCGATTTGCTGCCTTCCCGCATGGGCGAGTTCAACCGCTTTTATCAGGACGTCATCGTCCGCCAGATCGCTTACGGCGCCGCACCCGACCGCGGGCGCACCCTGCTTGAACTGCTCGAATTGCTCGACCCGCTCATTTTGCCCGAGGCCATCGACGAGATCGGTATGAGCCAGGATCACAATGCCAGCGCCAGTCTCATCGCCCTTGCCACCGCCGGTGAAGCTCAGAACCGACCGCCGTTCGTACAACTGAAAGCCGTGGAATCCCTTGGCAGGTTGCGCGAGAGCGAAGCGGTCCCGGTTCTGCGCGCCATTGTCGACGACAAGAAGTTCTTCGGCCACGCCCAGCACCGCGAATTGAGAATCGCCGCAATTCAAGCGCTCTCTAAAATCGATCCCCGTCACGGCACCCAGGCTCTCATCGAAAGTGGATTGGAAGCCGGCGAACTCGCCATCGCTCCGCTCGATTCCGGTCCCGGATGTCCCTGGGTCCGCCAGCGCCGCTACGAACGCATCGTGTTGCCGCGCACCCTCTCTGCCACTCTTTCCAGTTCCTGGGGAAAGTCGAACATCGTCATGCGGGAGATGAGTCTCGGGGGCGGCATGGGCACGCGCAGTGACAATCTCCGCGTGGGCTCTGAAGCGCATGTGGAAATTTCCCTCGGCGTGAAAAAAATCCGCGGCGAGGTTCTCTTGCGTCGCGCTCGCGTCAATGAAATCGGTTTCGAGTTCGTCGGCATGGACCTCGACAGCCGCTACCGTCTTCGCCGCATCCTTGTCGATGCCTTGCAGGCTATTCCCGACAATGGCGCCAACAACTGGGACGGTGAACGCAAGATAGACCGCAAAACATAGAGCCAGCTATCAGTCATCAGTAAAATCTAGCATCCCACTCATCTCGCACTTGCGACGAGTGAATTTCGCGCAAGAAAAAACCCCTGCTGCCGCAGGGGCCCTTTAACAAATCAATTTCAAAACCACCAATTCGCTTAGACGACTTTCACGAAAATAATAACCAGCGCGAACAACACCAGGGACTCGATAAACGCGAGGCCAAGAATCAGCGCCACCTGAATGCCCGCGCGGGCAGCGGGATTGCGTCCCAGCGCTTCGCAAGCCGCGGACGCCGCTTTGCCCTGGCCTTGCGCGGCCAGTCCGGCGGCGATGGCGATTCCGAAACCAGAAGTGATTGCCACCCAGTTAGTCCCGCCAGCCGCAGCCGCGCCCGTTTGCGCGAACGCCGGCACTGCCAGGAAAGACAACATCATCATCACAAACAACAACATCACAATTTTCCGCATTTTTGTTTCTCCTTGTATGAATTGCCCCAGTGGGTGGTTGACGCCGTGCTACGAAGCCGGCGCCCTCACGCTAAAGGCATGTGTCAAACAGCAGGTGTCAGGTACCAGGTCTCAGGTGTCAGGAACATCTTCCAGCAGAATTTGCCGTTGACTTCCTGAGACCTGACACCTGGGACCTGAGATCTTCTCTAGTGCTCGTGTGCCGTCGCCTCTCCCAGATAGACGCAAGCCAGCAGCACAAAAATATACGTCTGGATAAACGACACGCCGACGTGCAGTCCCTCGAACACGACCGGGAGACCCAGCGGGACCAGCGAGAAGAACACTAGCGTCACCATTTCTCCCGCGAACATGTTCGCGAAAAGACGAACCGTCAACGACAGCACGCGTGCCGCGTGACTGAAAAGCTCAATCGGAAACAACAGGACCGGCAATAATAGCCGGACCGCCATCGGCATACCCTCTTGCGGACCGATGAAATGCTTCAGGTATCCCAGCAGTCCATTCGCACGCAGCCCCTGGTAGTGATAGTAGAACCACGTGAGCAGCGCGCATCCGAGCGGCACGATCGGCACGGCCGTAGGAGACGTAAGGCCCGGCACCAAACCAATGAGATTGCAGAGCAGGATGAACATCCCGAGCACGGTCAGATACGAAACAAACTTCTCGGGATGATTCGAGATCGTCTCGTTGGCCAGCCCTTGGACGAAGCCCTCGATGCCTTCCATTGTGTGCTGCAGCGCGCCCGGCTGCTCGACCGAAAGCCGCACGCGCACGGCAATAAAAAATACTGTAAGCAGCAAGAGGACCAACAATTCCATCGCGAAGCTGTTCGAAATCGGAGACGCCGGATGCTTCGGATGGATGTGCAGGGCCTGCAGAAACGCCAGGACGGCGGGGCCGAACAGACGATTGAGAAATGCGGTAAAAACCAGTTGTTCCATGGTTCAGACTTTGTGTTCAGACTTTGTGATTCTAAGAATAACTGCGTGCTTCGACGCTACGAATAATCGTTGCGGCAGATGCTTCAAGCTCGCAGTCCGTAGCTCGAAGCGCTCTTATTCACCTCGCCTGAGAGCCGCGTACCCTTCCCAGACCGCCTCCGCCATCAGGGCTGCAACCGGCACGCACAAGCCCCACAGAAAGCCGCGAAACGCCATGGAAGAACTCTTGAATATAGCATAGGCAACAGCTGCGACCAACCCATAACGCACGAGAAAGCGCAGAATGATTCGGCCGCCTTTTTCCCGGCCGTTGCGGTTGACGATGCGATCAGCAAGTCCCTGAACGCCGCTGGTCAGCGAGCGAAAATTGACGTAGGAAACTGCCGCGCCAAAGGCAAACCCAATCGCTCCTACCCAGCGATAAAACCAGAACGCGGGCGCAAGGAGAAGAACGCTCGCCACGAGCAGGTTGCGCAGCACGCGAGGGATAATGCGGTCATAATTTGTGTTGAGGCGGTTTGTGTTGAGGTGATTTGTGTTGATGCGGTTTTCTTCGATGGAATCGTCGCCTATGGGATGGTCGCGGTTCTCCGCGGGCGGAACTCCGTCGGGCGGGCGGGAATGGTCATGCTCATTCATCTTTCTTATTCATCTTTGACTTATTGATCCTTATTCATCTTTGACTTATTGATCTTTGGAAGCGCTCATGGCCATGCGGATCATCTGCCCGAATCCAACTACCGCGCCGAACAACAAACCGACTAGATATAGCCATTTGGTGTGCAGCCAGTGATCGAGTAACTTGCCGAGGAAAAAGCCAAGCAGGACGGCTGCGGGAATAATAAATCCCATCTCGGAATAGCGGGCTGCGGAGACGATAGGGTCTTTACCGGAAGGTTTCGACATGCGGGAATTGTAATCCAGTTAGGAACGGGACTATGAGAAAGCCACGACTAGAAATCTGAGACCCCTCTGGTCTCGGTCTTTTGGAATCAGGGACTTGGCTGTTGTTACAAGGTGTTTGCACGAATTGACCCTCTGTTTTGCGGACGAATCCGCTATGGCTTGTAGATGAGGCCGATGGCTGCGCCCACGATGACCCACTGAATGAAGTAGGCAATGGACTGGTAGATTGTCAGCGTAAGGCCGATGTTCAGGTTGATGTAGTTGTGGATCGCGAAGGTGCAGACAGAGAAAAGACCGATGAGTGCGCCGAGGTATATGCCTGATACGATGCCGCCTCCAGCGGTATAGATTTTTGCGTAGAGAATGGCGACGACTACGATGGCGATGAAGATGGCGATCATGCCATAGGGCATCACCTTCATCATCTCGTCCTTGGGACGATAGACGTTGGGGTACTTCAGGAATTCAGTTTTCATGGATGGCCATGCAGCGAACATAGCAAAGCCATAGACAAAGTAGGCGACCATAGCCCCGAGCGAGGCCAATGCAATGCGGGCGTAGTTCACGGTCACTCCTTCTGAAGTGAAACTTGATTCGCCGGAGAATTGTACACCGGACGGTTACTGTAAACAGGCGCTTGCAATATTTGACCCGAACGGGGCGTAGTTGGTGCGGAAGCGATTTTTCGCCAGACTGCCAAGTCCCCAAAGGTGTACGATGGTGCCGTTTCTCTTGTTCAAAAAGGGAATTCTGAGTTAGACCGCAAAGGAGGCGGCAATTGACAAAGCTGGCGCACTTGGCCGTTTTCTTTTTTATCGGGGTCTCATTCCTCTTTTCAGAAACTACTAAGTTTGAGGACGTCAAAATTCGCCGCCACAAGAGTGCAGACAAGCGGGAATTGGTGGATAAGATCGGCGTTCTCAGCTTTGACGATGACGCTAGAAAGCTGACGTTTCGGAGTGAGGCTGGCGATAACTTCGCGGTTCCATATTCCGACATCACGAAAGTCGTCTTCGATTCCGATGCCCATATGAACGCGGGTGTAGGGTCGCTGGCGATTATCCCACTAAGTCCGCTCGGCGGCGCGTTGGCTGCGGGCATTCATGTACGTGATCGCTGGCTTTACCTGGAGTACAGCCAAGGAGATCATTCGGAGAAGGTGCTATTGGCCCTGCCGGAAGCCGTATTCGATAAGGC
>JBEKLO010000158.1:0-5607 GCA_050010155.1 Terriglobales bacterium
AATGTTGGCAGACTTCTGCCTCGTATTATTGTTGGTGTCTGCGTGTCTGGCGCAGGGAGTGGGACCCGGCACCACAGAAATCCGGAAGCTGAGGGTCGTCCGATCCGGCGACACAATCAGGGTCGAAATCATTCTGACGCACCCGGTAAATCCTAAACTCACGATTGCGACTAAGCCCGATCGCTTGGTCCTCGATCTCCCCACCACATCGGCCAACTCAAGAGAAAGACGTATTGTTGTGAACCGGAATGGCGTTAAGCAGGTTCGCATAGGGCCGAACGGCGCCAATCCGCCGGTTATGCGAGCCGTCGTAGATGTCGATACCTTCCACCCGTACAAACTAGCTACGGCGGGAAATACGGTCATCTTAATTGTGCTGCCAGCAGACGCGGCGGCTAACGTCGGTTCGAATGGCGCGGGTGCTCAGCCGTCGACCGGGAGCACATTGTGGGGAAAGCTGCGGCCCCGTTTGAGCACGGCTAATACGACAACGAAGTCGAAGTCCTCGTTGCCGGAGACGACTGCGCTATTATCCGACGCAAAGCTTCATGTCAGTTTCAAGATAAAGTACGTCGCAGAGGGCGCTGCTTATCTGGTAGGCGGACGCAGTTCCGGATTGGCCGCAGGCATGACGCTCTTCGTCCATGATGTGAACCCTTCCTCGGCAGATTCCCCAAACCCTCAAGGCGCGATTGTTGCCGAGTTGCAAATCGTTTCGGTCGCGGAGACATCGGCGGTGACAGAGATTCGCAACGTCAAGCGGGACGTGAAACCCGGCGACTGGGCTGAACTTTCCGAGGCCGATTACGCAAAGCTGGGAGATGAACCGGCCACGGATGCGGCCCTCAAGAATCCGTTGCAGCCGGCGACTCCAGTCCAGCTATCGAAAACGGCGCAACTTGAGGAAGCCTTGCGAGCGGAAAACCAGATTCGTGGCCGAATCGCCTTCGATTACAGCGGAGTCAGCAGCAGCGGCTCGACACTGGGCCGCAGCAGTTCCATAGGAATGGCATTTCACACCGACACGACTCAAATTGCCGGCACTCACTGGAACTTGCAAGGTGACTGGCGAGGCAGGCTGACCACGAATTCCCAGCCCGATGAGGAAACAATGCAGGACTACTTGGACAGGGCCTACACCATCCAATTGTTTTACGACAACCCGAACTCCAGCTGGGTTGCGGGCGTCGGGCGCCTCTATCTGCCGTGGGCGGTGAGTCTGGACACGATCGATGGTGGATACCTCGGACGCAAGGTCGCGAGTGGAGTCACTGCCGGAGTATTTCTTGGTTCCACTCCAGATCAGACCGACTGGCACTATCGTCCAGACCAGCAGATTGCAGGATCCTTCGTCAACTTTGAAGGTGGCAACTACGATGACTTTCATTACTCAAGCACAACCGGGTTTGCGCTCAGTTTCTTGAAGTGGCAACTCGACCGCCCATATCTCTTTCTGGAAAACACGCTGTCTTACATGAAATATATTTCTGTTTACCACTCCTTTATTGTGGACTCGCCCCAAGGCGTCAGCACGGACGGAATCACCCCGGGAACGGGAATCAGCCGCAGTTATCTAAGCGTGCTCGTTCAGCCAGAGAAATGGATTTCCTTCGAAGTTTTTCACAACTATTTTCGAGATGTTCCGACGGCTGCGACCGCATTCGTCGGCACTGGCCTGGTGGACAAACTTCTTTATCAGGGTCTGAACGTCGCCGTGCGGCTGCAGCCAGTACGCAACTTCGCCGTCTATACCACCATTGGACAGAGTGACAAGACTGGGGACGTACAGCGAAGCCTGAACCAGATGTACGGGTTCACATGGAACGAGATCGGGCATACGGGTGTTCGGGCGGACGTCCACTACTCGAAATTCGACAGTTCGTTTGCGCGGGGAGATTACAGGGTTCTTTCGTTATCCCGCCCCTTGAGCAAGCGGATGAACTGGAATACTCAAGCCGGGAGTCAGACGCTCGATTCCGCCTTCACTGTGAACCAGCACTCGGTATTTCTCGACAGCTCTTTCGACACCAACCTGGGAGGTCGTACGTTTCTGCAAAGTGGTTACACCATCGAACGTGGTGCGCAATTGAACTATGAGCAGTGGCACTTGAGTTTCGGATATCGCTTCGACATGAAAGGTTCGATCAGATGAATGCGCACGCCACCACCTTTGTGCCGACGGCCACAGTCGCGAGCACTGCGAAAAAAAGACATCAGAGGCTGGTTATGCTCATGTCGCTCATCGCGATCGGGGCGATCGTCGCTCTCATGCTCTATGGCGGGGACTACTATCGACTCAGTCAGGCCGACCGCGCGTTTTCCCCAAAACATCATCTCTTGCGGCCCAGCGGCATTGTGGGGATCAACTTAGGCTTGTTAGGTGTATTGCTGTTGTGCGGAATCTTTTTGTATCCGCTGCGCAAGCGCTGGGGGTGGTTGCAAAAACAGGGAGACTCGAAGCACTGGCTTGATCACCACGTCGTTCTGGGCGTGGCAGCGCCAGTGTGCATCGCCTTTCATGCGTCTTTCAAATTTCGCGGCCTGGCGGGTATGGCCTTCTGGGTTATGGTAGCTGTTTCTCTAAGCGGCCTTATTGGACGCTATCTATACGCGCAGATTCCGCGCCAGGTCGAGGCAGCCGAGTCGTCCTTACTCCAGATTGAGAGATTGCTCGAGCGTCAGGCAACCGTTCCACTGTCCGATCTGCGGCGGCTGCTGGTCGACTCGGCAGCGCCCAGCCGGGTGTCGCATTGGTCGGCATTCACCGCGCTTGCTTATATCGTGGCCTCTGACCTGGCTTGGCCGTTTCGCGTCGCCCAACTTCGCATAAGGTGTTTCGGAATCGGAGCAATGATTCATTCTTTGGGCGGGTTTCTGCCATCGAAGAATGTCCGGTTTGAAGAAGTGATAAGTCTCGCCTGCAAGCGGGCCTTGATCCAACGTCGTGCCATATTCCTTTCTCACGCCCAGCGCGTGTTCCGGCTGTGGCACGTCGTGCACAAGCCGTTTAGCTATGCCTTTGCCGTACTAGCGCTCGTCCACATCGCGGTTGCGATGTTGCTTGGATTTATCTGAGCCGGAGCTCGTGATAATGGAAACTCTCTTTTCGGCGCTGGTCGCGGTCGCGGTTGTGACGTTCTTCGTGCGGCGCTATCTGAAGAATTTGAATCAGAAGGAGGAGCAGGCACGCCGAATCGTTGCGAAATCGAGTTCAAATTCCGAAGGCCCTCAGGGTCTGCATCCCCACATTGACGCGACTCGCTGCATTGGCTGCGCCACTTGCACAACCGTCTGCCCGGAGGGGGACGTACTCGCGATGTTGGGCGGCAAGGCAGTCATTGCCAATGGACAAACCTGCATCGGCCATGAGAGCTGCGCAGAAGCATGCCCGGTCGGCGCCATCACCATGGTCATGGCGAGTCCGAGCATCAACGCGGACACGCCATGCCTGACGACTGAGTATGAAACCACGATTGAGAATTTATTCATCATTGGAGAGCTCGGCGGATTGGCCTTGATCAAGAATGCAGTTAATGAGGGACGCCGGTGCATCGATATCATCACCAGGAGAATCAAGGATCAGCGGGTTTCGCAGCCCCGTCCTGGCGTCTACGATGTGGTGATTGTTGGAGCCGGCCCCGGGGGCATCAGTGCCTCCCTGCGCGCCATCGAGAACAAGCTCAGCTATATAACCATCGAGCGGGATGAGGTTGGAGGTACGGTGGCGAAATTTCCTCGGCAGAAAGTCGTAACCACGACTCCCCTGGAGTTCCCCATGCACCTGAAGCTGAACAAGACTGTGCTTTTGAAAGAGCACCTTCTCGCCTTCTGGGACATGGTGCTGAATCGCTTCGAGTTCAATGTTTGTGCCGACTCGATGGTTAGCGACATCAGGAAATTGCCAGATGGGAGTTTTGCTGTCATGACTGCAACTCAGCGATATCGCGCCCGCACCGTAGTGCTGGCTATCGGCCGGGCCGGCAACCCAAGAAAGCTCGGCGTGGAGGGAGAGCATCTCCCCAAGGTGATGTACCGTCTGATCGAAGCGGATCACTATCGACATAAGCGCATTCTGGTTGTGGGTGGCGGCGATAGTGCGGTTGAGGCAGCCATCGGGCTTGCGCAACAGCCCGGCAACCAGGTAACGCTGTCTTATCGAAGACAGGAATTCATGCGTATAAAAACACGAAACGCTCAGCGTATAAGGGAGTTTGTGGATGCCGGGATCATCAACGTCATTTTTAACTCAAAGCCGGTGGAGTTCAGACCGAACTCTGTCGTCCTGGGAATTGGAGAAAACTTACAGACTCTTCCTAACGACTTTGTCTGGATCTTTGCCGGAGGCACTCCGCCTTACGACTTTCTTAAGAAAATTGGAGTCGGCTTCGGAATGCGCAACTTGACGTCCGATGTTAGCGAGGAAATGGTTAGAGACCGTCCTTACAGTACCTACCAACAAACTCTTAGCACCACCCGTTAATCGTGGTCTTCGTGACCATGACGAGAGTAGCGCTGAGACTTCTCATTCCTTTATCCGTCACGAGACAAAGGCGGCCATTTTTGCCGCGTGGGAACAGCCGCAACTCCTTTCAGAAGAGGTGCGCGCGCGCTTCCGATCACTGCGCAAAGCAGCCAAGGCAGCATCAGTCGCCGCTTAGCGCGAATTTCGATAAACCTCGTGCGGAGTCGACGGACTCCGCACTCTTTTTTTGTTTTGCTGTACCCGAGGCTTGAAGACGAGCCTTCAACGTTGGTGTAACATCGCCAATTCACCCATTGAGCTTGAGGTCGTAGCGATCAAGGTTCATTACCTTGTTCCACGCCGCCGCGAAGTCCTTCACAAACGCTTGCTTCGAGTCGTCACACGCGTAGACTTCTGCGATTGCCCGGAGCTGGGAATGCGAACCGAAAAGGAGATCGACGCGCGTGCCGGTCCACTTGATTTTGCCCGTCCTCCGATCACGCCCATCGTATACACCTTCGGATGCAGAGGGTTCCCATTTCGTATTCATGTCGAGCAGGTTGACGAAGAAATCATTCGTCAGCGTCTCCGGCCGATCGGTGAAGACGCCGTGTTTGGCCTTCGCGACGTTCGCATTCAGCGCGCGAAGGCCGCCGACGAGAACCGTCATCTCGGGGGCAGTCAGGGTCAGCAACTGCGCCCGATCCACCAGCAACTCCTCCGCCGACAAGATTTGTCCACTCCGAAGATAGTTGCGGAACCCGTCAGCGACCGGCTCCATTACGGCGAATGAGTGCACGTCCGTCTGCTCCTGCGAAGCATCCGTGCGTCCCGGCCAGAAAGGAATCTTCACGTCGTGCCCGGCGTTTTTCGCAGCTTTCTCGACGGCCGCGCAGCCGCCCAGAACGATCAGGTCAGCCAGCGAGACCTTCTTCTTCCCTTTTTGCTTGCCGTTGAAATCCCTCTGGACTGCCTGCAGCTTCCGAATGACCTTCGCCAATTCGCTCGGTTGGTTGACCTCCCAATCCTTTTGCGGAGCCAGGCGAATGCGCGCCCCGTTGGCCCCGCCGCGCTTGTCGGTGCCGCGGAAGGTAGCCGCCGACGCCCAGGCCGTCGTCACCAGTTGCGAGATGGAATGGCCGGAT
>JBEKLO010000159.1:0-5420 GCA_050010155.1 Terriglobales bacterium
TTCGCCCTTTTAGGGGCTGCCAGCGCCAGATAAAACAAGACCGCCGCCAGCAGAATGCCGCCATCGGGGCGTACCAGAGTGCAGGCTGCAATCGCCAACCCAGTCGCGGCCCAGAGTTTGCCCACGCCCATGCCGCCCGCCTGCATTCGATTTAGAGCGGCAACAGCACAATCGAGAGCAAGCGCGGTGAAGAAGATCTCCAAAGTCTCTGTGAGTTCGGCGGCGGCGTAGTTGGCCAGGAATGGGCAGAGCGCTGCCAGCAGGAATGCGATTTTCGCCGCCCGTTCGGAAATCAACCGGCGCGCCAAATCGGCAACGATCAAGCAAGTGCCCAAGTCGATCAGAATCTGCGTCAGCACGACGGCTTTGAAGTTGCCGGCCCCAAATAGCCAGTAGATCGCAGCCAGAAACGCCGGGTAGCCCGGCAGGCGCGCGTCGGTTGTTAGGATTTGCACCCCCTGCGGACCGGTCAGCGTCTGGCCGTAGATGCCATGCTCGAGCCAGGTAGTAGCTAGGTTGGCATAGATGCGCGAGTCATCCGTAATCATGGGGAAGAAAACAAAGAAAATCAGTCGCAAAGCCAGCGCGGCCAGTATGGTTGCCAGAAATAGACTGCGATGTCCGCGGATCAAGGTGAGCACGTTGGGAATATATCGCGAATCGAGTGATTTTCCGCGCCCCGAACGAAGGCGCGCGTTATTCGCTTTTCGCCTTTCGCTAAAACCGGCGACCAGCAGACAGCGAACGCCGAACAGCGAACGACTCATCCAATCCCGTTTGACCCCCCGTCGCTCGCACCTTAGGATGAATACACCACAAAGAAATGGCGAAACAGGTTTTTTACGATCCCTTGCAAGCCCGCTGGCGCCGCATTCGCCGTTTTGTCGACGCGGCTGCCATTGCTTTTTCTTTGCTGGTGATCTTTTTTATCTACAGTGCCCTGCGCAGCGAGCCGCTGCCCGACCTTTCCTGGCTTACAGAAAAGCGCCCTTACCACGCTCTCAAAGAGGACGAAAAGACGAAGGCGCGCGAGAAGCGACGCCTCGCCACACTGGCCCGCATCGGGCACCGCCACCAGGTCCGCAAAGCTCCTTCGCAGCTCACGCTCAACTCGGTGCAAGGCGTTCGGGCCGCATTCTATGTTTCCTGGGACGCGGCCAGTTTTTCTTCCTTGCGCGAGTATGCGCGCCAGATTGACTTGCTCTTTCCCACCTGGCTGCAGGTTCTCAGTGCCGACGGCCATCTCGAAGCTGTGGATCCGGAAACAAACGCCATGTTTGACGTGATTCACGGCAATACCGTCCACCCTGTCGATAACCGCGTAATGTCGTTTCTGAAGGCGGAAGATACCGACATGGAAGTGTTTCCGGTGGTGCAGAACTTCGATGGCACCGACTTTGTTCCCGGCATTCTGGATTTTCTGAACAGTCCCCAGGCGCACGCCAATTTTCGACGAGAGATTGGTCTTTTTCTCGCCACCGACCATTATCGCGGTTTGATGATCGACTTCGAATCCTTCCCGAAGGCAGGGCAGTCAGGATACGTAACGCTGCTCAACGAACTGGCATCGGACCTCCACGCCAAGGGGATGAAGTTGTACGTGAGCGTCCAGGTGCGCAATGAAGACTTTGATTACAAGGCCATTTCTGCCGCCGTGGATGGCGTCGTCATCATGAACTACGACGAGCACTTTCCCGGCGGAACCCCTGGTCCCGTCGCTTCGCAGGATTGGTTTATGGACAACCTCGATTCTGCGGTCGAGGACATTCCGAAAGAGAAGCTCATCTGCGCCATCGGCAATTACGGATACGACTGGGTCGAGCGGCCGAAAAAAGGCAAGCTCCCACCGGGTGAGGCCGACAAGAGCGTATCGGTACAGGAAGCCTGGATCGGAGCGCGCGATGCCGAGGAAGACGTTGACTTTGACGGCGACGCACTCAATCCTCACTTCAGTTATGAAGACGACGATCACTTCCGCCACCATGTCTGGTTTCTGGATGCGGTGACGGCTCTGAACGAGATGCGTGCCGCGCAGACGGTTGGCATCCAGACCTTCGCCTTGTGGCGACTGGGCTCGGAGGACCGTTCCCTGTGGCGGGTATGGGATACGCCCGGAGAAGCTAATGCGTCCGATCGATTGAAGGACGTTCCTCCCGGCCAGGACGTCGATATGGAGGGCAGCGGCGAGATCCTGCATATCGAAGCGCGCCCCACCAACGGCGTGCGCGAACTGACCATCGACAAAAAGACCGGACTCATCGACGGGGAAGAGTTCAAAAGTCTGCCCGAGCCCTACCGTGTGGCGCGCTACGGTGCCAGCAAGAACCACTTGGCCCTCACCTTCGACGACGGTCCCGACCCCGAATGGACACCGAAAATTCTCGATGTCCTCAAACGCGAACACGTGCCCGGAACATTCTTCCTGATCGGAATCCAGGCGGAGAAGTTTGGCAGCTTAACAAAACGGATTTACCGGGAAGGTCATGAAATCGGGAACCACACTTTTACTCATCCCGACATCAGCTCGATTGGCTCCAGCTACATGAGAGTAGAGCTGAACCTGACCGAACAATTGTTTGCCAGCCAACTGGGAATTCGCAGCACACTGTTCCGGCCGCCGTACTCCGTGGACGCCGAACCCGACACCGAAGACGAGGTGAAGCCGCTCGAAGTCACGCAGAGCCTGGGTTATGTGACCATCGGCAACAAGATCGACACTCGAGACTGGAACGACGATCCTCCGCTCTCGCCGAAACAAATTGCCGCACGCGTGCTCGACCATCTTCCACCCTGCCAACCGAACGATGCGCAGTGCGGCAACATCATCCTGATGCACGATGGCGGAGGGAACCGGGAAAGAACCGTTCTGGCACTCCCCTTAATCATCGACGGCGCTCGTGCCCGAGGATTTGATTTCGTTCCTGTGTATCAGTTGATGGGCAAAACCAAAGCCGACGTCATGCCGCCTCTTAAAACCAGCGAGTACTGGTCCGCCTTATTGAACTGGGTCAGTTTTGGATTCTTCAGTGCGACCATGGCCGGTATCGCCCTTATCTTTTTCCTCGGTGACATTCTGATGACCGGACGCCTCATTTCCGTCGGCGTCCTCGCCATCTATGACCGGCTCCGCGATCATGTGTATGGAACGCCCGAGGAGATTGCCGCCTATCACCCTCGCGTTGCGGTCCTCATTCCCGCCTATAACGAGGAGAAGGTCATCGAACGCACGATCCAGGGCGCGCTCGATTCCGACTATCCCAATCTGCGTGTGATCGTCATCGACGATGGTTCCACGGATCGTACTTTGGAAATCGCTCGCCGTGCCTTTGCCGCCGAAGAAGCCGCCGGCCGCGTACTGATTCTTACCAAGCCCAACGGGGGCAAAGCCGAGGCGCTGAACTTCGGACTGGAGCACATCGGCGATGCGGAAGTCTTCGTCGGCATTGACGCCGATACCATCATTGCTCCCGATGCCATTGCCCGCATGGTCCCCCACTTCCTCAATCCGAAAGTGGCTGCCGTGGCTGGCAACGCGAAGGTTGGAAACCGCGTCAATCTATGGACCCGCTGGCAGGCGCTCGAATACATCACCAGCCAGAATTTCGAACGGCGAGCGCTCAACACCATGGGCGCGGTAAGCGTGGTGCCGGGCGCGATCGGCGCCTGGCGGACCGCACTCGTTCGCGAAATGGGTGGCTACCATATCGACACAGTCGCAGAAGACGCCGATCTGACCATGGCGCTCTTGCGCAGCGGCTATCGCGTCGAGTATGAGGATAGGGCGCTCGCCTTCACCGAAGCTCCCACCAGCGCCAATGCCCTTATGCGCCAGCGTTTCCGCTGGTCGTTCGGAATCCTGCAGTCGGTTTTCAAGCACAAGAAAGTTTTTGCGCGCAAAGGCGCCTTGGGATTTGTCGCGCTCCCCAACATCCTTATCTTCCAGATTCTGCTTCCGCTAGTCTCGCCCTTTATCGACGTGATGTTCGTAGTGGGCGTCGTCTGGTATTTCATCCAGAAACACTTTCACCCAGAATCCACCGATCCCGCCAGCTTCCAGCGGCTGCTGATTTTCTTTGTAGCCTTCCTGGTGATTGACTTCCTCGCCTCGGCGCTCGCCTTCGCCCTTGAGCGTCGCCAGCCCGAAGCCCGTGAAGACGCATGGCTGCTAAGCCAGGTATGGTTGCAACGCTTCGCCTATCGCCAGGTATTTTCTCTGGTCCTGTTCCGCACTCTGAAGCGTGCCATCCAGGGCCGGCCGTTTGCATGGGACAAACTCGAGCGCACCGCCGCCGTGAAGTATGTTCCCGCGGAGCGCCGGGATTCGGTCAAAGTGTGATGTGGCACGTGGTGGCGCAGACTCTTGCTCGCTGAATCGTGCCACCGCTCCGTGATCCCAGTCACTGACATCAGCAGCTAAATCGTGTGTGGTTAAAGAGAGAAACCATCATGCCTCGCACCATCATCGAGCCTTTCCGGATCAAGAGCGTCGAGCCCATTCACTGGACGACCCGCGCCGAGCGCGAGCATCTGCTCCGCGCCGCGTTTTATAACCTTTTTCTTTTACCCGCGGACGATGTCCTCATCGATCTGCTCACCGATTCAGGCACCGGCGCCATGTCCACGCACCAGTGGGCGGCCATGATGGAAGGCGACGAAAGCTATGCCGGCAGCCGCAGCTTCGAGCAGTTCCGCTCCTCCGTGCAGGATATCTTCGGCTACAAGCACGTCATCCCCACTCACCAGGGCCGCGCTGCCGAGCGCATCCTGTTCAGCGTGATGTGCAAGAAAGGCGACGTCGTCCCGAACAACACTCATTTCGACACGACCCGCGCGAACGTGGAGTTCGTCGGTGCCGAGGCGGTCGACCTGGTCATCTCCGAAGGTCGCCAACCCAGCCTGAAGCATCCCTTCAAAGGCAATATGGACGTCGCCGCCCTCGAAGCCCTGATCCAGAAAGTTGGCCGCGAGCGTGTGCCTCTCGTTATGCTGACCGTCACCAATAACTCCGGCGGTGGCCAGCCCGTCTCGATGGAGAACGTCAAAGCTGTGAGCGCGATTTGCCGCAAGCATCGTATCCCGCTCTATTTCGACGCATGCCGTTTTGCCGAGAATTCCTACTTCATCAAGATTCGCGAACAGGGCTACCAAGACAAGTCGCCCAAGGAAATTGCGCAGGAAATGTTCAGCTATGGCGACGGCTGCACCATGTCGGCAAAGAAAGACGGCATGGCGAATATTGGCGGATTTCTCTGCACCAACGACGATCTGCTGGCGCAGCAGGAAAAGAATCTGCTGATCCTCACCGAGGGCTATCCCACCTACGGAGGCCTGGCCGGGCGCGACCTTGAAGCGATCGCGGTGGGAGTGCAGGAAGCTCTGCATCAGGACTACCTCGAATATCGCATAGCCTCCACGGCATA
>JBEKLO010000160.1:0-5234 GCA_050010155.1 Terriglobales bacterium
GTGTGCGGAAGATGGCGGATGAAACCTACCGTGTCGGAAAAAAGGACTTTTCGTTTGGAGGGGAGTTCAGCGCCTCGAATTGTCGGATCGAGGGTCGCAAACATGCGCGACGACGCGACCACGTTCGATTGGGTAAGGGCGTTGAACAATGTGGACTTGCCGGCATTCGTATATCCGACCAGCGCCACCATCGCTACCGGGATTGATTCGCGACGCTGGCGCTGTTGGGCGCGGATGCGGCGCACATTTTCGATCTGCTGCTTGACGTGCCGGACGCGGCGGAAAATCTTTCGGCGGTCGGTCTCGAGCTGGGTTTCGCCTGGACCGCGCGTACCGATGCCGCCGCCGAGCTGCGACATTTCGATGCCGCGCCCAGCCAGCCGCGGAAGCATGTATTCGAGCTGTGCGAGTTCCACTTGCAACTGACCTTCACGAGTGCGGGCGTGGCGGGCAAAAATATCGAGGATCAGCTGGGTGCGATCGATGACGCGCGTGTTGACCACGCGTTCAATGTTGCGCTGCTGCGAGGGTGAGAGGTCGTGATCGAACAGAATCACATCCGCGGATACCGAGGCGGCGGCGCCGGCAATTTCTTCGAGCTTGCCCTTGCCGATCAGTGTGGCAGGGTCGGGGCGGTCCTTGCGCTGGGTAAATTCGCCGGCGATCTGGGCGCCGGCGCTCGAGGCTAGGGTCCGCAGTTCGTCGAGCGAGTCTTTCGACGTGAAATCGGAGATTAGATCGGAAGGGATACCGGGGGATTCCTCCGACGGGGATGATGACGATGCGGCCACGCTGGCGGCGTGATCTCGGGCCGCCTGGGCAGACGGAGTAATGGCGGCAGAACTTTTCTTTCCTCCGCCGCCGGCGCCGCCAGCGCGGCCTCGAGTGCGAAACTCGACGCCGACCAGGAACGCGCGCTCCTGCTGCTCGGACGGATTCAGTACCGCCTTGAGCTCATTTCGTGAACTCTTTCGCGAGGAAAGGCGGCTGCTCAATCTGGAGTCATCTCGGCGCAAGCAAACTCACTTCATGCCTCAGTACCAGAAGCGGAAGCGGCGCTCGGGGGCGACGCTTCCCCAGAGGACACCACCCCTGCCGGCTTCGGCTCCGCATGGATGTGGGCGCCGCGCGAGATGACGACCGTTGAAATCGCGTGTTTGAAAATGAGCTGCTCCTGGTTGCTGGTTTCGAGGACTACGGAATACTTATCGAACGATCGGATGCGGCCGGTCAGCTTAACCCCGCTGACCAGATAGATGGTGATATTGTGCCGTTCCTTTCGTGCGGTGTTGAGGAAAGAATCCTGAATGTTCTGCTGTGCCGGCTTGGCTTCCATTTGCCGATCTCCTTTTGCGGGTTCGAGGCTGCGCCGTGGGCATTGGGAAGGGCGAATCGGCTACAGCTCTCTTCCTGTCGGCTCCTACAATACGGCCTTGTCGCGCGCTTTTCAACTTCTCCGCACACAATATTCTCAGAAGTGCCGCTTCCGAGGGCGCGTCCATCGTTCTGTTTCCGGCTTTCGTAAATGCTGATTCGGTTTCGTTTTCGGAGGCTGACCATCTACAATCGTCATCTTCGGAAACAGAGTCCCGAAAACAGGAGTCCTAGCGTGCCCGAGATCAACTTCCCCAGCGGCTTCGACACTAACCTCTTGATGCTGTTTCGTTGGCTGCATTTTGTCGGCGGCATAACCTGGCTCGGGCTGCTGTATTTCTTTAACCTCGTCAACGTTCCTTTCATGAAGGAATTGGATCCCACGACCAAGGGGAAAGTCCTGCCCAGCCTGATGACGCGCGCGCTGTTTTGGTTTCGCTGGGCATCGGTGCTGACCGTGCTGATGGGGCTGGCATACTGGGGCAAAATCGTGGCCGTCGACGCTGTTAATGGAGGCGCAACTTCTGGGGTTCCCATGGCAAGCTTCTTTATCATTTGGACCGTCGCCTGGGGGCTGATGTATGCCTGCACGATTCCCGGCAAGGGCGCGCTCGACAAATGGCCGGTGTTCGCCGGGATCTATACCATCATCGTGATCGCGGCCTCGTGGCTGTTCTTGCACTTCAACGATCATGGATGGGAGAGCAGCCAGTTGCTCGCCATCGGCATTGGGGGCGGGATGGGCTGGGTGATGATGCTCAACGTGTGGGGCGTAATCTGGCGCGCGCAGAAGAAAATCATCCGGTGGACGGCTGACAACGCAGCCAACGGCACAGCGATTCCTGACAAAGCAAAATATCTGGCGCGGCAGAGTTTTGTGATCTCGCGCGCGAACTTTGTGCTGTCATTCCCCTTGCTCTTTCTGATGGGGGCTGCGAGCCACTATCCGATGTTTGGGAAGTGAGCGTTTTTTTACCGAAGTCGCGCGACAGATGCATGGCATGAAGGACACTCCATGATTCGTTATTGCGCTTTGCTCTGCCTATCCGCTTTGCTACTGGCCCAGGATGCCCCTAAAGCGGCGCCCAACAACTCAGCCGCACCTGTCTATACGGCGGATGGACGGCTCGTGTTCCCGGCAAACTATCGCGAATGGATCTATCTGACTACCGGCATGGATATGGATTACAACCCAGACCCGGCGATGGCGGGACACTCCATGTTCGACAATGTATTCGTCAATCCGGAAGCCCACAAAGTTTTTGTCGCGACCGGCACCTGGCCCAACGGAACCATGCTGGCGCTCGAAGGCCGCATGGCTGCGAACAAGGGATCGATCAACAAGGCCGGACACTACCAGACGAACGACGTGATGATGCGGTCGGTGCATGTCAAAGACGCGCGTTTCTCGGGTGGATGGGCGTTTTTTGGTGAAGGCGATGGCAAGCCTTCCAGGCAGATCCCAAAGGAAGCGGTGTGTTATTCGTGCCACGAGCAGCACGCAGCCGTCGATACCACGTTTGTCCAGTTCTATCCCACGCTGCTGGAGATTGCGAAGAAGAAAGGAACACTGGCGCCAAACTATGTGAAGGAAGAAGCTGCGATGGCCGCTCAGGACTCCGGCAAGAAATAAGCCAATTGCACTGCACCCACGCGGCTGCCATGCACCGGGGTAATCTCGCGTCCACTGACTACGTTGCCTACAATTGAGTGCATGCGCGAGTCCGTGCACGCAATCGTGGAATGGTCCGGCGCTTTCGAAGAATGGCGCCCGGTCTCGCGCTGGGCGGTCGCGGCATGGTTGGCGTTTTATGTGCTCTTTCTGATTTACGCCTTTAACATGCACGGCGGTTATTTGTTTATCGACTCCGCCAACCTGGTGGTTCACGAAGGCGGGCACTTGCTCTTCCGGTGGTTCGGCGCGACGCTCTGCCTTTGGGGAGGAACGATTCTGCAGTGGCTGGTGCCCATGCTGCTGGCGGCTTATTTCTTTCACGAACGTCAGCCTGCGGCCTTTGTGTTCTGTACGTTTTTCTTCTTCGAGAACTGGCTCTACACGGCAACCTATATGGGCGACGCCCGCGCCATGGTGTTGCCGCTTGTGACCACGGGCGATCCTGATTACGTCGAGCACGACTGGAACACAATTTTCACGAGTCTCGGGGTTTTGCGCTACGACACTTCAATCGCCGCTGTCGTACGGTTCATGGGATGGTGCGGAATGCTAGCAAGCACCGTGTGGCTGGCTACGCGGATCACAACGAGGCAAAAGAACTCAGCGTTCGTGGTGGACGGGCGAGAACGCCCGTCGCTTCACCGATAGCTCTTCGCGGTTTTCAGGCCTGCGATTTTCAGGCCTGAGGCGCGACCGCTTTCGCTGCCAGCGTCCAGGGCTTGCCGTCAAAATGCGAGGGGAGCGCCAAGCCAAATAGTTTCAGGATCGTCGGGGCCACATCTACAATCGCCGGCTTCTCTTCGATGAACTTGTGACTTGAAAACAGAACTCCCGGGACTAGCCGTGGGTCGATGCAGTGGTCGCCGCTCCAGGCTTTGATATTGTCCTCGAAAATCTGCGAGGTGACTTTGCCCAGCACCGAATCCCACGACGCACGATAGCCCGCGCCGTAACCGACAATCAGATCGGGCGAATTTTCGGTATACGGGCCGCGATACACATTGTCGGCAATAAACACGCCTGTGATTCCAACCGCGCCGGACGCGGGATCGACCAGTCCACTCAGCTTTGTTTGAAGCTCGGCTTTTAAGGCCTCGGCTTCGGAGGGATCGACGATTCCCTGCTTCTCTCGGCCTTTAATGTTCAGATAAAGTCCGTTGAGACCCATGGTGTAGGCTCGGGTACGCGACCAATCCACGTCTTCGAACCAGTCGCCACTCTCGGTCTTGCCATCTTTGAGCGTTAGATATCCGTTCTGATGCAGCCAGGCATTCACGTTCATACAACGCGCGAACGACTTGAATCCGTGATCGGAGATGATCATGAGCAGGGTGTCGTCGTCGATTTTTTCCATTACACGCCCAATCAGGCGATCCATACGCTGGTACAGATCCTGAATCACCTGCGGATGCTGGCTGTGCGGCACGTCACGCGCCGCCGGGTGATCTTCTTCCAGATAGCGCCAGAACATGTGCTGGATGCGGTCGGTGGTATCGAAAACGCAGGTGCAGAGGCCCTGCTTCGTTTTGTCTAGCGCATCGAAGAGCATGCGCTCGCGATCTTCGTGATTGCCGTACGCCTGCGCCAGAAAGGCATCATCATCGAGCACATGCTCGTTGAGCGCCCATGTGTCTTCTGCTAGGCCGAGCGTCGCATACGGCCCGAAAAGTTTGGCTAGATAAATGGAATACGTCACGGGGTGCGAGATCGGGAGGTCAGGATGCCCGGGATCGATGTTCACGGGCGTAACATAAACTTCAACTTCCGGCGAAAGTTCTTTTAGGTAGAAGCGGCAGATGCCATGCGCCGTGAAACCCATACCCGCCTTGAATTCGGCGGGAAGCCACTCGGAGTATTCTCCGACCTTCAATGTGAACTTTTCAGAACCCATCACGAAGCGCGCCGATTTTGATCCTGGCTCGGGGCGAATTTCGTAATCGACGCGCAACTCGGTGCCAGCTTTCTCGGCCAGGGGGCTGTCAGGCCCGGGAATGTACGAACGGAAAACACCGTTCTTGCGCTCGATGGGGACGCGCACTCCGCCTTCGCGAAATTTGTCACTCGACATGCGCGTCGTGCACAGGCAAAACGTGCCCTGGCTGCCCTTCAGGTCGGGAACGCACATTCCGGAGAGCAGCACGCCTTGAAACTTTTCCGGCGGAAAGGTTACGGGAACACGAATCAC
>JBEKLO010000161.1:0-4675 GCA_050010155.1 Terriglobales bacterium
GCCAAGTCACGGTTGCGACCGATGCTGCCGATGCATTGTTGAAGGCAGTCGATGACTTGCCCGACGTGCTGATCAGCGACTATCGCATGCCGGGTATGGATGGACGGCAGTTGCTGGAAAAACTGAAAAGCAGGCCGGCGACGGCGGGGATCGCGGTGATCCTGATGGCCAGCAAGGCCGACATCAGCGAGCGATTGTCGATGCAGGATCCGATTGAAGATTTTCTCGAAAAACCTTTTTTCCTAAAAGATGCTACGCACAAGATCAAACGCGTGGTGGACCGGATCGCGCTGGAAAAACTGAGCAAGGCCGCGTCAACCGATGGCATCCTGCGCGGCAGCCTGTCGCAGATGAACGTGATCGACCTGGTGCAATCGCTGGAGATGGGACGCAAGAGTTGCCTGCTCACGATGACCAATGGCGACGATAAATGCGAGATCTATTTCGTGCAGGGACAAGCCAAGCACGCTGCATACGGCTCGATCACGGGAGACGAAGCGGTTTTCAAAGTTCTGCGCTGGACGGAAGGCAACTTCCAGATCGATTTCAACGGCAAGTCGTCCCAAGAAACGACGACGCTGAATACGCAGGGCCTGTTGATGGAAGGGTTGCGGCAATTGGACGAGGCGCAGCGCGATGCCGCGGCTGAGGGTGAAGATGTCCTCCTCGACACGTGATACGTCCTCCCCTGCCCCGACACTCAATCGAACGACGGCGGCGGTGTTGACGGTTAGCGACTCGTGCGCGCGCGGCGAAAGAGTGGATCTCTCCGGTCCGTCGGTCGCGGAAACGCTGGGACGGCGGAACTTTCGGGTGGTTCTGCGCAGCGTGGTGGCCGACGAGCGCACCGAAATTCAGGAAAAACTAATCGAGTTGTGCCGGTCGGCTCGGCTGGTGGTGACGACGGGCGGCACGGGAATCGCTCCGCGGGACGTGACGCCGGAGGCTACGGTCGCAGTGTGCGATCGGTTGGTGGAAGGGATCGCGCAGCAGATGCGATTGCAGGGATTGCAGAAAACGCCCTTCGCCATGCTGAGCCGCGCGGTGTGCGGCATCCGGGGAACGAGCCTGATTTTGAATCTGCCGGGCAGCCCGGCTGGGGCGATCGAGTCGCTGGAGGCGGTGCTGGATTTGTTGCCGCACGCGCTCGAGCTGATTGCCGGACGGACGGAGCATGGGTAGCGGGACCGGTCGTTTGCGGATCGCCGTTCGTCCTTCGCTGGTCGCAAATTCCTCAGTCGTCAGTCGCTCGCAATACCTTCATCGGATTGTCATCCCGAGCGAAGCGAGAGATCTGCATCAGCGAACAGCGAACGACGAACAGCGAAGGACGCAGAGCGAATCGACCAGGGACCGCCCTCCGCTTCTCGCGTAAACTAATCTTACCTACTTGAACAAGCTCAAACATTTTGTCCACGCTTACAGCGATTGGATCAAGCATGTACTTGCGCCTCTGGGGCCTTGGGGGATGCTCGCGTTCGCGGCGGTCGATGGCTCATTCATGGGGATGCCGCTGGATGCCATTTTCGTGGGTTACGTTTACAACGATCGCTCCCGATTCCTGTTGTACGTGCTGCTCGCTTCGGCGGGGTCAGCGCTCGGAAGCATCGTTCTTTACGTCATCGGGTATACCGGTGGCGAGGTGCTGTTGCGCAAGCGGCTTTCGCCGGCGCGCTTTGAGAAGATTCACGAATCGTTCGACCACCATGAGTTCTGGGCGCTGATGTTTCCGGCGATGTTGCCGCCGCCCGCGCCGTTCAAGATCTTTGTGCTGGCCGCGGCAGCGTTTGAAATGAACTTTGGGCATTTTCTGCTGGCAATTTTTGCCGGCCGCTTTGTGCGGTTTCTGATTGAGGCGCTGCTAACGCTGTGGTTCGGTCCGCAGATTGTGACCCTGACAGGAAATCTTTTCGCGCACCACCTGCTTTCGATTCTGGTGGGGGTGGGAGCGCTGGTAGTGGCGTGGTTCCTTTGGCGGCGAGCGAAACGGGGGCGAACTACGCTCGACCTGGACGGGGCGAAGCCCCGTCCCCACACCAGCTAGTTCTAAATTTTCTAGGCGGCCGCGGTGCCTTGCGGCTTGTGCGCGGACCGGACGAGCGCGGTTGCGATTGCCGGCAATCCGAACATGATTGCGGTGAAGAGCATATCGCCAGCGACTGTATGGCGGAAGAACGGCACGCCGGCGGCGTAGCAGGTCATCAGACCCGACAGAGTTTTCGGATACATGCTCCACGCGGCCCAGACCGCGAAATTACTGACCAGGAAGAAAGAAACGGAACTGGCGAGGGCGGCCCCGCCCACGCGTAGCCAGTTGCTGTTTTCCCGCAGAGACGTTCCCAGCCACAAGATCGCCGCATACCACGCCCAGGTTACGAAGTGATCCCAGCTGAATGCATAGGAGTACACGAATTTGTCGAGGATGACATCCGAGGCCGCCAGCAGCACCAAAGGCACCCAAAGCTGGCGTCGTGGACCACGCGCGCCGAAATAGAGTAGCGCCGCTGCGACCGGCGCGAGATTCCACGGATGCGGCATGAACGGCATCCGCGCCAGTACGGCAAATATGACAAATAGATAAGCCAGCATGATTCACCTCGTTAAGCGCTAACTAGGATTGTTGCGCGAGCCGAGGCCAGCGGTCAAGGCCGACGGTCGAGCGAATCGCGAAAATGCAGTTCACGTAATTCGTTCAGAGTGCCGAATTGCTCTACCCCGGCCTGCCACTACACAAACCTTGCTGCTACCGGGGTTTCTTTCCGATGCTCCCCATGCGTTGCTCGACCACCTGCAGATCGCGAGTCAGGAGCACCACGGCGCCGAGAGTGTCACGCATATCGCGTCCGGGATAGTCGTAGCGTAGATCGCGGAAATGCACCGCATAGGCGGCGCGGCCGTTTGCGACTGGATCGTTAGCCAGTTCTTCGGTCTCCGTCAGAGGATATTGCGCCCAGCTCAGGTACACGCGTCCGAGGTACGTTTTCTTGGCGGCTAGAGTGACGGGCGTTTCTTCGGGCTTGTAGCGAATCTGCATTTGAGCGTCGGGATCGACTTCGGGAGACGCCGAATTGAAATTCTGCGAATCGACGTCCATGGTGGCAAAGAAGTTGGCGGTCTCGACGACTCCATACCAGCGAAACGGATTGACCCAGAAGGGATACGCGGAAACTCGAATGGCGTCGGCTCCATGATAGTTGCGCGCCTGGAGCGCGGCGATAGCGCGGCGGTGCTCGTAGTCGCGCAGTCCCCAATAGGCGACGACGACGACGAGTGCGACGGTCGCGGCTAATCTTCCTTTGGGCATCCCTTTCTTGTCGCGGGCGCCGATCTCTTCGTTGATCAGCGAGAACAATGCGGGCACAATCAGGCCCAGCGTTAGAACAATCAGCAGGACAGGCTCGACGATGAAAACGATGTCCCAGGAAATCCAGCGTTCAGAAAATGGCCAGAAGGGCCGCACGCCGTAGGCGGTAGTGTAGTCGAGGAGAATGTGACTGAGACCGGCAAGGCAAGCGTAGGCGAAGAGCACTCCCCAGCGGGGAGGAAGATTTGGGTTCCGCATCTTGCGCCCTCGCGCGCGCCAGAGGACATACACGAAAGCGACTACCGCGGCGGCCACCAGCGGCACTCCGAGGAAAGAATGAGTGAATCCGCGGTGATGGTTCAAGGCGAACGCGGAGCCTCCGAAGCGGCTGAGAACATCGAGGTCGGGAGCTTCGGCGGCCAGAGTCAACGTAGCAGTGGCGAGGGCCGTCTTCTGGTTGAGCCCAGCGCGGCCCATGGCGGCGCCGAATAAGAAATGAGTGACAGGTTCCATTGAAGGTCGGAGGTTAGAGGTCAGATTGTAGAGGTCAACTCAGTTTCACTTCTGCAATGTGATCTCTAACCTCTGACCTAGTTTAACTTCTCATCTCGCTTGCGAATGTTGAGCTAACGCTGCTCGCGGGACTCGACCACTCGCCGATGGGACGAACGACTCCGCAATCCATGCACCGGGTCGAAGCAAAGTGGGCTGAGCAGGACGGACAAACGCCTTGCGTCTGGAAGAAATCGAAGGGCTCACCGCACCGACCGCACTTCCAAAGCTCGCCAACCGGCGGCGCGGCCTGGCACGCTGGACAGGCAAAGGCGTCGCGTCGCGGCAGTTTCGCGACCCGCAGGAGCTCACGCGCATGTTTCAGTCCGCCCCAACAATTCAGCAGCATGAAGGCGGCGATGGCCCCGTACCAAACGGATTTTGTCCAGATGGCCAGCCCGATAAACCCAACCACGCCGATCAGGCCGAGAATAGTGGCAACCATCAGGCTGCGTCCGCGGCCCATCACGAACCAGAGCAGCGCCCGCAGAATCTGGCCGCCGTCGAGCGGGTAGATCGGCAGGATGTTGAAAATCAGCAATCCGACATCGATATAAAAAATAGCGTGGACCAACGTCCGCAGTTCGGGAACGGCGGCATACCAGCCCAACACCAGGCTCAGCCGTCCGAAGCCAATGATGATTGGGATCAACGCGACATTCACGAGCGGTCCAGCGGCGATACTCCACAGGGTCGCGCCGGGACGCGGCGGCGGATCCACGTACGCCACGCCACCAAGTGGCCACAGGACGATCTGATTGGCCTGACCTCCCACTTGCCGGCAAGCGAGTGAGTGGCCGAACTCATGCAACGTCACAA
>JBEKLO010000162.1:0-4414 GCA_050010155.1 Terriglobales bacterium
ATCGCGTCGCGACGGCTCCGAAAGAGATGTGACCTAGTTCCATTCTTTTGAATGCTCGGCCCTCGCAGCATAGTTGGGCGACTACATTCAGAGATGCACGATATGACGGTATTTCGTTATCCAACCCTTCCAACTCTGCGATGAGCATTGGGATTTCCGACGAGTTGTAGTGAGAGTCGTTTGTTGCCGACCGGTAATCTGCACACTTCTAGTTCTGGTTCATCTCTGTATCCGTTGGACAACGGAATGATTGGGAGGAAGGTTGCTTCGAGTCCGATTTTGCTAGGTAGAAGTCTCCTTGCTGCACGATCCCATTGATAGGTGACACGGTATACGTGCCGTTGATCTTGGAACCGCTGTTATGTCCTTCGAAGAAGAGATTCAAGTTGTCTCCGTTGACGACGAAGGCGATCGTAGAACCAGTGACTTTCCCTCGCAAGGGACCACTGCCAATCAGCGGCTGGAGAACCCCCATACAGCCTAGGAGGACACCTTCATCTTCGCGCACCGTTATTGCGAAACTGGCAGACTCGTCTACCGTCCGGTTGTGCACAGTTCCCACATAAGTTCCCGCGATACGCGGCGCCCTTGCCACTTGGGCACGCCCAGCGGCGGCGGAACCGCTTCCAACCTCTGGCTTGGTAGAAGGGGAAGAGTGATCTGAAAGAATCGATGCCAGAAGTCGAAAATTATCGAAATCCAGATTCTGCTCACTCTTTTCCACTTCCTGAAGAGTCTCCACCGGGATTGCGAAATTCAAGTTTTGTCCTTCACGGAATTGGGCCACGGTGATGCCAATTACTCTTCCATGCAAGTCAAAAACAGGGCCTCCGGAAGACCCAGGAGAAATGGGTGCTGTTATTTGAAGGAGGTTTACTCCTTCGTCGCGTCGGATTGCGCTGATGAGGCCGTCCGTTACGCTATTCGCCAAGCCCTCCGGACTCCCTATTGTGGCAATCCGATCCCCTACCGCAACGCTCAGAGACGACCCGACACTCAGAAATGGCAGCGAGCTGGGCCACTCGGTAGTCCCTCCGATTGTCCGTCCCAATCTCATGACGACCACGTCCTTGTCAGCATCAAACGACTTGACCACGAGAACGTGATAGCGTCGACCATCGCCCAGTTCGGCTTCAGCTCGATAGGCGCTATTCAAGACGTGGAAGTTCGTAACACCGAGGCCGTCCGCGCTGACGAGGAAACCGCTCCCTTGAGCAATGATCTTGTCTTTGCGGTCGTAGCAGAAAATTGTAAGTACAGCTGGCATTTGACGAGTAATTAGGTCCAGCGACTCGTTGCCAGCGACCACCTGAGAATCCTGGATCTTCTTTGGTGAACCCAGCTTTGCACCTGCATACGCAACAATCGCGACCGCAACCAACAGAACGGCTATCCTAATAGTCTGCGAGATTCGCTTCGCTTCCTTGAGTCGAACTACGCGTGAATGTGCCATCAAATCGTGTAATGCTAATCCTTCGGAGCTGAAGATCAGCAAGAAACCGATGCCGAAAATTCCCAGCGACGCGAGCTTTCCGACTGTTTCGCGAACAAGGAATCGCAGGTGCCCATCCACATTCACAGACAGCCCGAACAGAGCTTTTCCGAGGCTGCCGCGCAACTGATAACCAAGTTCAATAAACGCAATCCATGCCACGAAAACCGACCAGAGGCCCACACCAACAATTAACAATGCTGCAATCACGGAGCCGAGGAAAACGAAGTCAAATATCCCGGCTCCCACCCTTTCCAAGACACCACCCGAAGCTACAGTGACCCAAGTTTCTCTCTCTTTACACACGCCACATTCCACTGCGCCGTCAGGCAGCGTGGCTCCACAAGCGGCACATTTTTCGGTATCGCTCATTTGATGCCAATCTGAGTCAGCAACTCGGACGCTTTCTGGTCAAGCGCACCTATATCGCTGTCTAGGAGGCGCAAGCTAGAACGCAAATCGGTGAAGCTGGAGACTGTAGGGTCATAACTCAAGATCAAGTTCGCTTCTTGGCGCTGTTTGGCGGATTGTTGCTTTCGGTATTCGAACACTTGCAGCAGAACCTGAGTTTGATGGCGCTCGGCACTGGAGTCGAACAAGTTTTGTTGTTCTCCTCGCAATAATGTCTGCTTGTAGGTTTCCAACTGGCGGTCGTAATCGTCGAGTGCAGGCACCAATTGGCTCATGTTTCCTTGCCAATCGCGCAGATTACCCGGCTCGCGGTTAATAATGTGGTCTGCTCTAGAACGCGCCGCCTGCACATCGGAAGCCTCCGAAGTCAGTTCCTTGTCCCATGCCTCGTGCATCTTGTGGCGCTCGTCCTCCTGTATTCCGTAAACAACGAGTCCGGCGTCAACGACGAACGCTATAGTGACAAATGCAAGCAGTGCTTTTCTTAGCGTACGGTTGACCTTTCGGACACGCACAACGGTGCCCGCCATTTCGTCGCTCCAAGCCTGCTTTTTCTCGTTGCTAGGAACTCTCCAATAACCAACACCGAAGAATAAAGACGATAAGAAGCGCCCCAATGTCTCGCGAAACAGAATCCTCCAGAACGAAGGATAAGCGCTGGTTGATCGTTCGGCTGCCACTTCGAGTTCCAGCGCGTACTTTCCGATCGTGGTGTGATAGATGGTTAACGCCACGATCATGTAGGAGCACAGTACGATGACGTAGATCAGCTGGAATTCGGACGCATCCTCGGAAAGGAAGGCCGATTTGCCGAGGACCCTGAGTATCCCGGAGACGAAATAACAAGAGAAGACGATCAGATACACGACAACGACATCCGCGAAGTAGGCAAGAAATCGCTGCGTCAGTGTCGCATATGGAACCATTGGCGCACTGATGGTTTCAACCGCATGCTCAGCAAGAGTTGACGGCTGAGGCCATCCTCTTGCGGCAAGCTCGCCCTCAAGTGCGCGACTCGCTTCGGCAGTGAGACTGCCCTTTTCAGCTTCTAAGCGTACCAGTTCTTCTGTGGTTAGATTCTTATAATGGCCTGCGTAATCATGGGCAGTTTCAATTGCGAGCGCGCGTTCCATCTGCGGCTGCGGCAGCTCAACATACACAGGCGTATTGGCGGCTGGAAACACGCCCGGCTCGACGTTAGTCGTAAATTCAGGTGTACGGGCTGCGGGCACCAAGTTGATCTGGGCACCACACTTCCGGCAAAACTTCGCATATTCCGGATTTTCAACTCCGCAAAAGGTGCAAAACATTGGGTTTTGTAACCGACGCCGATCTGACTACAACTCAATAATCTTCGCCAAAAATGCCGGGCTGGCTCCTTGCAAGACTGCGCTGTCACGATTAATCCCAGCCGCCTGCAAGGGACTCTGCAAATAAGCGACTATCAGGCCTGCTAGAAGCATGATTAAGCTTGTGGCAACTCCCCAAGCAGCTCCGTCAGGGTCAGGCACCAGATTCCCGACCAGCACGCCGAGAGGAATAAACCCAACCAGCAAGAATACGGACGCGATCTTCAGCCACCGTGTGCGTTGTGCATGAAAAGAGCAAAGCGGGATTTCCAGCTTCACTCTCTTTCTAAAAATGAAATAGATAAGGACAATTGGGGCAAAGCCTAGAAGCAAGAACACCAAATACCCCGGATGTAGCCACGAAAGCTTTTCAGTGACCATTTTTACATCGCCGTTTCCGCACCTTACGCAATACGCCGGGAAAGACGCCCCATTCGGCACTAAAAGCTTTTTCCCATCCTTACGGATTTTGCTCTGACACGTTTCCGGCGTCCTTGAAGAAACCATCGGCTTCGCATCGTTTGCCAGTTTTGGTGCATCGGGCGATATGCTCTGCCAGAGATCTGAGTCTTTGATAAGCGGTTTCCCGCAATGTCTACAGAAGGTCCCAACGTCAAGGTTTTCGGTTCCACAGATCACGCAAAACATGCGCCGACTCCCGGTTTAGTGGCGGTCGACAGAATGATTGGTGCCGCATAGCTCGCGTTATTGGGGGAAAGATTGACTGTTAGTCGTGTGACGTGCAATACACTACGCCGATTCCATCTCATGGCGCACGACTCCGTGGCAAAACGATCGAGCGGCGTAACTATAGCAGATGAAAGGGGTTGAGCCTATACCACGAAAATGCCATTGAGAGCGAGGGGGAGCTGCTTTCGCCCCGGATTGAACACTCCTCAAGAAATGTTTTTTTGTTTCCACCAAGGTGTCGAACTTGGTTGCGCTGTTGACGCCGTTGGCTGTTGCGGCGACGGTAATGGTGGTCCTGGGGCTGCGATGGGAAAACGGTTAGTCGACGCTGGAGATTGGGGCGCGGAAGACGTATTCGACATTTGACCTTGAACCGCTGGCCGAGGCCCCGAACCGAAATACTTCATCCACGAGATTCCTGTCCGTGGAACCGTAATCCAGATGTAGCGGCGCCCATCCGCTGAGATTCCCG
>JBEKLO010000163.1:0-3941 GCA_050010155.1 Terriglobales bacterium
ATCTGCATGCTGTGTTCGGAGGCGTCGCTGACCTGGAGCACGCAAACTTTCCCGTCCCACAAAGGGGTCGATTCGAGGATGCGGCGAAACTCCTGGCGCAATTCTTCGACGGGAACGGTGTAGTCCACGTAAATGTAAACGTAGGCGAGAAGGTCGGCGGTGTTGCGGGTCCAGTTCTGGAAGACATTCTCGATGAAGTAGTTTAACGGAACCACCAGACGCCGCAGATCCCAGGTGCGCACCACCACGTAAGTCGTGAGAATTTCCTCAATCCACCCATATTCTCCATCGATAATGACCACATCATCAATGCGGATCGGTTGCGTGAGCGCAATCTGCAATCCGGCGATCAGGCTCGAAAAGGTCGACTTCATGGCCATTCCGACTACCAGGCCAGCAATGCCCGCCGAAGCGAGCAGGCTGGTTCCGAGCTGGCGAATTTCCGGGAAAGTCATCAGCATGATGCCAGCCGTGATGACGACCACCAGCGTGGTGAAAATTCTTCGGAGAACGCTGATCTGAGTGCGAACCCGCCGTGCGGTCAGGTTGTCGGCGATGTCGGTGCGGTATTTGGCATAGGACGCGTCGCCGAAGACTTCCGCTAGAAGGATGATTACCCACGCAATCGAAGCAATGACGCCCAGGCCAACCACGTGGCGAAGAATCCGCACCAGTTCGTCACGAACGGGAAGCGCAGGCAGGGCCAGCATGATTGCGAGGAGCGGAAAGATCCAGCGCGTGGGGCCTTCGGCATGCCGCAGGAGCGAGTTGACGATCGGTCCGCTGGTTTTTTTGGCGAGACGTTTAGCGAGCGCGAAAACAACAGAATGAATGATGAACGCAAAAACAACCGAACCCAACAGGATGATCGCAGGCCATAGCCACGCTTGCCAGTTGTGCCAGAGCTGCGACAAGTCTTGCCTCCTCGTGCCCGGTATTCGTTAGTTCCCGGGGCCGAGGGTTTGATGCCGTTCAACGCGGGCGCGTTGGGCTCAATATTCGATTCCTATCTGCGCCATCACGCCTTTTTCGTAGGCGTGTTTTATCTGGCGCATTTCGGTTACGGTATCAGCTAGTTCGACGATCGCCGGGTGCGCATTTCTCCCAGTCAAGATGACGTGGACCATTTCTGGTTTGTGTTTGAGAGACTCGGCCACTTTCACCGGGTCGAGCATCCCGTAGCTGATGGCGTAATTGATTTCGTCGAGGATTACCAAGTCCCATTCGCCGGACTGGATCGCTTTATCGGCCTCGGCCCACGCCTCTTCCACCATGCGCACATCTTCGGGATCGGGTTTTTCGGCGCCGACTTTCACGAAGCCACGGCCCATCTGCTTGAGGATGAATTTGTCTCCGAAAGCCTTGACGGCATCGAGTTCGCCGTAGTGCCACGAGCCCTTCAAAAATTGCAGCATCAGGACGCGCATTCCCTGGCCAACGGCGCGCAGGGCGGTGCCCATGGCTGCGGTGGTTTTGCCCTTGCCCGGGCCGGTATTCACGATGATGAGACCACGGCGGAGATCCGACATAAAGCCGAATTGTACGCGGGCGGGAATGGGCGCTACAAATGAGTCGAAATCACGCTTCCCGTTCAAACAGCAAGACGGGCTTCCCCTTGTAGGTCGCGCGCTGGAATTCATGGAATCCGCATTTCTCGGCGACTCGGACTGACGGAAGGTTTTCGGGCGCGATGATGCAGACAGTCCTCGGCGCGGAGAAATACTTTTCGCCCCATGCCACGGCTGCACGAGCTGCTTCGGTCGCGAAGCCTCGGCCGTGGGCGTGCGTGGCGAACGCCCAGCCGATTTCCGGGATCTCCTTGAGAGAGGGTTGGATGTCCCGTTTGAAATCGGCAAAGCCTACTTCTCCAAGAAAATTGCCAGTCGACTTTTCCTCCACGACCCAATACCCGAAGCCCATCACCGCCCAGTGGCCGGCATAGCGCAGAAACCTGGTCCAGCATTCCTCTTCGGTCTGCGGCTTGCCGACGGTGTGTTCGGCAACTTTCGCGTCGGCCCACATGGCCGCGCTGTCGACAAAATCTTCCAGACGATGACCGCGGAGTTTCAGGCGCTCGGTTTCGAGGGTAGGGATTTGCAGTGGCGAAGAGTGTGCGGCGTTCATGAGAACAGTTTAATGGGCGGGAATCGGAGAGGCTACAGACGGCGAGAAAACTGCGCGGCTTACCCGCGGACGGCCGAGGGCGGCCGTCTCTATGCGCGCTGAAAATAAGAAGGCGGACGGTTTGGCTTCCGTCCGCCTCAGGTCAAAGGGGGGAGTAGATCGTTTTCTTCTGTTGCGTTAAGGCATTTCGACAACACGAGGCAGCTTGGGCTGATCATCGGCTTTGGCTGGATCCTCTGCGCCGAGCAGGCGGGCTGAGATTCGCAAAGCTTCCATCTCTTTGCGGACTCGCAGCAACTCTTGCTCCTTGATTCGTAGTACGTCGTACGGGTTTTTCATTGGGGAGGGCCTCACAACAAATTCAGACTGGTTTTGCCTGTCTGGAAGTACAGTAAGCCAGTTTCGTTCGGGCGTGAAGCTGCCGGAGGTGCATCGTGGCGGGCGCATCAAGTTCGCCGGCAATGGGCTGAGTGGCCGCTGCCCCGTTACTAGAAAGTTAATGACCCAGATGATAGGGATGATTTTTAAGAATGGTGAAAGCGCGGTACAGCTGCTCGAGGAGCACGACGCGGGCGAGTTCGTGCGGCAGCGTCATCTTTCCGAGGGAAAGCATAAAACTCGCGCCGCGGCGCGCTTCTTCGGTGAAGCCGTCGCTTCCACCGATGGCGAAGAGCAGAGGGATCGCATTCAGTTGCTCGCGGTCCAGAAATTCGGCCAGCTCTTCGGACGAAAACTGCTTGCCTCGGGAATCGAGCAGGATCAGTTTGTGGCGGTCTCTGTTCGACTTTTGTCGTGCCCCTCCGGTCGCAAGGGTCAAGATTGCATCTTCGTCCTTCACGGGCAAGCCCGCGACTTCCGCATAGTGCGAGATGCGTTTTAGATACTCCGCGGTTAGAGTTTCGATCGCGGGTTCTTTCGTTTTGCCAATCCAGGCTACTTTGATCTTCATATCAACCGCAGGAGATTCAGCCGCGCGCCTCGGCTCAGGCTTTTCCTGACGCTAATATCACGTCGGCGCCGAAGCGGATTTCGTCTCCTACGCGATAGCGCTCAATTGCCGCTTTCGCCTCGGCGCGAATGGCCGGCCATTCGTCGGCTGGAACCCGCTCCAGCATGGGACGGAACGGAGCTGCTACGGCACACGCGTATTCGAAAACCTCTTCCGCATCTCCGGGCCAAGTCCAGGGAAGATGATGAAGGGATTCCTCGGCCTCAGGAAATCCGGCGGCGCTTAGCACTTTGGAGAGAGAGCCTGGATCCGAGAAACGAAAAAGGTCGGCGCCTCCGGGTGGAAGCATGTCGCCACCCACGTGGCGGTGCACAATCTTCATGGTCGTTTGCCAGTAGGGCTGCTCGCTCGGGCCCCAGGCGGCGAAGCAGGCGCGGGCTCGGGGCTTGAGGACGCGGTGGAGTGCGGCGAGCGCGCGTTGGGCATCGGTGAAAAACATCACTCCAAAGCGGCAGGTCGCGAGATCGAAGGTGCGTGCGGCAAAGGGTAACTGGTGCGCGTCGGCTTGCTGCGTGGTGAAGTTTGAGATCTGTTTTTTTCGGGCGCGCTCGGCGGCTATTTCGAGGAGTTCCGAACTTTGATCTACGGCTGTGACCGAGCCTTTGGGACAGACGCGCTCGGCCAGGCTGATGGCGGGTTCGCCGGTGCCGCTCGCTAGATCGAGGACCCGCATGCCCGGAAGCGGACGCGCGTACTCCACCAGCGCTGCCGTGACGGCGTTGCCCAGCATTGCCGATTTTGCCTTCCACTTTTCTGCGGCCACCAGGCGGTAGGAAGAACTCCACGGGGCTGGATTCGCGGCGGACAT
>JBEKLO010000164.1:0-6305 GCA_050010155.1 Terriglobales bacterium
ACTGGTAGCTGGCTTCGGCAATTTCTTTTTGCGGATAGCCGCGCTCGATGGCTTTGACCATGCCGCCCATCTGGTCGAGTTTCTCGAAGTAATCAAAGGCGCCGTTTTCCATGTCGAGAGTTTGCTTTTCGACGAAGTAGCTGCCGCCAAGCGGATCGACGGTTTGAGCAACGCCCGACTCGAAGGCGATGATCTGCTGTGTGCGCAGTGCAATCCGCGCGGCTTCTTCAGTCGGCAAGGCGAGCGCTTCGTCGTAGGCGTCGGTGTGTAATGACTGCGTGCCTCCGAGTACCGCTGCGAGCGCCTGTAAGGCCACGCGCGCAATGTTGTTCCTCGGTTGCTGCGCGGGCAGAGAGACGCCGGCGGTCTGCGTGTGGAAGCGCATCAGGCGCGTGCGATCGTTCTTTGCGCCGAAGCGGTCTTTCATTAGGCGATACCAGATCTTACGCGCGGCGCGGTATTTGGCAATTTCTTCGAAAAAATCGTTGTGCGCGTTGAAGAAAAAGCTAAGGCGAGGGCCGAAATCGTCGACGTCGAGGCCGCGGCGGCGCGCCCACTCGACATATTCGACACCGTCGTAGATGGTGAACGCGAGCTCTTGCAGCGCGGTCGAGCCGGCTTCGCGAATGTGGTAGCCGCTGATGGAGATGGTGTTGAAGCGCGGCGTGAATTTCGATCCGAATTCGAAAGTGTCAATCACCAGGCGCATCGAATCGAAGGCGCGGGCGGATAAATATATTCTTTCTGCGCGATGTATTCCTTGAGGATATCGTTCTGGATGGTGCCGGAAATTTTCTTCCAGTCGGCTCCTTGTTTTTCCGCCACGACCAGATACATCGCCCAGAGTACGCTGGCCGGTGAATTGATGGTCATCGAGGTGGTGACATTTTCGAGGCTGATGCCGTCGAAAAGAATCTCCATATCCTCGAGGGAGTCGATGGCGACGCCGCATTTGCCGACTTCACCCTCGCTGGCCGGGTGATCGGAATCGTAGCCCATAAGCGTCGGTAGATCGAAGGCGACCGAGAGTCCGCCGCCACCATGTTCCAGCAAATATTTGTAGCGCTGGTTCGTTTCTTCGGGCGAAGCGAAGCCGGAGAACATGCGCATCGTCCAAAGCTTGCCGCGGTAGCCGGTCGAGTGAATGCCGCGAGTGTAAGGCGGTTGGCCGGGATAGCCGAGGTACTGCTCGTAATTCCAGTCGGCGGGGAGATCGGCCTGCGTGTAGAGTCGGCGGATCGGCGTGTTCGAAATGGTGCTGAAACGAGCGTGGCCGTGCTCGTCGAGGTTGGTGCCGGTAGCAGCGCCGATCGGTTTTTCGGGAGCTTTGTCGAGCGTCGGCGCGAGCGTTTTCTCCGCCCATTCTTTCTCAGATGCCGCCGGTTCGCGGCCCTCAAAGACATCGCAAATCGGGCTTTCAGCAACAGTCTTAGATACATCTGCGATCGGTTTGTTCTTGGACATTCCGCTCCCCACGATAACTCGATGATAGAGGAGCGCCTGCCCTACCGCAAAACGCCACGACCGACCGAGCGGTTGGTGAGGTTTAGATTTCTTGCACTAGCCGATTCTATTTGCGGGTGACTCTGAAAATATCGCGAACGATTTCGACTTTGCGGTCGGGATTCTCGCGCTCGATCCACGCGACGAGTTGAGCTGCCGTGAACTTGCGTTCCGCGCCGACAAACATCCGCGCGTCATCCATCAGCACCACGTGGCCTTTCACCGGACTGGAGAGAATGGCGCGCAATTCAGTCATCAGACGGCTGAGATCGCCGGTCGCTGCGTCCGCTCCATAGTAGCCGGCGTCGAGCCAGAAAACGGCAGGGCGATCGAGTTCCGCCACAACTTGCGGCACCAGTACACGGCTGTCACCCTCGAGAATTTTCACCCGCGGATCATTTTTGAAGCGCTCTCGCGAATATTCGGCCAGTTTGGGATCGAACTCGATCGAGTAAACGCGATCGAATTGTTTGCACAGCGCTGCGACCATTTCGCCGTAGTAAGTGCCCGTCTCCACCAGGCACTGCAGGTTATAGCGGCGGCCGTATTCGGCGACCGTTCTTTGCTTGAGGAGATGCGGAGAGCGCACCGGCTTGCCCCTTAGCATCCACCAGAGGTAATCGGGATAATGGCCCAGGGGTTTGAACTTGATATACACGCGCTCGCCCAGCAGACGGCGCACGAGTCGAGACATAGGTTGATTCTACTGTTCGCGCTGAGAATGCGTCGATCAAAAGTTCGCGGTGGTGATCGACTGCTCGACGATGCTTTTGTAATACGCTTCGGTTTCATCCACCATTCTGCCGACCAGGAATCGCTCAATGGCCGTGTGGTGTCCGGCTTGCGCAAGTTGCTGCCGTAAGTTCGTGTCGCCCACCAGTTCGCGGATCAGCGTGGCCAGAGTTCGTATGTCGCCGGCTTCGAATAGGAGTCCGTTTTGGCCGTGAGTGATGATTTCTGGAATGCCTCCGACGCTGGCGGCGATTACGGGGACCTGCGAAAGCATGGCCTCGACGATTGCCAGTGGCAGACCCTCACGATGTGAGGGAAGCAGCAGGATGTTCGTGGCCGCGAGCACGACTGGAACGTTCGATTGGTAGCCGCAAAATGTCACTTTCTGACTGAGCCCACGCGAGATGGCCAGACGTTCGAGTCGGACGTGCTCCTTGCCTTCGCCGACGATAAGGCAACGGTAGGGAAGATTGGGGGCGCCGACGCCGAATGAGGATCGGAAGCGCACGGCCTCGGCGGTGGTAATTCCGCCGAATCGGCTCGCGTCGATTCCATTGCGGATCGTGCGCACGTGCCCAGGAGGAACCCCGTAGCGGCTGATCAAAAGCTGCTGCAAAGAGTTGCTGACCGCGATGAGGCGGCGGAATCTCTTGTAGTTCGATTTCTTGAACGGAGCGCTGTGCCAGGGGCCGTGGACGGTGACGACGTAGGGGATATGCTTTCTGCGCCAGAGTTCGTCGGCAAGGTAGGCTCCGGTCTGATGGTGGGCGTGGACGATTTCGATTTGATGTTCGGCGACAATCCCGGCTAGACGCCGATAAATTTTCAACCTTTCGATCGGGTTGATGGTTTGGAAGGGCAGTTCGAAATGTGCAGAAACACCGTCAGCGGGACTGCGGCGGCATCCCTCATCTATTTTGCCGGTCACTAAAACAATGGCGTGGCCTTTTGCGGCCAGACCCTTGATCAAGTCTATGGCATGGATTTCAGCGCCGCCCGCCCGGCCTCCGCGCCAGCGATGCGAAAACAAGAAAATGACATTCATCGCGAGTCACGGCTGGTTGCGGAGTTCGTCACGCTGAGAGGATACGCGATCAGTCACGCGGCGCAAAAGGGAAACGCCGAGCGGAGGCCCGGCGTTTATCGATCAATGTTGCTTTTCCGATCTACTGTTGCGGCTGCGGTTGCGCTGGTGCACTGGCTGGAATTTGTTGGTCAGCAGGCCGCGCTGTCACGTGCGGAATATTAGGCGCTTTCGTAACTTGTCCCCGCTCCGCGTCGGCGATCTCAATACTGGCATGTTCGAGCAGAAGCCCGGTGGCCCGGTCGAGTTCGACTTGAGCCTTTTCGTAATAGGCCTTGGCCGAGACGAGAGTCACAGCCGCCTGGGTCAGAGCTGTCTGGTTCTGAAGCACCAGTGTTGACGTCGATGCTCCGAGCGCGTATTTCTTCTGCTCGGCGTCGAGTGACTGGCGCGCCAAATCCAGAGCTGCCTGGGCGGAAGCCACGCTGGCACGATTCTCCTGTACGCCAAACTGGGCGTTGCGTACCTCGATCCGTACTTGGTTTTCGATCTGTTGAATGTGCAACTGTGCCTGGCGATATTCAAATTCCGATCGAACTTGGTTCGCTTGCGCCACGCGGTTGCGGAGGGGGATCGTGAGTTGCAGGCCCACTCCCTTGTCGGGAGCTGTCGAATTGACGAGCTGGTTTAGCGTGTCGGTATATCCGGTCGCCGGCACTGGGACATATGCCGGGCCGCCCGGTACAGTGCAAAATGACGGTTCGGTTATGCAGACGTAGTTCGGATTCTGGGTTCCGCCAACGCCATTTCCTGAGTAGTAGGCGAACGCGTCGAGACTGGGCAGCAAGGCATTGCGTATCGCCTTGTTGCTGATGTCTGTATTGGTAAGGTTGATGCGTGCCTCGGCCAAGTCAGCACGATGGCTGAGGGCGTCATTCACAAGCTGTTCCGTTGGACTGACCGGTTCTTCTGCCGGTACTTCCATGATGGACGTGGGAATTACCTCAGCATCCGCCAGCACGGGGTCGACCAGCGTGCGGCTGAGCGCATTCTTCATTAGCAGTTGCTGCCTTTGAAGATTCGTTCGGGCCAGAGTCAAAGTCTGCTGATCGGAAGCGACCGTGCTCTGTGCACGCACCACTTCAATGGGCGCCAGCGTTCCAATCTCAACCTGTTTCTTGGTGTCGGAGAGCGTCTTCTGCGCGAAGGCGATATTTTCCTCTTGCACTTTCACATTTTCGTACGCGTAGACCAGATCCCAATACATGTTCTCGATCTGGTCGACGGTGGTGATCGTTTGCAGGCGGAACGCGACGTCAGAAAGTTCACGATTGTTTTTTGCGATCTCAATGTAGCGTCGGTTCGGGGCAAAGCCGAAGCCCTGTAGCAGGTGTTGTGTTACTTGCGCCCGGAAGTTGGAATTCAGTAGGGGGCTTAGTTGGTTAAACTCGTTATTGGATGTCTGGCGGGTGTTGTTGAAGGCGACGGACAGATTCGAGCCCCACTGGAATCCCTGGGTATAAGCAAAATTTCCCGTGGTCGTGTTTTGGCTGCTGCCGCAAAAGGGCGAAGTGCAATTGATCTCGGCGCGGTCGAATTGAAGAGTGCCGGTGATGATGGGGTCGAAGCTAGTGATATTCGGACCAAAACCAAAAGTTGAGCCGACTATGCCTCCAACGCCTGCGCCAGCACCGCCTGCCGCTACCGAGGTACCGCCCTGGCCCGAGCCCACTTGTCCCGCGAGTCCACCCACGCTGCCTCCCGGCGTGTTCTGCACAACGCCGAATGGAACACCTAGAAAAGGGGCGCCAGCCTTCGTGCGCCAGACGTCGGTGTCGGCGATGTTGAGGTTGTAGCGGGCAATGGCGATGTCGAGGTTGTTTTCAAGTGCCAGTGCAACCGCGTCGTTCATCGAGATATAAAGTTTTCCGTCATGCATGAGCTGATCGATGCGCGGCGTATTGGACAGATTCGGAGGCTCCACGTGGCGCGGGATGTACGGGCCAACCGGGTCGGGAAAATGCGACTTCGGTTTCGAGTACTCCTGCACATCAAAAGGCTGCGATGATGAGGACACGGCCTTTTGCACCGGAACCTGCGCCGATGGCGCGCTCGGCATCGGTGTGGCATCCTGTGCCCAACCGGCAGATACCAGAATGATGGTGAGGAAAAGGGCGGTGGTCCGCTGAAAGGCAGTCAATAATCTAGAACTTTGCATTCGCATCATCTCCATTTGAATACAACAACGATCGCATTAACCGATCGGACTCGAGCGGGACGGACGCACTGGTTCCTACGTCACTAACAGTTTGTTGATACGTATGAGGACAGGCAAGAGTTCCTTATAATCTTCATTCTCTTGCAGTCCCCACGTTGCGATCATGGGAAAAGCAAGCCCTTTCATTTCCGCTGATCGTGAATAAGCAGGATCGTGAATAAAATTGATCGTAAGTGAAATAGTATAGCTGACGCGGCGGCGCACCCTCCGTCGGCAAGACATTGCAAATACTAACGATGACGCTCAGGGAGCATAGGACTCGAAAAAGAACGTGCGTAATCTCAGGCTGATCCTTTCGTATGACGGCGCCGATTTCGCCGGCTGGCAGGTGCAGCCCGGCCGGACGACTGTGCAAGGCGCGCTCGCCTCGGCCATTGGACGTTTGAGCGGGGAAAATGTACTGCCCCAGGGCTCCGGTCGCACCGATGCGGGCGTGCACGCTCTGGCGCAGGTGGCCAGTTTTGCGACCGCGTCGACAATTCCTGTCGGAAATTGGCTGCGGGCGCTGAACGATAATCTGCCGGCTTCGATCCGTGTGCTGGACGTTTCCGAAGCGACGCCTGAGTTTCATGCGCGCAAGTCGGCGCACGCCAAGACTTATCGCTATCGCATTTGCCGCGGAGCGATCTGTCCGCCGTTTCTCGCACGTTATGTGTGGCATTACCCGTATCCGCTGGAAGAATCGGCGATGCTCGCAGCGGCTGGCGTGGTTCTCGGTGAGCACGATTTCACGTCGTTCGCGGCGGTGGATCCGGAGCGGGTGGAACG
>JBEKLO010000165.1:0-4482 GCA_050010155.1 Terriglobales bacterium
TCCCGGTCGCCAGCCTACTTTTCTTTCGCCACATCCTTAGCAACGGTCAGACGTGTCTCAGCCCGCTGCAAAGCATCTTCGGCACGCGTGTAATCAACCTTGGGATCATTGCTCTTCAGGCGCTGTTCGGCCCGCTCTTTGGCTTTTTGCGCGCGTTCCGTGTCAATTTCATTCGGGCGCTCCGCCGCCTCCGCCAGAATTGTCACCTTGTCCGGCAGCACTTCCACGAATCCCCAGGCCACTGACAGCGTATGCGTCGCGCCACTAGCCTTGTAAGTGATTTCACCGACGCCCAACTCGGTAATCAAAGGAGCATGCCCAGGAAGAATGCCCAAATACCCGGTCGCCCCCGGCACCTGGGCTTCCTCCGCAGCTTCCTTCACCAGGAGTCGCGCGGGCGTAACGATTTCGAGTTGGAAAGTATTTTCCATTAGTCGTTCGTCTTCGGTCGTTAATCGTTAATCGTTAGCTCAACAAGTCAGCCGCTGGTCATCTGCCAACGACTAACGACTAGCGACCAACGGACTGATCCTACGCTGCCGCGCCCTTCATTTTCTCAGCCGTCTCGAGCACTTCGTCGATCGTTCCCTTCATGTAGAAAGCCTGCTCGGGAATGTCGTCGTACTTCCCTTCCACAATTCCGCGGAAACCTTTCACGGTGTCCGCGATCTTCACATAGCGTCCCGGAGTGCCCGTGAACTGCTCCGCCACAAAGAACGGTTGAGAAAGGAACTTCTGGATCTTGCGAGCACGGGCGACCGTCACCTTCTGGTCTTCACTAAGTTCGTCGATGCCCAGAATGGCGATGATATCCTGCAAGTCCTTGTAAGTCTGAAGCGTTTTCTTGACCATCTGCGCCACGTCGTAATGATCCTGCCCAACAATTCGAGGATCAAGAATGCGCGAAGTAGAAGCCAGCGGATCGACCGCAGGATAAATTCCAATCTCGGTAAGCGCACGCGAGAGCACGGTCGTAGCGTCAAGGTGAGCAAACGTGGTGGCCGGCGCCGGATCCGTCAAATCGTCTGCTGGCACGTAGATCGCCTGCACCGATGTCACCGATCCCTTCTTGGTGGAAGTAATGCGCTCCTGCAACTCTCCCATTTCTGTAGCCAGGTTCGGTTGATACCCGACGGCGCTGGGCATTCGGCCTAATAGCGCCGATACGCATTCGGCCTAATAGCGCCGATACTTCGGAGCCAGCTTGGGTGAAGCGGAAAATGTTGTCGATGAAGAGCAGAGTGTCCGAACCTTCTTCGTCGCGGAAATATTCGGCGACTGTAAGCGCGGTGAGCGCCACCCTGAGGCGGGCTCCTGGGGGTTCGGTCATCTGTCCATAGATCAGCGCGGCTTTCGATTCGGCCGGTTTTCCCGGCTTGATGACTCCCGACTCGCTCATTTCCAGCCAGAGATCGTTGCCTTCACGGGTACGCTCACCGACGCCAGCAAAAACGGAAAATCCGCCGTGCTGCTTGGCGACGTTGTTGATCAGTTCCATGATGACGACGGTCTTACCGACGCCGGCGCCGCCGAAGAGACCGATTTTCCCGCCCTTCAAGAACGGCTGGATGAGGTCCACCACTTTCACGCCGGTTTCGAACATCTCGGCCGTGGTCGATTGTTCATCGAACGCGGGCGCCATGCGGTGAATGGGCATTCTCTTCTCAAAGGCAATCGGACCGAGTTTGTCGACAGGTTCGCCAATCACGTTCATCACGCGGCCAAGCGTGCCACGGCCAACCGGAACCGAGATCGGCCCACCCTGGTCGATGGCCTTCATACCGCGCACCATGCCATCAGTTGCTTCCATGGCCACGCAGCGCACCCGACCTTCGCCGAGATGCTGCTGCACTTCGAGAATGACGTTGATGGGCGAAGGCACAGTAAACCCGTCGCTGACGACGCGCAGCGCCTGATAAATGGGCGGCATCGCCGCTTCGGTGAATTGCACGTCGACGGCAGGGCCGGCGATTTGGATTACGTTTCCGACATTTTCTGACATAAATTCAGCTCTTAGCTCCAAGCCGTCAGCTCACTGCGCTGCGGCTCCGCTTACGATTTCGATAATTTCCTTGGTGATCTTAGCCTGGCGCGCGCGATTCATAATCAGCGTCAGCGAATCGATCATGTCACTGGCATTGCTGGTGGCCGCATCCATCGCCGTCATGCGGGCGGCGTGCTCTGCGGCTACCGACTCGAGCAGCGCGTGAAAAATCTGGATGCCTACGTACTTCGGTAGAATTCCCTCGAACAGTTGCTCTGGCGGTTGTTCGTAGATGTAATCCACCGGCAACGTGGCGAAACTGGCGGCAGCCTCATCGACGGCGTGGGTATCCATTCGACGCAGACCGACGTGGGCCGTTTTGGCCGCTTCGATTCGCTTCTTGCGCTCTTCCTCTGTAGGCTCTTCCGCCATCTGGACGTCGACTTCGCCGATCTCCTTGATGGGCAGCAATCGTTCGGCGACGAGGCGTTGCGCAATGACCGACTTGAACTCATTAAAGAGAATGTACACTGCGTCAATCTCGCCGCGAGTGTAGCGAGCGATCAAACTCTGGCTAAGAGTATTGGCAAAATTATGGTCGACCTTGCCCAGAACTCCCACATGTTCGCCGGTGATCTGTACCCGCCCAGCACGCGCGGGCGCGCCTTCTGCGCCGGAGCGGACGGGCGAGGAATCCGCCTCTCCATCGTTCACTGCTTCATCGGCACGCTGTGGCGCCATCGGGTAGCGACGGCGCATGAAATCACGGCCCTTGCGGCCAATACACTCGAGATCGATATTCTGCTCGGCCTTCGACTCGATGAATTTTGACGCCATCTTCAGAATGTTGGTATTGAACGCCCCGGCGAGACCCTTGTCGCCGGTAACCACGATCAGCAGGATATTTTTTTCAGGGCGCTCGGCGAGCAGCGGATGACGCGGCTCTCCCGTAATCGGGTCGTAGATGTCGGCTCTCGACACCAGCGATTTGAGCACGTTGGTGAGCATCTGCGAATAAGGACGCGCGGCTAGCGCAGCCTCTTGCGCGCGTCGCAATTTGGCCGCGGACACGGTCTTCATCGCCTTGGTAATCTGCCGCGTGTTGACCACGCTGCGGATGCGGCGCCGAATGTCGAGAACGTTTGCCATTTTCAGCTCTCAGCTCTCAGCCCTCAGCCCTCAGCCCAAGCCTCCCAATCTTTGGGGTTAACTGGGAACTGAAAATCGAGAACTGAAAACTCTTATTTCGCTGCTGCTTGCCTTGCATCCACGAACTGCTGCTTCGCTTCCTTGATCACTCTGGACATCTCTGCTTTCAGATTGTCGTCGAGAATCTTTTTCTCCATGATCGTGTTCAGCAGGCCTGGATTCGTTGTGTCCACATACTTGTAAAGATCTTTCTCGAAGTCGCGCACCTGGTCGACCGGCATATCGTCCAGCACTCCGCTGGTGCCGGCGAAGATGATCAGAATCTGTTTCGAGAAGGGGAGCGGCGAAAACTGGTTTTGTTTCAGCAGCTCGACCAGCCTTTGACCGCGATTAAGCTGCGCTTGCGTGGCTTTGTCGAGATCGCTGCCGAACTGGGCGAATGCCGCCAGTTCGCGGTATTGGGCTAGTTCCAGCTTGAGGGTTCCAGCAACCTGACGCATTGCCTTGATCTGCGCGCTACCGCCCACGCGGCTTACCGAGAGTCCCACGTTCACGGCGGGGCGAACGCCCTGGTTGAACAGATCGGTTTCAAGGTAAATCTGACCGTCGGTAATCGAAATCACGTTGGTCGGAATGTAGGCCGAAACGTCGCCAGCTTGCGTTTCGATCACCGGAAGCGCAGTCAGCGACCCGCCTCCGTTTGCATCACTCAACTTGGCGGCGCGCTCCAGCAGACGCGAGTGGAGGTAGAAAACATCTCCGGGGTAAGCTTCGCGACCGGGTGGACGGCGGAGCAACAGCGAGATCTCGCGATAAGACGCAGCGTGCTTGGAAAGATCGTCGTAGATACAAAGTGCATGGCGTCCCGAATCACGGAAGAACTCACCCATGGCGCAGGCCGCGTAAGGAGAAATGTACTGCATGGGAGCGGGTTCAGAAGCCGATGCGGCAACCACGATGGTGTATTCCATGGCGCCGGCATCTTCGAGAATCTTGACCACCTGCGCGATGGACGAGCGTTTCTGCCCAACGGCGTTATAGATACAAATGAGGTTGTTGCCCTTGCTGTTGATGATCGTATCGAGGGCGACGGCGGTCTTGCCGGTCTGGCGATCGCCAATGATCAGTTCGCGCTGTCCGCGACCGATAGGGATCATGGAGTCGATGGCCTTCAATCCGGTGGCCATGGGCTCGCGCACAGGCTGGCGGTCAATGACGCCGGGAGCAAGTCGCTCGATGGGAATGAATTTGTCAGTGGCGATCGGACCCTTGTCGTCGATCGGCTCACCCAGCGAATTCACTACGCGGCCAATCAGGGCATCCCCCACCGGCACGCTCATGATGCGACC
>JBEKLO010000166.1:0-2748 GCA_050010155.1 Terriglobales bacterium
TGGTAAACTCAGCTGCAGTCGAGAGGGGGAAACTGATCAGTAGCGTCTCGTCTCTGATCTGAACTAAACAGCTGTCACCCACCGCAAATGCTTCCCATGAGCCTGATGACTTCGTTCCGTCACCGTCTCTCATAGAGAATCCAAGGATTGTGGAGAATGCTCCTTTTCGCAACTTCTCCTCTGCATACCAAGGCAGCGGTTTCCGTTCAACAAATCGTGCCCAAGCCTGCTGTTTCTTCAGCAGCGAATCTCGGATGTTGCTTGAACTCAATCTCCCTCGACAGTACGCGTGCACCAATTGCCTGGCCCAGACGCCCGCGAATGATGACTCCGTAGCTCCATCTGCTACCGCGACTGATAGTTCAGTCCGCGATTCTCCGGAAACACCTATTCTGGGCCAAAAGGCATCCTCGTATTCCTCTTCCGGATTGCCAGCCTTCTGGGCCCACAGAACATCGGAAAGAAAGAACATGTGTCATCGCAAGTTGCTTGGCCGAGTGCCAATGTCGAGAGCCTGAATTACCAAGACCAGGTCAGCATTCAAAACGAAGCATCTTGCTCCGTCCGAGAGGCTGAAGCCATGTTCACCAGCCACGTTTCGCATGAACGGAGTTAACACACTCGCACCGTCAAAAAGCAGTTTGGAGTATTGGTCCGGCAAGTTCGTAGGCGAATCAGGAAATGCTGTGGACTGTGCATTTGGATTGCTAGAGATGTGCAAATTGAACAGAAGGACAGTCCCATCATTCGAGGACAGCGCTTTCAAATCGCTCATTGCCTGACTAGGGTCACCGTCTGTCGATTCCCCATCTGTGATGTGTATTACCGCTGGAGGGAAACTATTGGGATGTTGAGCTAGCCATCTTTGCAGAACGCCTTTAGCGTTGTTCAGGGCTTGGCACATCGGAGTACCACCACTGAAGGTGGGCTCGAACCAGATTGGAAACTTCACCTTCTGGTCGATCAAGCCACCTGCACCGTCATCAACCTTCTTCGTTCTCTCCTCAATCCTCGCTGGCGAGTTTGCAATCTCGCTAATTGGCGCCAGTTCTTTACCGGTGAGGGAGCCGCCGAAGCCGGGACCAACACTCGTGCCGTACCCAATAACACCAACGTGAAAATAATCCCTGACGCCCTCCTCCTTTGCGCAGCGAATCACCAGGTTTTGAAGGAGTTTGTTGATAGCATCGGCCACACCGTCAGCCTTTTTCTTAGCCGCTTCACCTGGGAAGTTGTCCCCCATCGAACCGGATTGGTCTATCAAGAATAAGAAGCACGAGGGATTGTTGCGGCTGATTTCCGCCGTGTAGGCCATTAAACCTCCTTCAACACTGCGAGCTTGAACTGCTACCGACGACAGGGTGCATTACGAACTGGGATTAGGGAAGGACGGTCATTATAACGCTGAAAAGATAGAAGATGACAGCTATTTTTGGTGCGCCCTCCGATCTGTTAGGAAGCGATTCTTCGAACGGTATGGTGAGGCTAGGCTTCTAACTCTGATACCGACGGGGGGTGCGGGCATCTGTCTTGGGACTAGGACTGCCTGCCAACAAATTCTTGGCTTGAACTGACAGATTTACAAGCTTGCTCTGGTTGGATTTCATAAAATCGTGAGCATATTGTGGCGAACTTACTTCGAATTGATGCAAAGTCCCACACCAGCCCAAGTAGGCCATTGCCCGCCCCACGCAAACGCAGTCGGCGCCGCAGCGGGCTCTTGCTTTGGCCATTCCGCGCCGGTATATGAAACCAGTCCCAACGATAGCCAGCGTTCCGATCATGACTCCGCTGGTGGCGCTGGCCACGAATCCAAGGAAGAGTCCGAACGAGACTGACACAATGCCGAGAATCAATGCGACCGTTCTTGTGCCCTCAGCGGACATCACATGCCCAACGCACCGACTGCAATAGGGGAAATCCCAGACATTCGTCTTAGTGTGCACGACTCGTTTCCCACTGGACTTGGTAGCTGAGGCGCCAAGTTCCGTATCCGCCGCGCCGCCACAGCACGCGCATTTGTGAGGAAACACGAAGTTGTGACCGGACGCATCGATTCGCATTTGCAAGACAGCGTAGTGCGACGGAATAGCGATGTCAATTTCGTCTGAGCGGCTCGCAGGATGAAGCATTTTGCGGTCCGTATACAGTGCCAAACGGGGTTGGGGTGGTTTGGCGCGAAACCGGCGCAGTCCGAAACGCCCGTCAGAGCCGCGGCCAAGCGGCGTCCACCCGGAAGGGGAAGAAGTGGAGATGAAGATGCGTAGTTAAGCGCTGGTGTCGATCGAAGAATGCCCGAGCCGTTGGTTGTCGCCAACCCCAACTACGGTTTCAGATAAGGTGCGATCTCTTTACGTAAATCTTTGCTGAGATAGTGACCAAGAACTGCATCCTGAGCCAGGCCATCCGCGTCAGTTCGGGACAACCACGAACTGGAGGTGTAAAGGATAGCGCTGCCGATGACGACCACTTTGCCTACGGTCAGATTTGCATTCCACTCATTGATCTGCTTCGTGAGAGCGATGGGGGCGGGAGTGTCTTTGGGCAATTGGCCGAGGAGGAAATAAAGCTGGACGACCTGAAGTTTTTCATCATTGGGATTGTTGCCGATGGTGGACACGTAAACGTGGAATCTGTCTGACTCGCCCTCTTCTACGGTGATCACCGCAACATAACTTCCTTCCTCAGAGCTAGTGAAAGGAATTTCGGCGGTCTTGAATAAGGTTTCGATCTTCTTGCTGGACGCTT
>JBEKLO010000167.1:0-2863 GCA_050010155.1 Terriglobales bacterium
CAAGCGCTTGCATGGCGCCGAGTCCACGAACATCGCCGACCAACTCCCACCGCTCCTGCCACTTCGTCGCACGCTTGCGAAAACGTTCGCCCAGTACATTGGCGCGCGCGCAAAGGTTTTCTTTTTCGATCGTTTCGAAGACCGCCAGCGCTGCTTCGCAAGCCACCGGATTCCCCGCAAACGTGCCGCCCAGTTGCCCAATACCCGGCGCGTCCATGATGTCGGCGCGTCCCGTAACCGCACCCATAGGCAACCCGCCCGTCAGCGATTTAGCCATTGTAACCAGATCGGGTTCGAGTCCAAGTCGCTCGCAGGCAAACATCGACCCTGTGCGCGCGAATCCAGTCTGCACTTCATCGGCGATCAGCAGAATCCCGTGCTTGCGGCAGATCGCGCCAAGCGTTGGATAAAACTCCGAAGGAGGAGTAACAAATCCCCCCTCACCCAGGATCGGCTCAACAATCACCGCTGCCACCGATTCCGCCGCCACCACCCGCTTGAATGTATCTTCGATATGACGGGCGCAGAATAAGTCACACGACGGATACTTCATCGAGTACGAGCAGCGGTAGCAATACGCATAAGGGATGCGATACACTTCGCTCGGAAACGGCTCGAATCCCGCCTTGTAGGGATGCGTCTTACTGGTCGTCGCCATCGCCATGTAACTGCGCCCGTGGAACGCATCCTCAAAGCAAAGGATCGCCTGCCTCTTCGTGTAGCAGCGCGCAATCTTGATGGCATTCTCGACGGCCTCGGCTCCCGTGTTCACGAGGATGCTTTTCTTGGGCCCCTTCCCCGGCACAAGCGCGTTCAATTTCTCGCAAACCGCAACGTAGCTTTCGTAGGGCAGCACGTTGAAGCTCGTGTGCAGGAACCGATCAAGTTGGCGACGCACAGCGTCGACGACAGCAGGTGCACGATGTCCAGTGTTGACGCAGCCAATGCCGCCGGCAAAATCAATCAGCCGGTTCCCGTCGACATCTTCAACGACCGCTCCTTCAGCTTTGGCAACGAACACTGGCGTAGCGTGAAAAGCCGCCCGCACCACCGCCGCATCGCGCCGTTTCATGAGCGCCTGTGAGCGGGGGCCCGGAATCGGTGTGCGTAGTTGAATGGTAGACATAATTGGTTCTCACACTGTCAGGTCTCAGTTAGTGCATGCCCGAGCCGAGCTCAGGTCTTACTGGCAACTGACCACTGGCCGCCGGCAACTGCTCCTCAGTACCAGCCGATCGGAGCTTCGTTAAGATTGATATAGACCTGTTTCGTTTCCAGATACTCTTCAATCCCCCACGGCCCCAGTTCACGGCCAAAGCCCGACTGCTTGTAGCCACCCCACGGAGCTTCCACGTAAGTCGGCTGCATATGGTTTACCCACACAATGCCGGCGCGCAACGCTTTCACCGCACGCATCGCTTTGAAAATGTCTCGCGTCCAAACGGCAGCGGCCAAGCCATAGGGCGTATCGTTCGCGATCTTCAGCGCGTCTTTTTCGTCGTCAAACGGAATCACAGCCGCGACCGGCCCAAAGATTTCCTCGCGCGCGATGCGGGCATTGTTATCGACGTCATAAAAAATGGTAGGCTGCACATAGTAACCCTTGGCAAACTTGTCAGCACGTCCGCCACCGGCCGCAACCTTCGCCTCTTTCTTTCCAATCTCAAGATAAGAGCACACGCGGTCGTATTGCTCTTTCGACACCAAGGCTCCCATCTTCGTCTCGCGCTCCAGCGGCGCACCGATTTTGATCTTCTTCGCTTTCTCGGCCATAGCCTCGACAAACTTCTTATAAATCGATTTCTGCACTAAAACGCGGCTGCCGGCCGAGCACACTTCTCCCTGATTGATGAAGACACCGAACAGCGCCCCATCAATCGCCGCCTCAAAGTCGGCGTCGGCGAAGAAAATGTTAGGTGACTTGCCGCCCAATTCCAGCGTCACCCGCTTCACCGTGTCGGCGGCCTCCTTCACGATAATTTTGCCAACAGCGGCCGAGCCGGTAAACGCGATCTTGTTCACGTCCGGATGCTTGACCAGAGGCGAACCGCAACTTTCACCGAATCCGGTGATCACGTTCACCACACCCTTCGGCAATCCAACTTCCTCAAACCATTTTGCGAGTTCAAGCACGGTAAGCGGAGTTTGCTCGGCAGGTTTCAGAACGCAAGTACAGCCCGCGGCCAGTGCCGGAGCCAGTTTCCAGGCAGCCATCATCAGCGGATAATTCCATGGAATGATCTGCCCGGCGACGCCCATCGGCTCTTTCAGTGAGAGGCTCATCGCGTTGTCCGGGACGGGATTCACATACCCGACAACCTTCGTGGCCAGCCCGCCGTAGTATTCAAAGCACGTTGCCACATCATTAATATCGTATTCGGCCTCGACAATCGGCTTCCCCGAGTTACGGCATTCCCGCAAGCATCGTCAGATTCTGACGCACCTTTTCGGCCAGGCGAAATAGAATACGGCCGCGTTCCTGCGCCGTGCTCGCCGCCCACGGTCCCTCTTCAAACGCGGCTTTCGCAGCCGCAACTGCGCGGTTTGCGTCCTCTGCGTTGGCATCCGGAACCTGAGCGATCACTTCCTCCGTTGAGGGATCGTAGACTGGGAAGGTCTTGGCCGACCTACTTGCGACCCACTCGCCGTTGATCAGCATCGAATAAGTCTTGACGTCAGTTGTAACTCCACCCGGCATAACTCCTCCTGCAAACTACATTAGATCGATGGTTATCAAAACAACGATGATCGAACTCCGCTTGCGCTCCGGCTAAATCCGGGCGGTTTGGGGTTCTTTCAACCGTCCGTACACGAAAAAGAAAAACACAGCCAAGCCGATGAAAAACAGCGTGCCGCCAAACAT